>NZ_LQOX01000026.1 GCF_002102175.1 Mycobacterium gastri | reverse complement strand
CGGCGCATTGCTGCGCCGGGGCCCCCTCAGAACCGAGCAAGCGGGTTTCCCCGCACTCGGCTCAAGCAAGCCGCGAGGGCTGTGCGGGTTCCGGTCTCCTGCGTTGGCGAGCTTGCAAGCTGCGGTGGCAGGAGGCGTGTATCAGGCGGGTCTGGTCCCCGTCCGGCGTGCCGCCTCGCCCGTGGTGGGTGAGGTAGTCAGCGGCGATCGCCCGTTTGACAACGCGCAGCCACCAGCGCTCCCACTCACGTGGGGATTGCGGTGGTTGGCTGGGCGAGAGGATGTGGTCCCCGCATAACGGGCAGCACCCATCCTGCTTGGCTAGCAGGCGCAGGTTGTAGCTGTCCAGCGGAGGCAACACCTTTCGTCGCCGTGCGGCCCAATAGAAGGTGAGGTCAGGATCGTCCGGAGACGCCCCGCCGGTGACCAGTTGGTGCCGGACAATTTCGGTCCAGGAGAATCTGGTCAGGTGCGCGATGTCGCCGCGGTCGTTGAGCACGTGATCGCGGGAGCCGAACACCCACCGGTCATTCCTGAACCGGTTGAACCGGCCGAAGTAGCGGCGCACGACCCACCTCTTCGGCTTCCTTGGGTGAGTGTGGCACGCCCACCGGTAGGTGAGCCGCCACAAATAGTCGTCCAGTGCGCGAAATGCCTTGCTGGACACCACCCCTCGGTAATAAGCGGCCCAACCCCGGATGATCGGGTTGAGCCTGGCGATAACCGCCATCGCGTTCGATCCACGCATACGGCGCATCTCGTCGGCGAGCCTGTGCCGAATCCGCATGACCGCGTCGCGGCTCGGTTTGATCAGCAGCTTGCCCGGCCCATTCCCGCGCCGATACCGGCGCAAGTTGAAGCCGAGGAAATCAAAGCCGGCCTCAAGGTGCACAATGCGTGTCTTGTCCTCGTTGAAGGCCAAGCCCCTCGGAGCCAGCCATACTGCCAACCGCGCCTTCACCTGTTCGGCCTGCTCCCGCGAACAGCAGCAAACCGCCAGGTCGTCGGCATACCTCACCAGGATCGGTGTTCCCTCCACCGACTGCCCGGCATGAGTGCCAGTCGTGCGGTAGCGGACACCCGCGGCCTCTTCCAGACCGTGCAACGCCACATTCATCAACAACGGACTGATCACGCCGCCCTGAGGAGAACCCTCTTCGGTGGGCGAGAACCGCCCCTTTTCGATCACCCCCGCCCGGAGCCAGCGCTCAATGAGTCCCCTCGCGGGGAACCCCTCGAGCGCATCGAGCAAACGGGAATGGTCGATCTTGTCGAACGCAGCCGCCAAATCGGCGTCGAGGATCCAGACCCGACGAGCACGAGGCCCATTCAGGGTCGCGAACAACGAGCCGATAGCGTCAGCGCAGCTGCGGCCGGGACGGAACCCGTAGGAACGGGCCTCGAACCGGGCCTCCCACTCCGGTTCCAGCGCGTTGCGGACCCGTGCCTGGTGACACCGATCCATCAACACCGGGATACCGAGCGGGCGCAGCTTCGCCCTGTTGCCGGCCTTCGGAATGTACACGCGCCGAACCGGGATCGGGACCCATTCCGAGCGGCTGCCGTGCACACGCACCGCTATGTCCGCCCGTTGTGGCGACGATAAGGCAACCTCGCCGTCGATCCCGGCCGTCCGACGTCCGGTATTGCGCTGAGTGACTTGCCGCACGCTCGTCAGAGTGTTCGACCACGACCCCAGCATCAGTTTTTGCAGTGACCGGACCGTGGCCCAGTCCTGCTCCCGCGCCGCCTTGAAGATCCTGCGCCGCAACCGGATTACGTTCTGCTCATGGACACGCCAGTCGACGAAATCCCAATCCACAGCAACGTCCTCGGGTCCGTTCACCACAATGGTGTCCAACTTGCCCCTTCGGTTCGTCAGGCCGTCGGCCTCGGTGTTCAAAGGCTCACCTGCCCACGTCAGCACCCTTTCGGGTCCGGTCGCATGGACCGGCATCCGGTCGGTTCCCCGCGACGACCGCCTGGAGCAGCAGCCACGCTGTCGTGAGTCCCGTCGCCTTTCGGCCACCGTCATCCGCTTCTTGGGCATCCTGTCCCGCCGAGGGCTTCCGCCCCTCTCACGATCGGCCTACCGACACAACAAAGTCTCGGACCCCGACGGGGTTTCCACGTTCCGCGCACACGAGACACGACCGGGGTGGGCGCTCCCTTAACCCCGGGGCCGGCGGTGTTCACACGACTCGCGACAATTAACGAGTCGCCGCTCGCCGCCTCCACCAGCGGCCAGGCCCTATCACCCGGTTATTCGTCCCGTCGTCACCAGGCTAGATGTCACGAGGCATCATCAGGAGTTCACTTACGTTCGCCCGTCCAGTCTTTCCCTCGCCCGGTTGCTCCCCCGGACGGAACGGGGGCCCTTGGGCTTTTGCCCCGAGCTTCGCACCCCGGCAGGCAGGACCTGCCGACGCACGTCAGGGCGGGAACCGATCTCGAACACTGATCGCGAACTACGCGTCCGGCATAACCGGCCTCCAATCCGCGAGTTCACTCGCCATACGCGACCTCGTGTCGCACA
>NZ_LQOX01000025.1 GCF_002102175.1 Mycobacterium gastri | reverse complement strand
TGTCGACCGCCACCGTGATGGGACCGGTTTGAGCAGGGTTTAGCCACGGTCATGGGACCACCCGTTTGCCAGTGATGGGACCACCCGCGTGTCGCGTCGGGGGTTGCTCGATTACTGGGTCGGATCACTTCACGTCAATCGATGTGAAGGAGTCCGCTTTATGTATCGGGAGGTTTCGGTGATCGAGGTGCGCGAGATGTTGCGGGTGTGGATGTTGGGCGCTGGGCTGCGCCGGGTGGGTGCTGTGGCCGGGGTGGATCGCAAGACCGCTCGCCGCTATAGAGACGCGGCGGTGGCGGCGGGGTTGGATCGTGACGGCAACACTGATCAGCTCACCGATGAGTTGATCGGGCAGGTGGTGGAGGCGGTGCGCCCGGATCGGCCGAACGGGCATGGTATGGCGTGGGAATTGTTGTGCGACAACCATGATCGGATCGCCGAGTGGGTCGATAAGGGTTTGAGCGTGGTCAAGATCGCCGATCTGTTGGCGCGCGAGGGGGTGATGGTGCCCCAGCGCACCTTGCACCGTTATTGCGTTGAGCGCACCGGTTATCGGGGCCGGGGGGATACGGTGCCGGTGGCCGACGGGGATCCCGGGGTGGAGTGTCAGATCGATTTCGCCCGGATGGGGATGATTTTCGATGCGGCGGCAGGGCGGCCGCGGGTGGCGCATGCGTTGATCTTCACCGCGGTCTATTCGCGGCACATGTTCGTGTGGTTGACGTTCTCCCAGACGTTGGAGGCGATCCTCGCCGGCTGCGAGGCAGCCTGGGCGTTTTTCGGTGGTGTCTTTAAGGTGTTGATCCCCGACAACATGAAACCGATTGTGGCCCAGGCTGATGCGACAAACCCACGATTTACTGTGGGGTGGTTGGAGTACGCCCAGGCCCGCGGCTTTGTTACCGACCCGGCCCGCGTTCGTTCGCCCCAAGATAAACCTCGGGTCGAAAGGATAGTGCAATACGTACGCGGAAACTTCTTCGCCGGTGAGGAATTCGTGGATTTGGCCGACGCCCAAGCCCGCGCCCAAACCTGGTGCGCCGATAAAGCCGGGCTACGTATCCATGGCACCACCTGCGCCCAGCCGGCGGTGGTGTTCGCCCAGTGTGAGGCTGCTGTGCTGTTGCCCGCGCCCACCGCGGCCTACCAGCTGCCTATCTACGCGCAAGTCAAAGTCCACCGCGACTACCACGTCCAGATCAAAAGTGCGCTCTATTCGATACCCGAACACCTTCGCGGGCAAACACTTTGGGTCCGCGCCGATGCTGAGCTGGTCAAAATGTATCACCGCGGCCAGCTGGTCAAAACCCATCCCCGCCAACCGGCGGGCGGGCGCTCGACCGACCCGGGGGATCTACCCGCCGAAAAGACCGCCTACGCCATGCGGGACCTGGGCCGGCTCATCGCCACCGCCGCCGGCCATGGACCCGACATCGCCATCTACGCCGAGCGCCTGCTCGACCATGAGCTGCCCTGGACCAAGATGCGCCAGGTCTATCGGCTGTTGGGCCTGGTCAAACGCTACGGCGCCACACCGGTCAACACCGCGTGCGGGCGCGCTTTGGAACTCGATGTCATCTCGGTGACCAAGATCGCAGCCATGCTGGAAAAAGCCACCGAAAAGGCCCCCAGCGAGGCGCCACGGGCGGCTTCGGGGCTGGCCCCGGCACGGTTTGCCCGAGACCCGCGCGAATACCGCACTGGCCCATCTAGGCCCAAGCCGGACTGGATGAGCGTCATCGACGGCGGCGCCCTGGTCACCGGCCACCACAACGAGCAGGAGGGGCTGTGGTGACCAAACCAACCAAACCTATTGTCACCGATCCCATCTCGACTGACCTCAAACGTGTGATGCGCCAACTCAAACTCGGACCCATGCTCGACACCCTGCCCGAACGGCTCGTCTTGGCCCGCCAACAACACCTCTCCCATGCGGCGTTTCTCGAGCTGGTGCTCGCCGATGAGGCCACCCGCCGCGACACCAGCTCAGCGGCCCGGCGCGCCCGCGACTCCGGCCTAGACGCCGCCATGCGCCTAGAGTCCTGGGACGAATCCGCCGCCGTGCGCTACGACCGCAGCCTGTGGACCGACCTGACCAGCCTGCGCTTCCTCGACGGCCCCCATGGGGCTTTGCTTTTGGGCGCCGTCGGAGTCGGGAAAACGCATCTAGCCACAGCACTTGGGCATATCGCCGTGCGCCGCCGCGTCCCCACCCTAATGTTGCGCGCAGACGCAATGTTCAAGCGGCTCAGAGCCTCTCGACTCGACAACAGCACCGAAGCCGAAATGCGGCGGCTGGCCCAGATCCGCCTGCTGATCATCGACGACTTTGCGCTGCAACCCATGGACGCCACCGCAACCGCCGACTTCTACGAACTCGTCGTGGCCCGCCACCACAAGGCCTCCACCGTTTTAACCTCCAACCGCAGCCCCGACGAATTCCTGGCCATGATGACCGACCCACTGCTGGCCCAATCGGCAGTCGACAGGCTCACCTCCACCACGCACGAACTGATCATCGAAGGCCAGTCCTACCGGCGACGTCAAAAGCCCACAGTTTGACATCAGCACCGTAAAGCCAACATCATGCTCGCTGAGCCAAACAGGTGGTCCCTAGCTGGTGGCAAACCAGTGGTCCCTTCCCGGTGGCAAATGACA
>NZ_LQOX01000024.1 GCF_002102175.1 Mycobacterium gastri | reverse complement strand
CACCCAAACGCGTCAAAAACCAAGCACCACAACAAAAGACACGCCGCTCAACTACACAGGGCGGAAACTCCCGCTAGGGACGTAGCCCGAGCAGGACCCGTACCAGCTCGACTTGGCGGTGGGTATCGGTTTTTTCGAAGACGTGTTGCAGATGGGTGCGCACCGTCGTCACCGAGACCGACAACTCGTCCGAAATTTGCTTGGCGTCGGCGCCATGCACCATCTGCAACGCGACGTCGGCTTCGGCTTTGGTGAGGTGGTAGAGCCGTCGTAACAGCGCCGCGGGTGGCTCGGGTTCATCCTCGGGATCAATGATCAGCACCAAGGCCGTGGGCCGGCCCATAGGCTCGTCACCGTCTCGCCGGTGGGCCGGCAGGACGTGAATGACATAGGGCCGCTTACCGGAGTGCCGAACGCAGATGAGCGACCGTCCGCTGCGAACGGCGCAGCGGACGCCGCCGAGCGCATTGTGGATGGCCAGGTGTAGCTCTCGTTCGGCCTGCGTGCAGGTCGCGGTGATGCGTCGCGACCGCATGCACAGGCTGTCGGCGGTGCGAAGGATTCGTTCGGCTGCCGAATTCAGGTTCACCACAACGTTTTCGATCGTTACGATGACTATTCCATTCCGGACGGCATCCAGCGCGCCGGCCAGATCCACGGCGTCACGGTTGAGCGCCCGAAGTTTGTCCTGTGTGCGTACCGCCTGGTGCAGGTGTGGGACCAACTCGCTCATCAGCTGGACCCGCTCAGAGGTGTCGAAGGACCGTGTCGGCGACACCACCAGAAAACATGTTGGCCGTGGGCCGCCGGTCAGCCGGACGAATAAACCGTCCTCGAGTTCGTTGGGGCGCATCCAGCCGGCGTAGAACTCGCGATTGCGATTCCGGAAAATAATTTCCGGACCGGTTCGCACCACACCGACCGGGGCTTTGTGCAGCGCGGCGAGTACGTAATCCAGTTGGTAGTAATGCTTTGCGTAGCTCTCGAGTGCCGCCACGGGAAGAGTTGAATCCTGCAACGACCAGACCGAACCGTCGCCCAGAAGCATCGAGCCGCCGGTACCGCCCAGCGCGCGGTGGATGTCGCGGATGGCCGGCTGCCAGTGCTGCGGACTGGCTGCCGCCCTGTAGACACCAGCTACCAGGCGCGAAAAGTCCGTAATCGTAACCATCGCCCGGCCCACGACTTGCCGCGCGGTACTCGCATCGGAAACTTCTTCGCTGTGAATCGTTGTGAAGATCGGCGTGAGTCTCCCAAAAAGATTAGCCCGATCTCATCTATATGGATGAGGTTTGAGCCGTCTCATGGTGGTTGTCTTCGAAGTGCTCGAAATTGCTCGCTCCGGCTGGGAGCCGCCAATTCTGGAAGGAGCTCCGACCATGTGGCACTTACTGTCCCACCCGCATGCGCCCGATGTCGGCCAGGCTCGTTCCGGAATCAGCTCCGTTGAACACGTGACGGCGCACGTTCGCGTCAGCGAGCACGACGTCAAGTTCAGCGGTGCGGCAGCCACGTCGACACCGCCTGCACCGATTCACCACCACTGGCCGGGCGCAACCTTGGTTGACGCGGTCCGCCACATCCACATCACCTTGCCCGAACCGCGACCGGTATATCGGCGTCGTGAGGCCGGCTATTCCGAGGTGGCGTGGATGTCACGCCAGATGGACCACCTGTAATGGCGCCATGGCGCCATTACACCCGAACGCGGTGGCCCGCCGAAGCGGCCTGGTACGGCCCTTTACGGTCCAAGTATCGGATACGCACGAAAGGAGATGGCAGTGTCGGAGCAAGACCAGAACATCGAGGTCGTCAAGCGCGGCTACCAAGCCTTCGCGGAGGGCGACGTCGAAACGTTGATGAGCCTGTTCGACGAGAACATCGAATGGGTCCAACCGGGTGAAAGCGCAATCAGCGGCCGCTATCACGGCAAAGGCGAACTCGGCGAGTATCTGCGGCGATTGGGCGAGAAATCCCCGACCGTCACGCCCCACCGGTTCATCGCCGACGGCGACACGGTGGTCGTGTTCAGCGACGCCACCGTTGGCGGCGAAACCAGTCAAGACGTCGAGGTCTACACACTGCGCGACGGCAAATCGGTACGGGTGCAGGTGTACGGGGACACGGCGATGATGGAGCGGCAATACGGCAAGAAGCCGGTCGCGGCCAGCTAGCCGGCAAAGCAGAGTCTGCCGAACCGGGGGCCATCCCGGCGAATCTAGCTGCCCGTCTCGCTGGAAACCTCTTCGGGCGCAGCAAGATTGAGCGGTCTGGCCAGCTGGGTGGGTGCGGTGCGCCCCCGCAGCTCGACGACTTCGGCGACATCCCAGCACAGCGCCTCGGCGTCGAGCGCGCCGCTGACCGCGATGGCCGACGCCAGCACGTGGCCCGCTTCGAGCTTGGCCAGTTCGGTGAGGCGCGCAGCCTCGTTGACCGGGTCGCCGATCACGGTGTACTCGAAGCGGGCTTGCGCGCCGATGTGCCCGGCGATGGCCCGTCCGGCCGACACCCCGATTCCGAACTCGGCCGAACCCAGCACCGGGAGGAGGGCGTCGTGCAGTTCCCGCGCGGCACATAATGCGGCGCCGGCACCGTCGGGGTGTTCGATCGGTGCGCCGAAGATCGCCAGCGCGGCGTCGCCCTGGAATTTGTTGACGAAGCCGCCGTGCCGGCCGACGGTATCGACCACCACCCGGAAGAATTCGTTGAGCAGATGAACCACCTCGGCGGGCGGTCGCGTGGCGGCCAGCTGGGTGGAGCCCACCAGGTCCACGAACAACACCGCCACGTCGCGTTCCTGACCGCCCAACTCGGTGCCGCGCTCGATGGCGCGGCGGGCCACGTCTTCGCCGACATAGCGACCGAACAGGTCACGCAGCCGCTGCCGCTCGGACAGGTCCCGGACCATGTCGTTGAAGCCGGCCTGCAGCAAGCCCAGCTCGCTGGCGTCATAGATCTGCATGTGGGCGTTGTAGTTGCCGCGCTGTACCTCGGAGAGGGCCCAGCGCAGCTGGCGCAGCGGATCGGCGATCGACATGGCCACCAGCAGGGTGCTGACGAACCCGATGCCCAGTGCCGCCAACGCCAGCAACAGGATGGGATCGAACAACTTCTCCGGTGCGGTGTGCAGCAACGCTATCTTGTCGGACACCACCGCCAGCACGATCGCCAGCAGCGGCACCGCGGTGGACAGTACCCAGGCCAGCATCAAGCGCAGGATGACGCCGGGTGTCCGCAGGTTTTCCGGCACACCGCTGCGCAGCGCAGCCACCGCGACGGGCCGCAGGACCCGCTCGGACTGCAGGTAGCCGATGATCGCGGTCGCGGTGGCGCCCAGCGCCGTGGCGACCGCTACGACGGGCGCGGCGTAGCGGGCCACCGACCAGCTGGCCACGATGAAGACCGCACTTCCGATGGCCCACACCACCAGGCTGATCACGGTTCGGTAGAAGGGCATACGTAGTACGCGCCTGCGGGCCAGCTCGGTGGCGGCCGGATCAGCCTCGGCGAGCAGGTTGTCCCGGCGCTGCCATCGGAAAACCGGTACCAGCAGTTTGAAATTTGCCGCGACCCCGGCGAAAAACACCGCGTGCGCCGAAAGTATGAAGATGACCAGGTTGAGGCGCGGCAGGTCCTGCAGCTGGATCCGATCACCGGGTGGCAGGCCGTAGCGCAGGAAGCCGAGGACAAAGAGCGCCCCGATGATGTCGGACTGCAGCATGCTCAGCGAAAACACCGGCCACGGAGTGCGCACCACCCACCGGACGAACGCGCTGATCCGCCCGGGCAATGCTGCCACGGTAGCCACGAGCCCACCGTATCCGGCGGCGATGACTGGCCGAAAACTTACGGCCGCCCCGGCACGTCGCCGCTGACCGGCCGCAGCGCGCAAAGATCACGGGATGGTCGCGAAACGGCGGCCAATCGGTCTCTGTCGGCGGGGACTAATCGCGGGCTAATACTGTCGACGATGATGTCCGGGGTGTTTACGCGGCTGGTAGGCCAGGATGCGGTGAAAAACGAGCTGATCGCCGCCGCCAGGTCGGCTCGTGGTGACAACCGTCACAGCCTCGCCGGTGACGGAAATATGACACATGCGTGGCTGATCACCGGTCCACCGGGTTCTGGCCGGTCGGTGGCGGCATTGTGCTTCGCGGCAGCGCTGCAATGCACCGCCGATCCCGACGACGGGGGTCCCGGATGTGGGCGGTGCCGGGCCTGCACGACGACGATGGCCGGCACCCACGCCGACGTACGGCGGGTCATTCCCGAGGGCCTGTCCATCGGCGTCGACGAGATGCGGGCCATCGTGCAGATCGCGTCGCGCAAGCCCACCACCGGACACCGCCAGATCGTGCTGATCGAGGACGCCGATCGGCTCACCGAAGGTGCCGCCAACGCGCTGCTCAAGGTGGTGGAGGAGCCGCCGGCCTCGACGGTGTTCCTGCTGTGCGCGCCCTCGGTGGACCCCGAAGACATTGCGGTGACGCTGCGATCCCGATGTCGGCATGTCGCGCTGGTGACGCCCTCGACCGCGGCGATCGCCCGGGTGCTTGCCGACGGCGACGGCCTGGATACCGAAACCGCGGCCTGGGCGGCGTCGGTCAGCGGCGGTCATGTGGGGCGGGCCCGGCGGCTGGCCACCGACCCGGAGGCCCGGCAGCGACGGGAGCGGGCGCTGGGGCTGGCGCGCGACGCCGTGACGCCGTCGCGCGCCTACGCCGCCGCCGAGGAGCTGGTCGCCGCCGCCGAGGCCGAGGCGCTGGTGCTGACCGCGGACCGGGCCGAGGCCGAGACCGAGGAGCTGCGCACGGCGCTGGGGGCCGGCGGCACGGGTAAGGGGACCGCCGGGGCGATGCGCGGCGCCACCGGCGCCATCAAAGAGCTGGAACGACGCCAGAAATCCCGTCAAACCCGCGCCTCGCGGGATGCGCTGGACCGGGCACTGATCGACCTGGCGGGCTATTTCAGGGATGCGTTGCTGGTGTCGGCGAACGCGGCCACGGTAGCTGCCAATCACCCGGACATGACCGAGCGGGCCGCGGCGCTGGCCGCGCATGCCACGCCCGATCGGCTGTTGCGTTGCATCGAGGCCGTGTTGGCCTGCCGCGAAGCCCTGGCGATCAACGTCAAACCCAAGTTCGCGGTCGACGCCATGGTCGCCACCATCGGCCAGCAGCTTGGGTGATTTTGCCCGCCTGCCGTAGACTCGTGCCGCCCGGCGATGGCGCCACCAGGTACAGCCGCCTTAGCTCAGTCGGTAGAGCGATTCACTCGTAATGAATAGGTCGGGGGTTCGATTCCCCCAGGCGGCTCCATCTTGCAGCGGAAGGCGCCTAGCCAGCATAGCGGTTCTCAGTGAAAGCTGGTCCGCGAAGACGGCACGAGCGCCGCATTATCCACGTAATTAACTGGGCAACAACACAATTCGGCACGAGTTCGATCGCCTAGAACAAATCGCGGAACATCCAAGAGTGGTGCACCCTGGTGAGGATGTGTTTACGGGTTCGCGGAAGTGCCCGAACTGCGGCAACCGGTCTCGCGTCGGCGGAAGGGGTGCTGGGAAGCCGCGGCCTGCAGTTCTACCGGGACCGTCGGCAATCTTCACCCGATGCGACCGGGCCTGTCACACTGATAACGGCAGTCCAAGCGTTAACCTGATGAGCCAGGTGGAAATGGGTAGATTGCACTTAGCAGAGTGATGCGGGTCTACAGTTGTGTAACCACGACGAACGGGGGCACAGATGGTTGGGTGGGCTTGAGCGGGTGGGTCGGACCGCTCCCGTCGTTCGCGGCGCCGCCTGTCGTCGAAGTAGCGGTTGGCATCGAGTTTCTGCAACTGCCCGGGCTAGGCCCCGTTCAACTGGTCCGACTGCATGATCTGTGGCGAGATGCGTTCCCGAAGATCCAGGAGCAACCTGCATTGCCGCCAGCATCGTTTTCCACCGGGCCGATCGGCTTCCAGTTCCAGGTGTCGCATCTGCCCGCCATCAGGATCTGGATGATGAGCGATGAGGAAGACGAATTGCTCCAGGTCCAAAATGACCGGCTGCTGCTCAACTGGCGGAGGACGCCTGGGGACGATCGGCAGTATCCTCGATATGACCATCTGCGTGAGGTCTACGAGAGAGTCCTCGCGGAGTTTCGCGAACGCGTCACGGCAAGCTCCGCTGGAATCTTTCGACCCCAGACTGCTGTTGTCACTTATGTGAACCGGTTCGCCTTTGAAGCAGGTGAGAACCTGAAGGACGCTATCGGAGTGTTGAATTCCGAGTGGAACGCAATTCCCAACGCATCCCCCGAGGTTCGAATTGCGGCGGCTGTAGCTGAGCCGGGTGACCCCGGTTCTGTGGTCGGCGAACTCGTTGCAACGGCCACATCCGACGCGAGCCACGGTTACCTCGAGGTGGTGACGCGCATCAACATCACTGAATCCGACGGTGACGTTTTCCGGCGATTGGACATTGCTCATGAATACTGTGTCACTGGCTTCGAGAAGCTAACTACGCTGAAGATGCATGAAAGGTGGGGAAAGGAATGACTGCAACCCTGTCTCGGCGTGATAGGTCCAGCGTTCGTCAGGACGCTGCCACGCGACGTTGGGTGAAGCGGGCATGGTTACCAGAAGTCACTCCGTCTCGATCTCAACTACTGACATATGCCCAAACGAGGATCGCTACGCTGACCGATGCAGACGCGCCGGGCCGTTCCATTGGGTGGGCGCCAGTTCACAGTGCGATCGCGAACCTTGCCATGTCGTTGCTCAACGTAGTCGTCGCCAGCGATGGTCTAGCCACACCGCAGATTGCGCCCACACCTGATGGTGGCCTTGATATTCAATGGCTTGTTTCTGGCGACTCGCTCGAGCTCACACTCGATTTCCAGGACTGCCTTTCCATCGTCGGGCGACGCGATAATGGTGAGTACGTGTTTGGTCCGTTCGAATGGGATTTTCAGGATGACGTCGATACGCTGGTCCCAATTCTAGTTTCCGCCGGAAGGTTTCTTGAGAAGATCAGCACAGGAATCCAACATCGCCTGCCAATCCGGTGAATCCGGACGACCCGTCCATCGATGGCGCCGATACGCTTTATTGGCGGGCACCGGAACTTCCGTTAGAGAACTGGACAATCTTCGACGAAGGCAGGCAAGGTCATCGAGTTCGGTCTGGGGCATTCGTCTGGAACGAGGACGGCGTGTCCTGCTACCTCCAGAGCGTTCTGACGGACCTCGGACTGGATTATCTCGTTGTAAAGAATGACCCACGTAATGGCATACTCTCGGTGCGTGCTTGCGACGTGCGGGAATGCGGCCTTGGCGTAGCTCGCGACCCGAACCCCAACTACATCACGAAGGAAGAGCTCCAGCCTCGAGACGAAGCCCACGCACTGATCGTTCACGACGATGACGTCGGTTCGAAACAGCGTAAGAAGCGGACTTCGGCTCTTGCCGTGACTGCACTAATAGTGCATTGGGGCTAAGTAAGTTGACACCGATTCGATTTGATATCGGAATCGACCCGGCGGGGTATGAATCCGGAGCAGTTCGGTGTTGTCCAAATCGGTTGGGTTGGTAACTGGTCCCAGTACGTCGGCGGATCTGCCAACACCCTTCGCTACAGATCCGTTGAGGTACAGCTGTGATGCTGGTGGCCAGGTGGGCCGTGTGACTTTCAACCGTCGACCCTGAAAAGCGCCACCGGAGTGCCATCAGTGCTTGGCGTTAGTCTGCATCAGCCGCCAGCGCGTCCGAGGCCGACGCTCGCGGTCATCGTCCCAACGCGACTGCGGCCACTGGGTGCCGGTCCGTCCAGGTCCGTGCGAACAGCAGGTTTCCCACTGCGGGCACGTATGTTCCGTCATGGCGTTCCGTTGCCCGACTCTCCACCTTCCTGAGCCAAAACGCCGAGATCATGCCGTATGCGTGTACTCAGCTGGATGCTTCACCTGTATAGCCTTGCGGCCCAATAGATTAACAGACTCTTGTGGACTCAACTCCGCCCACTCGCAATGATAAGTGGCTCCGAAGTTGATCCGAATTTCCGCGCACCCGGATTGGACCATCAACCGGGCGCCAGGTAACCCACCGGACCCGACGCGAGGCACAGCGATAGCGCGGTGGTGTTGGCCCGCACCGTGATCGCATCCCCGGCGCCGGGCAGCCGGGCGTAGACGCGGTTGAGGCCCGGATGCACCGGAACTTTCCGTTCGGGTCCCTCGGACAGCGACAGCGTCATGGATCCGTCGCTGTTGGCCAGGTAGTTGAGTTCGACCGTCCAGTCGGCGGGCAGCAGCGGGCCGTCGAGGATCAGCCGCGTCGGCTGGTCCGGCTGGGTGAAGTAGCCGCAGTGCGGCAGCGGGCCGGGAACAATCGTGCGGACCCAGGTCACTCGCGCGTCGACCAGTCGGCCCGAGCTGGTGAACATGCGCAACCGTGTTGTCGCCGTTTCGAATTCGGGCCGGTCGCGCAGCAGGGCGAACATGTGGCTGGCCAGGTTCTCCGGCCAGGCCACCCGCTGCAGCACCAGCGGGTCGACTTCCTGATCAAGCAGCGGCGCATTCGAATCAGCATGTGCCGCAGCCAGACTGGCTTTCGCATTCTGCAGGTACGGCTTGGTTGGGTTGTCGCGCCAACTGGTCAGGAATGTCGCAGTGGAATACAGGCTGCTGGCCAGGAACAGCGCCGTCAGGCCGGTCGTCACGGCAGCGCGCAGCGGCGAGGAGTCCAGCCAGTCCAGCCACGGTGTTTCCCGGTTGGGCGCGGCCAAGGCGACGGCGGCCAGCAGCGCCAGCACGACCACGAGATCCGGCAAATACCTTAGTGTTTGGGCCAACTCGAGCGCGGTGAAGCGTGACGAGCGCATCAGATAAATCGGCACCTGGCAGGCGACCGTATATCCTGCCGCGGTCAACCAGACCGCACCGATCCGCCGCTTGCGGATCAACGAAAGCCCAAGCACACCAAGCAACACCAACCAGCCGAGGGTCATCACCGCTGGCGGCGGCGTGCCCCACGGCGACGACGGCGCCCAGCGATCCCAGTGCCAGGGCCCGCCGGCCAGGCCCGGCACGATGCCGTGGGTGATCGAGCGGGACAGCAGATTCCACGTCATCGAAAGGTCCGAGCTCCACCGTTTCTGGTTGACCACCGCCAGATACAGCCCCACCCAGGCGGCGGTCAGGACCAGTGCCGGCGTCCACAGTTGTAAGCCTGCCCGCCATACCGTCCGCAGCGCCCTCGGGTCGCCGCCGACGTGACACCACAGCGCGGCCACCGCAAACGCGACAAACGGGATTACCGCGGCCTTTTCGAAGAACAGCAGGCCCCCGAAGTAGGCCAGCATCCCGGTTGCCGCGTACCGCTGACGGCCGGTACGCACCAGCAGCACAGCATCGCCGCACACCCAAGTGAGCGCCGCCAGCATCGGCAACGAGTTCAGCGCCGCCGCCCACCACGCGAACCCGGGCACCCCCAGCGGGGTGAACAACGCGAACGTCAAGGGAATCAACAGAACCGGACGCCAGCCCAGGATCACCTGCAGCGCGCGTAGCAATGCCAGCGAAGCCAGCAGCTGCAGCACCACCAGGCTGATCGCCGGGCCGGTCCAGACCAGTGGCGCCACCCGAGTGATCGCGCCGCCAACCAGGAAAGCGCCCGGCATCACGTGGCCGTCATGGTCGTCGAACAAGTACGTCGGCGACAGCAGACCCTGCGTGCCGGCCTTGCCCACCAGGATCAGATCGTCCCAGTAGAAGTACCCGCCGAATGCCAGCGCCGCACGAACGCCCAGCTGAACGGTGATGAGCAACGCGGCCGCCAACGCCACTCTGTATGGTGGGCCGGTGCGCGCACTCGTCACCGGGGCAGCCGGTTTCATCGGATCGACGCTAGTCGACCGTCTGCTGGCAGACGGTCACACGGTAGTCGGGCTGGACAATTTCGCGACCGGCCGGGCCACCAACCTCGAGCACCTCGCCGAGCACCCCGCACACGTTTTCGTCGAGGCCGACATCGTGACCGCCGATTTGCGGGCCATCCTCGAACAGCACCGGCCGGAGGTGGTGTTTCACCTGGCGGCGCAGATCGACGTCCGGCAGTCGGTGGCCGACCCGCAATTCGACGCCGAGGTGAACGTCATCGGCACGGTACGGCTGGCCGAAGCGGCGCGCCGCACCAGGGTCCGCAAGATCGTGCACACCTCCTCGGGCGGATCCATTTACGGCGTCCCGCCGGTGTACCCGACTCCCGAGACCGTGCCGACTGATCCTGCTTCGCCGTACGCCGCGGGCAAGGTGGCCGGCGAGATCTACCTGAACACCTTCCGGCATCTGTACGGTCTGGACTGTTCGCACATCGCGCCGGCCAATGTCTACGGCCCCCGCCAGGATCCGCACGGCGAGGCGGGTGTGGTGGCGATCTTCGCCCAGGCGCTGCTGTCGGGCAAGCCCACCAAGGTGTTCGGCGACGGCGGCAAGACGCGCGACTACGTGTTCGTCGACGACGTGGTGGACGCCTTCGTCAAGGCCTCCGGCGAAGCGGGCGGCGGGCAGCGTTTCAACGTCGGCACCGGCATCGAAACGTCGGACCGCCAACTGCATTCGGCGGTGGCGGCGGCGGTCGGCGGACCCGACGACCCGGAGTTCCACCCGGATCGCCTCGGCGATCTGCAGCGGTCCTGCCTCGACATCGGCTTGGCCGAACGGGTTTTGGGGTGGCGGCCCCGGGTGGAGCTGGCCGAGGGTGTGCGTCGCACGGTGGAGTACTTCCGGCACAAGCACTCCGGGTGATCTACCGGTCCTAGCTGACCGAGCTGGCGCGCGGCCGCTATCCGTGGGGACCTGTTGCCCGGGGCCGCCAACCAATCCGCCGCGACCGCTCGTCGCCGCCGGCGAGGCCGCCGCTGGCGCCATGGCCACCGTCGCCGCCGCGTGCCGGTCCGTCGCCGCCGGGGGTGCGGCAGGCCTCGACGAATCGTGAAATGCGTTGTGCGGCCCGTGTGGCCTGGTCAGCGCATCACCCAACGGGAGTGACGTATCGGTGCAGACTCGACCGAGCCCGAGCCACCATCGCGGCGCTGTCGCTGACTGAGACGCGGTGCGCCTCGAATCCATCCGCGCCCAAACGGTCGACCAGAATCTCCAATTGTTCGTCGCGCAACGGCGACGGCATGCCCGCCTTGATAAACGCGCAGTGGAGGAAGGCGGCATCGTCGTCGGCGCCCAACCGGACCAACAACCGCGTGATGTACCGCAGCGCCGCCCCTTGCTCGAACCAGTCTCCGACCCGGTCCCAATGGTCGAGCACCTCGATGAACATCCGCGCCGCCTCGATCGGATCACCGTGCACGGCGCGGGTGGCTGCGGCCGACATCAATGCGGTGCCGCCATGCCAGAAGTTCTGCACCGCCGCGGCCAGCTGCGCCGCCTTGTCGAACAGGGCCGTCGCGCGCACCGGCTCCGATCTCTTGAGCAGGTAGCCAAGGGCAAAGTAGGCCATCGACCGTGCCGTCGGGTTGCCGGTGCTGTCGGCGAGCGTCACCGCCTCCTGCGCAGCGGGCAGGCCGTAGTCCGGTTTGCCCAGCGCGCCCGAACAGACCGCAACCTCATACAGCGTCCACACCAGCCGGATCGGGTCGGCATCAGCGCGCGCGCGGGTCACCTCGCCTTCCCAGTAATCCAGGGCCCACTGCGAATCGCCCTCAAAGAAAATGACGTCGGCGAGGACATCTGCCGGGTAGGCCACCCGCGCGGTACCCGGGCGGGGCACTCGCCCCTGGGCGACCCCCGCCAGCGACCGCGCGTGGGCATAGTCGCCGCGGGCCCAGGCGCCGCGTGCCGCCACCCCGACGGCTGTGGCGAACAACGGATGCTCGGGTCGAGTGACAGTGATCAGGCGTTCGGCCCACCCGGCCATTTCGTAGCCAATGCGTAGCCCGAGAAGCTCGGGTAATGCCGCGACCAGACGAAGGGCAAGCTCGGTGTCGGTGTCGGCCATCGCGTGCTCGAACGCGGCGCGAAGGTTGTCGTAGTCCGGCATCATCCGCTCGACCCAGTCCCGCTCCTGGCTATCGTGCAGTCCGGTCGCGGCGCGCTCGGCCAATTCGGTGTAGTAGGCCGCATGCCGGGCGGCATAGGTATCGGCGAGTCCAGCTTCGCGCAGGTGCTCGCGGCCGAAGGCCCGAAGGGTTTCCAGGACGCCGTAGCGCGTCCGGTCGGTGACGCTGCGCACCACCACCATCGACTTGTCGACCAGACCGGCGAGCAGGTCCAGCGTGTCCTCTGCGACGTCGCCGTCGAAGCCGCACACGCCGTGCGCGGCATCCAGGTCGAAGCTCCCGGCGAAGACGGAGAGCCGCACAAACAGGGCTTGTTCAGCCTGGGTGAGCAGCTGATACGACCAGTCGATCGCGGCGGACATGCTTTGCTGGCGCGGCAGGCTGCCGCGTGCGCCGCCACGCAACACACCAAGAGTGTCGAGACGCCGTATGACGTCGGTACTGCTCATCACCCGCATCCGGGCCGCCGCCAGCTCCACTGCCAGCGGTAGGCAATCCACCAGCTGGCAGATCTCCGCGACCGCGCCTTCCGGCTGATCTTGGAGATGAAAATCCGGCCGGCCCGCTCGGGCTCTATCAGCAAACAAGTGGGTGGCATCGTCGACGGTCAGCGGCGGAACGACCACAATCCGCTCGCCGTCGATCGCAAGTGGTTGGCGACTGGTCGCCAGCATCGCCACTTTCGGGCAGTGCTGGATGATCCGCGCCAGCAGTTTGGCGACCGCTTCCACGACATGCTCGCAGTTGTCGGCGATCAGAAGTACCTCGCGGGACCGCAGGTATTCGATCACCGATTCCTCGATGCCCAACCCTTGCTGTTGCTGCAGATGCAAGGCGGTCGCGACGGCGTGGCTGACCGCTGCGCCATGCTCCAGCGGGGCCAGTTCGCAGATGGCTACACCGTCGCTGAAACGGTCTTGTTCTCGCCGCGCGACCTCGAACGCAAGCCGCGTCTTGCCGACGCCGCCAACTCCGGTCAACGTCACCAGCGGACCTTCGCCCATCGACTCGAGCACGCGCGCCACTTCGTGTTTGTGGCCGACGAAGCTGGTCGCTCGCCGCAGCAGCGCCGAATGCGGCCGATCCGGCACCAGGTGGGGCGTCAATGCCCAGCCCGGCGGTTGCTCGTCGCCGGAAAGAATCTGCTGGTGCACCCGGTCCAGCGACGCGCCGGGATCGACACCGAGCTCGTCGGCAAGCCGCTGCCGCATCTGCCGGTAGGTGTCCAGCGCATCCGCCTGTCGGCCACCGCGGTACTGGGCCAGCATTAGCTGTCCGGCCAGGCGTTCGTCGAGCGGGTGAGCGGCATGCGCCGCGGTGAGTTCCACCAGCACCTCGCTGTGGCGTCCCACCCGGAGTGCGACGTCATTGCGGTCCAACACCACCGATAGCCGCTCGCCCAGCAGAGTGGTGCGCAGGCCGTTGATCCATGGTGTGTCCAGCGCGGGAAACGGCTCGCCACGCCAGATTCCCAGGGCCCGTTCGAACAGGTCGGCGGCCTGCAGCGGCTCCTGGCAGCCGCGAGCTTGACGTACCACGTGCCGGAACCGATGCAGGTCCACCGACATTGCGTCGGTCCTCAGCACATATCCGCCCGGCTCACGCGCAAGCGTCACTCCCTGGGTGTCCGAAAACAGACTCCGCAGTCGAGACACATACCCGGCCAACGAGTTTCGAGCATGGTGCGGCGGATGATCCGACCACACGTGATCAACCAAATGGTCCACCGCAACCGGGTGGTTGACGTCCACCAGCAACGCGACCAGCACGCAGCGCTGCCGCGCGTGACCGATGTCGAGCCGCTGCCCGTCGACGTGCACCGCGACGTCGCCGAGCAAACAGAACTCGACTGACATGCAGTGCACCTTCTCCCCGTGTCCGCGGCGAACCGTCGACGGGCAACATCAGGGGCGAACGCCGGCAACTCCCGGTGACTTCAGATGAAGTCGAAGAGCCCGCGAAACACCTGGACTTGAGCCGCAATGTACACCCAGCAGGGCAGCGACGCCGATGAATTGACGCCGTTAGGTGAAGCTGAACCCGCCGGACTGCTGAACGCGCCGATGCTGCGTTGCGGTCACGCCTGCGGCGCTTGAGCGCCCTCGAGCGCGACTGCCCGGGCCAACCGCGCGTAGCGCAACTCCAGGTCCTTGAACCGCATATAGGTGCTCAGCGTGGTGAAACTGAACGCCATGATCAGCGCGTAGAGCATCAGGTCGGTGCCGCGGCGCACCCCGAACCAGTGGGCGACCACCGTGGTGTCGTCCGGCCGCAGCACCGCGTAGACGCCGCCCAGCACGAACAACACGTACCCCACCTTGACCCACGCCCGCGAGCGCGCGCTGCGGCGCGACCGCAGCAGATACACCAGCAGAACGACGATCGACCCGATCAGCAGCACCTGGATCCAGTTCAACGCCGTATCCTTCCTCGCAGGAACCCGTCGAAAATGATGTTGACGCCGTTGAGCAGCGGCTGGCCCTTGGACTTCGAATACTCGGTGTAGAGCACCTCGACGGGCTCTTCGGCTACCCGCCAATGGTTTTCGGCGATCAACATGACGAACTCGGTGGCGTGGCTCATGCCGCTCATGGTGAGGTTCAGGCCGTCGGCCACCGTCTTGTTGAACACCCGCAGTCCGTTGTTGGTATCGGTCAAGCCGAGCCGCCGTCCGCGTCGGCTCAACCGCGCCGCGGTCTGCAGCACGAGTCGCTTCAGCAGCGGTGGACGGTTGGTGACGGAGCCGCCGAACCGCGTCCCGATCAGCACGTCCACGTCACCGGCGGACAGCCGGTCGATCATGGCGGCCACGTCCTTGACGCGGTGCTGGCCGTCGGCGTCGAACGTCGCGAACACCTGAGCACCGGGCCGGCTGCGGGCGTACTCGACGCCGGTCTGGATGGCCGCGCCCTGGCCCAGGTTGACCGGATGGCGCACCAGGTGGGCGCCGGCCCTCAGGGCGATGTCCCCGGTGCCGTCGGTGCTGCCGTCGTCGACGCAGACGACGTGGTCGAAGACGGATCGCACATCGGCAATCACGTCGCCGATCACAGCGGCTTCGTTGAAGGCGGGGATGATGATCCAGACGTCGGAGTAATGCGAGGTCATTTGAGTCCACAAGTTACACGTTGGGCCTGCAGTGATCATCGGCTACGGGCCAGCGCCGCCAGATGAACGCCGATGCCCATCAGCGGGCCGCACAACAATGCGACCACCGTGCGGATCTCCAGCGGCGTCGGCAACAACAGCAAGAAGCCCGAGGCCACCGTCGCGCCGACCCAGCCCAGCGAATACGCCCGGTGCAGCGCGGCCGCCACCGCGGCGGCGCCGGTGAGCGTCAGCATGGCGATCGCCACCGCGGCGGCCGTCAGCCAGGCCAGCAGCGCGCCGCTGGCCTGGTATTGCGCCCCGAACAGCGCGCGCAGCAGCCACGGGCCCACCACCCCGGCCGCCAGCACCCCGACCGCGCCGATGCCGCCGATCACCGCCGCCGGCGACAGCAGCGCGCGAAGCCGGTGAGTGCTTTCGTCGACGAAATGGGCGATGAGGTTTCCCTGCATGGCCGTCAGCGGCACCAGCAGCGGGGCTCGGGTCAACGTCACCGCCAGGATGACGACGCCGCCCCGGGCGCCCAACTCGTCGGAGGTCAGTTTCAGCAGCACCGGGAAACCCATCACCAGGACCGCGCTGGCACCTGCCGCGGTAATCGAATGAGCCGCGCCCCGCAGGAACGTGGCGGTGTTGCCGGGCGTCAGCAAGCGTGCGGTAACGCGCGTGGTGGGCGACGTCGCCAGCATGATCAGCCAGGCCACCGAGCCGGCCACGGTGGCCCACAGGAAACCGGCCAGGCCCCATCCGACGACGAACGTGCCCGCGGCCACCGCCACCCTGATTACCGCGTCGGTCACCATCAACGCTCCGTATTGGGTCCACCGGTTCATGCCGGCCAGCATGCCCATCAGCGTGGCGTGCAGGCAGAATCCAGCCAGCCCGACGCTGAGCAGACCCACCGACAGCCACCGCGCCTCGACGAACATCCGCCCGCTCCACAGCGGCGCGCTCCCGGCGATGACGACGGCTGCGGCGACGCCGACCAGTGCGGCGGCCCGCAGCGGATGAATACGACCGCCGTCCGGCAATACGTCCAGGTACTGCATCGAGCGGACTTCCCGGGTGGTTTCTTGCAGCAATCCGAAGGCAGCCCCGGTGACCAGCCCGAAAGCGCCCCAGAACACCCCGAAGACCGAGAAGCCGCTCGGCGCGAGATTGCGGGCGGCCAGGTAGATCACCGCGTAGCCGCACAGGCCGGTGACGGCGGTGGCTATGCCGACCCGGGCGACGCTGCCGCGGGTGATGGGCCTGCCAGGGCCTGGAGCCGTGCCCGCGGAACCCCCGACGTCGGTCACCGTGGCCGCATTAACGGCCAACCGACCCGATGCGTGCCACGTTCGCACATACTAAGCGGGCCGGCCGCCCGCGTTCGTGAGGCCGGTCAGGCCCCTGCCCTATCCGACACCGGTACGCGGGATCACACTCGGGCGTGACTGCACCACATGCGGATTCGCGCCCCCACGGCCCATCATCGCGGCGGGCATCCCCGCCCCGGCACCACCGGCGCCCATCGGCATCGGCATCATCGGCATCCCGCCAGTGCCGGCCGCTCCGGCTGCCTGCGCCAGCTCCGCCGCAGTGGGCAAACCGCCCAACCCCGCCATCGCCGCCGACGACAGCCCCCTGGGCATCGACCCCGCCCACGTCGGCGGCACCGACATCGCCCCCACCAACCGCGCCTTCCCCAACTCCGCGCCTATACC
>NZ_LQOX01000023.1 GCF_002102175.1 Mycobacterium gastri | reverse complement strand
ACCCACCAACCCAAAAAACCACCACTGACCAGCACAAACAACGCTGATCAGGCATCAAGGGCGGAAACTCCCGCTAGTGCTTGGGCGAGGTCGTCGGGGATGGGATCGGCGGCGGTGATGGTGTGTTGTCCGGCTTGGATGGTGATGGTGCGGTAGCGTCGTGCAGTCCGCACGAATTTCTTTATGCTCCAACCGGTTCGGTGCTCGATCCAGTGCGTGAGGGCCATCGCGGCGAACACGATCGTCAGGTGAGCGTCGATCGATTCACGCTTGTGGTGATAGATCGGACGGGCCTGTAGGTCGTGCTTGGACATTCGGAAGCTCTTCTCGATGCGCCACAAGCGGTGGTAGGCGTCGATGACGAACTTTGGGGTCTGGTCGGTGAGGTTGGTGGTGTAACCCTTCCAGCCGGCCAAGGCGCGGGCCTTGGCCTCCAGGTCACGGTCGATAGCCTTGGTTTCCCCGGTCAAGGTGATGAACCGGTTGCGTTTGACCGGGGCTTTCCCGTCGACGGCCTTTTGGGCTTTGGCGATCTGTTCATCGATGCCGCGTAGCGTGCGCCGCGCCCGGTCGGTGCGGTACTGGTAGTGGATCACCCGGTCAGGGATCCCGCGGGTTTTCTCCCGGCTGGTGGCTGGCCAGGGCTGGGTCAGGATCAGCTCATCGGGGACGGCCTGGTCGGGGTGTTTGTCGTGCCACTCGCGTACGACATCGGGCAGGTAGGGCAGCCGCGCTCCCAGGATGTAGGTCAATCCGGCGGCGCTGATATCGATTTGGTTGGCTTCAGAGATCATCCCGGCATCAGCGACCACCGTGATATCGGTGAGCTGATGGGCTTTTTTGAACGTGTTGATCACCGGCAGCATGGTGGCCGTCTCGGCTTTGTTGCCTTCGAAGGCTTGCACCGTGAGCGGCAACCCTGAGGCGTCGGTGAGCAATCCGACGGTGATCTGGGGTTCTAGGCGTCGTTCCTTGGAGAATCCGGGCTCCCGGAACCCGTCAGCGGTGTCGGTTTCGAAGTACAGCGTCGTCACGTCATACAACACCAAGGTGGCCGGCCCCAGGTCGGCGTGCACTGAGCAGGCTTCCGAGATTTGTTGTCGAAAAGCATCTTTGGCATAGATTGGTAGACGGCGGTTCAGAGTGGGATACGACGGGGCACCCACCCCGGTTTCGGCCAGAACCCGGGCGGAGTCGATCTTGCTGGTCGGTTCGATGATCCGCGCACACACCAGACCGCGGAACACCTCATCGGCCACCTGGTCGAATCCGAGCACCGCATACGCGTGGCACAAGGCATCCCACAGATGCGCCGCCCGCGAGGAGGTGATCGGCAATGGCGAAGACCCGGCCCGGCCGGCAATCCCGAGGTCCAGCTCGGCCTGACCGGCGGCCAGCCGCTGCGCCGCGGCGGCCTTGAGCGCCGCTACCCCGGCCTCATCATGGGCCGAGCCCAAATGCTCGATCGACCGCGATCCCAGCCGCGACGACCAGACGATCTGCACCGCCGTCGCCCCAGAGCTGGTTTTCACCGCGCGCACGTAGGCCACCACCGCACCCTACGGACCCGGTCCTAGTGCACAGATCCGCACCAGCGACCAAACGAATCAGCAGGTCAAAGCCCTACGGTCTGATCGAGATAGCCGAAGTGATAAAAGTCAGGTATTGGGCGGAGGCCGCCACGGCCGCACCCGAGACGGGTCCAGTCGGCGTCGACGGTGCAACCGGTCGGGTGACGACGGGTGGGCGCAAGTCGGCGCCCCATGCGGGCAAGGGGCCTGCTGGCGTGGCACTGACGGGTGCGGCGGTTTGGCCGCTGCTCATCACCGGTGCAACTGAGGTCATGGTGCTATCAGCGGGTTTTGATAGCACCCGGGCCGGGCTGGCAGCCGCCGTGCCTGCGTCGGGAATATGCGGCACAGCGGACGCGGCGGGGATGCCCGCCACGGGCGGGGCAGTAGACGGTGTTGCCGGACCACGTGCCCGGCGGAAAGTTAGCCGGCACCGCACTGAGCTTTCATGTCTGCATCCTTGGCAAGGACATCATCGACGGCCGCCTGATACACCGGATCATCACGATGCAAGTAGCTACCGAGGGCGTTTGTGTTGGCGTAAGCCTTCGCCAATGCCAACGCGGCCGCACGGTCACTAGGCGAAAGTGCGACGCCTGCGTCCACTGCTTGCTCGAGCATCAACGCTCCATTCACTGCGGCGTGGGAGGCGAGCGCTGGGTTATCGCCATTGGTCTGGATTTGGATTTGACGCGCCGCCAATTTGTAGACGTCACACAATTTCTGACGGGCGCCCGCGACTCCAGCCGCGGTGTATGTCGGCGTGATGGTGGTTCCGGGGGCTCCGGCGGGGTTGCTATTTGCTGGGCGCATTAGTGCCACGATCAACGCAGCGGCGCCCAGCACGGCGGCGACGGTGGCCAACGCCACCACCGGCCAGCTCCGTGGGCGCGGTGCGATCTGAGCGGGATGCGGCGGTGTCCACTGCGGTCCAGGCGGCTGGTTAGTCGTCACGTCAATAAAGGTTATTTGTGGTGTCGCTTCAGCGCACTCCAGCTTTTGCCAACGCAGCAGTCATGGGCAACCGGGGCCAGCTTGTGCCAATCACTGCACCGGGACACCTGGCGCGTAACCCGGAGGGGGTGAGGGTAAGCGGTGGCGTCACGCGCCCTGGCCATGCGGACGACACCTGGTGTTATCCGGCTTGTTGGGTGAATGGCGACAACCCATGCCATAAGGCAAAATTCCGCGCGTGGCTCCGCTGGCTGTCGACCCAGATGCGATGTTCACCGCGGGCAGCGCGGTGGCTGCTGTTGCTGAGGATCTGGTGGCCGCGTTGGGCTCGTTGACGGCAGGTTTTGGGGCCAACACTGGTCAGGATGCGGCCGGCGACATGTTTGGGCTGGCCTATCAGGACGC
>NZ_LQOX01000022.1 GCF_002102175.1 Mycobacterium gastri | reverse complement strand
CAGCAGGTCGATGGCGAGGGCGACCGCGGTGACCCAGGCGGTGTTGATCGCAAACGAGTGCGAGGGCCAGCGGGCCAGGCCGGTGTCCTTGCCGCGGCGGATGAACCCCTCCACCCGGGTGTGCACCCGGTGGCGGGCCTCGAGCCGCTGGGCGGCTCCGCCCCAGGTGGCGGTCGCGATGAGTTGGTAGCGGTGGCCGTTGATCTGCTCGAATAGTGACAATTGCGTCCCGTGCTCGATCTTCTCCCGCCGCACCAGGATGCGCATGTCGGCCGGCCAGCCGGTCGCCGTCGGCGCCCTCGCGCAGCAGCCCGGTCAGCTCGGCCACCTGCGCGTCGTCGCGGGCCTGGCCGGCCGCATCCAGCGCCGCCTCCCACCCGGCGGCGGGCATCTGCCCGACCGCGACCCGGGCCCGCTCGTCGAGGTCGAACCCCACCGAGTAGGCCACCGACCAGCCCGGGCGGGCGTTCAGTTTGCGCAGGTGCTCGACCACGGCGTGGCTCGAGCCCGCCCCGTCGATGGTGATCAACAGGTTGCACCGCCACTTCGCCGGGATCGCGGCGATCGCCGCGTCGATGATCGCGATGTGATCAGCCGCGGTGTTCGACCCGGCGTTGCCCGCGCGGGTGATCACCGCCAGCAGTTCGCCGGTGTTGTCGCACCACGCCAACAGCGGGTGAAACCCGTAGCCACCCTTGAAATTCCCCGCAGCGTGCTGCTTGTCGCTGTGCGATTCAACCAGCGAGGCGTCAATGCGGATCACCACCACCGCACCCAGGTCCCCATAACAGGTCCGCGAGGGCGGGATCGCGCCATGGCGAGCCTCGATCAACTCCCACACCCGCTGCCGGACCCTGTGGCGCACCAGCGCGATCGCCGCCATGCCCTGGTGGTCGATCTCGTTGAGCGACCGCCACATCGTCGGGACCTACGCCACCTGCCCGAACAGTCGTTGCTGATCCCGCCAGCACCGCGGTACCGGCCAGGTTCTCCGCGCCGCCCGCGCCCGACACCGCCACGTCCCGCTGATAGGTGCACTCCTCGATCGATTCTCCAACGCCAGCAAACGTCGATTATCGTTGAGGCAGTGCACCTTTCACGTTCACGACACACCTCAGCACCGAATTGCGTGAACTATCGAGGTATATGCGTGGCTCGCTGGCATCAAAGCCGACGGCGCGGAGGCCGCTTGTGTATGTCGGCGGCGGGTAGCGCGGCTGGCAGCTCTGCGGCGGTGTTTCGCCCAACTCAGTGATCAGACCGGTTGGAACTGGTTAGCCACGGTTGTGCGACCACCCACCTCGCTCGTAAGTTCGTCGGCGTCGCGGTCAAGCGGCGCGGGCCGGATGGGGCTGTGTCGCGTTGGTGGTGTTCGAGGCTGGTCAGCAGTTCGTCCGGGTAGGGCCATTGGCCCCCACCCTGGTGGGGTATACGTATGGCATCCTTCGAAGCATGACAGAAACACCTGAATCCACGAACGAACCGCAGCACGAGTCCGGGCTAGTCCGTAATGACGACCGACACGAAGAGCCCAGTCGACTAGTCCAAGTCTCGGCGTGGACCGGCATCGTCGCGGGAGTCGTAGTCTCCATTGCGGCGATCTTCTTCTCAGGGTTCTTCTTGGGTTGGTCCTCGGGTAGCCACTACGGCTGGCACCGGGGCCACGACGCGGGCATGGACCATAGCTGCTCGATGATGGGGCAGGGCGGAATGATGCCGGGCGGAACGATGGGGCCTGGCAGACCAATGGGTCCTCAACAGCCTCCTACATCAACGGCACCCAGTACACCGCGACCCTAGCGGCTAAGCTTCGATCCACCGAGCAATTGGTGGGGCCGCGTGCCGACATGACGAAACTGCCTTCTGAACTGGGGTGATGGGAGTTTCCAGGTAACGATCGATCCAGTTCGGACAGGCGCTTCCGGTGCCAAGTCCGGCAGAACTTCACGCCTATTCCGCGGTTTGCGACGACGACGATCTCGTGTCGATGGTCTGGCTGGTTCCGGTGACGGCTGGCCGAAGCGACACGATTCATCACTCGGACGACGGAAGTCATTACACCGCAATACATTTCACTGAGACTCTGATACTGTACGGGCTGGTCCCGTCAGTCGGGGCCGGGTCCCATCATGCCGCCGGGTCTCATCATGCCTTGCATCATTGCGGGCATTCCGTTGCGCACGAACCCGGTTACTTCACGGGCGTCGGCGCGGATCGTGTCGACCAGGGCGGGATCGTCGGAGGTTTCCTCGTGATGACGCCTGTGGGCATCAGCGTCAGCTGGCGGCGGTAACCGTCGGCGTTGCGGAATGACGTTGGCAGGCTTTGGCTCATGCACATGACTTCGGAGCCCTGGTCTAACGATGAGTAATTCCTAACGCTGCCAATGAGCAATGCTTGAAATCTGTGGATCTGCTTGGGAAGGGGCGTACCTGGGGTTCCCCAACCACCGCAGCTGGTGCGATCGAGGTGGTCGCGCCGCGGGTCAACGACAAGCGTGTCGACCCGGAAGCCGGTGACCGGCGGCGGTTTTCCTCGGCGATCCTGCCGGCGTGGGCGCGCAAGACCCCGCGTGTCCAAGAGGTGTTGCCGCTGTTGTATTTACATGGGCTGTCCAGCCAGGATTTCGGGCCGGCGCTGGGGCAGTCCTTGGGTTCGACCAAGGGGCTCTCGGCGGCGACGATCACCAAGTTGACCGAGACCTGGCAGGCCGAGCAGAAGGCGTTTTCGGCCCGCGATCTTTGCGGTGTGGATTATGTGTACGTCTGGGCCGATGGCATCCACGTCAACGTGCGCCTGGAGGAGGCCAAGCTGTGTCTTTTGGTGCTGATCGGGGTGCGCGCGGATGGGCGCAAGGAGCTGATCGCGCTTGATGATGGCTTGGAGCATCCCGGGTTTGATGCACACCTCGTTTTGTGTGACCGGGGTGTCCGATCTGAACGGTGAGCGTAGTACCT
>NZ_LQOX01000021.1 GCF_002102175.1 Mycobacterium gastri | reverse complement strand
CACATCCAGCGCCGTATCCAACCCGTCAAAGGCCGCCGTGATCGCCTGCCAATCCATGACACCTAACCTATCGGCGACCTCTGACAAAAACCGGGCAGAAAGTGCCTGCCCAACAGCCGATTTCACATTTCGCTCACAGCGAACATGGCACCGGATTTGCCGCGGCCACCACACCAGTCACAAGACCGACCCGTACCCAAAATGCCCCACCTATCCGTGACAACCACAGCAGCGCAATGGATTTGTCGCTACTAGCGGTCATGGGGCTGCGCCCTGCTGTGGGGAGACGGAAATCGCGTACTGGTGCGGTTGGGTCGGCGGCCGACGGCGCCGAGTGCGCCGTGATGGCGCCGAGTGCGCGTTGATGGCGCCGAGTGCGCCGTCAGGGCGGCCGATCACGGCGGATCCCGCCCTGCATACACAGTCAAAACCGTCACTGCACACTCGAAACGGTGGCATGACCGCCGATGCGGTGAGCACGTCAGACAGTCCCCAACGGCTGCCCACACTCGATACGGGTTTGAGTGAAGGCGCGGTATCGGGTGTGCCGAAACCGGAAAACCGAGCCAAGGTATGCGCAGGCGGCCAGGCTGCGCACGAGGACATCATTGACCAGCCGCATTCGTGGTCAGGTCACCATGAATTTCCGAGTGAGGCGGGCACAACGCCTACCCCCCAACCCCCAGTGACTCAAGTGACTCAAGTGACCAGACCCAACGCTGCGCCCAACGGCTAACCGATTGACCAGAACTAGACTACGACGGACAACCTCTGCAGCCCGCGCAGCGTGACGTTCGTCTTGTACTGCGGCTCACCGGCCAACCTGGCGTCGGGGAATCGCGCGGTGATCGCCGACAACGCCACACCGGCTTCCAACCGTGCCAGCGGGGCACCCAGGCAGTAATGGGCCCCAAAGCCGAAACCCAAGTGCCGCAACGGTCCACGATCCGGATCGAAGGTGTCTGGTCGGTCGTATTCGGCGGGATCGCGATGCGCCGCCGCCAGCAGCAACATCATCGTGTCACCCCTAGCCACCGCGATATCCCCAATCGCCATGTCGTCGCCCGCAATTCGGCCGACCAGTTGCACCGGCGGGTCGTAGCGCATGGTTTCCTCGACGACCGCCGGCACCAGGGCAGCCTTGGCGCCCAACGCAACCCAGTGCCGGCGGTCGCGCAACATCGCCAGGATGGCGTTGCCGATCAGGTTCACCGTGGTCTCGTGTCCGGCGACCAGCAGCAGCATGCAGGTCGACACGATCTCCTCCTGGGTCAACTGATCGCCGGACTCCTCTACCGCGATAAGGCCGGACATCAAGTCGTCGCCGGGCTGCGACCGGCGCCTTGCGATCAGCCCGCGCAGATACTCGCGCAGCCAGGTGCCGGCCGCCAGCCGGTCGGAGAAGTCCTCGGAATGCTGGCCGGTGAAGGTGAGAAACGGGTCCAGCGACTGCGCCAGCAATGCCGATGCCCGGCTGAACTGTGGCTCGTCTTCCAGCGGCACCCCGAGCAGCCGGCAGATCACCGCCACCGGCAATGGATAGGCGAAGTCGCCGACCACGTCGAATTGGCCCTTGTCGGCGATCCCGTCCAGCAGTCCGTCCACCAGCGCACCGATGTCGGGTCGCAGTGCGGTCACCACTTTCGGAGCGAAGGCCTTACTGACCAGCTTGCGCAGCCTGGTGTGATCGGGCGGATCGAGAAACAAAAACCCGGGCGGGATTTCGGGGTCCGGAGCCGTTGCGCTCTGCGCCTGCCGCCGGGCGATCTTCGACTTGGACCGGTCGCTGCTCGACGACGGGTGCCGCAGCACCTCGTCACAGTCGTGATAAGTCGAAAAAAGCACGAAGTCAGCCTCCGGCAGCTGCAGCGGTCCGTGGTCACGAAGCTGCGCACACACCGGATATGGGTTGGCCCGAATCGCGGGGTCCAGAAGTTGCAGCAGCAATGCCTGCGGTTCGGCATATTCGGTGGGCTCCAGCGGCCGTGTCGTCATGCTGACATTGTGCCCGTACCTCAAGTCCGCCCCGGTCAAAGTGGCTGGCCGCAACCAGGTGGCGCGTAGCATCTGCGGCATGGCGGTGCTGCGCGTCTGCCGGTTGGTGTTCGTCGTTGGTCTGCTGGTTTCGGTGATCCTGGCCACCACGGTGCTGGCCTGGCCCAGCAACGCCTGCGCATGCGGCGCGGCGATCGCTCCGGGCGGTGCCCACGCAACCATGAATCATGAAGTGGCACTGGCACATTGGGATGGGACAACCGAGACGATCGTCATGCAGCTCGCGATGGACACCACGACCGATAACGTCGCCCTGGTGGTACCCACCCCCACGCCGGCGACCGTCACCGCGACCGATAACGTCGCCAACGCAACCTTCGTGGAGTTGGACGTGTTGACAGCGCCGCAAATCCAGCGTCAGCGCCGGTGGGTCCTGGGGATAGGTTTTCCGGGAGCCGCCGCCCCGCACGAGGGGGCCGCGGCAGCCCACGCCCCGGATGTCGTCAACCAGGTACACCTCGGGCCGCTGGAGGCCACCACCTTGGCCGGAGGTGACCTGACCGGCTTGCGAAACTGGCTGTCCGACAACGGCTATGCCATCCGGCCGGCGGTGGCAGCGGCACTGGATCCCTATGTGCGCGACGGCTGGGCGTTCGTCGCGATGCGGCTCACCAGCACCGCGCCGATCGCGGGCGGGCTTGATCCGGTGCGGCTGACCTTTGCTTCATCGCGGTTGGTTTATCCGATGCGACTGTCCGTGGCCGCGCAAGACCCCCAGCACGTGATCGTCTACACCATGTCCGACCACCGTCAGCAACGCACCGACGCAGACAAATCCAGGCAACTCACCCAGGTCCAGTTCGCCGGGGCTATCGGCGATCGGGTTCGCGACCCGGTACTGCGGGAATTGGCCACCAACCACGGGTCCTATCTGACCAAGACTCAGGTCGACGTGTACCAACCGTCGGAAATCTCTTCGGATTTCACGTTCGGCAACGCACCCAACGATGACACCTACCGACAACTGGTCGTCGTCTACGACAACGTCGCCATCCCGATCGTGGTGATCCTGTTCGCCGGACTCCTGATGGCTGGCATCGTGGCGGCGGTGGTTTTGTTCGTGGTCTTTCGGCGACGCGGGCTTGGTCAGCGGCGCAGAAATTTCACGATGTAGTCGGCCAGCTCTTCGCCGGCGTCTTCCTGCAGGAAATGGCCGGCGCCGCGCACCACCGGGTGATCGACGCCCTGTGCACCGCGCATCTCGCGCTTGAAGATCTCGGCCATCGGCCCGGTGATCGGGTCACTGTCACTGAAGGCGACCAACATGGGCGTCGGACTGACACATACTAAGTCGCGCATAAGTAAGGCGACACACGGTGTACGGTGCACTGTCTTTCCGGGGCGGTCGTGTTGACTTATTA
>NZ_LQOX01000020.1 GCF_002102175.1 Mycobacterium gastri | reverse complement strand
CTAAGTCAACACGACCGCCCCGGAAAGACAGTGCACCGTACACCGTGTGTCGCCTTACTTATGCGCGACTTAGTAACCCAGCAGACCGACGATCCCGCCGTACAGCGGGTACTGCAGCAGCAGCGGGCCGGTGACCCTGGCCGCGCCGGAGAACGCCCGGATGAACCGAATCGGGGTGCGGTGCAGCAACGCACTGGTGACGGTGAACAGCATCACCATCGACGAGATGTTCAGCGCAAAGCCACTCAGCCAGAAGTAGGTGATCCCGGCGGCGAACACACCGACGTTGAGAATCCAGAGGTTTTCCAGCCATTCGGCAAACGTCCGCTTGCCCGTGGGCGGGGTCACGGCGGGCTCGTCGTCTTCGAACACCGCGGGATCGGGCTCGAGGGGCTGCGCCGGTTCCATCCGCCGGATCGCGAACGCGAGCAGCACCAGCACCACGAGCACGGCCACCCAGCTGTAGGGCTGGAAAATCGTCAGCTTCAGCGGCACAACAATGCCGGTCAGCTTGTGTATCACGTTGATGGGACTGCTGGTATCGGTGTTCGCCAACGCAATCGACGACGAGAGCCCCTGCGTCCAGACGATGAAACCCATGAATGCCGCGGCGATGAGATAACCGAAATGGGCGCCCGCAAGCCGTTTGGCAACCTGACGGGCGACCAGCGCCCCCGCGACCAGACCAAGACCCCAGTTCAACAACGAAAGGACGGCGCTGACACCGAAACACAGCAGAGCTGCCTGAACCTGGTTTGTCGGCTTACTCGCCACCCCGATGATGGCCCGCTTCAGAATCGGCGCCTCGGCGAGCGTATAGCCCGTCACCAGGATCAGCACCATCTGGAAGGCGAAGGTGAAGATGTTCTGCGATCCCCACACGCCGCCGTACCACGCCTTGAGCACGCCCGCCGGCGTTGCGCCGTCGACCAGCAGCGCCACCAGCGCGACCACCAGGACGGTGAGAATGACCGCGAACAAGTACGGATCCGGCATCAGACGTTCGACATACCGGACGCACAACGTGGTGAGCGGCTGCATCAAACCGCGCCGTCTGACCTGTTGGTCCTGTTCCGTCGTCATTGGGTCACCCTTGCCTAGACCTTGCCTAAACCTGCCTAAACCTGCCTAGATCAACTCGTAGACCGCCAGCCACACCAGAGCGGCGGCCACCAGCAGCAATCCGCCGATGACGGCTGCCTTGACAAATCCGGACTGACGGTGCAACCACGCACGCGCCTGCGTGAAGCGCCAGTCGGTCCACGCATAGGCGCGCGCGGCCCAATCGGCTTCGACCGCGAGCAGCCGAAACGCGACCAGCACGGCCGGGATGCCCAACTCGGGAAGCAGCACGATCAGCGGGATGGAGGCGATGAGCAACCCGCCGGCGAGCAGCGCCAGGGATACGCGCACCACCATCGGCCGGGACCGGCCACGCTCGCGATACGCAAGCACGCGGCTCAGCGCCTCGTCGCGGGTGACGACCCGGGCGCGCTGGTCGACTGGGTCCATGGCTACTCCTTGGCTACTCCTGGCATACGCGATCGGCGAGCGGGTTCCGCACGGACTTTAGTGGACCGGTTGCCGACAGCGGGTTTCATCGAGCCACCCGATCGGTGTTCGAGGCCACACGCTGCCTGCCGGGTCAGCCGGTCGCGGGTGCATAGACTGCCGCGTATGAACGACGGTTCCCCGCAGGGCTCCCGGGCTCCAGAAGGCCTGCTGGAGATCGATGACTGCCTCGCAGCCGACGGCAGTATCGCCTTGCCGCCCGGCACCACCTTGATCTCGCTCATCCAACGCAATATCGCCAATGTCGGTGACTCCATCGCGTATCGCTACCTGGACTACACCCGCTCCGCTGAGGGGCAGGCCCTTGAGGTGACCTGGGCGCAGTTGGGGGTGCGATTGGCGGCGATCGGCGCGCAGATACAACAGCTTGCCGGCAACGGCGACCGGGTCGCGGTCTTGGCGCCCCAGGGCATCGACTACGTTGCGGGTTTCTACGCGGCGATCAAGGCCGGGACGATTGCGGTGCCCCTGTTTGCCCCGGAATTGCCCGGTCACGCCGAACGTCTCGATACCGCACTTCGTGACTCGGAGCCCACGGTCGTCCTGACGACGGCGACAGCGAAAGCCGCCGTGCAGGGCTTTCTGGCCAGCCGTTCGCACCTGCGAAGGCCGCACGTCATCACCATCGATCAGATACCGGATTCGGCAGGGGAGCAGTTCAGTCCGGTCGAGCTGGACATGGACGCCGTGTCCCACCTGCAGTACACCTCGGGCTCGACACGGCCGCCCGTCGGCATCGAGATCACTCACCGCGCCGTCGGCACCAACCTGGTGCAGATGATCCTGTCGATCGACCTGCTCAACCGCAATACTCACGGCGTCAGCTGGTTACCGCTCTACCACGACATGGGCTTGTCCATGATCGGCTTTCCGGCGGTGTATGGCGGGCATTCCACCCTGATGTCGCCGACCGCCTTCGTCCGTCGGCCGCAGCGGTGGATTCATGCGTTGTCCGACGGATCACGTAGCGGGCGCGTCGTCACCGCGGCACCGAACTTCGCCTACGAGTGGACCGCCCAGCGTGGCCTGCCCGCGGCGGGCGACGATATCGATCTGCGCAACGTCGTGCTGATCATCGGATCCGAACCGGTCAGCATCGAGGCGATCACGACGTTCAACAAAGCGTTCGCGCCCTACGGGCTGCCGCGGACGGCGTTCAAGCCCTCTTACGGCATCGCCGAGGCGACGCTGCTGGTCGCGACCATCGACCACACCGCCGAAACGACGGTGGTCTACTTCGACCGGGTGCAATTGGGCACCGGGCGTGCGGTCCCCGTCGCGGCGGATCACCCTACCGCCGTCGTGCAGGTGTCGTGCGGTCACGTCGCTCGCAGCCTGTGGGCCGTGATCGTCAACCCCGACACCGGCGCGGAATTGCCGGATGGGGAAGTCGGCGAAATCTGGTTGCAGGGCGACAATGTCGGCCGCGGCTACTGGGGGCGGCCGGACGAAACGCGCCAGACTTTTGGCGCCAGGCTGCAATCACCGCTCAGCGAGGGCAGCCGGGCGAAGGGCGCTGCGCTCGACGGGAATTGGCTGCGGACTTCGGACCTAGGCGTCTACCTCGACGGTGAGCTGTACGTCACGGGACGGATCGCCGATCTCATCACCATCGATGGCTTCAACCACTATCCGCAGGACATCGAGGCCACCGTCGCGGCGGCATCGCCCATCGTCCGGCGGGGATATGTCACGGCTTTCGCGGCGCCGGCCAACGAGCTGCCGGATGCTGACGATCCCGATGACACCAGCTCACGGCTGGTGATCATCGCCGAACGTGCGGCGGGCACCAGCCACGCAGATCCGCAACCGGCGATCGAGGCGATCCGGGCCGCGGTTGCCGAACGCCACGGGCTCTCGGCAGCCGACGTGCGTTTCCTTCCGGCCGGGGCCATTCCGCGCACCACCAGCGGCAAGCTGGCTCGCCGGGCCTGCCGTGCGGAATACCTCAGCGGAGTATTGGGAGCGCACTAACTCCTCCTAGAGTCGGACCTGCCGCCTCGCATCTCACGAAACTCTTTGTGGCGCACCACTTCTGAGCCATGAGGTTTGGCCAGGCCGTGCGATATCCGCCGTTGTCGCTGGCGCATGCCAAAGCAGGCCGGTTGGCCTCGCACGTATGGCGTTGCGCTGCAATGTCATCCGACGACGGACAGATATGTGGTGGCGGCTATGGGGGTTCCGTTTCGTCGTCGTCTCCGTCGCGGAGCAGTTTTTCGGGGTGATGGAACGTGTT
>NZ_LQOX01000019.1 GCF_002102175.1 Mycobacterium gastri | reverse complement strand
ACCCTTCCTGGTCGGGTTCGGTGGCGGGGTTGCCCGGGTTGTCGAGTCTGGTCGGTGGTGCGACGGGGGCCGGCGCACCGTCAGCGCTCGCCGCACAGGCAACCACCGGCCCGGCGGCGGTTTCGCAATGGCTTGACGACTTCGTCTTCAACCTGGGTTTCGGCAACATCGGTTCGTACAACCTGGGCAGCGGCAACATCGGCGGGCTCAACCTGGGCAGCGGCAATATCGGCGACTGGAACCTCGGCAGCGGGAACTACGGAAGCGTGAACTGGGGTGGCGGGAACACTGGGACCGCGAACACCGGCAGCGGAAACACCGGCGACTACAACTTCGGCAGCGGAAACTTCGGCAGCGGAAATCTGGGCAGCGGCAACATCGGCAGCCTCAACCTGGGCAGCGGAAACTTCGGCACCATCAACATCGGCGGTGGAAACCAGGGAGACGTGTGCCTGGGCAGCGGAAACACCGGCGACTTTTCCCTCGGTGGCGGGAATTCCGGTGGTAACAACATCGGCTTCGGTAACAACGGCAGTGGCAATATCGGCTTCGGCAATTTGGGTAGTAACAACATCGGCTTCGGGCTCACCGGAAACGGTCAAATTGGCTTCGGCGCATTGAACTCGGGGAGCAACAATATCGGATTGTTCAACTCGGGCAACAACAACATCGGCTTCTTCAACTCGGGTAACAACAACATCGGCTGGATGAACTCGGGCAATGGGAATACGGGTTTCGGTAACGCGGGCGACTTCAATACCGGCTTCTGGAACGCGGGCAATTCAAATACTAGCATTGGTAGCGCGGGCAACGCCAACTTTGGTATTTTTGATGCAGGCAACGGAAACTTTGGCAGCTTCAACGTGGGGACCCATAACACCGGCTTCGGGAATTCTGGTGCCGGAAATACCGGTTTTTTGAACGCGGGCGACTCGAACACCGGGTTCTGGAACGGGGGCAATGTCAATACCGGCTTTTTCAATGGCGGTGACACCAACACCGGCGGCTTCAACGGCGGCAACCTCAACACCGGTTTCGCCAGCGCGGTGGACCAACCGGTCTTGAATTCCGGATTCGACAACCAAGGTGCGGGAAACTCAGGCTTTGGGAACAGTGATCCCAACGGTGCTGTCAACTCTGGCTTCTTCAACACAGGGACCGGTAATTCGGGATTCTCGAATGCGGGGCCCGCGCTGATCCCCGGCTTCAATTCCGGTTTCAGCAATATCGGCACCAACAATGCCGGATTTGTCAACTCGGGTAATACGCTTGCAGGCATCTCGAATTCCGGTGACGACAGCTCGGGCATCGTTAATTCCGGCGATCAGAACTCCGGTGGCTTCAATTCCGGCACCGGAATTTCCGGGTTTTTCCGGTAGCAGCCGGGTCTGGAGCTGCTCCCCGCGGATTTCTCCACGCCGACATGGGCGGCGGCATCCCATACCCGGGGGAACCGTTTCCTTGTGGTGGTTGGGTGGCCGACACGGGTTTGTGGTGGGGGTAAATGCGGGGGTTTGGTGGGGGGTGTGGCCTAGGGTCGCTGCCAGGAGCGGTGGTTGCTGGGCAGGTGTGGGGTGGTTGGCGGTGGGTGCTGCTGTGGTGGTTGCGGTAACGCCGGTGGGTGGTGTTGAGAATATTCCGTTGAAGGAGGGGCGGGTCGATGAATTTTTCGGTGTTGCCGCCGGAGGTTAATTCGTTGCGGATGTTTTCTGGTGCGGGTTCGGGGCCGATGTTGGCGGCGGCGGCGGCGTGGGCTGGGTTGGCCGACGAGTTGGGGTCGGCGGCGGCGGCGTTTGGGTCGGTGACTTCGGGGTTGGCGGGGGGGCCGGGTTCGGCGTGGCAGGGTCCGGCGGCTGCGGCGATGGTGGCGGTGGCGGCTCCGTATTCGGGGTGGTTGAGTGCGGCGGCGGCGCGGGCCGCGGGTGCGGCGGCGCAGGCGCAGGCGGTGGTGGGGGCGTTTGAGGCGGCGCGGGCGGCGGTGGTTCATCCGTTGGCGGTGGCGGCTAATCGCGATGTGTTTGTGCAGTTGGTGATGTCGAATCTGTTTGGTCAGAATGCGCCGGCGATTGCGGCTGCCGAGGGTGTCTATGAGGAGATGTGGGCGGCCGATGTGGCGGCCATGGTGGGTTATCACGGTGGGGTCTCGGCGGCGGCTGCTCAGTTGGCTTCCTGGTCGGGTTCGGTGGCGGGGTTGCCCGGGTTGTCGAGTCTGGTCGGTGGTGCGACGGGGGCCGGCGCAGCGGCCGGCGCACCGTCAGCGCAGGCGGCCAGCGCCGTTCCGGCACCTCTTCAGGGCATCAACTTCGGTTTCGGCAACATCGGCTCCCTCAACCTGGGCAGCGGCAACATCGGTGACACGAACCTCGGCAGCGGCAACATCGGCTCGTTCAACCTGGGCAGCGGCAATATCGGCAGCACCAACGTCGGTAGCGGCAACCAGGGTGACATCAACCTGGGCAGCGGCAACGTCGGCAACTTCAACTTCGGCAGCGGCAACTTCGGCAGCCAAAACCTGGGCAGCGGCAACATCGGCAGCACCAATCTGGGCGGCGGCAACATCGGCAACACCAACGTCGGCAGCGGCAATATCGGTGAGACAAATTTTGGCAACGGTAATGGTGGTACCTTCAACTTCGGCAGCGGGAATTCCGGAAGCAACAACGTCGGCTTCGGCAATACCGGCAATGGCAATTTCGGCTTCGGGAACACCGGGAACAACAACATCGGCTTCGGGCTCACCGGCAACGGTCAAATTGGCTTCGGCGCATTGAACTCCGGCAGCAACAATGTCGGTTTATTCAACTCAGGCAGCGGGAACGTGGGCTTCTTCAACTCGGGTACCAGCAACGTGGGCTTCGGTAATTCTGGCGTGGGAAACACGGGCTTCGGAAACGCGGGCAACATCAACACCGGATTCTGGAACGGTGGCAGCACAAACACCGGTGCCGTAAACGCCGGGGCCGGCAACTTCGGCTTCTTCGATTCCGGCAACTTCAATGCCGGCAGCTTCAATGCCGGCAACTCGAACACCAGCTTCGGTAATTCTGGCAACGTCAACACCGGCTTTTTCAACGCGGGCGACATCAACTCCGGTTTCGGGAACGCGGGTGACGTCAATACCGGTTTCGTCAACGCGGGCAACACCAACACCGGCGGCTTCAACGGGGGCGCACTCAACACCGGGTTCTTCAGCGCTACGACCCATCCCGGCCCTAACTCCGGCTTCTTCAATGTCGGCACCGGTAACTCGGGCTTCGGTCAGAACGACCCAAATGGTAGCGGCAACTCGGGTATTCAAAATTCGGGATTCGGCAACTCGGGCTACGTCAACACCAGCACCACGAGTACCTTTGGCGGCAACTCGGGCGCGCTCGACACCGGCTACGGGAACGCGGGTTTCTATAATGCGGCTGTCCAGAACGCGGGCATCGCCATCGCGGGTGTCACGACTTCGGGCATCCTGAACTCCGGGACGGGAAGCTCGGGACTGTTGGTCTTCGGCAACGGGCTTTCAGGCTTCTTCAAGAACCTTTTCTAGCAGGTCCGAGCGCCAATTTTCCGATGGTAAGCCTTTCGCCTGGTCTCGGGGTCTCCGGCGATGGCCGGGTATGGACCGTGCAGACCTCAAACCGCCGGACGACACATCCGGCGTAGCCGATCCATCGCGGGCTGAGCAGGCGTTTCTTGCCGTACCCCGCGCGATTGGCCGGCGTCGGCGCGGGCACTGCCTTCCGTCGTGCTGGCGACGGGGAAATCACTCGGCGAACCAATGAAGCGGACAATTGTTGTCCACGGCATTGACATTACGCAGGCATGGCTGCTCGGCCCCGCCGAGATAGTTCTGAGATCTGGCGCGCTGGTGGACCGGCTCTTATCCAATATTTATGGATAATTCGGCGAATCTGGAGTTTTTGGGTGCGGGTTGGCTTACGATCCGCCCGTGGGTTGGTGAGTGTTTGGTGTTCGGTTGGTGTCGGTGCCGTTGGTGCGGCTGGTTGGTTTGGGGTTGGAATGGTTCCTGAGTTTGCGTGGTTGCCGCCGGAGATCAATTCGGCGCGGATTTTCGCTGGTGCTGGTGCGGGGCCGTTGTTTGTGGCGGCGTCGGCGTGGCAGGGGTTGGCTGCGGAGTTGGCGGGGTCGGCGTCAGCGTTTGATGCGGTGATTGCCGGGTTGACCGGTGGGCCGTGGGCGGGTCCGGCGTCGG
>NZ_LQOX01000018.1 GCF_002102175.1 Mycobacterium gastri | reverse complement strand
CTTCATCTCCTGCACAGCACCGCTTCGGAAAGCTCTACCTACATCGAACTCCCTTCCACGCTCGGGACACACCCGTCACCGCACACTCGATACGGCGACATGACAGCCGATTCGGTGAGCACGTAAGACATCCCCCGAACGCCTGCCATCGCAAGCGGTTTGAGCGAAGGAGCGGTAGCGGCGTGCCAATAACACAGCCCAAGTGTGCGTGGTCCAAGGCTGCGCACGAGGACACCGTTGACCAGCCGCGTTCGTGGTCACCTTGAACTTTCGAGCCAGACGGGCAAATCCAACACCGCAAACCCGCGGAGACTCGGCTGGCCGATGTGACGGGTCCGAAATGAATCCGACTGCCACGGGACAGATCCGGCCACCTACGTCATCGGCGCATCCGGGACAGTTCGCGAAGCATCGCGTTGTAGGCATCCAGGTCGTCATCGGCGTAGTTGCTGTCCGCATGCCGGTCCTCGCGGGCGGCGACCCGCCGGTCTTGGCGCGCCCACTGTGCCACCAGCGCCACGATCACGATGATGATGGGCAGTTCCGTTGCACCCCAGGCAATTCCGCCGCCAAGATGTTGATCGGCGACAATACTCGGCAGCCACGGCAGACCAACCGACTGGTAAAACCCGCTGCCTATCGCCGATGACGTGGTCATCAACGCGATGCCGAAGAAGGCGTGAAATGGCATGACCGCGAACAGCAACCCGATCCGACCCGGGTAGGGAAGTCGGCGCGGCCCCGGGTCGATACCGATGATCGCCCAGTAGAAGAGGTACCCGACGATCAGGAAGTGGACGGCCATGAACTCGTGGCCCCAGTGGTAGCGCACCAGGATGTCGAACAGCGGTGTGAAATAAACGATGTAGGGCGAGGCCACAAACAGGATGAACGCGGTAATCGGATGCGACAAGAACGCCGTCACCCGCGAATGCAGCAGCCAGGTCAGCCACTCGCGGGGCCCGGGCGGCTGTCCGTCACCGGCAGCGGGCAATACCCGCAGCGTCAGGGTGACCGGGCCGCCCAATACCAGCAGCACCGGGACGAACATGTTCAGCGTCATGTGCTCAGCCATGTGGACGCTGAACATCGCCGACCCGTAGGCGCGCATGCCCGAGCTGCTGGTGAAAACCAGGACGACACAACCGATCAGCCATGCCATCAATCTGCCGACGGGCCAGGCATTGCCGTTCGTCCGCAGGCGCACGTACGCGACCACATACCCGACGGCGAGCACCACGCCAAGAGTCCCGACCAGGCTGTCGAACCGCCACGAGGTGAGCAACGTGACGACGTTGGGCGGCTGCGCCAGTTCGTACCCGAGAAAGACGTCCCATGCCGAGAACTGATGGGTAACATACCGCGGCGCGGTCTGAATCGCCATCGCGGCCACCGCGGCCATCACGGCCATCATGGCCACGGCACCGGCGATACGGGCACCCCCGGATCCCGCGGGCCGGACGAACAAACCCCAACAGTCCGATAACCACACCAGCGCTACCACCAGGCCCGCCGCCAGACCGAGGCGAGCAAAGTCCGAGTCGAACGACCAACCCGGGGTCAACAGATACAGCAGCACCGCGCCGTAGGACAGCGTCAACGCTCCGCAGGCCACCTGCATCACCTGCACAGCCCGACCCGGCGACGCGGTGGTCACCGCAGTGGCCGTCTTCAGCCCGGTCAGCGTGGCAAGGGCCAACGTGAAGACGATCGCGGCGCTGGTGGTGTAGTCATGGTCCGGCCCCTGCCCCGCGTTACCCGTGACCGCCGTCGCAACCGCGGCGATCACGGTAGGGATGAGCAACACGAAATGGCCGACCCATCGACTGGTGAGTCGCAGCGTGACGGCGACCACCAGCGCGCCGATCGCCGCCACGATCCACCCCCGTGCGACCTCCGAGGCGCCGACGGCATCGAGCAGCGCTCCACCGCCCAGCAGCTGCGACGGCGCCACACCGGCATCGTGGGCAGCCTGAATGACCACCATCACCACTGCAAGCCCCAGCCAGGCAACGGAAACACGCTCTGCCACAAGGTGAATCCGGAATGCTGCTGCATCGATCAAGCCGTCGTGTTCCGGGCGCGACGCGATGACGACGTACACCAGTGCACCCAGGCACACTGCGGTCGCCAATGACGCCAGAAAGTATCCGAGCGGCTCCGCGACGCAAAGGAACCCACCGGGATACGGGTTACCCGCCGTGGCATAGCGGCGCGCTCCCGACGCCAGCCCGTAGCCAGCCAACACCCCCGAGATGCCGAGCAGACCAAGAAGCAGCCCGGCCAATGCCCACGAGATCGACCGCGGGGCCGGCGCCGCCGACGGCAAACGGTCAGCGGTCGCGTCGGTCTGCACCCCACGAGCTTACGACCCGATATCGCACCGGACGCCCGTTGCCCGACCTTGGATTCGCCGGCCCCACCTACCGGCCGCGGACCGGATATTCTTCGGAGGCCGTCGATACCGATCCTGAAAGTGACGTCATGACCTCCCCGAATCCCGGCGATCGAGCTCCGCATGGTCGATGAACTGCTGCTTCGTTGGCTAGTGACCGGGCTTTTCGTGCTGAGCGGCGCTACCTATGTCGTCGCCGCGATCGGCCAACGGCGACGGTGGGTCTACCTCGTCAGCAATGGGCTGCATCTGGTGATGGCGATTGCCATGGTGGTGATGATCTGGCCCTGGGGCATCCATGCGCCGACCACCGGACCCGCGGCCTTCTTTCTGCTGGCGGCCGGGTGGTTTGTCGCACTGTCCGTCGTCTCGGCCAAGACGATCGCCCAGCGGGTAGCAGGCAGCTACCACGCATTGATGATGCTCGCCATGACATGGATGTACGTCATGATGAACGGTCATCTACTGCCCGGCAACCCGGTCACCCCCCACCCGGCATCGACGGCCATCTCGATGCCGGGCATGGAGATGTCGGCGATGCCCATGCCGGCGGACAGCACCCAGCCGGGATGGGTTGATTCCGTCAACTGGTTGTGGTTCTTGGTCTTCACGGCCGCGGCGATCGTGTGGGCGTTCATCTCCCTGGCCGGATGGCGGCGCGGTGCGACGGGCTGCAAGCGCGACGTCCTGGCGCAGACCGGCCGGATGTCGATGGCTCTGGCAATGGCCATCGTTTTCGCCGCCCTGCTCTTTGGTGGTTGACCGGCGTACGCCGACAATCGTGGCGAGTCGGACAACTCCCACGGAACTTCTTGCGGCTCGCCGGCGACTACCTCCTTTGTGGGTTGGGTTACCAGGTTCGCGTGTGATCAAAGGCTTGTAGCTGGTGATCGTCGCCGTCAAGAATCTCGTCGCTGAACGTGCCCGGTTGGTGTTCTCGGTGTTGGGGGTGGCGATCGCAGTCCTTGTCCAACCAGACCGCCGCCCTGGGCAACTTACGCGTTCATCTCGCTGCCCGATGCAGCGCGGCTGGTGCGGGCCGGAAATCGGGTGTCCTATTTCCTGGCCCGGCCCAAAGACGGCTACACCGCGACGCAGCTCGCCGCCGCGATCCACCGCGACCTGCCCGACATGGACGCTCTGGCCGCTGCCACGTTCACCGACAACAGCCGAGTCATCATCGTTTCGATGATCGGGCGGCCGTTGAAGACGATGATTGCGATCGCGGTGTTGGTGGGTATTGCGCTGGTGGGTTTGACCGTGCTGGCGGTCACCAATGAGCAGCTGCGCAACTTCGGGGTGATGCGGGCGACCGCTTCGTTGTGGGCGCTGTGGCGGTGCAACATGGCCGGGGCCAGATCGCGGCCGAGCCAGCGCGTCGGCGGGCGGCCGGCAACGCGTCGTCGCGCCCGGCCAGCTTGAGGCAACCGCGCCGGTCGTGCAGCGCCGCCCGGTGCACCGGCCCAATGTGACTTTGGGCCGACGCGTTAAGGGACTTTCGGCCATCGCCGCGTAGGCGATCGCGGTGCCATACTAGTCAGCGCCAGGGCACCTGGCGGTCTGTCCGAAGTGCAGCAAGCCCATTCTTGGGCGAGGCCTGAAAGGGCCTGCTTGACCCACCGTCTGAAGACGGGGATCTGCCTTCGGACAGACCTTTCATGTCCGCGCCGCGCCCTCCCGCGACAGGTCGGTAGATAGGCGTGCCGATGTGATCGGGCCGGCTGACAACGGGTTTTCAGGACGCTTCTAGCACGGCGCTGAACTGGTGCCCCAAGTTGTAGGATGCAACCGCGGCTTTCCCATCAGCCACATCAGTCTCCGCCGGTTCGGGGTGTCTCTTTTTGCCTGCCTGTCAGCGACAAATTTGTTGCTCCCCTTGGCTTGTCGCTCAAAGCCGGGCTAATTGCGCACCGACTCGACCTGGGGTCCATGTTGAAGATGTGATTGCATGGTCCAGCACTCCGCTCAGCGCTGTGGCTAGATCAGCACATGTCGACCGCCACCGTGATGGGACCGGTTTGAGCAGGGTTTAGCCACGGTCATGGGACCACCCGTTTGCCAGTGATG
>NZ_LQOX01000017.1 GCF_002102175.1 Mycobacterium gastri | reverse complement strand
GGACTGGGGTATTGGCGGCGGGCGGGGTTGACGTCGTCGCGGTTTGTGGCGTGTCCGTTCGGCGGAGCGGCAGCGCTAGGAATACGGATGTATCGCACCGGGGATTTGGTGTGTTGGGGTGCTGATGGGCAGCTGCGCTATCTGGGGCGCGCTGATGATCAGGTCAAAATCCGCGGCTACCGCATCGAACTCGGCGAAATCCAGGCAGCGCTGGCCGAGTCGGCCGGCGTCAAGCAGGCGGTAGTCATCGCCCGCGAGGACCGCCCCGGCGACAAACGGCTGGTCGGCTATGTCGTGCTAGATCAGGAGATGATGCTGGTCCGGGAGCCGGCGCGAGAAGTGGAGCTCGTTGAGCAGTGGCAGGGAGTATATGACGGCCTTTACTCGGGGTTGACGTTCACCGCTGGCGCGCCCGCGGTGTTGGGCGAGGATTTCGGGGGATGGAACAGTAGCTATACCGGGGTGCCGATCCCGCTCGAGGAGATGCGGGAATGGCGTGCGGCCGCGGTGGATCGAATCCGGGGGTTGGGTCCCCGGCGGGTGCTGGAGATCGGGGTGGGCTCGGGGCTGTTGCTTGCACAGTTGGCCCCGGTGTGTGTCGAGTATTGGGGCACAGACTTCTCGGCGCCGACGATCCGGACACTGCAGGCGGCGGTGGCTCAGGAGCCGTGGGGTGATCGGGTGCGGTTGCGGGTCCAGCCCGCGGATGCGGCCGGGGGGTTGCCGGAGGCGCGTTTCGATGTCGTGGTGCTCAACTCGGTGGTCCAGTACTTCCCGAGTGCGGGGTATCTGCTGGATGTGCTGGCGATGGCGATGCGGCTACTGGCGCCTGGCGGGGCGTTGTTTATCGGCGACGTGCGCAACCTGTCGTTGTTGCGGGCGTTCACCACCGGGGTGCTGTGTGCCCGCCCTACCGGTGGTGAGGACACGGCCGCGGTGATGGGTGAGCGGGTGAGCCGGGAAATGCTTACCGAACAGGAACTGCTGTTGGCGCCGGAGTTTTTTGCGGCCTTGCCGCAGCGCCTTCCCGATATCGCCGCGGTGGACGTGCAGCTCAAGCGGATGCGCGCGGTCAACGAACTCAGCGGTTATCGATATGAGGTGGTGCTGCGCAAGGCGCCGGTACCGGTTCGGTCCCTTGCACACCTACCGTCCGAACCGTGGCAGCGATTCGGAAGCCTGGCCAGGCTGGGCGCATATCTCCAGGCGCAACAGCTGTCGGGCCTGCGTGTCACCGGGGTGCCGCATGGCGGGATATGGCCCGATGTGGCTCTGGCGCGGGCGCTGGCCCAGGCCGGCGATCGGGTGCCCGTCGGCGAGTTGCGTGCCGGCATCTTCGCCCCCGATGCGGTGTTGCCGCACCAGTGTCAGCTGCTGGGGCGGGAACTGGGATACGCCACAGCGGTGACTTGGTCGCCGACCGCCGGTCTGGTCGACCTGATCTACACCCACGCCACCGAACCGTCTAGTGACTACCGGCTCCCAGCGCTGTCGGATCTATACCTGCCCACCACGCAGATCGGTTCCCTCGCCGGGTATGTCAACGACCCGTCGGTGATCGAACGAGTGGCGAAGCTGCGCAGCTTTGTCGCCACTCGATTGCCGGAGTTCATGGTGCCCGCGGCGATCATGGTGGTGGAGTCGCTGCCGTTGACGATCAACGGCAAACTTGATCGGCAAGCGCTGCCGGCCCCGGAGTTTTTCAGTGCAGTGGCGTATCGGGCGCCGCGTAATCGACGCGAACGGGTGTTGGTCGCACTATTCGGCGAGGTTCTCGGGCTGACGCGGGTCGGCATCGATGACGGGTTTTTCGACCTGGGTGGACACTCATTGTTGGCGACGCGCCTGGTGGCGCGGGTGCGCGCTGAACTGGGTGTCGAGGTCCCGATCGGGGCGTTGTTTGACGCGCCCTCCGTGGCCGGGTTGGTCGAATGGATAAGCGCACATGCCCGCGAACCGGCCGAGGCAGCGTTGACGCCGTCGCCGCGTCCCGGTGTGATTCCGTTGTCGTTTGCTCAGAGCCGGTTGTGGTTCCTGGACCAGTTGCAGGGGCCCTCACCGGTCTACAACATGGCCGTGGCGTTGCGACTCGTCGGGCGCCTTGATACCGATGCGCTGGGTGCCGCACTGGCTGATGTGGTGGGCCGTCACGAAAGTTTGCGCACGGTGTTCTTGGCCGTCGATGGGGTACCGCAGCAGCGGATCATTGCCGCCGACGAGGCGGATTTTGGCTGGGGCATCATCGACGCAGCCCGATGGTCGGCGACCCAGCTTGAGGACGCCGTCGGTGTGGCCGCAAGGTATACGTTCGACCTGGCCGCCGAAATCCCGTTCCACGCAACACTTTTCACCGTTGCCGACCAGGAGCATGTGCTGGCGCTAACCATGCACCATCTTGCCGCCGATGGGTGGTCGCTGACTCCGATGTTTCGTGATCTGGGTTTTGCGTATCGGGCTCGGTGTGTGGGTCGGGTTCCGCGGTGGGCGCCGTTGGCGGTGCAGTATGTGGATTACACGTTGTGGCAGCGTGCGCAGTTTGGTGATTTGGCTGATGGTTGTAGCCGGATTGCTGGCCAGTTGGGTTATTGGGAGCGGGCTCTTGCGGGGATGCCGGAGCGGTTGATGCTTCCTACTGATCGGCCTTATCCGTTGGTCGCCGATTATCGGGGTGCTGTGGTGGCGGTGGGGTGGCCGGCTGCGTTGCAGCGGCGGGTTGCCCGGGTGGCGCGTGAGCATAATGCGACCAGTTTTATGGTGATGCAGGCGGCGTTGGCGGTGTTGCTGGGGAAGGTCAGTGCCAGTGCCGATGTGGCGGTGGGGTTTACGATCGCGGGGCGGCGTGATCCGGCGCTTGATGAGTTGGTGGGTTTTTTCGTCAACACGTTGGTGTTGCGGGTCGATCTGGCCGGTGATCCTAGTGTCGCGGAGTTGTTGGCTCAGGTGCGAGAGCGCAGTCTGGCCGCTTATGAGCACCAGGATGTGCCTTTTGAGGTGTTGGTGGAGCGGCTCAATCCGGCTCGGTCGCTGACTTATCAGCCGTTGGTTCAGGTGATGTTTACCTGGGCCAATTTTCCTGGGCAGGACAATGATCCGGCGACCGTCGGGCTGGTTTTGGATGATTTGCAGGTTACGCCGCTGCCGGTGGGTACTCGTACCGCCCGCATGGATTTGCTGTTTGTCCTGGGTGAGCGTTGGACTGAGGCTGGTGAGCCCGCCGGGATCGGTGGGACGGTGGAATTTCGCACTGATGTGTTCGACGCGGCGAGTGTTGAGGTGTTTATTGAGCGGTGGCGGCGGGTGTTGGTGGCCATGACCGCTGATCCCGGCCGGCGGTTGTCGTCGGTGGATGTGCTCGATGGCGGTGAGCATGTTCGCTTGGCTGGGTGGGGGAATCGGGCGGTGTTGGCTCGGCCGGTGTCGTCGTCGGTGTCGATTCCGGTGGCCTTTGCTGCGCAGGTGGCCCGGATCCCGGATGCGGTGGCGGTGACCTTTGAGGGTTTGTCGGTGACGTATTGGGAGTTGGAGGAGGCTGCTAACCGGGTTGCGCATCTGTTGGTTGGGCATGGTGTGGGCCGCGGTGAGTGTGTGGGGCTGCTGTTTTCGCGTTCGGTGCAGGCGGTCGTGGCGATGTTGGCGGTGCTCAAGACCGGGGCGGCTTATTTGCCGATCGATCCGGCGCTGCCGGGGGCGCGTGTGCAGTTCATGGTTGCTGATGCCGCGCCGATTGTCGCGTTGAGTACCGCTGATTTGGCTGACCGGTTGGGCGGGTGCGACCTGGTGGTCATCGATATCGATGATCCTGCTGTCAAGGCTCAGCCGGGCACGGCGTTGCCGGCGCCGGCCGGTGATGACATCGCGTATTTCATCTACACCTCGGGTACCACCGGAACGCCTAAGGCGGTGGCCATCACCCACCACAACGTCATCGAGTTGCTGGAGTCGTTGGATGCGGACCTGCAGCGCGCGGGGGTGTGGTCGCAGTGGCATTCCTATGCCTTCGATGTCTCGGTGTGTGAGATCTTCGGGGCGTTGCTAGGTGGTGGGCGGCTGGTGGTGGTGCCCGAGGAGGTGGTGCGCTCACCGGAAGATTTCCACGCCTTGCTGGTCGCTGAGCAAGTCAACGTGTTAAGCCAAACTCCCTCGGCGTTTGATGGGCTGCAAGCCGTCGATGCGCTCTCTTGTGAGCTGAGAGAGCAGCTGAAGCTTCGGGCTGTGGTGTTTGCCGGTGAGGCGCTGCAACCGCAGCGTCTTGGGGCTTGGCTGGGCAACCACCGGCGATCACCGCGTCTGATCAACATGTATGGCACCACTGAGACGACGGTGCATGCCTCGTTTCGGGAGATCGTTGCTGGTGACGCCGACAGCACGGTCAGCCCTATTGGGGTGCCGTTGGCCCATCTGGGGTTTTTGGTGCTGGATGGGTGGTTGCGGCCGGTGCCGGCGGGTGTGGTGGGGGAGTTGTATGTGGCCGGTGCCGGGGTGGGGGTGGGGTATTGGCGGCGGGCGGGGTTGACGTCGTCGCGGTTTGTGGCGTGTCCGTTCGGCGG
>NZ_LQOX01000016.1 GCF_002102175.1 Mycobacterium gastri | reverse complement strand
CGGCGGGTCGGGCGGGGTCGGTGGGGTCGGTGGAGCGGGCGGCCTGTTCGGCGCCGGTGGCCTCGGCGGCACCGGCGGCGCCGCCGACGGTGCCGGCGGGTTCGGCGGGGTCGGCGGGGCCGGCGGAGCAGGCGGCGTGTTCGGCGCCGGCGGCGGCGGCGGTACCGGCGGGTTCGGCGCCGGCGTCGCCGGGTCCGGCGGCGCGGGCGGCAACGCCGGCATCCTCGGCGGCAACGGCGGCGCCGGCGGCGCTGCCGGTATCAGCCAGGCCGGCATCGGCGCGCCCGGCGGAGCCGGCGGTAACGCCGGCATGCTCTTCGGCAACGGCGGCGTCGGCGGTGCCGGCGGCACCAGCAGATTCGGCGGTCTCGGCGGAAATGGAGGAGTGGGCGGCAAGGCCGGACTGATCGGCAACGGCGGTGACGGTGGCGTCGGCGGGGACAGCGGGTCGGCTACCGGCACCGGCGGTAACGGCGGTGCGGGCGGCGGCGCCTGGCTGATCGGCGACGGCGGCAACGGCGGCAACGCCGGACTCGGCGTGACACCGGGTACGGGCGGCGCCGGCGGCGCCGGCGGCCAGCTGCTCGGACAGGACGGCAACAACGGCCAGTGACAACCGGCGGACCCCCGGTCGCGTGCCGGCTCCGGGGTGGCGCCGGGTCGCTACCCGGTTTGTTTGACCGGCGGCCGGTAGAAGATCAGCAACTGCCCGATGGCGCCGGCGAGGCCGAGCCCGAGTGAGATCAACAGGCCGGCCCACCCGTCGAACCAGTTCTTTCCGAAGATCACCCGGTCCAGGCTGAACTTTCCCGCGCCAAGGGTGGCGACGACGACGGCACTGACCGCCAGCACCAGGTTGTATTCCCAACCCTCCTTGACGATGAAGAAGCCGTTGGGCCGGTGCACGGTCCACGCGGCGACCAACATCAGCGAGACGAAACCCGCGGCCGGGATGGGTGTGAGCAGACCCGCGGCCAAGCCAAGTCCGGCGGCAGTCTCGGTGCTGGCGGCCACCGTCGCGTGAAACCTGCCGGGCTTCATGCCGATGCTCTCGAACCAGCGCGCGGTGCCCGGTATCCGGCCACCGCCGAAGAACTTGTTCACGCCATGCGCGGCCAACGTCAGGCCCAGCACCAGCCGCAGGATCAGCAACCCGGCGTCATATGCAGTCATACCGTCAAAACTAGATCATCCGGCCCGGCGCCCGGCAGCAGCGGCGAGCCGCCGGTTCCGGTGATCGGTGTGGAAACATTGCGGACGTTCCGGCGTTTGCCCGCAACCGCTTCAGGCTTGCCCGACCACGAGGGGGTGCATCAATGGCTCGTATCCCACGAAGCAGCGATCCCTCCGACGACATCCGGAAAGACCCGGTGGTCGTGCTGGACGGACAGGCGGATCATTCCCGCGAGGTTCTGGGAAACAAGGGCCGCGGCATCGATGTGATGCGCCGCCGCACGTTGCCGGTACCGCCCGCGTTTTGCATCACCACCGCGGTGGGCGTGCGGTATCTGGCCGACCCCGAGCCGACCATGGACGCGATTTGGGACGCCGTACTGGAACGGATGCGCTGGCTGGAAGCCGCGACCTCGCGCACGTTCGGCCGCGGGCCGCGTCCGTTGTTGGTCAGCGTGCGCTCAGGGGCCACCCAGTCGATGCCCGGGATGATGGACACGATCCTGGACCTGGGCTTCAACGACGCCGTCGAGCAGGCCCTGGCCGCGGCCGGCACCGCTGATTTCGCCGCTGACACGCGCCGGCGGTTCATCCGCATGTATCGGCGAGTGACAGGCCGCGACCCCGCCGAGGATCCATATCAACAGTTGCGCGCCGGCGTCGGGGCCGTCTTCGCTTCCTGGAATTCTCCGCGCGCCAAGGCCTACCGCGAGCACTACGGCCGAGACGATCAGGGTGGTACCGCGGTGGTCGTGCAGGCCATGGTGTTCGGCAACCAGACGGCCAACTCGGGCGCCGGGGTGCTCTCCTCCCGCAACCCCATCACCGGCGCCAACGAACCGTTCGGCGACTGGCTGCCCGGCGGTCAGGGCGACGACGTGGTCTCGGGATTGGTGGACGTCGAGCCGATCGCGGCGCTGCGCGACCAGCTACCGGCTGTCTATGACGAGCTGATCGCGGCCGCCCGATGTCTGGAGCGACTGACCTCAGACGTCCCGGAAATCGAATTCACCGTCGAAAACGGCAAGCTGTGGCTGTTGCAGACACGGTCTGCCGAGCGGTCGGCGCAGGCCGCGGTGCGGCTGGCTCTGCAACTGCGACACGAAGGTCTCATCGACGACGCCCAGACACTGCGCCGAATAGCCCCCGCCCATGTGGAAGCCCTGTTGCGGCCGGCGCTGCAGCCCGAAACACGTTTGGCCGCACCTCTTTTGGCCAAGGGCCTGCCCGCCTGCCCGGGTGTGGCAACCGGAACCGCCTACACCGATGTGGACGCGGCATTGGACGCGGCCGACCGGGGCGAGTCGGTCATCCTGGTACGCGACCACACCAGGCCCGAAGACGTCCTGGGCATGCTCGCCGCACAGGGCATCGTCACCGAGGTAGGCGGCGCGGCCAGCCACGCGGCAGTGGTCAGCCGCGAACTCGGCCGGGTAGCCGTGGTGGGCTGCGGCCACGGCGTAGCCGCGACCCTGGCCGGCAAGCGGATCACCGTCGACGGACATGAGGGCGAGGTGCGCGCCGGGAGCCTGCCACTGTCCGCCTGGTCGGAGAACGACACGCCCGAGCTGCGGGAACTCACCGACATCGCGTTGCGCATCAGCCCGCTGCGCGCACACGCCATCGGCAACTACCCCGGGCTGGAGGATCATTCCGAGGCCGCCGCACGGGCTGCCATGACCGCCGGACACACCGATGTGGTGTCGGATGCGCCATTGATCACCATGTTGCACGCGCTCCGGGCATCGACGGCTTGATACCGGTTTCGTCAAAATTTTTGCGCGCACCCGCAAGAGTTTCCGACTTCTCCGACCTGTCCCCACTGGGCAACACGCTCCGCCCAAGCCGTCGCCACTGCGCAGCGCACTTGTCCGCGGCGCCGCACCTGAACTGACCCGGCGTCGACGCAGGACACCCCCGGAGGTTTGGGCCCGCGTCACCGACCTTCGGGCGTGGGCAGGCTTCGCAGATGGCGCTCCCGTCCGCCGCCCCGCAACACCCAGCCATTGACCCGGCAACCCCAACCAGCGAGCTGCACTGACTCAACGCGTGAGAACTTTCTTTACTGCTATCAATGAGGCCGGGCTCATGCGCCGGGGTATCGCTGATGTCGCCCGGTGGTCTCATCCCACACGTTCTCGCCCGGTGAGTGTCACCGCTACAATCCCCGCATGGGCGACAACCTTCGCGTCACCCCAGCCCAGTTGCGGGTGACCAGCACCGGCTGGCACATGGAGGCTTTCGATCTCCACGCCGCGCCACCAGCACTGGAACCGTCTGGCGGGTGGCCCACGGTGCTCGCCGCCGCCGGGGTGACCGGCGCGGCCCAGGTCGCCACTGCCGACCTGCACACAAAGATCGCCACCACCGCCGGGATGACCCAGGTCGCGGCGACCGGTTATGAAGCCACCGACTCAGATGCCGCGGACATGCTGAAAAACGTGGCCACCACGATCACCGGAACAGCCCGTAACGCGTGATCCCCACCCAGTCGGCGTTGCGCGCTTACACCGTGTCGCATCTGACCGAGAATGCCGTGAACTGGCGCGAGCTGGCGGCGCGCCGCCGCTCGGTGGTGGGCACAATCAAGAGCCAGGCCGACTCGGTGGACTGGCAGGGTCAGGGCGATGAGGCGATGAAAGCCGCGATGGCCCGCCACGCCACCACCGCCGAACAGGAAGCCGAGCTGCTGGATACTGCAGCGGCCACCGCCGAGGACGGGGCCGCCGTGCTGCACCAGCAAAAGCACTCCATCTTCGCCACCGTCGAGCAGGCCAACCAGTCAGGGTTCGCGGTCGCCGAGGGCTGGACGGCCACCGACGCGATGTATGCGCCGGGCTCGATGGGCTGGTACGCCCGGCAGCCCACCGCCCAGGCCATCTCCGCCGATCTGCGTATCCAGGTGGCACGTTTCACCGGCCAGGAAGTGCAGACCGCCACCGAGGTGGCGCGCTCTGCCGGTGAGCTGGGCGGCGAAGGCGCGGTGCGCAGCCACATCCAGACGGTCGCCGCCATCACCACCACCCACACGCCGAATCCGACGGTGCCGCCATCACCGCCAGCCCCCTCAGCATCGTCGCTGCTTGATGCCTTGACCGGCGCTAGCCCGCTGATGCGGCACATATCACCGCAGGCCGCGGCCTCAGCAGCAGCACCACCGTGGCAAGTCCCACCAGCGGCCGGCGAGTTAGCGGGCATCGCGCCGCCGGTGCCGCTGCCGGCAGGTGCCGGCCCCCTGCCCGCCTTCGGCGGCAGCGTCGGTGGCGGGGCCGGGGCTGGCAACGGCGGCGGCTGGCTGTCCTCGCTGGCTGCCCGGCTGAGTTCGGGGATCGCCGCCATGGCGGCCCCGGTCAGCACGGGCGCGGTCTCGACGGCCGCCACCACGATCAGCGCACCGGCCGCTGCTGCCGCGGCCGCCGCGGCAACCCCGCTAGCACACGTCCAACCCCACCCGTCGCCGCCGACCGCCGAACCCCCAGCGACGCAGTTTGCCGATCCCGGGCAAGTGCGGCACGAGCACGCACCGCAATACCCGCCCTCCACCGATCCCCCGCAGGCGAAATCCCCGCACGCGCGCCAATCCCCGGCCGCGCAGTCATCGCCCCCCAC
>NZ_LQOX01000015.1 GCF_002102175.1 Mycobacterium gastri | reverse complement strand
CACGCCAAACCAGCAGACGAACACGCAGGTCACACCGACACACCCCAAGTTACCGACCGGTAATGTCCTAACTCAGGTGATCAAACCGAAGGCCTCCCCGAGCGTGTGTCAGACATTCCCAACGAGTATCGGCATACACCGCCGCCGATACCTGCCCCGGAAATACCGCGAAATGAAGCCTCGCCGGCAGTCAATGAACCCCGGCGTTACGTGAATCCGCTCTAGGCGTGTCGACAACAAGGTCGTCTGCCTACCGCTCCGGACCGCCCGTCGCACTAGCAGCCGGATGACTTAGGTGTCTGAGGCCTAAACGGTGGTGCTGAGCGCTTCCAATGCGCCGAGCGCGTCTGCGGCGGCTCTCCGTGCCGCCTCAAGCTGGCTGCCGACACCCGGCCAGTCGCCGCGAATTTCGGCAACCACTGCCGCCGCCATCGCGCGGCGCTCCGCTCGCGCGTACATCTGTTCAATGGCGATGGTCGTGCTCGCCTGCGCCACAACGCTATCCAGATCTATAAGCAGCGCGTCGAGATCGCGCATCTCCCTGCCGGTATTGGTTTTCGCGCGGCGGGCCTGCCATAGCGCAACCAGGCGCTGATAGACGGGCTCACGGGCCGCACGCACACCATCACCCAGCGGGCCATAACTGAGTTGCTCGTCCGGTTGCAGATCCAGCAGGTAGCGCACCGCGATCATCAGCTCACCGGCGGCGCGGAAATCAGTCGGCACCTCTCCGCGCAACCGCCGTGCGACGTCTGCACGGATCACCTCGATCGGCGCGCTCGGATCAACATGCTCCGCCACCGGCGTGCCGTGCGCCGAGACGCGGATCGCATCGGCAACTGCTCGGTTCACCGCGTTGCGTTGTACTGCTACACCCGTTGTGTCGCCGCGTATTTCGGCGATGACCGCAGCCGCCATCGCCTGCTGCTCGGCCAACGCGAAGGTCCGCTCAACCTCCGCTGCGGCGATGGCCGCCAACAACACATTCAGTACGTCACGTAGCAGTGCCCGCGCGTCACGTTGACCAGCGAGCCACTGCTCCCGTCGTGCTTCGAGCACCTCACGGCGGGTATGCCACAGCCGCGTCAGGTGTCCATACAGCTCGGCCCGGGCCGTCGTGAGGGCCTCGTACAGTGCACCTTGCGCGATAGTGGCCGGCCGCGGCTCATTGTCAAGCGCAATAACGGCGTGTAGCAACTCGAATGCCGCGCGTTCGTCCGCGAACACGTCGCCGCCGCACAACTGGCGTTCGATCTCTGAACAAATCACATCGAACGCCGACAACGGATCCTCAGTCACCGTCTGTCTTCTCGTCGGACCCGGTGCGGCCGGGGTCCTTATAGTCGGGCAGGAGGATTCGTCGCGTAGATCGGGTGACGACCGGCGGTTTGTCGTCACTTGTCTTCACCGGAACACTCGGCGGGGCCGTTAGGCGGCCCTTGACCGGTTGACCATTGGGCACGCCCGGGGCAGTCACCCGCTTCTCGACCGGCTTGTCCTTGCTTCCGCCCTCGCCGCCGTGGCCCATTGCGCCCGGGGGCATCATTGGCATCCCGGTTGCGCCCATCGGCGTCGACGTAGGCGGCGTGCCACCGGAGGTTGTCGCGGCAACCGACTTTGGCGCTGAGCCAGCAGGAGTCGTCGGCGGTGACGACGTCGGCACTGGTGGTGGTCCCAGGTAGCCGGTGGGCGTAGTACCACCGCCGATGCCCGAGCCGAGCTCGCCGCCAGCGCCGCCTCCGCCGCCGCCAAGACCCGATCCGCCTTCGAGGCTGTCCACCAGCCGTGCCCCGTCTGCTGCCTCCAGACCCTCAGCACCGTGGGCCTGCTGGAAAGCGCTCATCAGCGGCTGCATTGCGCCCTGTCCGGCTTGCATAGCCTGCTGCGGAAGTTGGGTGAGCGGGCCCAAGATCCCGCCGACCGCCCCCCCGATCGCGCCTGTAATGCCCGACACTGCCTGTTGGATCATCTGGGTGGTCTGCTGGGCTCCGCCCTGAGCGCCAACGCCCTGGAACTGCTGCGCTGCGTCCGCCTCATTGGCCGGAAACTTGCGTGCGGCGTCGGCGGCGTGTGCTCGACGATCAGCGTCGTCGGCCGCAATGTCGGCGTTGGCGGGTCCAAGGTCGGCGTTGGTGGACATGCCAAATCCCGCCACCCCAACGTCCAAATACCCTGTCCCACCAGCATGTACCGGACCGGGAGCCAACGGCGTCGGCGCCGGTGCATCGGCGGCCCCCCCATAAATGCCGGGATATGCCTTGAATCCGGTCATGTGCATCTCCTCGTTGACGTGTTGGCTAGTGCCCAGGCGAGGTGATAGTTCGCCCCCGTTTGGTCTCCATCAATCAGAGCACCAATCGCCGCTAAGAGCATCCAGTCGACCACCGAAGCTATGTCGTGGTCGGGGTATGCGGTCAGTACGGATTGGCGTATTTCTGTGGTCTTGTCGCGTATTAGTTCGGCTTCGTTGTCGGGGACGCCGTACTTGCGGGCGGCGGCGATGGCGACTGCTTGGGCGACGCGGGGTAGTCCGTCTTGGCGGCGGACGTGGTCGACCAGGGTTGGCCCGAGTTCGTCGATGGTGGAGGCGGTGCGTGCAGCGCGGTCGCCGCTGAGCGCGGGGGCGTCGGGTCCGGCTTCGCTGACGTAGGCATGGGGATGGTGTACGGCTGCGACCGCGACGGCGCCGAGCAGATCTTCAACCGTGGCGTCGCGGCGTCGGGTGGCCGGTTCGAGCAGGGTCAGATGAGCAGGCAGCCGAACATGTGGGGGTATCCAACCGCCTGCGAGGTCGGTGACCAGCAGGGTGGTTCGCGCGTCGTCGCGTAGCCCGGCGGCCCAGGAGAGGGCCGCTTCTTGGCGGGCCACCGCATCGACGATGCGCCGCAGGCGTTGCTGTTCTGCTGTTCGCCGGCCGGTGTCGCCTGCGGCGGCGCCCGCGGCTGCGGCTACCGTGGCGCCGGCTAGTGGTGAGGCGGCGGTGGTTGGTTGGCCTTGGGCCGCGGCTTGGCTGGTGGACTTGGCTACCGGTGATACCAGTGAGCTGCCGGCCGAGGGTGATGATGGGGCGGAGGCCGCCACGGCCGCACCCGAGACGGGTCCGGCCGGCGTCGACGGTGCAACCGGTGGGGTGACGACGGGTGGGCGCAAGTCAGCGCCGTATGCGGGCAAGGGGCCGGCCGGCGTGGCACTGACCGGCGCGACGGGTGCGGGGGTTTGGCCGCTGGTCATCACCGGTGCAACTGAGGTCATGGTGGTCTCAGTTGGGGCTGATAGCACCGGGGCCGGGCTGGCAGCCGCCGCGCCTGCGTCGGGAATATGCGGCACAACCGGTGCGCTGGCCGGGATTGTGGGGCTGCCCGCCATGGGTGAGGTAGTAGGCGGTGTTGCTGGTGAAAGTGGTTGGGTGGCCGCATGCATCGCGCCCTCCGACAGGGATTGGGTACCGGCAGCCGCCGGCGCGCCAGTCATCATGCCGGTCGTAAACGACTGGCTCAACGACTGCGGCGACAACGGCGCGGCCGCGGCCGCCGGTGATGCTGGCGCTGAAACGCCTGGCACTGACGGGCCACCGATAGCGGGGACACCCGGAGACGGCGAGGGGACAACGGTATTCGGCGCCTGCTGTACGCCGGGCTTTAGCGGAGTATCGCCATAGGCCAAGGCTCTTGGTGTCGTTGTCAGTGGAAGGCTATCCGACAATGACGTGCCAGGTATTGGAGTTTTACCGTATCCCAATGGTTTTGGACTCTCGGCCGCTGTTACGCCATCCGATAAGGGTGTACCGGAGGGCAGAGGACGGGTGCCGTATGCAGAATTTGTTGGCGAGCTTGCCTGGGCAGCTAAGTCTTCGGCGGTGATTGGCCGCGATGGTGGGGGGCCGTCGAGATTCACGCCGTGCTCGCGCAGCCATGTGCGGGCATCACCACCGATGGTTACGTCAAGCACTCGCTGGGTCGCATCGACAAGGTTGGACATCGCAATTCCTGCCGCATTGGCCGCGGTTGCATTCTTGGTCGCGATGACCGCATTCACTGCGGCAACTTTTGATTCTGTTGACCCCTGACCGGAAATGATCTGGTCAATCTCCTCGTTGCCCGACTTCGCAATTTCTTTCAGTCGGTCACGTAAATGATTCACCGCATCCGCGACACGATCACTCTGCTCACTTTTGACCTGGCACTGGTGAGCAATCGTCGTCAGACGTTGCTCGCCACGCCAATACCGATCCAACAAATCCTCAGCAGTGCGACCCTGATTAACTCCCAACTGCGTCCGCCTGGCGTGCAGATCGCTGGCCTCGTTGCGCTTGATCGCCCCTGCATCGCTCCAATAGGTGACCGCAGACGTCACCGCGTCCGGTCGTCCGCACCACCACGGGCCCACCAACCACGCCGACCACTTGCCCGGCGGAAGATCAGCCGGCACCGCACAAGGCCTTCATGCGCGCATCCTTTGCATTTACGTCATCAGCCGCTGACTGCCAAGCCACCGTGTCACGCTCCACCGCCAGTGCGGTTGCGTTGCCATACGCTTCAGCCAGCGCAAGTGTTGATGTGCGATCGGTGGCAGTCAGAGCCGCGGTTGAATCAACTGTCCTTTCAAGCATCGCTGCCGCATTGACGGTGGCGATGTTTGCGAGCGCCGTGCTGTCGCCATTTGTTGCGACCTGGACCGAACGCGCTGCAACCTTGTATACATCACATAACTTCTGGTGCGCGGCGGCGGTTTCGGCGGGGGTGTATGTAGGCTGCGCTGTTGTGGCCGGTGCTGGGGTTGGGCTGCTGGATGTAGGGCGCGTCAAAGCCACGATCAAGGCTGCAGCGCTCAGAACTACGGCCACAATGCCGATGCCCGCCACGGTGACTAACGTCCAGCTGTGTGAGCGTGGTGCGAGCTGAGCGGGATATGGCGGTGTCCACTGCGGTGCGGGCGGCTGGTTAGTTGTCACTTCAGTAAGGTTATTCGCGCTGTGGCCTTTGCGCACTCCAGTGCGTATCAGCAGCGTCCGGTGTGGGTGATCGTTGCGGCCGTAACGGCGCCGTCGTGGTCGGGGTATGCGGTCAGCACTGATTGGCGGATTTCTGTGGTCTTGTCGCGTATTGGGCGGAGGCCGCCACGGCCGCACCCGAGACCCGACTTTTATCAAACTAGTGCGCACCGCTGGCGTGGATTTCGGCTAGCGGGAGTTTCCGCCCTGTGTAGTTGAGCGGCGTGTCTTTTGTTGTGGTGCTTGGTTTTTGACGCGTTTGGGTG
>NZ_LQOX01000014.1 GCF_002102175.1 Mycobacterium gastri | reverse complement strand
ACATCATGCTCGCTGAGCCAAACAGGTGGTCCCTAGCTGGTGGCAAACCAGTGGTCCCTTCCCGGTGGCAAATGACAGGCTATTGCCAGGACAATTATTAGGACTATCAGTTGTGAACCAGGGGGAGAGCATGATGATGAAATCCGTCGCTACTGGCCTGGCCGCCGTGGCCGCGATCGGGGCTGCCGCCGCGGGTGTGACGTCTGTCGCATCCGAGAGCCCGGCGGTAAGCCAGGTGCTGCCGGTGGTCTTCGGAGCGCCCTTGCCGCAGGACCCCGCCCCGGCCGCAAACCTGCCGACCGCCGCTCAACTGACCAGCCTGCTCAACAGCCTTGCCGATCCCAGCGTCTCGTTCGCGAACAAGAGCGACCTGGTCGAGGGGGGTATCGGCGGGACCGAGGCCCGCCTGGCCGACCACGAGCTGAAGAAGGCCGCCAAGAACGGGGACCTGCCGTTGTCGTTCACCGTGTCCAACATCCAGTCGGCCGGCGCCGGGACCGCCACGGCCGACGTTGCTGTCTCCGGCCCCAAGCTGACCTCACCGGTCACGCAGAACGTCACGTTCGTCAACCAGGGCAGTTGGATGCTGTCGCGTAGCTCGGCCATGGAACTGCTGCAGGCCGCGGGACACTGACCCGTCCTAGCGGTTCAGCGCGCCCAGATCGAGCTTGGCGATGCGCTGCGGATCGGCCAGCACGTCGATCGCGGCGATCCTTCCGTTGCGCACCAGGAAGCCCATGATCGCCGCGGGGCGGCCGGCGATGAAGACGACGGCGCCGGCTGCGCCGTTGACGGTCGCGGGCCGCACCTCGCGTTCGGGTGCCGCATAGCTGCGGGCCAGTGCGGCCACCGCCGAAGCTCCGTGCGCCGAGCGGACGGCTCCGGGTCCCAGGTCGCCGCGTAACACCACGCCGGGGTCCAGCACCGATACCAGCCGGTCGAAGTCACCGCTGCGTCCCGCCGCGAAGAAGGCGTCGACGAGTCGGCGCTGCGCGGCGATGTCGCGGTCGGGAACGGCGGCGGCGCGCTCGATGCGTCGCCGCGCCCGACTGGCCAGTTTGCGAGCTGCTTCCGGCGAGCGCTCGACGATGGACGCGATCTGCTCGAACGGGACGGCGAACACGTCGTGCAGCACCAAGGCCAGCCGCTCCGCCGGGGGCAGCGTATTCAGCACGACGAACAATGCCAGGCCCACCGCGTCGGCCAGCATCGCTCGATGCTCGGGGTCGAATTCCCCGACCGGGTCCACGATCGGATCCGGCAGCCGCTCGACCAGCTCCTCGCGGCCGTGACCGTGGCGGTCGCGCAACATGTTCAGGCAGATCCGCGCCACCACGGTGGTCAGCCACGCGTCGAGGTTGTTGATGCCGACGGCCCGATCCGTGCCGGCGCCGAGGCGCAACCACGCCTCCTGCACGGCGTCCTCCGCGTCGTCCACCGAGCCGAGCATCCGGTAGGCCAGTGCGCCCAGCTGCGGCCTGGCCGCCTCGAAACGCGCGGTCAGCTCCGACTCGGTGGTCATCGCGCCGTGGTGTCCGGCAGCGCGCACACCCGGTCGCCGCAGAGACCTGAAGCCCCGATACCCAGCGCGATATTGAACCGGGCACGCAGATTGCCCAGGGTGACGATGTGGGTGAGCGCGACGAGTTGAGCGGTGTCGAAGTGCGCGCGCAGCGCCTCGAACAGCTCGTCGCTGACCTCGACCGGGGTGCGGCTGATCGCCGTGGCGTACCGCAGCACCAGCTTGTCGACGTCGGAGAAACAATCGGCCCGCTCGAAGTCGGTTAGAGCCAGCAGGTCCTGTTCGCTGAGCCCGAGGCCGCGGGCGATCTGTGAGCCCAGGTCGATGCAGTATTCGCAGCCCACGGTCGTCGCCGCCTTCAGTTCGGCCAGGGCCCGCACCCGGGGGCTGAGCATATCCAGTTTCGATTCGGCCTGCTCGAGCCTGCCGTAGGCGCTGAGCAATCTCGGAATATGGGCGTACATCCGCAGCGGTTCGAGCATGGCGGCTGTATGGCGTCCGGTCAGCTTCGCCAGCTTGCGCCTGGTGAAGTAGAAGGCGATTTTGGCGGCCGGGCCGGCGTCGCGATCACAGACCCCGATAAGTCGGGACATGGCGTGCTCCTCACGGATTGGTGGTGTTACTTAGATCGACACCTGGCGGCATCAGAATGTGACCGGCCGATCCGCACCCGACGGCAAGTGAGCTAGTTCGGGCGGCCCGGCTGCGTATCCATGTCGAATACCCGCGCGTGCAGCACCGTCCGGTTACGCAGCGCCGCCCGCACGGCCCGGTGCAAGCCGTCCTCGAGATACGTCACCCCGCGCCACTTCACGGCGTGCGGGAAGAGGTCGCCGTAGAACGTGGAGTCCTCCGACAGCAACCGGTCCAATGCGAGCACGGTGGTCGTGGTGACCAATTCGTCGAGGCGTATCTGTTGTGGTGGGATCTGCGACCAATCCCGATAAGACAACCCGTGGTCGGGATACGGCTTGCCTTCCCGCACGCCCTTGAAAATCATTGGCGGATCGTCGCTGACGCGCCGTGGGAGCCGCACATGATCATGCCGAACAGGCTAGCCGCAACGGCGCCGTGGAAGCAGACCTGCACCGAATCTGCCGAATTTGCCGGCCGGCGCCGTCCCGGTGACGCGGTGCTATCCCGCAGCTGGACGGTCGGCTACTTCCGAGACCGTAAAATGAACCCGGCCGACCGTGCGCAAAGGAGGTGACAGTCGATGGGAAGCGCAGACGAGCGCCGCTTCGAGGTACTGCGTGCCATTGTCGCCGACTTCGTCGCCACCCAGGAACCGATCGGCTCGAAATCCCTGGTAGAGCGCCACAACCTGGGGGTGTCCAGCGCCACGATCCGCAACGACATGGCGGTGCTGGAGGCCGAGGGATACATCGCCCAGCCGCACACCAGCTCCGGGCGGGTGCCCACGGAGAAGGGATACCGGGAGTTCGTCGACCGCCTCGACGAGGTGAAGCCGCTGTCGATGCCGGAGCGGCGGGCGATTCAGAGCTTCTTGGCCTCCGGCGTCGACCTCGACGATGTGCTGCGCCGCGCGGTACGGCTGCTGGCGCAGCTCACCCGGCAGGTCGCCGTGGTGCAGTACCCGACGTTGTCGAGCTCGACCGTCCGCCACCTGGAAGTGATCCCGCTGACCCCGGCGCGGCTGTTGATGGTGGTGATCACCGACTCGGGACGGGTCGACCAGCGCATCGTGGAACTCGGCGACGTCATCGACGACCACCAGCTGTCCCAGCTGCGCGAGCTGCTCGGGCAGGCGCTGGAAGGTAAGAAGCTCTCGGCGGCCTCCATCGCGGTCGCCGACCTTGCGGGGCAGCTGCGCGGTGCCGGCGGTTTGGGCGACGCGGTCGGCCGCTCGGCGACGGTGTTGCTGGAGTCGTTGGTGGAACACACCGAGGAGCGGCTGCTCATGGGCGGCACCGCGAACCTGACCCGCAACGCCGCGGACTTCGGTGGCTCGCTGCGCTCCATCCTGGAAGCGCTCGAGGAGCAGGTGGTGGTGCTGCGGCTGTTGGCCGCACAGCAGGAAGCGGGCAAGGTGACGGTGCGCATCGGCCATGAGACGGAGGTCGAGCAAATGGTCGGGACCTCGATGGTGAGCACCGCCTACGGCTCCAACGACACCGTCTACGGCGGCATGGGTGTGCTGGGGCCGACCCGGATGGACTACCCGGGAACTATCGCCAGTGTCGCCGCGGTTGCCATGTATATCGGCGAAGTGCTGGGTGCCCGATGACCGCGCACCCGCTGCAGAGGTTGTGGACAGCCGCGTAGGGCGGCACAGGAAGGTTAATCGTGGCACGCGATTACTACGGGCTGCTCGGCGTCAGCAAGGGCGCCAGCGAAACAGAGATCAAACGCGCGTATCGCAAGCTGGCCCGCGAACTGCATCCCGATGTCAATCCCGACGAGGCGGCGCAGGCGAAGTTCAAAGAGATCAGCGTCGCCTACGAAGTGTTGAGCGACCCGGAAAAACGCCGGATCGTCGACTTGGGCGGGGATCCGCTGGAAAGCGCCGGCGCGTCGGCCTCCGGATTCGCCGGCTTCGGCGGGCTGGGCGACGTCTTCGAGGCGTTCTTCGGGGGCGGCTTCGGTGGCGGTTCGGCGTCGCGCGGTCCGGTCGGCCGTGTTCGGCCGGGTTCGGACTCGCTGTTGCGCATGCGGCTGGACCTCGAAGAGTGCGCGACCGGTGTCACCAAGCAGGTCACCGTCGATACCGCGGTGTTGTGCGACCGCTGCCAGGGCAAGGGCACCCACGGCGATTCCGCCCCGGTGCCCTGCGACACCTGTGGTGGCCGCGGCGAGGTACAGACCGTCCAGCGTTCGTTGCTCGGGCAGATGCTGACGTCGCGCCCGTGTCCCACCTGCCGCGGTGTCGGGGTGGTCATTCCCGACCCCTGCCATCAGTGCATGGGCGACGGCCGGGTGCGGGCGCGCCGCGAGATCACCGTCAAAATTCCCGCCGGTGTCGGCGACGGTATGCGGGTGCGGCTCGCCGCCCAGGGCGAAGTCGGGCCGGGGGGAGGGCCGGCCGGCGACCTGTACGTCGAGGTCCACGAGCAGGCCCATGACATCTTCGCGCGCGAGGGCGACGACCTGCACTGCACGGTTTCGGTGCCGATGGCTGACGCGGCGCTGGGCGTCACCGTGACCCTGGACGCCATCCTGGACGGCCCCAGCGAGATCGTCATTCCGCCGGGCACGCAACCGGGTTCGGTCATTACGCTGCGGGGCCGCGGGATGCCGCACCTGCGCTCCAACACTCGCGGAGACCTGCACGTCCACGTCGAGGTGGTGGTCCCCACCCGGCTGGACCACCACGACGCCGAGCTGTTGCGCGAGTTCAAGAACCGCCGAAGCCGCGACGTGGCCGAGGTACGGTCGGCGCACGGCGCCGGCGGCGGGCTGTTCAGCCGGTTGCGCGAAACCTTCACCGGGCGCTAGCCGGTCGGCGGCGCGCGCATGGTGGCGACGTTGTTTTACGTCGACGCGCTGCCCGATACCGGCGCGCTGGCCGTGGTGGACGGAGACGAAGGTTTTCACGCCGCCACCGTGCGGCGGATCCGTCCGGGCGAGGAGGTGGTGCTCGGCGACGGCAAGGGCGACCTGGCTCGCTGCCGGGTCGAGCGGGCCGGACGCGACGGCCTGGCTGCCCGGGTGCTGGAGCGGTGGAGCGTGGTGCCGGCACGGCCGGCGGTGACGGTGGTGCAGGCGCTGCCGAAGTCTGAGCGCTCCGAACTGGCGATCGAGCTGGCCACCGAGGCCGGCGCCGACGCATTCGTGGCATGGCAGGCGGCGCGCTGCGTGGCGAGCTGGACCGGTGCGCGCGTCGACAAGGGTCTGCGCCGGTGGCGAGCGGTCACCCGTTCGGCGGCGCGGCAAGCACGGCGGGCGTTTATCCCGGCGGTCGACGGCCCGCTGTCCACGGCCGCGTTGACCGGGCGGGTACGTGACGAGGTGGCCCGCGGCGCGATAGTGCTGGCGTTACATGAGTCGGCGACCTGTCGGCTTGCCGAAGTTGGCCTGGCACAGGCGGATTCGCTGACACTTGTGGTCGGTCCCGAAGGCGGCATCGCGCCGGCGGAGATCGCCGCGCTGACCGCTGCCGGCGCCGTTGCGGTCCGACTGGGTCCGACGGTGTTGCGGACGTCGACCGCGGCCGCGGTCGCGCTGGGCGCGCTGGGGGTGCTGACCCCCAGGTGGGACTAGGCATCTCCGGCGATTCGACACGTTTCGGCAGCTGGACATTGGAAACGAGTGGGCGGGTTTCTCGGTCGTTGACGGTGAGAACCGGGAAAAAGTCCGTAACTGTAGCGCAAATGAGGGAATTTCCACCCGGATCGGCACCTTTTCGTGCTACTTTCGTAGCCCTTACACGCGATGGTGGCCAGTCGGGAGGCACCCATGTCGTATCTAGTTGCGGTTCCAGAAGTGCTGTCGACGGCAGCGGCGGACGTGGCGGACATTGGCTCGTCGCTGACGGCGGCCAACTTCGCCGCTTCGGCCCCAACTACGGCAGTGGTGGCAGCCGCCGGCGACGAGGTCTCGGCTGCGATCGCGGCGCTATTTTCTGGCCACGCCCAGGAGTATCAGGCGCTGAGCGCGCAGGCGGCGGCGTTCCATAGCCAGTTTGTAGCAGGCGTTGAGTGGGGCGGGAGGCGCGTATGCGGCCGCTGAGGCGGCTGCGGCTAACCCGTTGCAGACGTTGGTGGACAGCATTTTGGGTGTGATCAATGCGCCCACCAATTTGCTGTTGGGGCGCCCGTTGATCGGCGACGGTACCAACGGGGCGCCTGGGACCGGGGCCACCGGCGGGGCG
>NZ_LQOX01000013.1 GCF_002102175.1 Mycobacterium gastri | reverse complement strand
GGAGGTGCCGGAGGCGGGTTATGGAGGGTAGGACCGAGGCGGTTGTGAGGGATGTGCCCCGGTTGGAGTTGCGTGCTGGTGGGCGGGTCTGGCATGCCACACCGAATCGGGTGTGGACGATTGGTCGGTCGGCTGAGGCTGATGTGCGGTTGGACAATCCGCGGGTGTCGCGTGATCATGCGGTGTTGCAGCCGGGTCCGGGGGGCTGGGTGTTGGTCAATCACAGCAGCAATGGGATGTTTGTCGAGGGTGCGCGGGTCGAGCGGGTGGCCATTGTGGGGCCGGTGTCGGTGATGTTGGGTTCGGCGTCCTCGGGTCAGCTGGTGCAGTTGGCGCCGGGTGGGCAGCCCGGCGCGGCGGCGCCGCAGCCTGTTGCGGTGGTGGGGCAGACGACGGTGGCCCGGCCGCCGACGGCGGTGCATGCCATTGATCAGTTGGTGGTGACGATCGGGCGAGCCCCCGACAACGATGTGGTGCTCAATGATCTGCTGGTCTCGCGCCGTCATGCCATGCTGCGCCGCTCGGGCAGTCAGTGGGAGCTGGTCGACAACAACAGCGCCAACGGCACCTACGTCAACGGCACCCGGATCAGCCGGGCGCTGCTGGGGCCCAGCGACATCGTCGGCATCGGTCATCAGCTGTTGCATCTGTCCGGGGACCGGCTGGTGGAATACGTTGACACCGGCGACATTTCCTATGAGGCCGCCAACCTGCGGGTGGTCACCAAAAAAGGCTCCAAAAAAGGCAAGGTGTTGTTGGCCGATGTCAGCTTCGCCCTGCCCCAGCGCAGCCTGTTGGCGGTGGTGGGGCCCAGCGGGGCCGGTAAATCGACGCTGCTGGGCGCGCTGACCGGGTTCCGCCCGGCCACCAGCGGCAGCGTGCGCTACGACGACCGCGACCTCTACGACAACTACGCTGAACTGCGCCACCGGATCGGGTTCGTGCCCCAAGACGACATCTTGCACACCCCGCTGACGGTGCGGCGGGCGCTCAATTACGCTGCGCGGCTACGGTTTCCCCACGACGTGTCGGCCGCCGAACGCAACCAGCGCATCCAGGAGGTGCTGACCGAACTGGGCCTGTCCACCCAGGCCGATCAGCGCATTGACAGTCTGTCGGGCGGGCAGCGCAAACGCACCAGCGTCGCACTGGAACTGCTGACCAAACCCTCGCTGCTGTTTTTAGACGAACCCACCTCCGGGCTAGATCCCGGCTATGAGAAGTCGGTCATGCAGACGTTGCGCTCGCTGGCCGACGACGGCCGCTCGGTGGTGGTGGTCACCCACAACATCGCCCACCTCAACATGTGCGACCGGCTGCTGATCTTGGCCCCCGGCGGCCGGCTGGCCTACTTCGGCCCACCCCAGCAAGCCCTGAGCTACTTCCACTGCAGCGACTTCGCCGACCTGTTCACCCTGCTCGAACGCGACACCACCACCGACTGGACCGCCCACTTTCAGGCCTCGCCGCTGCACGCCGCCGTCACCGCCGGCCCGGCCCCCCAACCCGGCCCACCCGCACCGGCACCCACCACCAAAGCCCTGGCCCAACAAAGCGCCCTGGCCCAATTCGCCATCTTGTGCCGCCGCTATCTGGCCGTCATCGCCGCCGACCGCCAATACTCGGTGTTCCTGCTGGCCCTGCCGCTGCTGCTGAGCCTGTTCGCCCACGCCGTACCCGGCAACGCCGGACTCTCACTGGCCAAAGCCATCGAAGAACGCTCCACCCAACCCTCCCAACTACTGGTACTGCTGATCATCGGCGGCGCCCTGATGGGCTGCGCCGCCTCCATCCGCGAAATCGTCAAAGAACAAGCCATCTACCGCCGCGAACACGGCATCGGCCTATCCGCCAGCGCCTACCTGGCCTCCAAACTCGTCGTCCTGACCGCACTCACCACCATCCAAGGACTCATCCTCGGATTCCTGGG
>NZ_LQOX01000012.1 GCF_002102175.1 Mycobacterium gastri | reverse complement strand
GGGCGGCGGGACGTCTTTGACCGGCAACGGCGGGGCCGGCGGCAACGGCGGGGCCGGCGGCCTGCTTTCCGGCAACGGCGGCGTCGGCGGCGCTGGCGGGCTTGCAGTAAACACCGGGGTCGGCGGGGCCGGCGGAATCGGCGGGGCCGGCGGACTGTTGGGTGCCGGCGGGGCCGGCGGTAGCGGTGGAGCTAGCGCCACCGGCGTCGGCGCGGCCGGCGGGGCCGGCGGGAACGCCGGGCCGCTCGCCGGGCTGGTCGGCGCAACCGGCGGCCACGGCGGGGCCGGCGGACTAGGTGTATCGGATGGGGGTTCCGGCGGCGCTGGCGGGGCCGGCGGCATGCTTGCCGGGCCAGGTGGCGACGGCGGGAACGGCGGGCCCGGCGGTACGGGCGTCGGAGGTGCTGGCGGCGCCGGCGGAAAGGCCGGCTTCCTGTTCGGCGCGGGTGGGGCCGGCGGGGCCGGCGGCAATGCCACCGGCGGAGGGACGGGCGGAACCGGCGGCGACGCTGGCCTGCTGTTGTCCAGCGGTGGGGCTGGCGGTGCCGGAGGGATCGGTGGGGTCGGTGGGGTCGGCGGGGCCGGCGGCAATGCCGGCGTGATCGGCTTCGGCGGAGCCGGCGGCGTCGGCGGGCTCGGCACGGTTGGCAACGGAGGTGTCGGCGGAACCGGTGGCCGGGGCGGCCTGCTGTTCGGCAGCGGCGGCGCGGGCGGTGAAGGCGGCCAGAGCAGCCTGATGTCGGGTGGTGTCGGCGGCACGGGCGGCAGCGCGGTGCTGATCGGCACCGCGGGTAATGGCGGCAACGGCGGGTTTGGCCCAACGATCGGCAGCAGCGGCGCCAGCGGCACCACTAGTCCACTGCAGCCCCTGTTCAACGTCATCAATGCACCCACCGAGGCACTGCTGAACCGCCCGCTGATCGGCAATGGGACTAATGGAGCCGCGGGCAGCGGACAACCTGGCGCACCCGGCGGATTCCTGCTCGGCGACGGCGGGGCCGGCGGCTCCGGCGCGCAGGGTCAAAACGGCGGGGCCGGTGGCGCGGCCGGGCTGTGGGGCAGCGGCGGCGCCGGCGGCACCGGCGGGTTCTCGTCGACCACCAACGGCGGGACCGGTGGAGCGGGCGGCGCCGGCGGGCTGCTGGGCACCGGTGGCGGCGGTGGAGCCGGCGGATTCGCCATTGCCGTCGGCGCAGCCGGTGGGGCCGGGGGCGCCGACGGCAATGGCGAATCC
>NZ_LQOX01000011.1 GCF_002102175.1 Mycobacterium gastri | reverse complement strand
TCGATGCCCAAGGGGCTGTCGTCGGCGGCGATGGCGGGGTTGGGCGGGTTGCCCAATGCGGCGGAGTTGGCGCAGGCGGCCGGCACTGGCGGGATGGGGATGATGCCGATGCCGATGGGGATGGGTGGCGCCGGGGCGGGGATGCCCGGCGGGATGATGGGCCGTGGGGGTGCTAATCCGCATGTGGTGCAGGCGCGCCCGAGTGTGATCCCGCGTACCGGTGTCGGGTAGGGCAGAGGTGATTGGTCGCGGTGTTGGCGGTGCGGTATCAGGATCAGAGCTTGAGTCTGTGAGAAAGGAAGAATGTCATGGCTACTCGGTTTATGACCGATCCGCATGCGATGCGGGCGATGGCGGGTCGGTTCGAGGTGCATGCGCAGACGGTCGAAGATGAGGCGCGTCGGATGTGGGCGTCGTCGCAAAACATTTCCGGGGCCGGGTGGAGTGGGTTGGCCGAGGCGACGTCGCTGGACACGATGGGTCAGATGAATCAGGCGTTTCGCAATATCGTGACCATGTTGCACGGGGTGCGTGATGGGTTGATCCGCGACGCCAATAACTATGAGCAGCAAGAGCAGGCTTCGCAGCAGATTTTGAGCAGTTAGAAGGGTATTCCGCGATGACGATTAATTACCAGTTCGGTGATGTGGATGCTCATGGGGCGTTGATTCGGGCGCAGGCGGCGTCGTTGGAGGCCGAGCATCAGGCGATCGTGCGTGATGTGTTGGCCGCCGGGGACTTCTGGGGCGGGGCCGGGTCGGTGGCCTGCCAGGAGTTCATCACCGCGTTGGGCCGCAACTTCCAGGTGATCTACGAACAAGCCAACGCCCACGGCCAAAAGGTGCAAGCCGCCGGTTCCAACATGGCCCAAACCGACTCTGCCGTCGGCTCCAGCTGGGCCTAACCACACCGAGCCGGCCTCACCAGCCAGCTCTACAGGGCGCGGGTAACACCAACCAACCAGTGTTACCCGCGCCCTCACCATGTCAGCACCATGTCAGCACCATGTCAGCACCTGGTCAGCCGCCTGATGGCAACCCAGCGCTTCGGTAGGACGTAGCTCACGGAGATCACCGAATGCCCCCGCGGTTTCAGCGTTTGGCGAATCTGGAGTTTTTGGGTGTGGGTTCGCTTACGATCCGCCCGTGGGTTGGTGAGTGTTCGGTTGGTGTCGGTGCCGTTGGTGCGGCTGGTCGGTTTGGGGTTGGAATGGTTCCTGAGTTTGCGTGGTTGCCGCCGGAGATCAATTCGGCGCGGATTTTCGCTGGTGCTGGTGCGGGGCCGTTGTTTGTGGCGGCGGCGGCGTGGGAGGGGTTGGCTGCGCAGTTGGCGGGGTCGGCGTCGTCGTTTGATGCGGTGATTGCCGGGTTGACCGGTGGGCCGTGGGCGGGTCCGGCGTCGG
>NZ_LQOX01000010.1 GCF_002102175.1 Mycobacterium gastri | reverse complement strand
ATTCCCGCAGATCAACGCCACATCCTCGACGCGCTCGGACTGAAAACGGGGTACTAAGGCAAATGTCCTAACTCAGGAGGTCATGGAGAGGAGCAAGTTAACGGCCGCGACGGTCATGGCGTCAACGACCGCGCACTGCAGGACGCCGTTGCCAACCCAACGCAACCGCCGGTGTTTGAGCCGGACCAATATGGCGGGACTTACGAATATTTTGGCAAAGACGCAACAGTGATCTTGAACAAAGATGGGCAAGTAGTGACCGCCTGGGCGAAAACCCGTAATGGATGGAGAAATCCGTGAGCGATGTTTTTGACGCTATTTCACCGGAATCCCGTGCCGTTATCGTAGAAGAACTGACGCGTCGTAACCCCGCCCTCCTCGCCGAGCTTCGCGGCACCCAGAAGCCGACCAACGACCAGAGCAATGCCGTTGAGCGTGTGCTCATCCACGCGTTGAGCGCCAACTACGGTCCGGGCCATGTTCCGAATGAGTATGGATTGGCGATTGAACGCGCAATTAGCGCCTACTTTGAGGCCTGGCCGATGTCCGGGTAGCGTCAACAAGAGTCAACACACGCCGGGCGACCGCTGCTGCCCTGCCATATCGCTAATCTGCTGCCTGACCAAAAGGGGCACTTGACTTGCCCGCAATGAATGGACTAACTAATTCATGAGCGATGTTTCGGCGCTACGACCGGAATACCGCGCTCTTGTCATAGAAGAATTGAAGCGTCGTAACCGACCTTCTCGAAAGGGGATGCTCCTGTGTTCGGCCAATGAGTTCGGGGTCTATTGCGGGCGGCTTGGTTGTAGGGCGTGGAAGATTTTGTCATTTGCCAGGGTGATGGGACCACTGGTTTGCCAGTGGCTAGGGACCCCCTCATGCCCAAACGGGTGCACCGACCCATGCACCCCAGCCTCGGCGTTCCGCAACACCTTGCGCTGGATGCGCGCCGACCTGCGCCCGGATTCCTTGGCTGCGAACCCGCCTGGCCGTCGAGCACCGGGCGCCTTGCGCACTCGCTGTGGCCTGGCCACGGCCACTTCCACGGCGGGCCGGAACCCGTTGTCCCGCGGGCACCTACGTCACCGTGCGCTACTCGGATTCCCGGTACCACGCAACGACGTACACCACCATGGCCGTGGCCAACGCAATCAGCACCCAGATCACCACGGCTTGGTCGATCCACGACCCCGCCGGCGGGGAGCCGGGGAGGATATTGCGCAGCGGCACCACGGCGAACAGCATCGCCGCATACCACGTGGAGAACGGTGGCAAGAATTTTCGCCGTCCGGTGACCATCTGGATGGCCACGAACAGGGCCAGTGTCGGCAGCGTGACAAGGACCAGGCAGATTCCCAGGTCGAAGACCAGCGGCCCCTTGGCCCGCTTCAGAGTGATGATCACGTTGTCCGGGCGATCCGAGGTCTGGCTGGCGTCCCCGACGCGCTGGGCGCTGATGTCCCAGCCCTCCAGCGATCCGGTCACTTCGACGCGGGCGGGCTTGTACTGGCGAGTGTCACCGGCCCCGATCAGCACATCGGCTTCGACAGTGTCAGTGGTGTACGTGTCGAACGGCCAGTTAGCCGGATCGCCGTGCGCTTCGATGGTGGTGGCGACCTGTGCCGGCGATTTTCCTACCGGGTATTGCAGGTCGCCGAGGTCGTTCGCCGGATAAAGGCGCACCGATGTGTCGGTGGTCAGTACGTCGAGACGCCTGTCAATCATCGAATCGTCAGGCAGCACCCGAACTTTCACGTCGAGGCGATTTGCCACGGTGTGCAGTTGCTCGAAGCGCACCAACACCACCGTGTCCTCGGTGGTGCCCATATCGGGCTTGGGCAATGGTCCCGGCGTGCCGGCAAGCCAGTGATAGCCGACCAGTGACAGCACGTAGACAACGGCGACACCGACAATGATCGACACGTCGAGCACCAGGTGTTTGCGCCGCGACATGTGCGGGCGGGGCGGCCGAGATGCCGCTGACCCGACCGGCGGAGACGCCGCTGAACCGGCCGGTTCACCCGGCTCCGGCGCCGCCGGCGCGTGGTTATCGGTCATCTGCGGTCCCCGGCGGAGAGACCGCTGACATGTACCTGCCCCCGAACACGGAGTCAGATGGTAGCAACCGGCGTTCCCGCCGGGGACGTTTCTAGATCAGTCCGATTGCCGGCGGTAGGCGAAGATGAACAGGCTCATCGCCACGATCAATGCGATCAGCACCCATAGCGTGACCGCTTGGTCAATCCAGGAGCCGGGCGGCGGGTTGCCGGGCAGGATATTGCGCAATGGGACCACGGCGAACAGCATGGCGGCGAACCACGTCACGAACGGTGGCAAGAACTTCTTCCTGCCCAATGCCATCGGGATGGACACCCATAGCCCCAAGGTCGGCAGGCTGACCAGGACCAGAATGATGCCCAGGTCGAAGATCAGCGAGCCCTTGGCCCGGTGCAAGGTGATGATGACGTTGTCAGGACGGCTGGTGGTCTGACTGGACTCGCCGACGCGCTGCACGCTGACGTCCCAGCCGTCCAACGACCCGATCACCTCGACCCGGGCGGGTTCTTTCACCCGGCTCTCGCCGGACCCGACAATCACGTCGGCAGAGATGACACCCGTGGTGTAGGAGTCGAACGGCCAGTTGGCGGGATCGCCCTCGGCCTCGATCGCGGTGCTGACCTGCGCCGGCGACTTCCCGACCGGGTACTGCAGGTCGCCGAGGTCGTTCTCCGGATACAACCGCACGGCAAGGTCTTGGGTCAACACGTCGAGGCGTTTGTCGAACTTCGAATCTTCTGGAATGACAAGTACATTCACCGTGAGGCGGTTGGCGACCGTCTCCAGCTTCTCGAGCCGGACCTGCACGACGGTGTCGTCGGTGGTGCCCAGGTCCGGTTGCGGCAGCGGGGGCGCCGACGTGGCCAGCAAGTGCACACCGAATAGGGACAAGGCGTAGACGACGATGATGCCAACGACAGCGGCCATGCCGATCACGAGGCGTGATCCGCGCGACTTGCCCGTGGCCGGGGCCGGGGCCGCCGGAGCCTGATGGGTCATCGCGAGCGGCTCTTCGTGGTCAACACGGGGCAGATGCTAGTGAGCCGCACCGCCGATCAGACGGCGACGCGCCGGGCGACAGACCCGCGAATTTCGTCAGCCTGATCCGCGTTCGGCCACGCAGCGGAATCCGATGTGTGTGGTCGCGGTGTCTTGCGATTGCGGTGAGCGGGCGGCCGGTCGGTACCGGTGGCAATACTCCGGCGCACAAAGATGGGAGCCGCCCTTGAGCGTCTGGCTGATGGTGGGGTCGGCGGGCCCGGCAGGCGCGCAGCACGCCTTCGGAGGCTGATCGGTGCGGTGGTGTGCGGAGAACTCGGTCGTGGTCCATTCCCAGACGTTGCCGATCATGTCGGCCAGACCGAAGCCGTTGGGCGGGAAGGTGCCCACCGGCGAGGTGCCCACCCAGCCCAGTGCGCCGTCGTTGCGGTAGGGGAACTTGCCCTGCCAGGTATTGGCCATCAGCTGCCCGCCGGGCTTGGCCTCGTCGCCCCAGGCATATGTGGTCGTGGTTCCCCCGCGCGCCGCGTACTCCCACTCGGCCTCGCTCGGCAGGCGCCGTCCCGCCCACCGCGCGTAGGCGGCCGCGTCGGGATAGGCCACCTGCACGACGGGGTGGTCGGGTTTGTCGGCGATATCGCTGTCCGGCCCGAATGGTTGGCGCCAGCTTGCGCCGGGCGCCCAATCCCACCACTGCCGCCAGTCGCGCAGGTCGACCGGACCAGCGGTCGGACGGAACACCATCGCCCCCGGACACAGGTCGTCGGGGTTAGCCCCCGGATAGAGCGTGGGGTCCATAGGCTGTTCTGCCACGGTCACATACCCTGTGGCAGCGACGAATTCGGCAAACTGCGCATTGGTGACCGGGTGGCGCTCGATCGCGAACGCGGGCACGGTGACGGTATGAATCGGCGCTTCTTCGGGATAGAAGCTCGTCGAGCCCATGCGGAACGACCCACCCGGCAGCTCAACCAGTTCGGTTAACACGGCTTCAGGGTATGGCTCAGGGTATGAAGACGGCGAAGTCCTGCATCAAAGCCGATTTTGCCGAACGGAAGCCGGGCACCGCCGCGGGGCCCTCCAGGTGGATGGCCACCAGGTAGTTCTTGGTGTTCGTCCAGATGTGAGTGACGCGGTCGGCGAATTCGATCGGACCCGACGATCCCTGCAGGGTGCCGGTCAACAGCTGGCTGCTGAAGCCGCAGAACGGTACCCCGGTGACCAGGAGGTTGAGATGTCGCATCGACCCGCCCAGGCTGGCGGTGTAGGCCAGGAAAGCGCGGTCCGGCTGCCGGTCGGTGGGGGCGATGGTCACGGTCGCCGACATGCCGCTGGGGCCGGTCAACATCAGTGCCGTAGCACCGCTGCCCGGAGTCGACGTCCAACCGTCCGGCACGCTGATGGTGATCCTGGGCGCGGCCGGGTCGGAGACGCTGGCCAGGGTCGCTCGGCCCTCGCCGGTCAGCGACGGCGAGCAGGCGACCGTGTCGGGCGGGATCTGTTCCGGGTGCGTCGTCACGATGCCGGGCACCGGCTCCGCCGGGCCGGGACGTGCGGGTGCGCCCGGCCCACCACCGCGCTCACCGCAGCCGACCACGATGCCCGACAGGCATAGCACACCCGCCGCGCCGCGGACTGCGCACAGCAGTCTCGGTGAGTGCCTAGTCGCGCGAAAAGGCAAGGGCGAGTTCTTTTTCCACGTCTTCATACGGTCGTCCGGATAGGTCGATCGTCACCTGGGCAATGGTTCCACCGGTAAAGACGAACGGCGCCTTGTAGCGGCTGGACACCGCCGAACCGCCGTTGCGCCCGACGGTGATGCCGGCACCTGCCAGCCCGAACGTGCCCGGGTGTGTCACCACATCCGCCAGCGTGCCGACCTCGTGGTAGTCGAAGTACATCGCCAGGTCACCCAGCGGGGTGTGGCTGTTGGGCACCGTTCCCGTCCGCGCATAACGCACGCCGAGCAGGTGTCGGCCCAGCGGGATCGGGCCGACCGACGAGAGCAGCTGCTGGCGCTCACCAAGGAAGTTGTAGACGTAGTGCAGGCGTCCGTCCTGGATGAACAACACGTGTCCGCCGTGCGCGCCGCCCTGTTTGAAGAGCACACCTTCGGCCCCGGTGGTGTCCACCGTCACCTCGGCCACGACGGCAAACGAACGGCCGCGGATTTCGGCGGCGGCCCCGATACCGACGTCTGCGCAGTCGGGATAGTAGATGTAGGTGGATCGTTCGGTGACCAGATAGGGCCGCGACCGCATCATGGTCTCCACGATGTTGAGATCCGACAGGGGCAGGCCGTTGTACTTGGCCGCCTCGGAATACCACAGCGCCTTGAGTTCTTCGAGCTTGCCGGGATGCTCGGCGGCGAGGTCATGGCATTGGCTGCGGTCTTTTTCGATGTGGAACAGTTCCCACCGATCGGTGTCGAAATGCGACCAGCCGGCCGGTGTGGCGGCGTGGATGGTGTTGGCGAACCACCCTCGATGCCAGATCCCGCGGGTGCCGAGCATGGCGTAGAACTGGGTGTGCTTACCGGTGTCGGTGGCCGAATCGTCAAGGGCTGCTTTGAAACTCACCCCATCGAGGGGCTTCTGGGTGATGCCCTTGACGGTGTCCGGCGGCGTCATGCCCAGCAGCTCGTAAACGGTCGGGGTGACGTCGGCGACATTGACGTAGTTGTCCCGGACTTCACCGTGGGCCGCGATACCGGCCGGCCAGGAAATGATCGCCGTATCGGCAATCCCGCCCTCGTGCGAGGCGTAGCGCTTGAACAGCTTGTAGGGCGTGTTGAAGGCCATCGCCCACCCGATCGGGTAGTGGTTGTAGGTTTGCGGGCCACCCAGGTGGTCGAAGAGCTTCATGCTCTCTTCGACGGTGTCGATATAGCCGTTGAAGAATTTTCCTTCGTTGACCGACCCGTTGGGTCCGCCCTCACCGCTGGCACCGTTGTCGGAAATCACCACGATGATGGTGTTGTCCAGCTGTCCCGATTCGTCGAGGTAGTCGAGGATGCGGCCGATCTGCGCATCGGTGTAGCTCAAGAAACCGGCGAACACCTCGGCCATCCGGCTGAACAGCTTCTTCTCTTCGTCGTTGAGTGAATCCCAGGGTCGCACGGTGTCCTGCAGCGGCCACGGCTCGCCTTGCGGTCCCGTCACGTCGAGATATGGGTTGATGGGCGACAATTCGGTGTCCGGCGGCACGATTCCCATCGACTTCTGCCGCTCCAGCACGACCTCGCGGTATTTCTCATAGCCCATGTCGAACTTGCCGGCATATTTGTCCGCCCACTCCTTGAAGACGTGGTGCGGGGCGTGTCCGGCGCCCGGGCAGAAGTAGCTGAACCACGGCTTGTCCGGCGCGATCACCTTGGCGTCACGGATGAATTGGATCGCCTTGTCGGCCAAGTCCTTTGACAGGTGATAGCCGTCCTCGGGGGTGCCGGGCGGGCTGACCGGGTGGTTGTCGTACACCAGGTCGGGATACCACTGGTCGGTCTCGCCACCCATGAATCCGTAGAAGCGTTCGAAACCCCGAGACGTGGGCCAATGCCGCTTCGTCGAGGCCATGTTGGCCTCTTCGAGCGGTGTCAGGTGCCACTTGCCCACGCAATAGGTGTTGTAGCCGCGTTCGGCAAGCACCTCCGAAAGTAGGGCGGTATCGGCCGGTATGCGTCCGTTGCAGTTGGGGAAGCCGTCGGTGAATTCTTCGATGGTCGCCATGCCGACGGTGGTCGCGTTGCGCCCGGTCAGCAGCGACGCCCGCGTCGGCGAACACAGCGCGGTGGTGTGGAATTGCGTCAGCCGCACGCCGCGCTCAGCGATGCGCGTCATGGCGGGCATCTCCACCAGGCCGCCGAAGCAGTCCCAGGTCGCGATACCGGTGTCGTCCCACACCAGGTACAAGATGTTGGGCGCGTTCTCCGGCGCGTTCGGCGCCGCGTAGGGACCCCAATCCGGTTCCGAGTCACGGATGTCCAGCTCGATCTTGCCTTGAAACCCGGTTGACCCCGTCGTCACTGCAACACACCCACTTTCTGTACGCGCATTTATCGGCGTCGCGTGGAGATTACCCCGAACAGAGGTGACCCGACCGCACAACGACGCGGCAGTGCACAATTTGGGCGCTTGCCAGATTTTGCGGCCTGCCGCTAGCTTACATTGTCAACATAGTATGACAAATTTTCGCTGGGCCGGCATCGGCGTCTGAGCGGGCGCTCCGCGCGCCCCGTTACTGCCGGCGGCTTCGCGGCCACCGGCGCCGGTGGTGCGGTCAGTTGAATTCCACGACCAGGTGCCGCAAGCCGTTGCGGCGGTTAGTACCGATCCATTCCACGGGCGCCGTCAACTGGATTTCTTCGAAGCGCGGGAGCAGTTCCTCGAAAAACAGCCGCAGCTCCATCCGGGCCAGATTTGCGCCCATGCAAGCGTGCACCCCTTGGCCAAAACCGAGGTGCGGGTTGGGCTTTCGGGTGATGTCGAATTCGTTTGGACGGTCGAATACGCTGGGATCGCGGTTGGCCGAGCCCTCCCACACCAACACCTTTTGGCCAGCCTCGATCCGTTGACTTCCCAAGGTGACGGCGCGAGTGGCCGTGCGCCGCTTCGACGGCGATGGCGATGACCAACGCACCATTTCCTCAATCGCCGACGGCAACAACTTCAAATCCCCACGCAGTTGCCGCCATTGGTCGGGACGTTCGGCCAGAGCAAGCAGCCCAACCGCAATCACATTGCGAGTAGTGTCTGAGCCCGCGCTGAACATCGTGTTGAAAAACAAGTGCACCTCGGCGTCCGACAGGAAAGGTTCGGTTGCGTTGGCGACGATAGACAGCAGGTCGTCAGCCGGCTCAGCGCGTTTGCGCGCAATCAGCTCCCGACAGTAGCTGTCCCGCCGTGATTCGGCGCCCTCACCAAACGCCCATTCCAGGTACTCCGCTCGGGTTCCACGAAAATCCAGACCCGCCTCAAACTCCTCTAACAACCAGTGCCGGTCGATCTCCGGAATTCCGCATAAGATGCAGATCGCCTGCATTGGCAGGTCGACAGCGATATCAACCGCGAAGTCCAACGCTACGCCGGGCTCGATCTGGTTGAGCAGACTTCGGGCCCGCTGGCGCAGGTCGTGTTCGATTCGGCGAATCATTCGTGGCCCTAGACCAGAGCTGACCAGCCGCCGGATCGCAGCATGCCGCGGATCATCCATCATGTTGAGCACATGACCGGCGATTGGCAGATCCTGCAACAAGGTGCCACCGAACGGCCGCCGGCCGCCGCTTTCGGAGGAAAAGGTAGCGGAATCACGCAATACCGCAAGGGTTTCAGCATAGGTGGCTACCGACCAGAAGCCTTCACCATCCGGTGTGTGTTCGGTGGGCGCGTGCCAGAACACCGGCGCTTCTGTGCGGTGGATCTCAAATACGTCGTGCGGGAATCCGTTCCTGAAGTTGTTCGGATCCGTCAAGTCGATTCCGGACGGCGAACCGAGGACCGGAGTAGTGGAGCTCATCATGGCTTCAGCATCGCACCTGATATGCGTTTGGCCGCCTCTGGGTAACTGCGAAGCAGCGCGTAACTGGCCTGGCCATCATCTCTTCTCTCCCGACTTCACCCCGCTAGGCGCTGCTGAGCCTCCGACGGTGAACCCGAGTCCTGCACGCCACCTCAACGCTGTGTTCTCCCCCACGATCAAAGAAGCGGTCGGCGGGAATCTGACCACGTCAGGACATCAGATCCCCGCCGGCCACTCACGGCTTAGGGGCTATCGTGCATCGCTACCCGGTGTGCTCGGGAGGAGGACCTCAAAGCCCCTCAGCACGAATTCACTCGGCGATTTCGTCTGCCTTGCAGATAGGAGCCGAGTAGACGAGCTCGCATTCGGCGAACAGACTTTCGTGTGTCACGGAATTACCTCCTGGTATCGATTCGCAGACCGTCCATTGCGGCGCAAGGCGGGCCAATGCAAATCTCCTTTCACCGAGAAATTTTAGCCATCAGACCCGGCGAATTTTGTCCTGCTATCGGTGGATAAGCATGAAGTATCACTTGTCCTACCATCGGTGGACAAGGGTGTTCCTACATCAGGTAACGGCTGCGGTGCGGATCGATTCCGTTCAGCAAGCTGACACTTTCAGCCAAAAAGGCGCCGGGTCAGGTGAGGAAAATCACCTGACCCAGCGCCTAGACAACTTCTTTTGTTTACTTGGCCTTCTCGAGGATGTCGACCAGCCGCCAGCGTTTGGTCGCCGACAACGGACGCGTCTCCATCAGCGAAACGCGGTCGCCGATGCCGGCGATGCTGTTCTCGTCGTGCGCCTTGACCTTCTTGGTGGTCCGAATGATCTTGCCGTACAACGGGTGCCGCACGCGGTCTTCCAGCTCGACTACGATGGTCTTCTGCATTTTGTCACTGACCACGTAGCCGATACGTGTCTTGCGACGACCGCGCGGCTTGGGAGCGCTCGGAGTGTGCTTGGGGCCCTTCGCTTTCGAGGGGACATCCTTGAGTGCGGCCTCTTTGGAGGCTGCCTTGCGGGGGGCTTTAGCCGCCGCGGGTGCCGCCTTTGCGCCAGTCTTAGCCTCTGCCATCACGATTCCTTACCTTCGGGAGCATCGGGGCCATCGGAACCATCGGGACCGGAAGCCAGACCCAGTTCCCGTTCGCGCAGCACGGTATAGACGCGTGCGATTTCCCGACGCACCGTGCGGAGCCGGCGGATGTTGTTGAGCTGGCCGGTCGCCATCTGGAAGCGCAGGTTGAACAACTCTGCCTTGGCTTCGCGCAGCCGCTCGGTCAGTTCCTCGTCGGTGAGCTCACGCAGTTCGCCAGGGGAGATTCCCACTGCCATCAGAACTGCTCCTCTCGCGTGATAATGCGTGCCTTGATCGGCAACTTGTGGATCGCACGGGTCAGCGCCGCCCGCGCGATCGCTTCATTGGGGTAGCTGAGCTCGAACAGCACCCGGCCCGGCTTGACGTTGGCCACCCACCACTCCGGGGAGCCCTTGCCCGAACCCATCCGGGTCTCGGCGGGCTTTTTGGTCAACGGGCGGTCCGGGAAGATGTTGATCCACACCTTGCCGCCACGCTTGATGTGCCTGTTGATGGCGATACGAGCGGACTCGATCTGCCGGTTGGTGACATAGGCGTGTTCGAGCGCCTGGATGCCGTAGTCACCGAAGTTCACCGACGTTCCACCGCTGGCGATGCCTCGCTGGCGGGGATGATGCTGCTTGCGGTGCTTGACCTTGCGGGGAATCAGCATGATTCATTCACTCCGTACTCTGCGCTTCGACCGCCGGCGCGGCTTCGTTGCCGGCCGCCGCAGTGCCCTCTTCGCTGCCGGCGGCGCGGCCGGCGTCGGTACCCGTCGCCGTCGTGCCCGAGGCTCCGCTGCGGCGCGGACGGGTGCCCGCCGGCCGTTCACGGCGCGGCCGTTCGGGGCCCGCGGGGGCTGCGGCGGCCAATTCGCGCTTGCCGCCGACGATGTCGCCCTTGTAAATCCACACCTTCACACCGATCCGGCCGAAGGTGGTCTTGGCCTCGTACAGGCCGTAGTCGATGTCTGCGCGCAAGGTGTGCAGAGGAACCCGGCCTTCGCGGTAGAACTCCGAGCGGCTCATCTCAGCCCCGCCTAGACGGCCCGAGCACTGAACCCTGATCCCCTTGACGTTGGGCTGACGCATCGCCGACTGGATGGCCTTGCGCATCGCGCGGCGGAATGCCACCCGGTTGCTCAACTGTTCGGCAACGCCCTGGGCCACCAATTGAGCTTGCGACTCAGGGTTTTTCACTTCGAGGATGTTGAGCTGAACCTGCTTGCCGGTGAGCTTTTCCAGGTCCGCACGGATGCGGTCCGCCTCGGTGCCGCGGCGGCCGATGACGATGCCCGGGCGTGCGGTGTGAATGTCCACCCGGACCCGATCGCGGGTCCGCTCGATCTCCACGTCGGCGATACCCGCCCGCTCCAGGCCGCTCGACAGTAACCGGCGGATGGCGACGTCCTCCTTGACGTACTCGGCGTACTGCTTGTCGGCGTACCAGCGCGACTTCCAGTCGGTGGTGATGCCCAGCCGGAAGCCGTGCGGATTGATCTTCTGGCCCACTAGTCTGAGCCTCCCTTCGCTTCAGAAGTCTCAGATGTCTTTGCGGGTGCCTTCTTGGCGGGCGCCTTCTTGGCCGGGGAGGTGGCCGCCTTCTTGGCAGGCGCCTTGCTCGCCGTCTTCTTAGCCCCCGAACCAGGACCCGCCTTCGCGGCGGCCTTGCTGCCCTCGGCCCGGCGGGCCCTCGACGACTTCGAAGACCGCTCGTCCTTGGCCGGCCGGCTCTCCACCACCACGGTGATGTGGCTGGTGCGCCGGCGAATTCGGAACGCGCGGCCCTGGGCACGCGGACGGATGCGTTTGGCGGTCGGACCTTCATCGGCGTAGACCGTGGCAACCACCAAGGTCGTCGGGTCCAGGCCGTTGTTGTTCTGCGCGTTGGCAGCCGCACTGGCGATCACCTTGGCCACCGGCTCACTGGCGGCCTGCGGCGCCCACCGCAGGATGTCGAGTGCGTCCGATACCGACCGGCCGCGCACCAGATCGATGACCCGGCGCGCCTTTCTAGGCGATACCCGCACAAACCGTGCCTTAGCGACGGCCGACGGATATTCGGTAGTGGTAGTCATCGCCGCTTACTCTTCCGGTCGTCCTTGATGTGCCCCTTGAAGGTGCGCGTCGGCGCGAATTCACCGAGCTTGTGACCCACCATCGCCTCGGTGACGAACACCGGGACATGCTTGCGGCCGTCGTGCACCGCGAAGGTGTGGCCGATGAAGTCGGGGATGATGGTCGAACGCCGCGACCAGGTCTTGATGACCTGCTTGGTGTTCTTCTCGTTCTGTACGTCGACCTTCTTGAGCAGATGGTCGTCGACGAACGGGCCCTTCTTCAGGCTGCGTGGCATAGTTGACTACTCCCCAAATCTCTTCCTAGCGCGAGTGCTTTTTGCCGGTGCGCCGACGGCGGACGATGAGTTTGTTACTTTGCTTGTTCGGATGGCGAGTGCGCCCTTCCTTCTTGCCCCAGGGGCTGACCGGGTGACGGCCACCGGAGGTCTTACCCTCGCCACCACCGTGCGGGTGGTCGACGGGGTTCATCACCACGCCGCGGACCGACGGACGCTTGCCCTTCCATCGCATCCGACCGGCCTTGCCCCAGTTGATGTTCGCTTGCTCGGCGTTGCCCACCTCGCCTACCGTCGCGCGGCAGCGGACGTCGACCCGGCGGATCTCGCCGCTGGGCATACGCAGCGACGCGTAGCTGGCTTCCTTGCCGAGCAACTGGATGCTCGACCCGGCCGAGCGCGCAAGCTTGGCCCCACCGCCGGGCCGCAACTCAACGGCGTGGACCAAGGTGCCGGCCGGGATGTTGCGCAGCGGCAGGTTGTTACCAGGCTTGATGTCGGCGTTGGGACCCGATTCCACCACGTCGCCCTGTGAAAGCCCGTTGGGCGCGATGATGTAGCGCTTTTCGCCGTCGAGATAATGCAGCAGTGCGATCCTTGCGGTGCGGTTCGGGTCGTACTCGATGTGCGCAACCTTGGCGTTGACCCCGTCCTTGTCGTTGCGACGGAAGTCGATGAACCGGTAGGCGCGCTTGTGTCCGCCACCCTTGTGGCGCGTGGTGATCCGGCCGTGCGCGTTGCGGCCGCCGTGGCCGTGCAACGGACGCACCAGTGACTTCTCCGGCGTGGATCGGGTGATCTCGGCGAAATCCGACACACTGGCGCCGCGGCGGCCCGGCGTCGTCGGCTTGTATTTGCGAATTGCCATGTCTAATCAGGTCTTTCTCTCGCGCGCAGCTGGCAGTATTGCCCAGCTCCTCCTCATCGCTTCGCTCTGCATCGTCGCCGGGCTAGGCTGGATTGCCCAGCTCCTCCTCATCGCTTCGCTCTGCATCGTCGCCGGGCTAGGCCGGGGCTCCGAACAGGTCAATCGGCTTGCTGCCCGGCGCCAGCGTCACGATGGCGCGCTTGGTGTTCTTGCGCCTGCCGTATCCGGTCCGGGTGCGCTTGCGCTTGCCCGGCCGATTCGCGGTGTTCACCGATGCGACCTTGACGGCGAAGATCTTCTCGATAGCGATCTTGATCTGCGTCTTGTTCGAATCGGGATGCACCACAAACGTGTAGACGTTGTCGTCGAGCAACCCGTAGGACTTCTCCGAGATCACCGGAGCCAGGATGATGTCGCGGGGGTCGGCGATGGTCGCCATCAGGCCGAAACCTCCTCGGGAGTGTTGGCGGCTGTATTAGCGGCTATGTAGGCGTTGAGCGCCGCCACGCTGAAAACCACGTCGTCGGCGCGCAGCACGTCGTAGGTGTTGAGTTGGTCGGGCGACAGGACGTGCACCCCGGGCAGGTTGCGGACGCTCTTGGCCGCCGTCTCGTCGTCGCGCCCAATGACCACCAGCAGCTGCTTGCGGTCGGTCAGCGTGGCCAGAAATGTCTTGGCGCTCTTGGTGGATGGGGTTTGGCCGGCGACCAACTCGGTGACGGCATGGATGCGCCCGTTGCGCGCCCGGTCCGACAACGCGCCCCGCAACGCGGCGGCGATCATCTTCTTGGGGGTGCGCTGGCTGTAGTCACGGGGCTTGGGACCGTGTACCACGCCGCCGCCGGTGAACTGCGGCGCCCGCGTCGAACCCTGCCGGGCACGACCAGTGCCCTTCTGCCGGTACGGCTTACGACCACCGCCACTGACATCGCCGCGCGTCTTCGTCGAGTGCGTGCCCTGGCGGGCCGCCGCGCGCTGCGCGGTGACCACCTGGTGCATCAGGGCGATGTTGGCCGGTACGTCGAACAACTCGGCCGGCAACTCGATGGAGCCCTCGACCTTGCCGGCCGGCGTCTTGACGTCAATCTTGAGGGTGGTGGCAGCCATTACTTTTCACCTCGTTTGATCGCGCTGCGGACCATCACGAGTCCGCCGGTGCGGCCGGGAACCGCACCCTTGATCAACAGCACGCCATTTTCGGCATCGACCTTGTGCACCAACAGGTTCTGCACGGTTACCCGGTCATTGCCCATCCGGCCGGCCATTCGGGTGCCCTTGAACACCCGTGCCGGGGTGGCGCAACCGCCGATGGAGCCGGGACGCCGGTGCACCGCCTGGGCACCGTGCGCAGCTCCCTGACCGCGGAAGCCGTGCCGCTTCATGGTGCCGGCGAAGCCTTTGCCCTTGGAGGTACCGGTCACGTCCACGTAGCTGCCGTCGGCGAAGATCTCGGCCGTGAGCTCCTGGCCGACCTCGTATTCGGCCACCGCGTCCGGGTCGTCCAGGCGCAGCTCGGCCAGGTGCCGGCGCGGATTGACGCCCGCGGCGGTGTACTGACCGGTCAGCGGCTTGGTGACCTTGCGGGGACTGATTTCGCCGTAGGCCAGCTGCACGGCGCTGTAGCCGTCGCGCTCCGGCGTGCGGATGCGCGTCACGACGTTGGGCCCCGCCTTGACCACTGTCACCGGTACGACTCTGTTGTTCTCGTCGAATACCTGCGTCATGCCCAGCTTGGTACCGAGAATGCCCTTTCGTGCCATTGCTCTGCAGACTCCTACTGGATATTGACGTCGACGCTGGCCGGAAGATCGATGCGCATGAGTGCGTCAACCGTCTTCGGAGTCGGGTCGAGAATGTCGATCAACCGCTTGTGGGTGCGCATCTCGAAGTGCTCCCGCGAGTCCTTGTACTTATGCGGGGAGCGGATGACGCAATACACGTTCTTCTCGGTCGGCAGTGGCACCGGACCTACGACGCTGGCGCCCGTGCGGACGACGGTCTCGACGATCTTGCGCGCCGAAGCGTCGATAGCCTCATGGTCGTAGGCCTTCAGCCTGATGCGGATCTTCTGTCCCGCCACGCTTCTCCTACCTCACTCCAATACTTCAGGCCCGGGTCCGGACCTGGTGCCCCCAGCCCGCCGATCGACCCGGCCGATCCCGGGTCGAACTAGCGTGCGCCGGATACTGCGCCGCTGTTTACCTGTCGTGGTCCACCGACCCCCGCGGTCGGGCGTGTCGCCCGCACGCAGCCTTGTAGCCGCCGAAATCGGTCGCGCTCCAAGGATGGGGCCGGACGCGCCCGTGTGGGCGCCGGTCGTGTGCCTGGCCAGGCGCAAACCTGGCGCAGGGCAACCTGAACAGTATGCCCCAGATCACCGCTTCGGCCAAATCCCGGGTCATCGACGTCGGTGGGCCGCCCGCGGTGTCTGCCGGGCGGTCCACGATCATCGCCGGCAGCGACCCTACCAGGACTTTTGGCTTGTTCTGCCCGGACGGCGGCGGCCACGCGTATGGCCTCATCCCGTGATCGGGCCGGATTTGGGGGAACCCGACGCTGCCCAACCGATGATCGACTGGATCAACGGTGCCCCGCCGGCCGAATTGGCCGCCGAACTGATGGCGGCCTTCGACCCGAACGTGCCTGGGAGCGCTCGGGTGCTGGCGTTGTCGGAGTTCACTGACTGGATGTTCCGCGGCTTTCCGCGGCGCAGGGGCCTCGTTGTGCCGGCCAGACCGGTGCGAGAATCGTTGCTGGATCGCGGTGGCCGGCTCGATACTGGCCGGACGCTACGCGCAAGAGCTCACGACGAGCTTGTCGGCCTTCCCGCCGGCCGTCCGCAACCCGGCGACCGATTCGCTGGCTAAGGCCGTGGAGGTGGCCAACAAGCTTGGGCCCCATCCGCCGGGTCCTCGCACCGGCGCCGGCACAAGCAGGACGGCACCGAGCCTGAAGCTCATGCGACGAATTCGGCCGCCCGATGCCCCAGCATCACAATGGTGGCGTGCGGACCACGGCTGGTGATCATCGGCAGCACGGACCCGTCAATCACCCAAAGGTTTTCGATACCGTGCAGCCGGCACTGGAGGTCTACGACGCCCCGCGGGTCACCGTCGACACCCATGGGGGCACTGCCACACAAGTGTTGTGACGTCGACCACGCCGCTTGCCCGACATCTGTTGCCGCACCGGCTATTTCGCGGACAAGATCAACGCCCCGCTGCAGAGCGGCGACGTCGGCCGGCTCGCTGTCGTAGCGATGCTCGATCCGCGGCGGCACGTCGGGATCCGCCGAGACCAGCGTGATCCGCCCACGCGCCCGGGGCCGCATGAGCGCCACCCCGATATGCGGCCAATCAGGCTGTCCCCCAGTGCCATTACCGGTCATCGCAACGAAACCACCGGTATAGGGCCTGATCTCGAGGTCGTCTGCGGTGTGCAGCACCACCTCCAGCACCGGCCGTTCGGGAGCCACGCCCCACGTGGTGGGGAGCACCCATTCCGGGTGGTCGCTGCAACTCATTCCGACCGGCAGCGCCGCCACCACCGGCACGCCGACCGCACGCAGCATCGCCTCGTCACCGATGCCGGACAGCATGAGCACATGCGCCGACTCGATCGCACCGGCGCACAGAACAATTCGGTCAGCCGTCAGGGTAATCGGCCCGGATGGGCCAACCGCGTCGACACCGACCGCTCTGCTGCCGGAGAAGCGCAACCGCAATGCCCGTGTCTGCTCCAGCAGGGTCAGGTTGCCTCGTCGCAGCACGGGCAGCAGATACCCGGCACCGGACCCGGTCCGGACACCGTCCACGATGTTCAGCGGGACCGCGCCCACCCCCGAGACACTCGACGGTCCAACGTCGTTGAGGTCGTCGATCCAGGGGAACCCGGCGCGCTCGGCGGCAGTGATGAAGCGCTGGGTGATGCCGGTCGTCTCGCGCGTCCGCCGAACCAGGATAGGGCCGGCGCTGCCGTGCGCAGGCGTGCTGAAATCCAGATCTGTCTCGATGGCCCGGAAGTGTTCGAGTACGTCGGACCAGGCCCAGCCGGGAACCGCAAGGCGATCGAAATCCTTTGGTAGTCCGCGGCAGAAGTAGCCACCGTTGACCGCGCCGGAGCCACCGACCGTCGCTCCGCGCACGATAGGCAGCCGGCGAATCGGCCGATCGGTGAGCTGAGTCTGGTAGCGACGGACCAGGGGGCTGCCGCCGCCGATCGGCAGCCGCAATCCGTTGGCGGTCTGAGCCAGCAATTCCGGATCGTCGAGACCAGGACCCGCCTCAAGGACGGTTACTGCACAATCCGGATTAGCAGAAAGACGCGCGGCCACAACCGAACCCGCACTTCCGGCGCCGACGATTAATACGTCGCTATGCCCGGCAGCAGAGGTCAAGGCGGCCGCTAGGCCCGAATCTGCGGTTTGAGTGCGCCGACATTGCGTTCGCGCAGCACGCCATACCACAGGCCCAGGCCGTAGGCGAGGTCGTCGACACGTTTGAGTAACACGTAGGTCAGCAGGCCGATGGGTTCGGTGTCACCGGCGTCGCCATCCCTGGCCTCCTTACGACGCAGCCAGTCCACCACGCCGTCGACGATCGCCGCGACCAGCACGACCCGCCTACAGCGCCGAAACAGCAGAGCCGCAATCAAAGTCACCGGCCAGTAGTGCCGGCACATGGCCGACGCCAACTGCAAAGCCGCCGACCACAGCCCGCGTGTGGCGACCACTAGCACATCCGACATTGAGGTGTCGGCACTGCGCATGGCCCTGGCGATGCGGCGACCCGTCAACACCGCGATGACCAGCGAGGCCAGCTGACAAAGCCCGGTACCCAGCGACATCAGGATCCAGGCCGTCAACGCCCAGCCGGAAATCACCAACGGCGCGGTCTTATCGGGGTGGCGCACAGAAAGCGGTGCGGCCGAACCGCCGTAGAACGCCTTGCGTGCGATCCAAGCCCGTAGCTGGGTGCGATGGTCATGCGCGACCAGCGCGATCGGCTCGTAGCGCAGCCGGGCGCCGGCTTCGATCAACCGCCAGCACAGGTCGACGTCCTCCCCCGAGTGCAGGGTCTCGTCGAAACCGCCCACATCGCGCAGGGCTGCGGCGCGGCAGACGATCGCGGCGCTCGGCACATAGGACACCGGGCTGTGCGGTAACACCGGCGCCTCCCGCAGACCGAGATCCAGCGACGAGCGCACCGCCTCGTAACGAGCCACCAGATTCTCGCTTTGCGCCATACCCACGACGCGGGGCGCGACCAAGGCGACGGTGGGATCACAGAAGTGGCCCAGCAGCGCTTCGAGCCATCCCCGGCGTGGCGCCACGTCGGAATCCAGGAATGCCACAAAGTCGGTGGCGCAGGCTGCCATACCGGTGTTACGTGCCGCAGCCGGACCCTTGCTGCGCGGGTGATGCAGCACCTCGATGTCGCAACGCGCCCCGGGAAAGTCTTCTAACTCGACCGGGCACGCCGACCCGTCATCGACCACGATGACGCGCAATCCACGCAGTGAGGCAACCAGCCGGCGCACACCAGATATGTTGTCGCGCACCGGTATAACCACGGTGACATCGCGATGCGAGGGACCGCTGGCGGGGCGCGGATGCGCCACCGTGGCATCCAACAGGGTGCGGGCCAGTTGCGCGCTGAGCTCGTCGTGGACCTTGAGCCGGCCGCCGGCAAGCATGTCCTGCGCGGCGGGGGCCAGCCGCAGCAGCCGGGTGGGTGAGCCGCCGAGCAGGGCCGAGCCGTGGCCGAGCACCCGCACGCGACGGTCGACCTGCACCGCGAACCCGTCCGGCAGTCGCGTCGCAGTCATGCCAGCATCCCGTCGGGTGCAGGCGTCCAGCGGACAATGCGACTCAGGCAGTCGTCGACCATCTCAGTGAAGATCCGCCTTCCCGCCGCCGCGCTCGCCGTCGTTGGGTCGCCCAGCACCCCGGTCGGACTGACGGCCGCGACGCCACCACGACGCATCGACGGCAGCAATTCCGGCAGCGGCGCGCCGTTGCCGGCCAGCAACCGGTCGGTCAGCACATCGTCCGGCGAAATATGCAGCAACACCGATGTTTCGGTGTGACCGGCATGGGCGTCGGCGCCCACGGCGCTGCACGAACACCATCCGGCGTCACGACCTTCGGAGCGCAGCAGGCCGACCGCGCGGCGCAACGCCTCGACATTGCCGCCGTGACCGTTGACGAAAACCAGCCGATCGGCCCAGCAGCTGGCCGACCTGCCGTACTCCACCAGCAGCATGGCCAGGGCGTCGATACCGATGGAGATCGTCCCGGCAAAACTCTGATGCTCACCGCTGGCGCCGTAGGCGATCGCGGGAGCCACCAGCCAGTCCGGCCGGGACATGTGCGCGGCCACCGCCCGGGCGACGGCGGTCGCGATCCGGGTGTCGGTATCCAGCGGCAAGTGCGGTCCGTGCTGTTCAGTAGACCCGAGCGGAACGAGTATCGACGGCGAGATACTTGGTAGCTGGCTCGACGTCGAGTTCCCCAGTTCGCCGCGTACGGGCACTCGCCGATGGTAGGCCGAATTTACCTGCCGTGCACCGATTGTTACCTCTTCTACTGAATCTTTTTTTGCGCCACCAATATTGACGCAGCCGGAATTTACTTGGAAGTTACACACCCAATTCCCGAGCAAAACCGGCTGGCACGATGATGTCGTCCGGTCGCAGGTCATGGACCGAACTATGCCCGAGGCCCATCAGCGCCGAGTCGATGCCGCCGCGCAGGATGTCGAGGACGTTTTCGACGCCGGCTTGGCCGTTGGCGGCCAGTCCCCAGAGGTACGCGCGGCCGATCATCACTGCGCGCGCTCCCAACGCCACCGCTTTGACGACGTCGCCGCCCCGCCGGATACCGCCGTCCAGCAACACCTCGATCTGGTCGCCGACCGCTGCCGCCACGGCGGGCAGGGCACGAATCGAGGCGGGCGTGCCGTCCAGGTTATTGCCGCCGTGGTTGGATACCGAGATCGCGGAAACGCCAGCATCGACAGCTCTTTTGGCGTCGTCAACCCGCATTACTCCCTTGAGCATGAACGGGCCACCCCACAGCTCCCGCAGCCAGGCAATGTCTTCCCAGGTCGGCGGCGGTGTGCCCAGCCATTCGCCGTAGGCGGCGAAGAACGTTGGCCCGGGTTCGCCGCGGCGGCCCTGATTGGGCACCCGCAGATCCGGTGGGCGCAGCGTCTTGCCGAACTTCCACAACCAGCGCGGTCGCACGATCGCCTCCGGGAACCGCTGCACGACCGACCACAAGCTCATCTCTTCGGGGATCTTGGGGCTACCCCAGTCGCGCCCGTGCGAGAACGACCAATCGGTGGTGACGATCAGCCCGACCGCTCCCGCCTGCCGCGCCCGTTCGACACGCTCGGCGATGGCGTCGCGGCCGCCGAGCCAGTAGATCTGGAAGAAGATCTTGGGATTGGCGGCGACGACTTCCTCGATCGGTTTGCTGGCGAAGGAGGACAAGCCCATCGCGGTGCCCCGGGCCGCCGCCGCCCGGGCAACGGCCAGCTCGCCGTCGGGATCGACGGCCTGCACACCGGTCGGCGAAATGATCACCGGCAGCGAAATGTCTTGGCCCATCACGGTCGTGGCCAAGTCACGCTTTTCCGTCGCACCGATGACGTGTGGCGCGAAGCCGAGTTCACCGAATGCGGCGACATTGTCGGCGACCGTGATCCCGTTTTCGCTTGCCGCGATCAGCGACGAGTACACGGACTTGGGCAATCGCCGCTTTGCACGTTGCTGGGCGATCGCCACCGTTTCGAACCAGGCATCGGCCATGACTACAGCGGACTTTCGTTGCAGGGCCTGCCTGGCGCTCGGATGGTCAGTGTCAGGGGCACCGGTCCGCTTTTCTTCCGGGAGTGGTCGACGCGGGAGCGCGGGGTATCGCGCTCCCGGGCCAGGGCCCGCACACCGTGCCCTTGGACGCATTCGGGATCCGGGCCGTCCAACGGCAGGCCGGTGAAGAACTTGGCCGCCATGCAGCCGCCTCGGCAGCTGTCGTAGTGCCCGCAGCTGCCGCAGGCGCCCGCGGATTGCGGTGCGCGCAATTCAGCGAACAACGGGGCGTTCTTCCACACCTTGTCGAACCCGCCATCCGACAACACGTTTCCGGCCAGGAAACGGTCATGAATGGCGAACGGGCAGGCATACACGTCGCCCACCGGGTCGATCAGGCAGACCACCCGACCGGCGCCGCACATGTTGAGCCCGGCCAGCGCCCCGGATTCGCCCAGCGGGGAGAGGTGGAAGAAGGAATCGCCGGTGAGCACCTTCTCGCCGTTGAGCACCAGCCAGTCGTAGAGCTGCACCTGCTGATCGGCGGTGGGGTGCAGCTCCTCCCAGACATCGGCGCCCCGCCCCGACGGGCGCAGCCGGGTGATCCGCAAGGTGGCGCCGTAACGGCTTGCCAGGGCGGCGAATTCGTCGAGCTGGCTGACGTTGTGACGAGTGACCACCACCGAGATCTTGGCGGCTCCGGTCTTGCCGAAGCCGGCCTTGGCCAGGTTCTCCAAAGCGCGCACCGCCATCGCATACGACCCGGTGCCGCGGACCGCGTCGTTGACCTCAGCGGTCGCGCCGTCGAGGGATATCTGGACGTCCACGTAGTCGCTGGCCGCCAACCGCGCTGCCACCTCGGGGGTGACCCGAACGCCGTTGGTGGAGAACTTCACGCCGACGCGGTGTGCGGTCGCGTAATCCACAAGCTCCCAAAAGTCGGGACGCACCGTGGGTTCACCACCGCCGATGTTCACGTAGAACACCTGCATGCGTTCCAGCTCGTCGATGATGTCCTTGCACTGGCGCGTGGACAGCTCGCGCGGATCACGTCTGCCGGACGACGATAGGCAGTGCACACACGCCAGGTTGCAGGCGTAGGTCAGCTCCCACGTCAGACAGATCGGGGCGTCCAGCCCGTGTTCGAACTGCTCGATGAGCCGAGGCGCCGTCACCGGCCCTCCCGCGGAACCAGCATCGCCGAAGCGGCCAGCACGCCCAGCGCATGTAAATAGGGACCCTGTCCGGAATCCGCGACACCGGCGCCACGGCAGGCGGAGCGCACGTCGGGATAATCGGCCAGCGACTGCACCACCGTCAGGATGGTGCGATTCTTCAGAAACGACAGCTTGCGGGTGCCGAAGTGATACAGCAGTGCGCCGAAGGGCTCAGGCCGAACTGCCACCTGCGGGTGCAGTCGCCAGCCGCGATCCGGGTCGAAGTCGTCCGGCACGCCCGGCGACGATGCGGGCCGGATAGCGGCCCGAGGAGGAGCCGGGCAATCCGGCACCGGGTCAGTAGACTCCGCACATGCCGTCAATGGAAACCTCTTCAACCAGGGTCTCGGTGACGAGCTCGACGCCGGTGTCAGTCTCGTGGTCCACGTGGATGCCTTTCGTCCTGGGCCTCGACAATGTGAGGTGGTACTGGTCACACTGATCGCCAGAATATGGCATCGAGTGCCGAAATGGAAGGGCGGGGTCTGATGCTGCACGAGTCGCGGGTGGGCCGGCGCCGCTCGACGACGAAGCACCACATCACCGCCGTTGCCATCGACTTGTTCGCTGCCCGCGGTTTCGCCGAGGTCAGCGTCGACGACGTCGCACAGGCGGCCGGCATCGCCCGGCGCACCCTCTTTCGCTACTACGCATCCAAGAACGCGATTCCATGGGGTGACTTCGACGCTCACCTCGCGCAGTTACAGCACCTGCTCAACAACATCAATCCGAAGGTCCGACTGGGCACGGCCTTGCGTGCCGCGCTGCTGGCGTTCAACACCTTCGACGAGTCCGAGACCGTCCGGCACCGCCAGCGCATGCGTATCATCCTGGAAACCGAGGAGCTGCAGGCGTATTCGATGACGATGTATGCCGGTTGGCGAGCGGTGATCGCCGGGTTCGTGGCCCGCAGGCTCGGCGGCAAGACCACCGACCTATTGCCTCAGACCATCGCCTGGACGATGCTCGGGGTCGCTTTGAGCGCCTACGAACACTGGCTGGGTGACGAATCCGTCCCGCTGCCCGAGACACTCGGGAATGCCTTCGACGTCGTCGGCGCCGGATTGGACCGGCTCGGATGAGCGGCCCCACGAAGAGTGAGCACCTGCTGCACACCTTGCGATCGCAGGGACGGTTCTGCGCCGGCTCCGGCTCACCGATGTACGGCGAACTGTGCGAACTGGTGGCCGCCGACGTCGAGGCGGGCGGGGTCTTCGCGACCATCCTGGCCGGCCACGAGGACGACCCCTCACGCCACGCGGTGCCCCTGCGTCTGCTCGGCGGCCTGCACCGGTTGGTGCTCGACGGCCGGGCGCCGGCGTTGCGCCGCTGGTATCCGAGCACCGGCGGCAGCTGGGATGCCGCAGCCGCCTGGCCAGACATCGTGCGCGTCGCGGTTGATCGCACCGATGCGTTGCTGGCGGCCCTGGACCAACCACCACAAACCAACGAGGTCGGCCGATCCGCCGCGCTGATCGGCGGCCTGGCACACGTCAACCACGAATTCAAGTTGCCGATAAGACTTTTCGAGATCGGTGCCAGCGCCGGCCTGAATCTGCGGGCAGACCGGTACCGCTACCGCTACGACGGCGGCCAGTGGGGACCGGCCGAGACGCCGGTGACGATCGACGACGCGTGGCACGGTCGGTTGCCGCCGCCCGCTGCGGTGCGCATCGTCGAGCGCCACGGCTACGACATCGCGCCCATCGATGTGACCGGCGCCGACGGCGAGTTGACCGTGCTGAGCTACGTCTGGCCCGACCAGCACGCCCGGCTGAAACGGCTGCGCGGCGCCATCGAGGTCGCCCGGAACGTCCCGGCGCAACTGCACTGTCGGACCGCGGCCGAAGCGGTCGGCGCTCTGACACTGGCCGACGGCGCGCTGACGGTGCTGTGGCATTCGATCACCTGGCAATACCTGTCCGCCGACGAGCGGGCCGCGATCCGCGACGCGGTCGAGCACCTGGGCGCGCAAGCCGGCACACGCACCCCGTTCGCGCACCTGACGCTCGAGCCGGCGCGCACCGGACCCGGCAGTTCGCTGAAGTTCCTGGTCCGAGCCGCCAGTTGGCCTGACGGGCGGACGCGGGTCCTGGGCGAATGTCATCCGCACGGGCCACCGGTGACCTGGCAGTAGTTTTTGTTGCGCCTACATCGCGGGCCTGTCCGCCGATCGGACGACATCACCCGCGCCAAGTCGGGGGGTCGGCTGTCATCCCGATAAATGGCTATTCGGCTGATGCCACACGGAACGGCGGTCACGCAGGATGAGATCTCGGTGAGCACCGACAAACGGGCTGCCGATATCGATAGGCGGGGCCAACGGCCTACGACCAGCTATTCAGCAGCACCACCGAATGCGAGACCTCGGGGGAAATCGAAGTCGTCTCATTCGGTTGCTTCGCCATCGATCTCGACTCGGCGCTGACCTACGATCCCGGTTCCCAGACGGCAGTCTGCTGCTGCACTCATTCGCCGGCCCGGTCATCTGGCTGGAGATGTTCCGAATGCAGTTGCGTAACAACACGATTCCGCTGTGGCGGACGCACGCACCGGAGATTACGACGTTTTCGGGATTGATGGACGAGCGTGTGAAGCGAACAGTCGAGCGCTACCGGAATTCCGTCAGCAAATCGACACCGGAAACCTGCCGGACCACCAGACGACCGAATGGCTGACCGCCGTGGCAGAGCTCGCAACGGCCACGCGGACCCGTCAGGCCCTCGCTGAATGAGGCTCAACCGGCATCCGGTGATTCCAGCATTTCGGAGATGGGCGCGCCGGCGGCGATCTTGGAGCGCACCTTCATGACCTTGCCCGGCATCGCGCCACCTACGACACCGACCAGCACACCATCGCGCTCGTAGTAGGCCAGGAACCTTCGGCCGTCGTCCTCGACGAGGTGGACGATATCGGTGGCGTGCGGCTCACCCAGGCACTGGATCTTGACGTCATACTGATCGCTCCAGAAATAGGGGACGACCACGTTCGACGGTACGTCGCGGCCCAGCATCGCCGGCACCACCACCCGGGCCTGGTCGGCGACGTTGCTCCAATGTTCCACGCGCACTTGGTGTCCCATCGGATCGCGCCAGGAGGCGACGTCACCGAGCGCCCATACATTAGGCGCGCTGGTGCGTCCGGCTTCGTCACAGATCACGCCGTTGTCGACTTCGATGCCGCTACCGTCGAGCCAGCCGGTCGCCGGATGCGACCCGATGCCCACCACCACCAGGTCGGCCTGCAGTTCGGTGCCATCGGTCAGGACCACCGTGTCGACATGACCGTCACCGCGGACCTCGGCCACGCCGATGCCGGTGCGCACGTCGACGCCCTCGGCCCGATGCAGGCGTGCCACCAGCGCACCGATCTGCTCGCCGAGCACCGACGCCAGCGGCGTCGGCTGCGGCTCGACCAGCACCACGGCCACACCCAGACCGCGCAGGCTGGCCGCCACCTCACAGCCGATAAAGCCGGCCCCGATGACGACGGCGCGGGTGGCGGCCGACGCGTGGGAGCGCAACGCCATGCACTCGTCGTAGGACCGCAACACTCGAATGCCCTCGATATCCGGGAACGTCGGAATACGCCGCGGCACCAAGCCGGTCGCGATGACAAGCTCGTCGTAGCCCAACACGGTTCCATCGGCCAGGGTCAGTGTCTGCGCGACGGTGTCGAGGCCGGTGGCCGCCGAACCCAGGCGAAGGGTGATGTCTTTCTCGTCGTACCACTCGCGGGGTTTGAGAGCGACGTCGTCGACTTCCTTGCGCAGCACTTCCTTGGACAACGGCGGCCGGTCGTAGGGGAGATGTACCTCGTCGCTGACGATCGTGAGGCGACCCTCGTAGCCGGCCCGGCGCAGCTGCTCGGCGGTCCGGGCCGCAGCCAGTCCGCCGCCGACGATTACGATGCCTTTGTTCCCCTTGTTGCCGCCGCCTTCGCTACTGGTCACCTGCAGTTCATACACGATCGCGTGTCAATACTTCAAGGCGCCCTTGTCGACGGGAATCTGTGTTCCGGTCAGCGTGCCCGAGCCGTCGCCGGCCAACCACACGACGACATCGGATACCTCGTCGGGGGTCATGAATCCCTTGGGCTGCAAAGGCATTGGCGGGAAGCTGTGTACATAGCCAGCATGCTTGGCAAATATCCGCATCATCACTTCGGGCTCGATCATCGGGCTGTCGACCGAATACGGGTGGATGGAGTTGACCCGGATACCGAATTCGGCGAGCTCGAGCGCCAGCGTGTTGGTCAACGCAACCAATCCGTGCTTGCTCGCCGCGTAATGCCCGTTACCCGGCGTGGCCTTAAGACCCGCCGCAGAGCTGACCACCACGATAGACCCGCCGTTGCCCGCCTCGATCATGGCCGGCACCGCAGCGCGCAGCGTCTGCCAGGTGCCGGTGAGGTTGACCCCGACGACGGTGTCCCACTGCTCATCGGTGAGTTCCCAGAGCCGCCCCCAGCCCAGCACCCCGGCATTGGCCACCAGAATATCCAACCGGCCGAACGCCTCGATGCCATCGGCCACCAGCTGCTGTAGGGCCGCACCGTCGCGGACATCGGCCTCGCGCGCCAGTACCTTGCGGCCCTCGGCCTCCACCGCGCAGACGGTCTCGTTGAGGTCCTCCGGCGTGGCCGCGGGGTAGGTGAGACAGTCCGACGCCGGCGCGCAGATGTCCAGGGCGATGATGTCGGCCCCTTCCCGGGCCAGCCGCACCGCATGCGACCGTCCCTGAGCGCGGGCAGCTCCGGTGACGAATGCGACCCGTCCCTGTAGTGATCCAGCCACGTGCACCCCTTTCGCCGCCTGTCAGGCTAGCAGCGGAATTGGAACGTGTTCTAACGCCCCGCAACGGGGTGACGACGCGGCCCGGGCCGGCGGTGAGAGGCGGCCGGGCCATCGGGCCTTGCCCGGGCGCGACGGGCTCCCCGCCGAGTGTGCAGTGGCGGCTTTGAACGTGCGCCCATGGCGAGATCGCGGCCTGCGGGGCCGCCGCATGCACACGCTGGAAGGCGCCGATACACACTCGAGTGAGCCAGGCGAACCTAACCCGGCGCGGCCCCGGAGCCTGCTCAGATCTCGGCGATGATCTGGGCGCGCCGGCTGGCGTACTCCTGATCGTTCACCACGCCACTGGCCCGCAGCGACTCCAGCTCCTGCAGACGCTCGGCGATCGACGCCTGCGAGGCGGCCGGCTGCGGCCCCGGTGCCTGCTGCTCGGCCGCCCGTCGTACCACCGCTTGGATCTGCTGACGCAACGCCGGATTCGACCGGATGTCGACCATTCGGTTGAGTGGAATGCCATTGGCCTTCAGGATCTGCAGGATCTCCATCAACGGGCCGGCCTGCCCGCTCAAGTCGTAGGTCTTGTTGTCCTCGGCCAGGGTGAACTGCGCCGGGACCAGGCCGTTGACCAGCGCGCTGCGCTCCCAATCGATCAGGTATTGCTGGGTAGTCGGATCGACCAGGACGACGAGCTTGCGCGCGGTCAGGTTGCCGAGACGGGTCACGTTGGCGATGACCCGGTCTTCGCTGTCGAACGGCACAATGCCGGGACCCGAGATGTGCAGGTGCACCTTGACCACCGGTTGGTCATTGATCCGGGTCCCGGTTTCGGTGAGGCCGGTGATTTGCGCGAGCGCCAGCAGGCCGTGCTGCTCGAGTTCAGCCGTCTTGGCTGCCGTCTTGGCACCCCAGTTGGTCAATGCCAGCGCGATTAACACATCCGCCACGGTAATCAGCAGACCGACATAGAACATCCACGACAGCAGGCTGCCCAGCCCCAGGGTGAAGTAGACGATCAAGAAGATCGGCCCGACCAGACCGCCGCACAACAGCACCAACAACTGCATCTTGATATAGCGCGCCAGCATGTGACTGCTCCTCGCTTCACGGTTAGGTCGTGTCAGATTAGCGCGCATGCTCGGCTACCGATCACATACTGGGCCGTGGGCCAGGCAGGCCCCGATCGCTTGCCGAGGGCGACAAGCACCAGGCCCGGATTGCCGATCACGGCAATCCGGGCCTGGTGATGAACCGGTTAGTGCGACCTACTTGATGATCTTGGTGACCCGGCCGGCGCCGACGGTACGGCCGCCTTCACGGATCGCGAACCGAAGACCTTCGTCCATGGCCACGGGCTGGATCAGCTTCACCGCGATGTTGGTGTTGTCACCGGGCATCACCATCTCGGTGCCCTCCGGCAGTGTCACCACACCGGTCACGTCGGTGGTGCGGAAGTAGAACTGCGGACGGTAGTTGTTGAAGAACGGCGTGTGCCGGCCACCCTCGTCCTTGGACAGGATGTAGACCTGGCCCTCGAACTCGGTATGCGGGGTGGTGGTGCCGGGCTTGATGACGACCTGGCCACGCTCGACGTCTTCACGCTTGACGCCACGGAGCAGCAGCCCGACGTTGTCGCCGGCCTGGCCCTGGTCGAGCAGCTTGCGGAACATCTCCACACCGGTGACGGTCGTCTTGGTGGTCGTCGGGCGGATGCCGACGATCTCGACTTCCTCGTTGACGTTGACCACGCCGCGCTCCACACGACCGGTGACGACGGTGCCGCGGCCGGTGATGGTGAAGACGTCCTCGACGGGCATCAGGAACGGCTTGTCGGTCTCACGGACCGGGTCGGGGATCGACTCGTCGACCGCATCCATCAGCTGCTCCACCGACTCGACCCACTTGGGGTCGCCCTCGAGGGCCTTCAGTGCCGAGACCCGCACTACCGGGGCGTCCTCGTCGAACTCTTGCGCGGCAAGCAGTTCGCGGACCTCCATCTCGACGAGCTCGAGCAGCTCCTCGTCGTCGACGGCGTCGGCCTTGTTCAGCGCGACCAAGATGTAGGGCACACCCACCTGACGCGCGAGCAGCACGTGCTCACGGGTCTGCGGCATCGGGCCGTCCGTGGCGGCGACCACCAGAATCGCGCCGTCCATCTGGGCGGCGCCGGTGATCATGTTCTTGATGTAGTCGGCGTGGCCCGGCGCGTCAACGTGCGCGTAGTGCCGCTTCTCGGTCTGGTACTCGACGTGCGCGATGTTGATAGTGATACCGCGCTGACGCTCCTCGGGCGCGTTGTCGATCTGGTCGAACGCCTTCGACTCGTTCAGGTCCGGGAACTTGTCGTGCAGGACCTTGGTGATAGCCGCGGTCAGGGTGGTCTTGCCGTGGTCAACGTGACCGATGGTCCCGATGTTGACGTGGGGCTTGGTCCGCTGGAACTTCGCCTTCGCCACTTTTGTGTCCTCCTGGACTGTTGGTGCTTATAAAAGCAGTTTTGATGTTTTCAGTTATGCCGCGGTGTTGACCGGGCCAGCTTACTCGCAGGCTTTCGGCTACTCGCCTGTCGCCTTCGCTGTGCTCATTGCTCGACTCCTTGCCGAGTAGGCTTGTCCCGATTGCTCGGCTCCTCACTCGTGAGCTTCGCTCACTCGCCGTCACCTCGCGCCGCCTACTCGCCCGTCGCCTTCGCGATGATCTCCTTCGACACGTTCGCCGGCACTTCGGCGTAAGAGTCGAACACCATGGAGTAGTTCGCCCGGCCTTGGGTCTTGGACCGCAGGTCGCCGACGTAGCCGAACATCTCCGACAGCGGCACGTGCGCCTTGACGACGCGCGAACCGCCCCGCTCCTCCATGGCCTGAATCTGACCACGGCGGGAGTTCAAGTCGCCGATCACATCGCCCATGTAGGTTTCGGGCGTGGTGACCTCGACGGCCATGATCGGCTCCAGGATGACCGGCTGCGCCTGTGCCGCCGCCTTCTTCAGCGCCTGGGAACCGGCGATCTTGAATGCCATTTCTGAGGAGTCGACCTCGTGGAAGGCACCGTCGAGCAAGGTGACCTTCAGGTTGACCAGCGGGTACCCGGCGAGGACGCCGTATTGCATGGCGTCCTGCGCGCCGGCGTCGACCGACGGTATGTACTCGCGCGGGATGCGGCCACCGGTGACCTTGTTCTCGAACTCGTAGGTCGCACCGTCTTCGCCGGTGAACGGCTCCAGTTTGATGATCACCTTGGCGAATTGGCCCGAGCCGCCGGTCTGCTTCTTGTGGGTGTACTCGATGCTGTCCACCACGCGGCGGATGGTCTCCTTGTACGCCACCTGCGGCTTGCCGACGTTGGCCTCGACCTTGAACTCCCGGCGCATCCGGTCCACCAGGATGTCCAGGTGCAGTTCGCCCATCCCACCGATCACGGTCTGGCCGGTTTCTTGATCCAGATGCACCTTGAAGGTTGGGTCCTCCTCGGCGAGCTTCTGGATTGACAGGCTCAGCTTCTCCTGGTCGCTCTTGGTCTTGGGCTCGATGGCCACCTCGATCACCGGGTCGGGGAAGGTCATCGACTCGAGCACGATCTGGTTGTTCGGGTCGCTCAGGGTGTCACCGGTGGTGGTGTCCTTGAGGCCGATCACCGCATAGATGTGGCCGGCTGAGGCCGTGTCCACTGGGTTTTCTTTGTTCGAGTGCATCTGGAAGAGCTTGCCCAGCCGTTCCTTCTTGCCCTTGGTGGCGTTGATGACCTGGCTGCCGGAGTCGACCTTGCCCGAGTACACCCGGACGTAGGTGAGCTTGCCGAAGAACGGGTGCGACGCGACCTTGAAGGCCAGCGCGGAGAACGGCTCGTCGGTCGACGGCTTGCGCACGACCTCCTCGTCCTCCTTGCCCGGCGCGTGGCCGATAGCCGGCGGCACGTCCAGCGGCGAGGGCAGGTAATCGATGACGGCGTCCAGCATCGGCTGCACGCCCTTGTTCTTGAACGCGCTGCCGCACAGCACCAGGTAAGCCTCGGAGTTGATGGTGAGCTTGCGCAGCGCACCCTTGATCTCCTCGACCGTCAATTCCTCGCCGCCGAGATACTTCTCCAGCAGGGTCTCGTCGGTCTCGGCGACCGCCTCGATCAGCTTCGTGCGGTATTCCTCGGCCTTTTCCTGCAGGTCGACGGGAATCTCGATGGTGTCGTAGGTTTCGCCCAGCTTCGTCTCGCCGCGCCATACCTTGGCGTTCATCTCGACCAGGTCGACGACGCCTTCGAAATCGCCCTCGGAGCCGACAGGCAGCTGGATCGGAATGACGTTGGCGCCAAGCCGCTCCTCCATGGTCCGCACGGAGAAGTAGAAATCGGCGCCGATCTTGTCCATCTTGTTGACGAAGCAGATGCGCGGGACGTCGTACTTGTCGGCCTGCCGCCACACCTGCTCGGACTGCGGCTCGACACCTTCCTTGCCGTCGAACACTGCGACGGCGCCATCGAGCACACGCAGGGAACGCTCAACTTCCACGGTGAAGTCGACGTGGCCCGGCGTGTCGATGATGTTGATCTGGTTGTCATTCCAGAAGCAGGTGGTTGCCGCTGAGGTGATGGTGATGCCGCGTTCCTGCTCCTGCTCCATCCAGTCCATGGTCGCGGCGCCGTCGTGAACCTCACCGATCTTGTAGCTGATGCCGGTGTAGTACAGGATGCGCTCGGTCGTCGTGGTCTTGCCGGCGTCGATGTGCGCCATGATGCCGATGTTGCGGACCTTCGTAAGGTCGGTCAGCACGTCCTTCTGTGCCACAGAAGTCTTCCCACTCTTTCGTTGCTCAGTTAGCTATCGGATGCGCCAGAGGGGGCCGCCGGCGGCTCTCACCAGCGGTAATGCGCAAAGGCGCGGTTCGCCTCGGCCATCTTGTGGGTGTCCTCACGCCGCTTGACAGAGGCCCCAAGGCCGTTGCTGGCATCCAGAATCTCGTTTGCCAACCGTTCGATCATCGTCTTCTCCCGGCGTTGCCGCGAGTAGCCGACGAGCCAGCGCAGCGCCAGCGTGGTCGACCGGTCCGGGCGCACCTCGACCGGCACCTGGTAGGTCGCACCACCCACGCGGCGGCTGCGGACCTCCAAGGCCGGTTTGACGTTGTCGAGAGCGCGCTTGAGGGTGATGACGGGATCGGTGCCGGTCTTGTCGCGGGCGTGCTCAAGCGCACCATAAACAATGCGCTCGGCCAGCGATTTCTTCCCCTTCAGCAGAACCTTGTTCACCAGTTGGGTGACCAGCTGCGACCCGTATACCGGGTCGTTGACCAACGGACGCTTGGGTGCGGGCCCCTTGCGCGGCATCAGCTCTTCTCCTTCTTGGCGCCGTAACGGCTGCGAGCCTGCTTGCGGTTCTTCACTCCCTGGGTGTCGAGCGAACCGCGGATGATTTTGTACCGCACACCGGGCAGGTCCTTCACCCGGCCGCCACGCACCAGCACCATCGAGTGCTCCTGCAGGTTGTGGCCCTCGCCGGGGATGTACGCCGTGACCTCAACCTGGCTCGTCAGCTTCACCCGCGCGACCTTGCGAAGCGCCGAGTTCGGCTTCTTCGGAGTGGTGGTGTACACCCGGGTGCACACGCCACGGCGCTGCGGGCTGCCCTTGAGAGCCGCGGTCTTGACCTTGGCGATCTTGTCCCGACGGCCCTTGCGGACCAGCTGCTGGATGGTTGGCATCTACCGGCTTTCTGTGTCGCTGTCTGAGGATCCGGTTCCGGTCCCGGTCATCAAGTCCTTGTACTGCAGTTATGCCCTGCCGCGGAATAAACGTCGTATGAACGCCGTACCCCGCTGCCGGGTGTGTCGCTTGCGGTTGGCCTCCGAACCCAATCCGCCTCGTCCATCACATCTCGGTGACATCATGGACATGCGAATTGGCCCGGCATCCACGCCCTCAAGTCGGGCGCTGTAGGCCGCCAGGCACGAGCAACCACAATACCGCTCGGCGGTCAGGCAGGTCAAAGTGGTGGCCGGACGAAGTTTGAGCGCATGGCAGGAGGTGGTTTGACCGACTTTTTAACTTGTGCAAATATGGCTGATACATATGTATGGTTTTCGATACATACAAATCCAGCATGCGATGGCAGGAAGCCGTACGACATCGCGCGATGAGGAGGAGCCATGTCCCGCAACACTGTCTGCTGCCACGAGTCTTTGTTCCAGCAAGAGTCTTTGTTCCAGCAAGAGGAAGTCGCATACTCGAGCCCTGTCTTCGTGGTCGACGCCATCGGTTAGCAGAACTGCCTGGCCGCAACCTGACGCGACGCCCGTCGCCCGGTTGGGCAAGGCCGCCCAGTTGAATCGGGTCGTCATGAAGCGCGCCGACAACAGCAGTCACCGTCAACGCCGAGGCGATGGCGTGATCACGGTACTTCGAGGATGACAAATCGCAAGGTTGGGAAGGCGACGATTTGCCGTTGGGACAAGCTACTCGCATTTAACGATCAAGCGAAGTTTCTGACGCTGCGCGCGACGGGGCTGTCCCCGGTGTCGCAGTGGGTGTGGGTGTACGAGCGCCCGGTCGACCTCGAGGGTCTCAGGCGTTTTCAGCGCAATCTCGGTCATGGCTTGTTGGGTCGACGGATCGAGCGTTCGGTGTTGCGCTTCGCCAGGCATCGATGGATCTCAACCGGAGTCTGGTCGGATATCGATGTCGTTCAGCAGGCCCGTCCACGTGCCGAGTTGATCGACTGGGCTGATGAACGCGCGCAATTGCCTCTCGATCCGGAATGGGGACCCGGTTGGCGTCTTGACGTCCAGCCGTTTTCCGACGGTTCGACCGGTGTCAGCCTGGCGGCTTCGCACTGCTTGGTCGACGGGGTCGGTGGCGCACTGGCAATTGCCGGTGCGATCAAGGGAGACGCGGGCGATCTCGGTTGCCCGCCGCCACGTTCGCGCTCCCGACTGGTCGCAGCATTATGCGAGGTCCGCCAAACCGTGGCAGACCTACCCGATATCGTTCGGGCACTGGCGGTGGCGATCAAACTGGGCTGGCGTCGCGCGCGAAATGCTGCCCGGTCCCGATCATCGCTACCGCTGGCCTTTGGCGCGGGCGAGGCTGTCGAGGTGCCGGCTATCGTCGTCTTCATCGATATTGCCCAGTGGGATGCCTGCGCGAAAGCTCTTGGCGGCACCAGTAATTCGCTGTTCATTGCGTTTGCTGCGAAACTAGCCGAGCTGGTGGGCTGCCGGCGCTCCGACGACGGCAGGATCCAGGTTGGCATGACCGTCAATGACCGTGGCGAGGGCGACCTGCGTGCGAACGCATTCTCGCTGGCGACCATCGATGTCGAGCCGACCGGGTTAACGACCGATATATCCGGTGTTCGTGCCCGCATCAAGCATGCTCTGGGCGCGCAGCCAGCGGCGACGGCTGAGTCGGTTCGGCTGCTGCCGTTGATCCCGTTGACGCCCGAGTGGGTGGCCAGAAAGATGGCCGACAAGTTGTTGGCGACTCCATCGGTCGGCTGCTCCTACTTTGGCGAGATCGACCCGCTGGTATGCCGGCCCGACGGCGGCGCCGCGGATTCATTTTTCGTGCGCGGGGTTACGCAGCACGTGACAAGGCAGATCGTCGAGCAAGTGCGCGGCATGACCGCGGTGTCGGGCGGGCGCGTCGGCGGCAAAGTTTCGATCGCCGCCATCGCATACCAGCCCGAAGACCATGTTTCCAAGCTTCACCTGCGTGAACTGGCCGCACAAACCTTGGCAGAGTTCGGCCTGACCGGCGCGATTGTTTAGCTTCCTGATGTGAGGCGACCAGCGAGCTTCAGGACTGCTCCGTGCCGTGGTGCGTGGTGCGCATTTCCATGCCGGCGGCCAGGCGCAGCACCATGTCGGAGAACACCGCGTCGGTATCGATCTCATCCATCACGCCGGTCATCTCCAGCAACACAAACCCGTGTAGTGCCGACCAGAACTCCAGCGCCGCGTAAAAGGCCTCTTCGCCTTCCAGACCGTAGGAGGACAGCACGGCAATCACCGGCGCGGCGGCACTTCTGGTCGCCGCGGCGTAGTCGTGATCGTCGCCGCCCAACGGCATCCGGGTGAATGCCGAGTACCGACCGGGATGGTGGTGGGCGTAGCTGCGGTACGCACCGGCCATCACCAATACCGCGTCATCGCGGGCGCGCCCCTCGCCAACCCTGTTCAGCATCGTGATGATGTCGTCGATCACCCGCACCCGCACCGCGCGGCGCAGGTCTTCGAGGCTGTCCACGTGGTTGTACAGCGACGGCCCCTTGGTCCCCAGTTGGTTGGCCAGCGCGTTGATGGTCAGTGAATCCCAGCCCTCCCGGTCCAGGAAAGTCAGGGCGCCCTCGACGATGGTGTCTCGGCTCAACTTGGCCGGCCGCGCCGCAGCTTTCACAGCACGCTGACGACCAGCCGTTGACGGCGGTTCCGGCGAAGCTGCCATGACGATCGTCCTTCAATTGCTCCATATGCGAATGACAGTGGGTCATCGCCGCTGCGGTTGTGGGAGGTCAACGGGGGGTCAACTAATGACTCTAGTTGACTCGACCGTGGATCGACCGCCCCAGATGCGGGCGCGGCGGGATGCCAACCAAATGTGCTCAACGCTGTCGTCGGGCAGGGAACTACACCTAGGCTAGGTGCGCACCTCAATCGAGCACCGATCACGCGCCCAACGGAGGGGGGCCCGCAGTGAAATGGACAACCGCCGCCGCGTCACTGGCCAGCTGCGTCGTCACCGTCGTCACCACCGCCGTCGCGTCAACCGCACTACCGCCGGCCGCGCACGCGAAAAACGGCGACACCCATATCACCGGCGAGGGCCTCGAGCAGGTCTTGGACTGTAACGATTCCACCCTGTTGGTCAACGGCACCGCCAATATCATCACCGCCAAGGGAACGTGCTGGGCGGTGACGGTGATGGGCTCGTCCAACACCGTCGTTGCCGACACGGTGATCAACGACATCACCGTCTACGGTTGGGATCAGACGGTGTTCTTCAAGAATGGTGATCCGTTCATCTGGGATCGCGGCCGCGAACTGGGTATGGTCAACCGGCTCCAGCGAGTGGGCCCCTAAAGAATCGAGGAGCCTATGCGCGCTCACGTCCCTACGTCTTGGCTGTCGGCATCCGCGGTGACGCTGGCAGTCGCCGCGACGGCCGGCGGCCTGGTCGGCTGCAGTTCGACGGCCAATCCCCCGGCGGCCACCAGCAGCTCCGGAAAGCCCACCACAGCGACGAGCAGCGGCACCGCGGCGCCGTCCACGTCGGCCGGGCCCCCGACAACCGCATCGATCGAGATCGGCAACATGCTGACCTACGGATCGATCGGGACGACCGGCACCCTGGACTGCGCCGACGGCAAGTCACTGAACGTCGCCGGCTCGGAAAACACCCTGACCGTCAACGGCACCTGCTCGACGGTGACCATCGGCGGAACCAACAACAAGATCACCTTCGACAAGATCGACCAGCAGCTGAACGTGTTGGGGCTCAACAACACCATCACCTACAAGAATGGTGACCCGAAAGTCGAGAACATCGGATCGGGCAACACCATCAACAAGGGCGGCTGACGCGCCGTCGGGTCACGCCGGCGCGCCGTGGCGGCCGGCGCCTCCCGCGAAGCGTGCGGCCCCCGTCGACGCCTCGGCCGCCACCCGGGAGATGCTGGCGAATTCCAGATCAAGCGCCGCCGACTCGGGCAGGCCCCATTGGTGCAGCGCCGACAACCGATCCGATCGCAGGCACTGCTGCGGCAGGGCGGCCAACTCGGCCGCCAATGCCTCGGCCGCCTGCCTGCCCTGACCCTTGGGCACCACCCGATTGGCCAGTCCCATCGACAACGCTTCATCGGCCGGCACCGCGCGGCCGGTGAGGATCATGTCCATCGCCCGGCTGTGCCCGATCAGCCGCGGCAGCCGCACCGTGCCGCCATCGATCAGCGGTACGCCCCAGCGGCGGCAGAACACGCCGAATACGGCGTCCTCCTCGGCCACCCGCAGGTCGCACCACAAGGCCAATTCCAGACCACCGGCTACGGCGTAGCCACTGACAGCGGCGATCACCGGTTTGGACAACACCATCCGCGTGGGCCCCATCGGACCTGGCCCCGTCCGGTGTACGGCATTGGCCTCCGCTGTGCCGAAAGCCTTCAAATCGGCTCCGGCGCAAAAGGTTCCACCATTGCCGCACAGCACCGCTACCGATGCGGTGTCGTCGCGGTCGAATTGCTCGAACGCTGAGTAGAGCGCGGCGGCCGTCGGGCCGTTGACCGCGTTGCGTGCCGCCGGCCGGTTGATGACCACCGTGGTCACCGAACCGTTGCGGTCCACCTGCACCAGATCGCTCATGTCGCCTCCAGAAGTTGGGATGTGTCAAGGCGTTTCGCCAGCTCGGTGGCGAAGTCGTGGTATGCCTCACGCAGCCGGGTTCCCGGCCACTGCGCGGGCAACAGCTCGGCGGGCAGCATCGGGTCGGTCAGCAAATGACGGACCATCGCGGCGGCCACCGCGAAGCGACCGGGAATGTCTGCCGCTTGGGCGATCTCGTCCAGCAATTGCTGGCCGGCGCCGGCCCACTCGGCGAGGTCCCATAGTCGCGCGGCCAGCTCGGTGGGTGCGTCATCGCGCGCTCTCAACACCCGCACCCGGGCCTGCATATCGGGGGCCAGTTCCAGGTCGAGATTGTCGGGACGAAGCCACACCCCTTCACGCAGTTCACCGAACCGCTTGTCCTGCAGGGTGGTTCGCAGTGCAGCGCGGGTGCGGGCGTCGTCGCCGACGCTGGTGACGACGACCATGTGCCAGTAACCGTGCCAGGCCCGTACCGGCGGACGCATGGCCTCATCCTGGCGCCGCTGGCGGGCCAGCAACCGATCCGAAAGCCGATACCCGTCGGCGGACCGGACCAGATCACCGGCGCTCACCATGCGGGTCAGCGCCACCCGCAAAGCCGTTTCCTTGATACCGAAATCGGCTGTAAGCCTGATTAATTCGCTGGCACTGGCCCACGCGGGATGCGCGCCGAGCAGCACGCTGAGCACCACGGACCGGGCGGTCATGCGGGCCAGCGATTTCGGCATGAAGCTACACTCCGGACGCTTTCCGGCCGTAGTCGCCGAACGGCTCGTCGCGGTGCTTGACCGCATCCCGGAAGCCGTGCTCGACCGCGTCGGCGACGAAGGCGTGTCCCTCGGGCGTGTGCCGGGCGATGCCGTCGAACACCGTGCTGACCATTCTGCTGGTGGCCACACCCTGTTGCAGCAGAGCCGAATTGAGCGCCAGCTTGATCATGACCAGCTGATTGACCGGCAAGGCAGCGATCCGCTGCACCAGCCGCTCGGTGCGTTCGTCGAGGTCTTTCGGATCCGGCGCCTCGACGGCGAGGCCCCATTCGGCCGCTTGGGCGCCGGTGATGCAATCGCCGGTGAGCAGCAGGCGTTTGGCACGCTGGTCGCCGAGCCGGTGCGCCCACAAGCCAGCTGCGGGCACACCCCAGACCCGGGTCGGCGGGTAGCCGATCTTGGCGTCGGCGGCGGCGATCACCTGATCGGCGTGCAGCGCGATGTCGGTGCCGCCGGCCACGCAGTAGCCGTGGATCTTGACCACTGTCGGCTTGTCGGCCTGCATCAGGCTGGAGAACCCGCGCACGAACCGGCTCATCATCTGGTAGTCGATCATCGGGTCCCAGGGCCGGTTGGGCAGGTGGTTGACGGCCTGGGTCTTACCATCCAGCACGGTGCCCTGGTATGCGCCGGTGCCGCCCGCCGAGCCGGTGCCGTCCGCGTATGCGGACAGGTCGAAGCCGGCACAGAAACCGTCGCCGTGGCCCGAGACCAGAATGACGTGCACGTTGGGATCCAGATCGGCGCGCTCCACCAGCGCCGACAACTCGAGCGGGGTATCCGCGACGATCGCGTTGCCCTTCTCGGGCCGGTTGAACGTGATCCGCGCGACCCGATCGGTGACCTCATACGTCATCGTTTTCAGGTTGTCGAAATCGACCGGCCGGATCGCGTGTGTCATCCCTTGACTAAAGCACGCTCGAGGATGGGCGCCAGATCCAGTCCGGTCGGCATGGTGCCGAACGCCCCGCCCCACTGGCCGCCGAGCCGGGTGGCCAGGAATGCCTCGGCGACGGCCGGATGCCCGTGGCGCACCAGCAGCGAGCCCTGCAGCGCCAGGCAGATGTCCTCGGCGACCTTGCGGGCGCGGTATTGGATGGTGTCCAGATCGCCCAACTGCTCCCGCAGCCGCTCGACATGACCGTCCAGCCGGGCGTCCTGTCCGGTGCTCTGCGCCAGGTCTTCGAACAGCACCTCGACGCATTCGGGCCGAGTTGCCATGGCCCGCAACGTGTCCAGTGCGCTGACATTGCCCGAGCCCTCCCAGATGCCCATCAGCGGCGCCTCGCGGTACAGCCGCGGCATACCGGAGTCCTCGACATAGCCGTTGCCGCCCAGGCATTCCAGCGCTTCGGCGGCGTGCGGGGTGGAGCGCTTGCACACCCAGTACTTGCTGGCGGCCAGGCCGATGCGGCGGAATAGCGCCTCGGTCTCGTCGCCACGTGCCGCGTTGTCGGTGGCCCCGGCCATCCGCATCGCGACAATGGTGGCGGCCTCTGCTTCGACCGCCAGGTCGGCCAGCACGTTGCGCATCAGCGGCTGATCAATGAGGTAGGCGCCGAACGCCTTTCGGTGCTGGGCGTGGTGGATGGCGCGGGTCAGCCCGGTACGCATGCTGGTGGCGCTGCCCAGGGTGCAGTCCAGCCGGGTGAGGTTGACCATTTCGATGATGGTGGGGACGCCACGGCCCTCCTCGCCGACCAGCCACGCGATGGCGCCGTCGTATTCGACCTCGCTGGAGGCGTTGGCATGGTTGCCGAGCTTGTCCTTGAGGCGCTGCAGCAACATCCGGTTGCGGGTGCCGTCGGGCAGGATCCGCGGCAGCATGAAGCAGGACAACCCCTTTGGGGCCTGCGCGAGCACCAGGAAGACGTCGCACATCGGCGCGGAGGTGAACCATTTGTGGCCGGTCAGGCTGTAGGTGCCATCAGCGTTGGGGGTCGCCTCGGTGGTGCCCGCGCGCACGTCGGAGCCGCCCTGCTTCTCGGTCATCGACATGCCGGCGGTGATACCGCGTTTCGTGGTGGCCAGCTTGAGCTCCGGATCGTACTCCCGGCTCGTCAACAGCGGCTCATAAACCTTGGCCAACTCGGGATTGTGACGCAGCGCCGGCACGACGGCGTAGGTCATCGAGATGGGGCAGGTGTGTCCGGGCTCGACGTTCCAGATCGACATCTTGGCGGCGCGCACCACGTGGGCTCCCGGCCGGTCGTCGGCCCAGGGGGCGGCGTGCAGCCCATGCGCGATCGCGGTGCGCATCAGTTCGTGGTAGGCCGGGTCGTATTCCACCTCGTCGATACGGTGGCCCACCCGGTCATGGGTGTGCAGGACGGGCCGGTTGCGATCGGCCAGCTCACCCCAGCGCTGGGCTTCGTGGCCGCCCGAGATCGCCCCGAGCTCGTTCACCTCGTCCAAGCCCCACTGTCCACCCTCGCGGATCAGCGCTTCGACAAGCATGGGAGAAGTGGCGGGATTGTGGTTCTCCAGCGGCGGGACCTGATTGGTGACGACATGGGTGTCTGGCATGCCACCAATATTACATTTTCCTGACAACCGTACAAGAGGTGTAATGGCCTTGCTCAGCGGGGATGGGCGACGAAGAACTCCCACAGCATTTCGGTGGCCACCGATGGCCACTCGTGGCCGCCATCGCCAACGGTGACCAGCACCACGCTGCGGTTGTTCGCGCATGCGGCGCTCGACGTGGTAATCCGGCCACTGGTTGTGGTGGCAGGGGGCGCACATTGATCGACATTGCGCCAGAACGCATTCAGCTCCTCGACCGGCGGCCCGTCGATATGGGCGAAACCGGCGCCGGGCCCGCCGAAGTAGCGGACAAGCGGATCTCCGGTGCCGTGGATATGCATGACCGAGACCGGATGCGGGGATGAGCACGGGTCCAGTTGCGTTCCCGAAACCGGGCCGATCGCGGCGAAGATCCCGGTGTTGCAGGCCAGGGTATAGGCCATGATGGCACCGTTGCTCATGCCGGTGGCGTAGATCCTGGCCGGGTCGACGGGCACGTTCGCGGCGACGTCGGCAACCGCGGCGCTGACAAAGGCGACGTCGTCGACGCCTTCACGGGCGGACCGGCCGCAGCAGCCGCCGCCATTGGCGTTCCACGCTCGGTTCAGACCGTCGGGGTAGGCGACGACGAACCTCTCCGAATCGGCCAATTCGTCCCAGTCGTAAGACCTTTCAGCTTGTCGGGCACTGCCGAAACCGCCGTGCAACATGACGACCAGCGGTGCCGACGAGGGCAGACCCGCGGGCTTGTAGAGCCGGTAGGAACGCTGGACTCCGCCGACGTCGATGGTATGAAAGCTGGTGCCGTTTCCGAAGCCGGCGGGCGGCGGCGCCGGAGCATGCGCGCAACCGACGAGCATTCCCACGACGCCCAGCAGAGTGACGAACCGGCGAACCATAGGTTAACGGTAGGCCCGCGACACTTGCTTAACGAGTTTTAAATGAGCCGTGAAATCAGCCGTTGACTTTTTCCCGCAGAAACGCGATGTCGTCCTTGCGGCCCTCGTCGGCGGTTTCGCAGATCACCGGGGCATCGGCGGCCTTCACCACCGCGACCAGGTGGTCGGGATCGATCTGACCGTTGCCGATGTTGGCGTGCCGGTCGGCGCCTGAGCCCGCGGCGTCGCGCGAGTCGTTGCAGTGCACCAGGTCGATGCGGCCGGTCAAGGCCTTGATCCGGTCGACCGCGTCGATCAGCTGCTCACCCGCGGCCCAGGCGTGGCAGGTGTCCAGGCAGAAGCCAATTCCCTTGTCGCCGATACGATCCCACAGCCTGCCGATGGTATCGAAGTAACGGGCCATCGCGTGGTCGCCGCCCGCGGTGTTCTCCAGGTACACCGGCACGTCTGTTTCGAGGTAATCCAGGGCTTTGACCCACCGCTCGAAGCCGGCCTCCATGTCGTTGTCGTCGGCGTGGCCGCCGTGCACAATCACCGCCGTCGCGTTGATTGCCGCGGCCGCGTCGCAGGTGTCCTGCAGGATCTTGCGCGACGGGATGCGGATGCGGTTGTTGGCCGATGCGACGTTGATCAGATACGGTGCGTGGACGTACAGCGGAATGGTCGACGCCTTCAGCGTCTCGGCGTCGTCCCGCGGCTTGGGCTTCTTCCAGCTCTGCGGGTTGCCGAGGAAGAACTGCACCACGTCAGCGCCGTCGGCCTGGGCTGCGGCCAGGGGATCGTCTGAGTGGACGTGCGAACCAATAAGCACGTAGGCCAGTCTAGTGAGAGCTCCGCCGTCATAGCGGTGGGCGTTGCCGATGGAATGCAGTGGCTTGCTGGAATTCGTGGCCCGCTTGGATGAGCAACTGCTCCTCGAATTCGCGACCGGCGAACTGAATACCGACCGGGGTTCCCCGTGACGTAGTCCCTGCGGTAGGCAAGCAGGCGGCGAAGTTGCCAGTCACGTTGAATGGCGCAGTCGGCGCCGCCAATCTGGCACTCAGGTCCGCGCGTCTTGCCCTGGCGCCCGCATGGCTTCCAGCGTTGGTGAGGCGAGACCTGCGCTCGGCATCAGGACGATATCGACGGCCTGGAACAGGCTACCCAACAATCCCGTGAATGCCACCCGCTGCTCGACCAGGGCCCGGTACTCGACAGCGGATAGTCGTCGCCCGTACTCGTTGGCGCGCGCCGGATAGCTTAGCGAATGTGACGCCGCCGTCACGTTCGGGGCCGAGCGTGACGGCACGGTCACGCCCGACCCCGAATCTGTGCGCTAACTACCGATAATCCGAGTAGCCGTAGTCGTCCAGCGGAACCGCGGCCCCGGTGGCCTGGCCGAAGTCCGGGCTGTAGTACTGATCCTCGTACGACGGGATGGTGTAAGCCGCTGCTCGGGCTTCCTCGGTCGGCTGCACCGCGATGTTGCGGTAACGGTTGATGCCGGTACCGGCCGGGATCAGCTTGCCGATGATCACGTTCTCCTTCAGACCGTTGAGCTTGTCGCTGCGGCAGTTGATCGCCGCGTCGGTCAGCACCCGGGTGGTCTCCTGGAACGACGCCGCACTCAGCCACGAGTCGGTGGCCAGCGACGCCTTGGTGATACCCATCAGCACCGGGCGGCCGGCTGCGGGCTCGCCGCCCTCGGCCACCACCCGGCGGTTCTCCGCCTCGAACTCGGCACGGTCGATCAACGAGCCGGGCAGGAACTCCGTCGAGCCCGAGTCGATGATGGTGACCCGGCGCAGCATCTGGCGAACGATCACCTCGATGTGCTTGTCGTGGATCGACACACCTTGGGCGCGGTAGACCTCCTGGACCTCGCGGACCAGGTGGATCTGCACCTCGCGGGGGCCCTGTACCCGCAGCACCTCGTGCGGGTCGGCGGAGCCTTCCATCAGCTGCTGGCCCACCTCGACGTGGTCGCCGTCGGAGAGTACCCGCTCGGAGCCGTCCTCGTGCTTGAACACCCGCAGCCGTTGCCGCTTGGAGAGCTTGTCGTACACGACCTCCTCGCTGCCGTCGTCGGGCACGATGGTGATCTTGTAGAAACGCTCACCGTCTTCCAGCTGGACCCGGCCGGTGACGTCGGCGATCGGCGCCTTACCGCGTGGCACCCGGGCCTCGAACAGCTCCTGCACCCGTGGCAGACCGCCGGTGATGTCCTCACCGACACCACCCTGGTGGAAGGTACGCATGGTCAACTGCGTGCCCGGCTCACCAATGGACTGGGCGGCCACAATGCCGACCGCTTCACCGATGTCGACCAGCTTGCCGGTGGCCATCGAGCGCCCGTAGCACGTCGCGCACACACCGGTGCCGGTGGTGCAGGTCAGCACCGAACGCACCTTCACCTGCGTGATCCCCGCGGCCAGCAGCGCATCGATCTCCGGGTCACCCAGATCCTCGCCGCGCGCGACGACCACGTTGCCCGCCTCGTCGACCGCGTCGATACCCAGAGTCCTTGCGTATGCCGAGGTTTCGATGTACGGGTCGCGGATCAGCGCGGCCTTGCCATCAACCGGGTGCTGACGCTCGGCCAGCTCTACGATGATGCCGCGCTCGGTGCCGCAGTCGTGCTCGCGCACGATGACGTCCTGGCTCACGTCCACCAGACGACGGGTCAGGTAGCCCGAGTCGGCGGTACGCAACGCGGTGTCGGCCAAGCCCTTTCGAGCACCGTGGGTGTTGATGAAGTACTCCAGCACAGTCAGGCCCTCACGGAACGACGACTTGACCGGCCGCGGGATGAACTCGCCCTTAGGGTTGGTCACCAGACCCTTCATTCCGGCCAGCGTCCGGGTCTGGGTGAAGTTACCCGTGGCACCCGAGTCGACGATGGTGATGATCGGGTTGTCGCTGGGATAGTGCTCCCGCAGCGCCTGACCCACCTCGTCGGTGGCTTCCTTCCAGATCTCCACCAAGGCCTCGTTGCGTTCGTCGTGGTTCAAAGCACCACGCTGGAACTGCTTTTCGACCTTGTCGGCGCGATCCTCGTAGCGATCGAGGATCTCCTTCTTGCGGGGCGGAACCAGCACGTCGGCCATCGAGACCGTGACACCGCTTCGGGTTGCCCAGTAGAACCCGGCGTCCTTGAGCTTGTCGACGGTCTGCGCCACCACGATCATCGGGTAGCGCTCGGCCAGGTCGTTGATGATCGCGGCCTGGACCTTCTTGTGCATCTGCTTGTTCACGAACGGATAGCCCGGCGGCAGCAGCTCGTTGAACAGCACCCGGCCCAGCGTCGTCTCGGCAATCCAGGGCTCGCCCGGATGCCAGCCGTTGGCCCCGAACAGCTCGGTCTCGATCTCCGCCGACGGACGCAACTGGGTCAGCCGCACCTTGATTTTGGCTCGCACCGAGAGCACACCGCGGTCGGCCGCCATGATGGCTTCGGCCGGCGAGGAATACACCCCCGTCTCGGGACGGTCGGGTGCGGCCGGCCGGTATTCGCCGGTGTCGCCGTCGACCTCGGTCGTCAGGTAGTACAACCCGGTCACCATGTCCAGACGCGGCATGGCCAACGGGCGACCGGAAGCCGGCGACAGGATGTTGTTGGACGACAGCATCAGAATGCGGGCCTCGGCCTGCGCCTCGGCGGACAGCGGCAGGTGCACGGCCATCTGGTCACCGTCGAAGTCGGCGTTGAACGCCTCACACACCAGCGGGTGCAGCTGGATCGCCTTGCCCTCGATCAGCATCGGCTCGAACGCCTGGATACCCAGCCGGTGCAGGGTGGGCGCACGGTTCAGCAGCACCGGGTGCTCGGCGATGACCTCCTCCAGCACATCCCACACCTGCGGACGCTGACGCTCCACCATCCGCTTGGCGCTCTTGATGTTCTGAGCGTGGTTGAGGTCGACCAGGCGCTTCATCACGAACGGCTTGAACAGCTCCAGCGCCATCAGCTTGGGCAGACCGCACTGGTGCAGTTTGAGCTGCGGACCGACCACGATCACCGAACGACCCGAGTAGTCGACACGCTTGCCGAGCAGGTTTTGGCGGAACCGGCCCTGCTTGCCCTTGAGCAGATCGCTCAGCGACTTGAGCGGACGGTTGCCCGGCCCGGTGACCGGACGGCCGCGGCGGCCGTTGTCGAACAGCGCGTCGACGGACTCCTGTAGCATCCGCTTCTCGTTGTTGACGATGATCTCGGGTGCGCCGAGGTCGATCAGTCGCTTGAGCCGGTTGTTGCGGTTGATCACCCGGCGATACAGGTCGTTGAGGTCGCTGGTGGCAAACCGGCCACCGTCGAGCTGCACCATCGGACGCAGCTCCGGCGGAATCACCGGGACGGCGTCGAGCACCATGCCCATCGGCGAGTTGCCGGACTGCTGGAAAGCGGCGACCACCTTCAGGCGCTTGAGGGCGCGAAGCTTCTTCTGCCCCTTGCCGCTTCGGATCACCTCACGCAGCGAATCGGCTTCGGCGTCGATATCGAAGTTCTCGATGAGCTTCTGGATCGACTCCGCGCCCATGGCGCCGGTGAAGTATTCGCCGTAGCGGTCGACGAGTTCGCGGTAGAGGTTCTCGTCGACGATCAGTTGCTTGGGCGCCAGCTTGGTGAAGGTGCTCCAGATGTCCTCCAGCCGGTCCAGCTCGCGCTGGGCACGGTCGCGGAGCTGGCGCATCTCGCGCTCGCCGCCGTCGCGAACCTTGCGCCGGGCGTCGGCCTTGGCGCCCTCGGCCTCCAGCTGGGCCAGGTCGGCCTCCAGCTTTTGGGCGCGCGCTTCCAAGTCCGCGTCACGCTGGTCCTCAACGGCCTTGCGCTCCACCATCATTTCGGCCTCGAGCGTGGATAGCTCGTTGTGCCGCATCTCCTCGTCGACCGCGGTGATCACATAGGCGGCGAAGTAGATGATCTTCTCGAGGTCCTTGGGCGCCAGGTCCAGCAGATACCCCAGGCGCGACGGCACGCCCTTGAAGTACCAGATGTGGGTGACGGGTGCGGCCAACTCGATGTGGCCCATCCGTTCCCGGCGCACCTTGGCGCGCGTCACCTCGACACCGCAACGCTCGCAGATGATGCCCTTGAAGCGCACCCGCTTGTACTTGCCGCAGTAGCACTCCCAGTCGCGAGTCGGCCCGAAGATCTTCTCGCAGAACAAGCCATCCTTCTCGGGCTTGAGCGTGCGGTAGTTGATGGTCTCCGGCTTCTTGACCTCGCCGTAGGACCACTGCCGGATGTCCTCCGCGGTGGCCAGGCCGATGCGGAGTTCATCGAAGAAGTTGACGTCTAGCACGTAACTCCCTTTCCCCTTGCGGGTTTAGTTACTTCCAAGAAGGATCAGGCCAAGTCCTCGACAGAGGCGGATTCGTTGCGGGACAAGTTAATTCCCAAATTCGCTGCCGCGCGCTCGAGATCCTCGTCCTCGCCTTCGCGCAGCTCGATCGCCGCGCCGTCGGACGACAGCACCTCCACGTTGAGGCATAGCGACTGCAGCTCTTTGAGCAGCACCTTGAACGACTCGGGGATGCCCGGCTCGGGGATGTTCTCGCCCTTGACGATCGCTTCGTAGACCTTGACCCGCCCGACGGTGTCGTCGGACTTGATGGTCAACAGCTCCTGCAGCGTGTACGCCGCGCCGTAGGCCTGCATGGCCCAGCACTCCATCTCACCGAACCGCTGGCCACCGAACTGCGCCTTACCGCCCAGCGGCTGCTGGGTGATCATCGAGTACGGGCCGGTGGAGCGGGCGTGGATCTTGTCGTCCACCAGGTGGTGCAGCTTCATGATGTACATGTAGCCAACGGTCACCGGGTACGGGAACGGCTCGCCGCTACGGCCGTCGAAGAGCACCGCCTTGCCGTCGCCGTCGACCAGCACGTCGCCGTCGCGGTTGGGCAGTGTCGATGACAACAGCCCCTGGAGCTCGGCCTCCTGGGCGCCGTCAAACACCGGAGTCGACACGATCTGGTTCGGCTCGGCGCTGCGCAACGCCTCGGGCAGGTTGGCCGCCCAGTCGGGTGAACCAGCGATCTGCCACCCGCTGTGCGCGCACCACCCCAGGTGGGTTTCCAGGATCTGGCCGATGTTCATCCGTCGCGGCACACCGTGGGTGTTCAGGATGATGTCCACCGGGGTGCCGTCCGGAAGGAACGGCATGTCCTCTTGCGCCAGGATCTTGCCGATGACGCCCTTGTTGCCGTGCCGCCCGGCCAGCTTGTCACCGTCGGAGATCTTGCGCTTCTGGGCGACGTAGACGCGGACCAGCTCGTTGACGCCGGCGGGCAGCTCGTCATCGTCCTCGCGGGAGAACACCCGGATGCCGATCACCTTGCCGGACTCGCCGTGCGGCACCTTCAGCGAGGTGTCGCGGACCTCCCGGGCCTTTTCGCCGAAGATCGCCCGCAGCAGCCGCTCCTCGGGCGTCAGCTCCGTCTCCCCCTTCGGGGTGACCTTGCCGACCAGGATGTCGCCGTCGCGGACCTCGGCGCCGATGCGCACGATGCCGCGCTCGTCCAGGTCCGCCAGCACCTCGTCGGAGACGTTCGGGATATCCCGGGTGATCTCCTCGGCGCCCAGCTTGGTGTCGCGGGCGTCGATCTCGTGCTCCTCGATGTGGATCGAGGTGAGGATGTCCTCCTCGACGAGCCGATTGGACAGGATGATCGCGTCCTCGTAGTTGTGACCCTCCCACGGCATGATCGCCACCAGCAGGTTCTTGCCCAGCGCCATCTCGCCGTTCTGGGTACACGGACCGTCGGCGATGACCTGGCCGGCCTCGACCCGGTCGCCAGCGTCCACGATCGGCGACTGGTTGGCGCAGGTGCCGTGGTTGGAGCGGGCGAACTTACGCATCCGGTAGGTGTGCCGGGTGCCGTCGTCGGCCATCACGGTGATGTAGTCGGCGGACACCTCCTCGATCACCCCCGACTTCTCGGCGACGACGACGTCGCCGGCGTCGATGGCCGCACGCAACTCCATGCCGGTGCCCACCAGCGGCGCCTCGCTGCGCACCAGCGGAACCGCCTGGCGCTGCATGTTGGCACCCATCAGGGCCCGGTTGGCGTCGTCGTGCTCGAGGAACGGAATCATGGCCGTGGCCACCGACACCATCTGGCGCGGCGAGACGTCCATGTAGTCCACCTCCGACGAGGCCACGTACTCGACCTCGCCGGCCTTGCGGCGCACCAGCACGCGCGGCTCGACGAACCGGCCCTGAGCGTCGATCGGCGAGTTGGCCTGCGCCACGACGTGGCGGTCCTCCTCGTCCGCCGTCAAGTAGTGGATCTCATCCGTAACAAGTCCGCTGACCACGCGTCTATAAGGCGTCTCGATGAAGCCGAACGGGTTGACCCGTGCGTACACCGACAGGGATCCGATCAGGCCGATGTTCGGTCCCTCCGGGGTCTCGATCGGACACATCCGGCCGTAGTGCGACGGGTGCACGTCACGCACTTCCAGGCCGGCGCGCTCACGGGACAGACCGCCGGGGCCCAGCGCCGAAAGCCGGCGCTTGTGGGTCAGGCCCGACAGCGGGTTGTTCTGGTCCATGAACTGCGACAGCTGGCTGGTGCCGAAGAACTCCTTAATGGCGGCGACCACCGGGCGAATGTTGATCAGCGTCTGCGGCGTGATGGCCTCGACGTCCTGAGTGGTCATCCGCTCCCGGACGACGCGCTCCATCCTGGACATGCCGACCCGGATCTGGTTCTGGATCAGCTCGCCCACCGTGCGCAGCCGGCGGTTGCCGAAGTGGTCGATGTCGTCGGTTTCCACCGGCACCTCGACCCCGCCGGGGACAGTCATAACGGGGGCCTGGCCACCCTGAGAGGCGTGGTGCAGGCGAACCAGGTACTCGATGGTGGCGACGACGTCTTCTTCGGTCAGCGTCGTGGTGGTGATCGGATGATCGGTGTTCAGGCCCAGCTTCTTGTTGACCTTGTAGCGGCCGACGCGGGCCAGGTCGTAGCGCTTCTCCTTGAAGAACAGGTTCTCCAGCAGGGTCTGGGCCGACTCCTTGGTCGGCGGCTCGCCCGGACGCAGCTTGCGGTAGATGTCCAGCAGCGCTTCGTCGGTGCCGGCGGTGTTGTCCTTTTCCAGCGTCGACATCATGATCTCGGAGAAGCCGAACCGCTCGGTGATCCGCTCGGTGGTCCAGCCAAGTGCCTTGAGTAGCACGGTGACCGGCTGGCGGCGCTTGCGGTCGATGCGCACGCCGACGGTGTCGCGCTTGTCTACGTCGAACTCCAGCCAGGCGCCGCGACTCGGGATCACCTTGACGCTGTGCAGCGTCTTGTCGGTGGACTTGTCGATGGTCTCGTCGAAGTAGACGCCGGGCGACCGGACAAGCTGGCTGACCACCACGCGCTCGGTCCCGTTGATGATGAACGTGCCCTTCTCGGTCATCATCGGGAAATCGCCCATGAACACCGTCTGACTCTTGATCTCACCGGTGTTGTTGTTGATGAACTCGGCCGTCACGAATAGCGGGGCCGCGTAGGTCATGTCCTTGTCTTTGCACTCGTCGACCGGCGCCTTGACCTCGTCGAAGCGGGGGTCGGAGAAAGACAGCGACATCGACCCGGAGAAGTCCTCGATCGGCGAGAGCTCGTCGAGCACCTCTTCGAGGCCACCGATCACGTTCACATCGCCACGCGCGGCGGCAGCTTCACGCCAGCTCGGCTCGCCAATCAGCCACTTGAACGAGTCGACTTGCACATCAAGCAAGAATGGAACCTCGAGCGGTTCGCGGAGCTTGGCGAAGGAAACCCGATTTGGCGCTCCGGGCACGGAGCTGTTTGAAGAACTTTGCGGGCGACTCTGAGCGGGACTAGCGTCTGTTTTGCTTTGGCGGAAATCAGCCAAGATGCGTCCTTCCAGCACCTCGTGCGACTCCCTGGAGCCGGCGGTCACCGGACCTGTTCGCCGCAGATAATTGTGTCGGTTAGGCCGGCGAACGAACTGTCCGGATCTCACGCACGCAACCCAACAACTGAGCCGGAAACTGGGCTCAGGCGTAGACCACGATGTCAAGTGGCGGGTGAGGTGGGCAGGAAGTAGCCAGCGCAACGTCCTACACTAGCGCAGGACGGCGCATTCCTCAAATAGCTACCAATATGTGTCCCCGGGAAGCGGCGCTGGCTGGCATTTCGACTTGCCCTGGTACAGGTACAACACATGCTGCCCAACAGATTGACCCGTTTACGCCCCGTCGTCAAGGGGACGGGCGGCAAGTTAGCGCAAGTTAGCGTGAATTCTTGCTCACCGGCCGCCCGCGAACACGGCGACTGTTAGTTACGTCACCGCGCACGAGATCGACCAAACAGCCGCCGTCACCGCGGCAGGGTGCGGCGCCTCACCGCCGACGTCGCCCGGGGCTAGCCGCCGAACTCGCTCGCGTGATACTTGTGCGTGCCCTCGAGATCGTCGAGGATCGCTTCCTGGGCCTTCTTCGGCAACGTGTGCAGCATCTCGCGCACCCGGGCCTGGCGCCGCCCCACCGCTTTACGTTCCGGCATTCCCGGCGTTGCGGTGATCTGCGGCGGGACGCCCTCGATCTCCTCGACACCGCCCGCCTGGTGACCGGCGTCGAGCAGCGCCTGCTCTTCGGCCATGGTGGCCTCGTCCTTCTCCTCGGACATGCCGATCGGCCCGATGCGCCGGCCGTTGAGGAATTGTCGCACCACCGGCTCGTCGCTGGTCAGCAGCACTTCGCGAGGGCCGAACATGACCAGGTGCTTGCGGAACAACATGCCCATGTTGTCCGGCACCGTACGGGCGATGTTGATGTTGTGGGTCACGATGAGGATGGTCGCGTCGATCTGGGCATTGATGTCCATGATCAGCTGGCTCAGATAAGCGGTACGGACGGGGTCCAGACCTGAGTCGGGCTCGTCGCAGAGAATGATCTGCGGATCGAGAACCAGGGCCCGGGCCAGGCCGGCACGCTTGCGCATACCGCCGGAGATCTCACCGGGGAACTTCTTCTCGTCACCGCCCAAGCCGACCAGCGCCAGCTTCTCCATGACGATGTCGCGGATCTCTTTTTCTTTTTTCTTGGTGTGCTCGCGCAGCGGGAAAGCGGTGTTGTCAAACAGGTTCATCGACCCGAACAGCGCACCGTCCTGGAAAAGCACACCGAACAACGTCCGGATCTCGTAGAGCTCCTTGGCCGAGCACTCGATGATGTCGGTGCCGTCGATGACGATCGAGCCGCGTTCGGGCCGAAGCAGGCCGATGAGGGACTTCAGGAACACCGACTTGCCGGTACCCGACGGTCCCAGCAACACGCTGACCTCGCCGGCAGGGATCGTGAGCGCGACGTCCTCCCAGATCCTCGAGGAACCGAAGGATTTCGTGAGTCCGTTGACCTCGATAGCGACGCCCATGGGAAATCCTTCCGACGCTCAAACATTTGCAAGATGCCCGCCACCTGCCACTTTATGTGGCTTGAGTCACTGTAGCGCACCGCTGGGGCGCGACATCAGGGTTGGATACATAACAATCCTCGCCGAGGCCGGCGGGCGGCGTCGGGGGCGCCTCAAGCAGTCGCCGGCGCCCAGTTGCCGTGGAAGCCCATCGGGACCCGCTGGGGCAGGTGCACGGTGGCCATCAATTCGCACGTCTGGGCGTCCAGCAACAACAACTGGCCCTCGTCGCGGTCGCGGTGGTAGCCGTACCCCATGAGGATGCCGTCGTCCTCCGCGTTTTCCCCGGAGGCACCCGGTGGGTTCGGGACGAAGCACATCTCACCGATCAGCAGGGCAGCATCCAGCGGGGCGACTTGGCAGGATCCGGTCTCGTAGTCGTGCTTGTACAGCGAGGTGGACATTTCCGTCGTTCCGCCGGTGAGGTAGCCGCCGTCCACGCCGAGGGTGTAGCCGAACCGATGCCGACCGCCCAGCAGGGTCTCGTTGATCCGGGGAAACTCCTGCGGCCGGTCGTCGCGGCATTCGGTGGTGACGGCACCGGTGGCCAGATTGATGGTCCAGCGATCCAGTGATGGACGCGTGTCGCCGGGGCCGTGGCGATCATGCTCGAACATTCGCGAATAACGCACCACGTCGAGTATCAGCAGCTCGGACCCGTCCCGGGTTTCGGTATAGGCGTTGAGCGGGTGGTAGACGTAGCAGGGTTCGATGTCGAACCAGCGCACGTCCCCATTGCCGCCGTCTCGGGGCATGACTCCGATGCGGGCCGGATAATCGGCGTTCCAGGCGTAGGGCATGCGATCGGACGGCTTGGGGTTGCGGTTCATCATCGCGGCGATCGGGCCGGGAACCCGGACGTGACCGATCACCGACTGCATTACCAGCTGCGCGGGCAAACTCAGCCAGCGCGGCAGCTTCGCGGGCAGTACCTGCGACGCGTCGAAGGTGACCGGCAGGTCGTAGATCACCACGTAGTTGTCGGTCAAGGAGAAGTCGTGCATCATCGGCGACCCGGTCACCTCGATGTCCACCGTGCGCCGAGCCCGCCCCTGGGTGTCGATCACGGAGTACTGCACGGTCCGTCCGCGGGCAAACGAGTACGACACCGCATGCAGTTCGCCGGTCCGTGGGTCGCGGTGCGGGTGGGCGGTGTAGCCGCCGGGCAGGGTGCCGTCGAAATCGCATGTCCCGACGGTGTCGAGGTCCTCGGTGAGCTCGTAGTTGGCGACACCGCCCTCGACGAGCGCCAGGGTTCGTCCGGCGTGGGTCAGCACGCTGGTGTTGGCGCCCAGGGACAGCATGCCCGCCCGGGGATCGAGCCTGCTCGGCGCCGGCTCGCCGAGGGCCACGCATACCGGCAGGCTGCGCACCCAGCGGTTGCGATACCAGCTAGCTTGCCCTTGACGAAGGGCGACCCCGTGGACCATCCCGTCGCCGCTGAACCAGTGATAGACGGCGGGATCGACCTCGGCGACCGGGTTGGGCCCGTTGCGCAGGTACCGTCCGTCGAGATGCTCCGGGATCTGCCCGGTGACCTTCAGATCGGTCGCAGTCACTTCGGCGCGCACCGGCGCCAGCAGACCCTCGAGATAGGGGTTCCCGACTTGGTCGGTTCGCATTGTCGTCACGGCCGAACTCCTATAACGTCGTTATTTCAGTGTTATTCGGACCGTACGCCTGCGCTGAGACGAAGGCAAGGGATGACGAGAAATGACTGAACAAGCCCAACCCGGCATTCGCGGTGTTCGCGAGGAGATGGTGCACGCCGCCGTCGCCCTGCTCGACGAGCACGGACCCGACGCCCTGCAAACCCGCAAGGTGTCCGGGGCCGCCGGGACCTCGACAATGTCGGTTTACACCCATTTCGGCGGCATGCGGGAACTTATCGCCGCGGTGGCTGAAGAGGGATTGCGGCAGTTCGACGCCGCGCTCGCGGTGGCACCGACGACTGACCCCGTTGCCGATCTATTGGTTGTGGGAGCGGCGTATCGACGCTATGCCATCGAGCGCCCGCACATGTATCGCCTGATGTTCGGCAGCACCAGCGCGCACGGCATCAAGGCGCCGGCCCGCGATGTCCTGACGTTGACGGTCTTGGAGATCGAGCAGCACCACCCTAGCTTCGCGCACGTGGTGCGCGCGGTGCACCGCTCGATGCTGGCGGGCCGAATCACTGTGGGTTCGACGGCCGACGGCGCCGTCCCGGACCAGGTGGTCGTGTCCACTGCCGCCCAGTTTTGGGCGTTGATCCACGGCTTCGTGATGCTCGAACTGGCCGGCTTCTTCGGCGAGGAGGGCGCGGCGGTCCCACCGGTGCTGGCCGCGATGACCACGAACCTGCTTGTGGCGCTGGGCGATTCACCCGAGCGGGTGCGGCTGTCGCAGCGCTCCGCGTTCGGCTGAGCGCGCCACGCCCCCGGTTCCGGTACCGGGGGCTTTGGCGTGCGGACTTACTTGACGGTGACGGTGGCGCCGGCAGCCTCGAGCTTGGCCTTGGCCTCATCGGCGGCCTCCTTGGCAACCTTTTCGAGCAGCGGCTTGGGTGCGCTGTCGACCAGGTCCTTGGCCTCCTTGAGGCCCAGGCCGGACACGATCTCGCGGACAACCTTGATGACGCCGATCTTCTTCTCGCCGGCGGCCTCGAGGATCACGTCGAACTCGGACTGCTCTTCGGCGGCCTCGGCCGGCGCGCCACCGGCGGCAGGACCGGCCGCGGCGACGGCGACCGGTGCGGCCGCGGTGACCTCGAAGGTCTCCTCGAACTTCTTGACGAAGTCGGAGAGCTCCAACAGCGTCATTTCCTTGAACGCGTCAAGCAGTTCGTCTGTCGAGAGCTTGGCCATAGTGTGGGTCCTTCCTGGTTTCGGGTAGTGGGGTTATTCGGCTGAGGCCGGTTCTGGAGCCGGGGTTTCAGGGGCGGAAGCCGGCGCGTCTGCGGCAGGTTCTGCCGCAGCCCTCTTTTCCTGCAGCGCCGCTGCCAGTCGGGCAACCTGCGACGCGGGCGCGTTGAACAGCCCGGCGGCCTTGGCGAGGTTGCCCTTCATCGCGCCGGCGAGTTTGGCCAGCAGCACCTCGCGGGACTCCAGGTCGGCGATCCGCTCCACCTCGGCGACGGTCAACGGGTGGCCGTCCATGTAGCCGCCCTTGATGACCAGCGCCTTGTGTTCCCGGGCGAAGGTCTTGAGGGCCTTGGCCGCGTCGACCGGTTCACCGGTGACGAACGCGATCGCCGTCGGGCCCGCGAACAGCTCGTCGAGACCTTCGATACCGGCCTCGGAGGCCGCTCGCTTGATGAGGGTGTTCTTGGCCACGGCATAGCTGGCCGACTCGCCCAGCGATCGGCGCAGCTGGGCCAGGTTGGCCACCGTCAGGCCGCGGTATTCGGTGATGACGGTCGCGGTCGAGGCCTTGAAGCGCTCTGCGATGTCTGCAACGGCGGTGGCCTTGTCAGCCCTGGCCATGCATACCTCCTACAAGTGTGCGACGTGGCATCTGCGGCCACCTCGGAACGTCGAAGAAAGTCGAAGAACGTCTAGGAACCACGAACGCCCCGGCGCAGGGAGCGGCACGGGGCGTAACTGATGCACCGACGCTCGCGCCGGCGCTGATGCCTCGTCCTCCTGCGTGGGCCGCCGGGTTGTTCCCGGACCTTCAACCGATTGCTCGGTGACCGACGGTCTTCGGTGGATCGGCAACAACAATAGCGTTGTCGCGGCGTCGAGGCTAACCGGGCCCCACCAGTCGAGCCGCGCCGACCAGCCCGGCCGCACCGCCGAGCTCGGCCGGCACCACCCGCAGCCCGGCCAGAAAATCCAGCCGCGCATAGTCGGCCAGGGCCGCGCGCAGCGGGTCGAAGAGCAAACGCCCCGATTTGGCCACCCCCCCGCCGATGATCACCAGGTCCAGATCGCAGACCGCCCCGACGGACGCGATCATCGCCGCCAGCGCTGTGGCGCCCCGGCGAAAAGCGGCCAGCGGCACCGAGCTTCCCGCCGCCGCCGCCTCGGCAAGCTCCTTGGCGCCGGCGCCCCGCGGCGCGGACCAGCCGTTGTCGCGGGCCCAGCGCACCATCGACGGGCCGGACGCGATTGTTTCCACGCAGCCGCGGCCACCGCACGCACACCGCGCGCCATCCTGGTCGACCACGACGTGACCGACGTGACCAGCGTTTCCGGTGCGGCCGGGATAGGGAGCGCCGTTGAGCACCAATCCGCCGCCGACACCGGTGGACACCACCATCCCCAGCAAGAATCGGGCGCCTCGTCCCGCGCCGAGCCAGTGCTCGCCCAGCGCCATACACACGCCGTCGCCGCCCAGCTCCACCGGCACGCCGGGCACCACCGCCGAAACCCGGTCGCAAAGCGGAAAGCCCCGCCACGACCGGATATTGATCGGGCTGACGGTTCCGCTATGCCGGTCGATGGGACCGGCTGACGCGATGCCCACGCCGCCAACGGTGCCACCGCCGACCAGTAACGCATCGGCGATCATCGCGGCGACCACGTCCCAGATCCGTTCGGCTCCTTCAGCAGCAGGGGTCGGACGTTCGGCGGTGTGCACCAGCGAGCCGCCCGGGTCGGCCAGGCCTACGGCGATCTTGGTGCCGCCAATGTCAAGGCAGAGCGTATGCATCAGTGACGGTGGGTGTTGTCGGGCTGCCGCGGGTCGGCGGGATGCTCATAGCCGGGCGCCAACCGCACCAATGCGGCCCGGCGCGCGTCCAGCCAGGTTCGAAAGGCGCGCCGTCGTGCGGCGCCCAGCAGATGGTCGGTGATCGCCGGTCGCACCTCCTGCAGCGGCGGACCGGCAATCGCGGGAACCCGCCAGCCGTGACCGCCGGGACGCGGCGCGGCGAACCGCAGCGGGTTGCGCAGATGGTAGTCGGCCACCTGGTCGTCGGTGACCACGACCGCGGCGGTGACGTCGGCGAACAGCGCCCGCGCGAGCGGATCGGCCAGCACCGCCGCGGCGACGCTGCCGATCTCCAATCGCGCCGCCAGATCCGGCAGCAGCTCGGCTTCGGTCGGAGCCCCGGCCGCGGTCAGTCCGCGCGCCGCCGCCTCGGCGGCGATCAGGCGCTCGGTGACGATCAGTTGGGTCAGCCAGCGCCGCAGCTGGCGTCCCTCGCCGGTGCCGCTTGGCGGCAGGGCGGCCGCACGCGGACCGTTGCGTAACCTTGCTTCCCGCGCGTCGACCTCGCCGACGGGGACGGGAACTCCGGCGACGGTCGCAACCAGGTCCAGGCTCATGTCACCGTCACCTTCACCGCCGGTGAGTAGACCAGCCCACCGGCGCAGCCCACCCGCACCAGCGCCCACCACTGGCCGGGTTCCAGCCACGGCGGCGGGGTCACGTCGAATGCGAGCTCGGCCGTACCGCCCGCGGGCAAGACAGCCGCTCGGACGGCCGGACCGAGCCACTCCCAGGTGCCCCACGGGCTGATCAGGTGGGCCTCGAGAACCACGTCGGCTGCAGCACGGCTGCCGAGGGTGACGGTCAGGCGAGCCGAGTCGCCGGCGGCCACGTCGATGTCGGCGGGCCCGTCGAGCAGGTAGGCCAGCTCCTGCTGAGATGTCCCGATCGCGAGGATGCACACGTCCTCGACCACCTGCCGCCACGCGGCCGGCGCCTCGCGGTCGGTGACGGTCAGCTGGGCCCGGACCGGATACAGCCCCGGCGGCGTGCCGGTAGGGATCGCCACCACGACATCGGCTTCCAGGTATTCGCCGGCACCCAAGGTGAACGGCAGCCGGGCCGGCGCCACCGACCAGTCGCCGGGGTGCACCACGTCCACCGTGCCGCCCAGCGCGGAGTCGCCGCAGTCGCTGGCGGCGGTGAGGCGCAACACCACCTGATCTCCCGCCTCGGCGTTGACCAACCGCGGATGTAGGTAGGCGACGGCCGGCAGCCCGCCCAGCGGAGCGGGGCCGCGGTTGTGCAGCCAATAACGGGCGTACAGCGGCTGGGCCGTTTCGGCTTGCGGCGCCAGCTCGGCGTCGCCTGCCGTCCCGCTGATGTCGAGCCGGGCCACCACGGTCGCGACTTGGTAGCCGTGCAGGTCGATTGATCTCTTGCGTTGCTGTGGGGATTCCAGCAGGTCGGCCAACTGGAAGCCGCCTACCTTGCCGACGTCGGAGCCGATCCGCACGCGGGTGGCGGCCCCGGTGGTCTCCACCAGCCGCAGCGCCACCACCGCGGGATCCACGGGCCGGGCGCTGCCGGCCGTCAACGGGTTGCCCGCCGCCTTGAGCGCGCCCAGATGCACCGCATCGGCGGGGTCGACCCGCAGCAGCGAGCCAACCGACGGCAGCCTTGCCGCCGATTTTCGCGGGGTCACCGCGATGAGGGGATGGGAGAACTGCGCACTGCTCGCGGGGAGCCCGGCCCGTCGCCAGTCGCCGTCAGCGCAGACCAGGGCGTAGTCGAAATCGTGGGTCCAGTGCTGGAGTTGGAAGTTGGAGCCGTCGGGCGCGGTGCGCCGCGGTTCGTCGATCCAGACACCGGACGGCCAGCCGGTGCAGGAGCGCATCAGCGCGGTATGCAAGGTGCCCTCGGTGTCGACGGCGAAGCTGGGCACCCCACGGTTGAGCAGCGCCACTGTGCGGGCCTCGAAGGGCTGCATCGACGGCGGTGCCTGCTGGCTGACTTCGATCTCGGCGTCGCCGAGGTCGGCGATCACCGAGGTGATCGCCGCGGCCAGGTTGTTGTCGTCTCGGCCGTCGATCACCAGCACGGGCAGTGCGCCCGGGGCGCGCAGGTCGGCGCCGGGCACCCAGACCGCCGGCAACGGCGCCGCCGCCGGCACCCACACCCTGGCCCGGCCCGTCTCGGCCAGCTGCCGTTGGAGTTCGGCGGTGTACACCGGGTCGGCTTCGACCAACACCGCCTTGGTGAACACGTTGCGGTCGGGCCCGCCCAGCGCGATCCGGGCATCCGGCAGGTTGGAGTCCACGTCGAGGTTGCCGTAACGCGGTTTGTCGGCGCCGCTGCAGGTCGCGGTGACGCCGGCGCGAACCAGCGCGACCATCAGCTCGCGAGCCATCGGGCCGGCCACCGTCTCGCCGGGCGACACCACCTCGGCAACCGAAACCGCCCGGACGGCGTGGCTGCCGACTCGGACCCGCGCCGCCGACGACAAACCGAACCAGCCGTAGGCCGGGTTATCCAGCGTCCACAGGTGCTGGGCAGTGTCGACCGAACGGGGCCCCGATTCACCGGCGCTGTGCAGCAGCGCGAAACCACGCCCGACGACGGCATCCCCCACCTCGCTGACCGGCATGGCACCCGGCACCGGGCACGGCCAGCGCAGCCGCAGCAGGCGGTCTTCGCCGCTGAACTCGTCGATCCTGGTGCGGCAGTCGACGCGGGCCACGCCGTTCCACAGGGTCAGGGTTTGGGTGTAGCGCAAGACCGTGCCGATCCGGCCGCGCACCACCAGCCGCTGGCCCAGCGCGCAGCGGTAGGCCCGCACCTGCGCCGGCGATTCCGACGAACAGACCACCGGCCCCTTGGGCAGCAGGTGCCACGGGCCCTCACCCTGCGTCGGGTGTGCCGGGTATTCCTCGTAGACGGCAAGCTCGTTGCCCACCCGGCCGTCGGCGATGAGCTGACGACCGTCCTGCACCAGCGAGGCCACCGCTCCGCCGCGCGCGGGGTCGACGGTCAAGCGGTAATGCTCGTTGGCGATCGCTGCACCGGGTGCCGGTTGCCAGCCGGCCGGGCCCTCGGCCGCGTCCAGCCGGTAGCACCGCCAGCCCAGCGACGGGACATCCCGCGCCAGCCAGGTGACCGTCCGCCCGTCGTGCTCGACGAGTGCGGGGACCTCGGAGCCGTCGGAGTCACGGACCCGCACCCAGGCGACCAGCGGCGCCTCGAGCCGCACCGTGACGATGTCGGTGCGCCGGTGGGTCAGCGGGTTCCACACGACCACCGAGTGGCCGGAGGCATCGACCAGGCCGGAAATCGATGCCAGTGCGTTGTCGCGGGCGGTGCGGCCCAGTTGCCACGCGTCACGCCAGCCGGTCAGCAGATCGAGGTAAACCTGGTCGGATGCCGATCCGGTGATCGCGTCGTGGTGCGCGCCGTAGGCCAGCTGCACCCAGGCTTTGGCCAACGCTGCCTGCGGATACCGGGCGCCGGTCAACGCTGCGGCGAACACGGCGAATCGTTCGGCGTTCAGGACCGTGTTCTCGGCGGCCCGATTGGCTTGCTTGGTGTCGATGTACGACACGTCCTTGCCGGTGTAGATCGGGTTCATATCGCGGGTCTGCGGCGACGGCACGGCACCGCGCTCGGCGAGTTCGGCGCGCACCGCCGCGAAGAACTCTTGCGGCAGCCCGCACACGAACCGCGGCCAGGTGTAGCGCGCGGCCCAGTCGCGGTGGATCTCGGTCACCCACTTGTTCGGCGGGGTGTAATCGGTTCCGACCGGCAGCAACACATTGCGGGTCAGCGCAACCCTTTTGAGCTGGTCGAAAAGCGCATAGGCGGCCTCCTCGGCCTCGGCCAGCGAGGCCGAGGAGTCCATCCACCAGCCCGCCGAATAGTGTGCCGGCATGTAGTGGGTGAGCAATCCGCGGCCCGACGGCGAAATCCACTCGAATTCGCTGGAAAACTGCATCCGGTCAACCGGGCCGCCTTGGGCCGGGCCCCATTGGTGGTGTGGCCCGCGAGCCCACGAACTCGAGGTCAGCCCCGCGTCGGCGGCCATGCCGGGGAATTGCGGGTCGTGGCCGAACACGTCGAGCTGCCACGCGGTGGCCGGATCGGCGCCCAGCACGTGACGTTGAAATCCGCTGCCGTGCACCAGGTTCCGAATCGTGGTCTCGGGACCGGTGAGGTTGGTGTTGGGCTCGTTGTAGGTGCCGCCCATCACCTCGACACGGGCCTCGGCCAGAAACCGGCGCAGGTCGGCACGGTCCTGCGGGTGGGTGTCCCAGTACGGCTTGAGGTAGTCAACTTCGGCGAGCACGAACTTGTAGTCGGGATCGCGGCGCGCCATCTCCAAATGGGCGCGCACCAGCTCGAAGCCGTTGGCCTGCCGGGCTCTCCCCGGCGGGTCTTCGCGCCACTGGCTGGTGTAGCCGGCCTGGGTGTTCCACCACACCGGGTCATAGTGGAAGTGGCTGACCATGTACATGGTCCAGCCCGGGTCGGCCACCGTGAACTCGAACGCCACGCCCGAGCCGTCGGCATGCGCTCGCGCGGCCCGCTGCCGGCCCGGAATGGGATGCTCGACGGTGACCGGAACCTCGACCACGGTGTCGCCGCTGACGGCGACCGCCTGCCCGCGCAGACCGTCGCCGTCGATGCGGATCGGCGTGGTTTCGGTGCAGTCGCCGACGACGACGCGGGCCAGCTGTAGCGGGGTGTCGGGCGAGCCGACGAAAAGCTCGGTCGATTCCGCCGAAACCACCCGCATCCCCGCACCTTACGGCGACCCACCGGTGCGACAAAGCAGTTGCCCCGCGTGCCGCCGCGTCCGCGAAAAGCTGCGCGATTCGGTACCGACCTGCGCGATTTGGCACACTGCACAGATGAGTTCCACTAAACACCGCGACGTGGCCAAGCTTGACCGGGTGCCGTTGCCGGTCGAAGCGGCCCGGGTTGCCACCACCGGTTGGCAGGTGACCCGCACCGCTGCTCGGGTGCTCACCAGGCTGCCGGCTAAGGGTCCGTGGCAGCAGAAGATCATCAAGGAAATCCCGCAGACCTTTGCCGATCTGGGCCCCACGTATGTGAAGTTCGGGCAAATCATCGCCTCCAGCCCAGGGGCGTTCGGCGAGTCGTTGTCGCGTGAATTCCGCACCCTGCTGGACCAGGTGCCGCCGGCCGACCCCGACGAGGTGCACCGGCTTTTCGTCGAGGAGCTCGGCGACGAGCCGGCCAAGCTGTTCGCCATGTTCGAAGAAGAGCCGTTCGCCTCCGCGTCGATCGCCCAGGTGCACTACGCGACCCTGAAGACCGGCGAGGATGTCGTGGTGAAGATCCAGCGGCCGGGCATTCGCCGTCGGGTCGCCGCCGACCTGCAGATCTTGAAGCGTTTCGCGCAGGCCGTCGAACTGGCCAAGCTAGGCCGCCGGCTCTCGGCCCAAGACGTGGTCGCCGACTTCTCCGACAACCTGGCCGAGGAGTTGGACTTCCGGCTGGAAGCGCAATCGATGGAGGCGTGGGTATCGCATCTGCACGCTTCCCTGCTGGGCCGCAACATCCGGGTGCCGCACGTGCATTGGGACTTCACCAGCGAGCGGGTGCTGACGATGGAGAAGGTGCAGGGCATCCGCATCGACAACGTCGCCGCCATCCGCAAGGCCGGGTTCGACGGCACCGAACTCGTCAAGGCGCTGCTGTTCAGCGTGTTCGAGGGCGGGCTGCGGCACGGCCTGTTCCACGGTGACCTGCACGCGGGCAACCTGTACGTCGACGAGGCGGGCCGCATCGTGTTCTTCGACTTCGGGATCATGGGCCGCATCGATCCCCGTACCCGGTGGCTGCTGCGCGAGCTGGTCTATGCCCTGCTGGTCAAGAAGGACCATGCCGCCGCCGGCAAGATCGTCGTGTTGATGGGCGCCGTCGGGACCGTCAAGCCCGAGGCCCAGGCCGCCAAAGACCTGGAGAAGTTCGCCACCCCGCTTACCATGCAATCGCTGGGCGAGATGTCGTATGCCGACATCGGCCGGCAGCTGTCGGCGCTGGCCGACGCCTACGACGTCAAGCTGCCCCGCGAGCTGGTGCTGATCGGCAAGCAGTTCTTGTACGTCGAGCGGTACATGAAGCTGCTGGCGCCGAAGTGGCAGATGATGTCCGACCCGCAGCTCACCGGGTACTTCGCCAACTTCATGGTCGAGGTCAGCCGCGAGCATCAGTCTGGTGTAGAGGTCCAGTAGAGGTCCAGTGAGGTCTAGTGGAGGTCTGGTGGAGGTCCGCAGCGGCACCGCGGTCGCGGGGCAGGTGAAACTGTTCTACGAGGACATGGGTGACCCCGACGACCCACCCGTGCTGCTGATCATGGGTCTGGGTGCCCAACTGCTGCTGTGGCGGACCGCCTTCTGCGAGAAGCTCGTCGCCCAGGGTCTGCGAGTCATCCGTTACGACAACCGCGACGTCGGCCTGTCCAGCCGGACCGAGCACGCCGACCCCGGCCAGTCGATGGCCGCGCGGCTGCTGCGCTTCTGGTTCGGCCTGCCCAGCCGGGCCGCATACACGCTGGAGGACATGACCGACGACGCGGCCGCCCTGCTGGACCATCTGGATATCGAGCACGCCCACATCGTCGGCGCGTCGATGGGCGGCATGATCGCCCAGGTCTTCGCGGCACGGTTCCCGGAGCGGACAAAGGCTCTGGCGATCATCTTCTCCAGCAACAACCGAGCATGCCTGCGGCCGCCGGCCCTACGCGCCTTGCGGGCCATGCTCAACGGCCCACCGCCGGGCTCGCCGCGCGACGTGGTAATCGACAACGTCGTGCGGGTTACCCGGCTCACGGGCAGTCCGGGCTATCGCCTGCCCGAGGAACGCGTCCGGGCCGACGCGGCCGAGAATTACGATCGCAGCTTCGACCCGTTGGGGGTGCGCCGACAGTTCAGCGCGGTCCTAGGCAGTGGCAGCCTGCTCCACTACAACCGTCGCATTGCGGCGCCGACCGTGGTGATCCACGGCCGAAAGGACATAATGGTGCGGCCTTCCAATGGCCGCGCGGTCGCCCGCGCGATCGATGACGCTCGACTGGTGTTGTTCGACAGGATGGGCCACGATCTGCCCGAGCCGTTATGGGACGGGGTGATCAGCGTGCTGATGAGCAACTTCGCCAGGGCCGGCTGAGTCTTGAACGAGGATTGTAGGGTTGCACAAGGAGGTTGTCTCAAGTGGCCGAGCTGACACCGTATTACGCAGACTCGCAAGCGGCGTATGACATTTCGGACGACTTTTTCGGGCTTTTCCTTGATCCGACGTGGGTCTATACCTGCGCCTACTTTGAGCGCGACGACATGACGCTGCAAGAGGCGCAGCTGGCCAAGCTCGACCTGGCGTTGGACAAGCTCAACCTCGAGTCCGGGATGACGCTGCTGGACGTCGGGTGCGGCTGGGGCGGCGCGCTGGTCCGGGCCGTCGAGAAGTACGACGTCAACGTCATCGGCCTGACGCTGAGCAAGAACCACTGTCAGCGCAGCCGAGACCGGCTTGCCGCCATTCCCACCCAGCGACGGGCCGAGGCGCGGCTTCAAGGCTGGGAAGAATTCGACGAGAAAGTGGACCGGATCGTCTCCTTCGAGGCGTTCGACGCCTTTCACAAGGAGCGGTACGGCGCGTTCTTCGAACGCGCATACGAGATCATGCCCGACGACGGGCGGATGTTGTTGCACAGTCTGTTCACCTATGACCGCAGGTGGCTGCACGAACAGGGCATCGCGCTGACGATGAGCGACCTGCGATTTCTCAAGTTCCTACGCGAGTCGATCTTCCCGGGCGGCGAACTGCCTTCCGAACCCGACATCGTCGACAACGCACAGGCCGCGGGTTTCTCCGTCGAACAGATCCAATTGATGCAACAGCATTACGCCCGGACCCTGGACATGTGGGCCGCCAACTTGGGGACCGCCCGCGAACGTGCCATCGAGATCCAGTCCGAAGCGGTCTATGACAACTTTATGCACTACCTGACCGGATGCGCCGAGCGGTTCCGTCGCCGGTTGATCAACGTCGCCCAGTTCACCCTGGCGAAATAGCCCCACACCGGCCCTGGCCTGGGCAGACTCGGTTGTGATTTAGTGCTGCGGCGCCAAATCGGATAACATTCCCCGAGCACTTTGGGGGAGCGTTTTTCGGTGCATCTTATGTGAGCACCGTAGGGCCGATCCTGGCCCGGAAAGGCATTCATAAGGTCATGGCTGAACAACTGACGCCGCATTTCGACGACGTGCAGGCGCACTACGACTTGTCCGACGACTTCTTCCGGCTATTCCTGGACCCGACCCAGACTTACAGCTGCGCCTACTTCGAGCGCGACGATATGACGCTGGAAGAGGCCCAGATTGCCAAGATCGACCTGGCGCTGGGCAAGCTGGGCCTGCAGCCCGGCATGACGCTGCTCGACGTGGGCTGCGGCTGGGGCGCCACCAAGCGCCGGGCCATCGAAAAGTACGACGTCAACGTCATCGGCCTGACCTTGTCGAAGAACCAGGCCGCCCACGTCCAGAAGACTTTCGACGAGCTCGACTGGGGGCACCGCCCGCTTGCGGGGGACCCGCGCAGCAGGGCGGTGTTGCTGAAGGGCTGGGAACAGTTCGACGAGCCCGTCGACCGGATCGTGTCCATCGGCGCCTTCGAACACTTCGGCCACGACCGCTACGACGACTTCTTCGCCATGGCGCACCGGGTCCTGCCCGCCGACGGCGTGATGCTGCTGCACACCATCACCGGGCTGACCGGACCGCAGATCGTCGAGCGCGGCATGCCGATGACCTTCGAAATGGCGCGCTTCATCAAGTTCATCGTCACCGAGATCTTCCCCGGTGGCCGGTTGCCGTCGATCGAGAAAGTCGAGGAGCACGCGGGCCAGGCCGGCTTCACCCTGACTCGGCGCCAGTCGCTGCAGCCCCACTACGCGCGGACCCTGGACCTGTGGGCCAAGGCGTTGGAGGCGCACCAGGACGAGGCCATCGCGATCCAGTCCGAAGAGGTCTACGAGCGCTACATGAAGTACCTGACCGGCTGCGCCAATGCGTTCCGCATCGGCTACATCGACGTCAACCAGTTCACCCTGGAGAAGTAGTGACTGCGACCATCGCAGATCCCAGTCGGGAAAAACCCGCCTCGCAGCGACTTTCAATGCGATGGATGCGCCCTACCCGGTGTAGGGTGCCGTGGATGATCACCGCGTGAGGGTGTTCGTCTGTTCTTGGAGGACATATGGCTGGTAAGACAACAAGTGCGGTGAGCACCCGGTCCAACTTGGACGACGTCCAAGCTCATTACGACTTGTCCAATGAGTTTTTCGCCCTGTTCGTCGATCCCACCCGCACCTACAGCTGCGCGTACTTCGAACGCGACGACATGACCCTGCATGAAGCGCAGCTCGCCAAGATAGACCTGACGCTGGGCAAGCTGGGACTGCAGCCTGGGATGACGCTGCTCGACATCGGTTGCGGCTGGGGCTCGGTGCTCAAGCGCGCGGTCGAGAAGTACGACGTCAACGTCGTAGGGCTGACGCTTTCCAAAAACCAGCATGCCTACTGCCAGCAGGTGCTCGACGAGGTCGACAGCAGCCGCTCGCGTCGGGTGCTGCTGCGCGACTGGTCCGAGTTCACCGAACCGGTGGACCGCATCGTCGTCATCGAAGCGTTGGAGCACTTCGGCTTCCACCGCTATGACGACTTCTTCAAGTTCGCCTACCAGGCCCTGCCCGCCGACGGCGTGATGCTGTTGCACTCGATCACCGGATTGCATGTCAAGCAGGTCATGGAACGCGGCATACCGTTGACCATGGAGATGGCCAAGTTCATCAGGTTCATCGTGACCGACATTTTCCCGGGCGGCCGGCTGCCGATGATCGAGACCGTCGAGGAGCACGCGCACAAGGTCGGTTTCACGGTGACCCGCCGCCAGTCGCTGCAGCTGGACTTCGCCAAGACTCTGGATTTTTGGGCAGAGGCGCTTCAGGCGCGCAAGGACGAGGCGATCGCCATCCAGTCCGAGGAGGTCTACGAGCGCTACATGAAGTACCTGACCGGCTGCGCCAAGGCATTCCGGATGGGCTACATCGACTGCAACCAGTTCACACTCGCCAAGTAGACTCTGGTGCCACAGACGGGCTATGGGTGCACACGCTCGCGTCATAGGCAGTCACGCCTCGGGGGTTCGTGGGGCGGTTGCACGAGTCATACCGAGGCTTCGCGTGCGTTCGGGCAATGATCACTAATCCAGGAGAACAGGACGACAATGGCTGAAAAGGCGCCGGCACAGACGAAGACCCGGACGCGATCGGAAGACATCCAGGCGCACTACGACGTCTCCGACGACTTCTTCGCCCTGTTTCAAGACCCCACCCGGACCTACAGCTGCGCCTACTTCGAGCGCGAGGACATGACACTCGAGGAAGCTCAGTACGCCAAGATCGACCTCAACCTGGACAAGTTGGACCTCAAGCCGGGCATGACGCTGCTCGACATCGGCTGCGGTTGGGGTACGACGATGAGGCGGGCCGTCGAGCGCTTCGACGTCAACGTGATCGGCCTTACCTTGTCCAAGAACCAGCACGCCCGCTGTGAGCAGGTACTGGCCTCCGTCGACAGCAACCGCTCGCGTCAGGTGCGGCTGCAAGGCTGGGAGGACTTCACCGAGCCCGTCGACCGGATCGTCTCCATCGAGGCCTTCGAGCACTTCGGACACGAGAACTACGACGACTTCTTCAAACGGTGTTTCGACATCATGCCCGAGGACGGCCGGATGACCGTCCAGAGCAGCGTCAGCTATCACCCGTTCGAGATGGCCGCCCGCGGCAAGAAGCTGAGCTTCGAGACGGCGCGCTTCATCAAGTTCATCATCACCGAGATCTTTCCCGGCGGTAGGCTGCCGTCGACCGAGATGATGGTCGAACACGGCGAGAAGGCCGGTTTCATCGTCCCCGAACCCCTTTCGCTGCGCCCGCACTACATCAAGACGTTGCGGATCTGGGGCGACACGCTGGAATCGAATCGGGACAAGGCCATCGAGGTCACCTCCCAAGAGGTCTACGACCGGTACATGAAATACCTGCGTGGCTGCGAGCACTACTTCACCGACGAGATGCTGGACTGCAGCCTGGTCACCTACCTCAAGCCGGGCGCGGCCGCTTAGGTTGTCGGATTAGGGCTGCGCCGTTCGTCTAACAGGTAGAGAGTGAAGCACCGGGCTTCGCTCGCTACCGGAGGTGCCGGTGTATCCGGACTGTAGGGATCTGCCGATGGTCAACCTGGACGGCCTCTTCCGTCGCGAATGGGGTCCGGCCGTCGCCGCGATCGCCCGATGGTCCGGCGACCTCACCCTTGCCGAAGACGCCGTCCAGGTGGCCTGCGCGAAAGCGCTTCGCACCTGGCCCCGTGACGGACTCCCGGATCGTCCCGGGGGGTTCTGCTCGCCGGGGGAAATTAGGCCTCGGCGAAGTTGCGGGTGATGGACGGGTCGACCGGAATGCCGGGGCCGGTCGTCGTCGACACGGTGACCTTCTTCAGATAGCGGCCCTTCGATGCCGACGGCTTCAGCCGCAGCACCTCATCGAGTGCGGCGCCGTAGTTCTCGGCCAGCCGCTTCTCGTCGAACGACGCCTTGCCGATGACGAAGTGCAGGTTGGCCTGCTTGTCCACCCGGAAGTTGATCTTGCCGCCCTTGATGTCGGCGATGGCCTTGGCGACGTCGGGGGTGACGGTGCCGGTCTTAGGGTTGGGCATCAGACCGCGCGGGCCCAGCACCCGGGCGATGCGACCGACCTTGGCCATCTGATCAGGCGTCGCGATCGCGGCGTCGAAGTCCAAGAACCCGCCCTGAATCTTCTCGATCAGGTCGTCACTGCCGACAACGTCGGCTCCCGCGGCGACGGCAGCATCGGCCTTTTCCCCTACCGCGAACACCGCGACCCGCGCGGTCTTACCGGTGCCATGGGGCAGGTTGACGGTGCCGCGGACCATCTGATCGGCCTTGCGCGGGTCGACCCCGAGCCGAATCGCCACCTCGACGGTCGCGTCCTGCTTGGTCGACGACGTCTGCTTGGCGAGCTTGGCCGCCTCCAGCGGCGTATAGAGCTTGCTGCGATCCACCTTTTCGGCGGCGGCGCGGTATGCCTTGCTGGTCTTGCTCATATCCGATATCCAATCTGGTGTTGGGTCGTGGTTTCCAAACGGGCCGAAGCGAGCCCTCCCACAAGTCGGCTCTATGCCGACCTATTCGACGGTGATGCCCATCGACCGGGCGGTGCCGGCGATGATCTTGGCCGCGGCGTCGATGTCGTTGGCGTTGAGGTCGGTCTTCTTGGTCTCGGCGATCTCGCGGACCTGATCCCAGGTGACCTTGGCGACCTTGTTCTTGTGCGGCTCCGCCGAACCCTTGGCCACACCTGCGGCCTTGAGCAGCAGCTTGGCGGCGGGCGGCGTCTTCAGCGCGAAGGTGAAGCTGCGGTCCTCGTAGACCGTGATCTCCACCGGGATGACCTGGCCGCGCTGGTTTTCCGTTGCGGCGTTGTACGCCTTGCAGAACTCCATGATGTTGACGCCGTGTTGACCGAGCGCAGGGCCAACCGGCGGCGCGGGATTGGCCTGACCCGCCACGATCTGCAGCTTGATCAGCCCGGAGACCTTCTTCTTCTTCGGGGGCATGGCGACTCGATTGTTCCTTCCTGGTTAAACCTGTTTGATGCGCTGTGCGGGCGGCTAGATCTTGGAGACCTGGCTGAAGGTCAGTTCCACCGGTGTTTCGCGGCCGAAGATCGAGACCAGCACCTTGAGCTTCTGCTGTTCGGCATTGACCTCGTTGATGGTGGCCGGCAATGTGGCGAACGGCCCGTCCATGACGGTGACCGATTCGCCCACCTCGTAGTCGACCTCGACAACCGGACGTTCCAGCCCGCCCGCTTCGGCGACGGCGGCGGTGCTGGCCGCACCCTTGGCCGCCTTCTTCGCCGCTCCCCGGGGCAGCAGGAACTTCACCACGTCGTCGAGGGAGAGCGCCGATGGGCGCGAGGTTGCCCCGACGAACCCGGTGACCCCGGGCGTGTTGCGCACCGCTGCCCAGGAGTCGTCGGTCAGGTCCATGCGCACCAGGATGTAGCCGGGCAGCACCTTGCGATTGACCTGCTTGCGTTGGCCGTTCTTGATCTCGGTGACCTCTTCGGTGGGCACCTCCACCTGGAAGATGTAGTCACCGACGTCAAGGTTTTGCACCCGGGTTTCCAGGTTAGCTTTGACCTTGTTCTCGTAACCCGCGTAGGAGTGGATGACGTACCAGTCGCCGGGCTTGCTGCGCAGTTCCGCCTTGAGCGCAGCCGCCGGGTCGACCTCTTCAGCGGGGGCTTCTACTTCCTGGGCGGTAGTGGCCTCTTGCAGGTCCACCGCCTCACCCGCGGACGTGTCACCGTCGAAGGTAGTCACGGTTTTCAGTCCTCTCTGTCACTGCCAAGTCTCAGCCGAACACCAGCATCACGAGCCTGCCCAGGCCGAGATCGGCGCCGCCCACCAGCGCCACCATGAAGGCAAGAAATACCAGCACCACCGACGTGTAGGTGATCATCTGCCTGCGGTTAGGCCAGATCACTTTCCGCATCTCGGCCACAACCTGCTTCATGTAGTTGTAGACGAAGATGAACGGGTTGGCCGATCGTGCCGCCGGTCTGCCGGTCTTCGTGGTTTTCTTGGCCTTCACCGACTCCTTAGCCGATGTCTTAGCCGACTTCTCAGCCGACTTCCTGTCTTTTTTGGCGGAGCCCTTCTTCGAGACCTCGGTCGCGGTCGATGACTCCGTGTCCTCGGCGTCCTCGTCGGCCTCGACCGCGCGCTGCCGAGACCGCTTGCCGGTGGGTCGTTGCGGCCGCACCACGGACTTCGTCACCACGGCCGTGCGACCGCCGCTGTCGCTGCCGTCCTCGGTTTCGCCGCCGTCGCTTACGGCGCCGTCGGCGGTGTCGCGCTCGTCGCTCACCGCGTGCTCCTTTGTTCGCTAACTATCCCGCCAGCCGTTCCGCTAAGACTGGGGATCCTCCCAGTGTCCAGCATGGCATGTCTTTGCCTTCAGCAGGGGCGACAGGACTTGAACCTGCAACCTGCGGTTTTGGAGACCGCTGCTCTGCCAGTTGAGCTACGCCCCTTCGCGGTTGGCAGGCCAACCTACTCCTGCCGGGGCTTACATGACACGCGCGCACCCGGTCGGTGGTCACGAACCGAAGTGAGACAATTCGTTTGTCTCGCTCCCGTCGCCGGCTTCGCTCGACCGACTCACGGAAAAGTGCGCTGATGTTGGGAAACCCCGGGGTCCGAGTGTACTAGAGTCTACCCAGGCGCCGGTGCCAGATACTAATTACGCAGTCCTGATGACCTGCCCGGATTCCTTGTCCCATTTGAGTTTGGCGGAGCCGTCGCCCTGCTGCCCCATCAGGGTGGTGTAGGCCTCCAGCACCAGCTCGCCATCGTCGTTGTGGCAGGTGTTCTTGGTGACGACGATGTCGGCGCCGAAACGCTCGTCCACGGAGTGGATCTCCATCCGGGCCCACAGCTTGTCCCCGGCGAGCACGGGTTTGTAGAACACGAACCGCTGGTCGACCTGGACGATCTGCATGGTCTCCATGCCGATGTCGACGTTTCGGAAGAAGTCGAGCTGCACCAGCTTGGCCAGGATTGTCACGAAGGTCATGGGCGCGACGATCGCGTCGTAGCCCAGTTCGGCGGCAGCGTCCTCTTCGAAGTAGGCCGGGTGGTCGCACTTGATGGCTTGGGCAAACTGGCGGAGTTGCTCGCGGCCCACGATGAAGTGGTCGGGGTAGCGCCAGATCATCCCGCGGATATCGGTCTTCAAGGCCATAGTTACGCCAATTTCGCCGACGCGATCGCCCGCCCGAAGATTTTCTTGCCGCCGGTGGTGGCGGTGAGCGCGATGGTGACCGACTTGCTGTCGGGATCCAGAGACTTCACCCGGCCACTGAACACGAGCTCGGCACCCTTGCCGTCGTTGGGCACCGGTACCACCGCGGTGAACCGCACGTTGTACTCGATGATCGCACCCGGGTCGCCGACCCACGACGTGACGTAGCCACCGCCGATGCCCATCGTCAGCATGCCGTGCGCGATCGCGGTGTCCAGCCCGACGAGCTTGGCGATGTCGTCGTCCCAGTGAATCGGGTTCAAGTCGCCCGACACGCCGGCGTAGTTCACCAGATCCTGGCGGGTCAGCGGATAGGTCCGCTCCGGAAGCTGGTCGCCGACCTTGACCGAACTGAACTCACGCAGCGCCATCTGAAAATCCCACTTCCCCATCCTCGCCCGCACGACCCGCCAGGGTCGTGTAGGTCTCCTGCACTATGTCACCGTCTTCATTGGTGATGATGTTCTTGGTCACGATGATCTGGGTGCCGTGCGCCTCACGCATCGAATCCACGAACACGTCGCAGTAGAGCTTGTCACCGGCAACGATCGGCTTAGCGAACTTCAGCACCTGGTCGACCTGGACGACCTGCGCGTCCTGGACGGCGATGTTCGCGTGTTTGAAAAACGCCGATTGCGCCTTGTAGCCGAATACACAGATGAATGTCAACGGCGCCAACAGGCCGTCGTAGCCGAGTTCTGCGGAGGCCTTCTCGTCGAAAAAGAAGGCGTCGTCGTTTTGCACGGCCTGCGCATGCTCGCGGATTTTTTCGCGCTCTACCTCGTAGTGGTCGGGGTAGCGGTAATGCATCCCGACAATGTTGGTTGTCAGTGGCACGGCTATCGAATCTACCGAATCAGTTTGGCTACCGTATGTGGTCACCGCGTCTCGCGGTGCGCTTGGTGCTTGCCGCAGTTCGGACAGAACTTTTTCAGCTCCAGGCGGTCCGGGTCGTTGCGGCGATTCTTTTTGGTGATGTAGTTGCGGTGCTTGCACACCTCGCACGCCAAAGTGATCTTCGGCCGCACGTCGGTACTGGAAGCCATGACGGTTCTCTCTCGAATCTGGTGTCAAACGTTTCGGTGTTGTGTTGTAGCGATGGCCGGACTCGAACCGGCGACCTAACGATTATGAGTCGTTCGCTCTAACCGACTGAGCTACATCGCCTCTGGGCCGCCCCGCCTTGGTTCAGGGCTGCCCTCCTGCTCGGCGTCCGCCGAGCCCCCTAACGGAATCGAACCGTTGACCTTTTCCTTACCATGGAAACGCTCTACCGACTGAGCTAAGGGGGCCGCTCACCCGTAACGGCCAGTCGTGCCCCGGGCAAAAAGAGGGTACAGCCTGGCGCGCGGCGTCACCAAACCACGTGCGCGACGCGATGCGCCAACCGGCGGGCCTGGACACGCTGGACGACGGGGGCACGACGGGTGTGCGGATCAGCCGCCGCGGTTGCCCCGGTGCGGATCGAGCACACTGAGGTCGCTGAATTCGTCGTATTGCTCCTCGTCGGACTCCCCGCTACCACCCTCGGCGAGAAGGGTCCGCAACGCGAGATGGACCGCTTCGCGCGCATCAGCCAGACCGTACCGACGGATCGCTTCCTGGACCAGATCGTCGTCGATCTCGATCTCGACCTTCTTCCGCATGCGCCAACAATACCCACCGGCTTGCCCGGGGAATCATAGAAGGCCCGCATTTCGCATTCGGGCCATTGCGGCGTCAAGACCGCCAGGATTGGACCGATCTTGGATCAGTCATAGTCTGGTGACGTGTCAGATTCGGACCGGCTGTATTTCCGGCAACTGCTCTCCGGTCGCGACTTTGCCGTCGGCGACATGATCGCCGCGCAAATGCGCAACTTCGCGTACCTGATCGGCGACCGCAAGACCGGCGACTGCGTTGTGGTCGACCCCGCCTACGCCGCCGGCGACCTCGTCGACAGGCTGGAAGCTGACGACATGCACCTGTCGGGGGTGTTGGTGACGCATCATCATCCGGACCATGTCGGCGGCTCGATGATGGGCTTCGAGCTCAAGGGATTGGCCGAGTTGCTGGAGCGGGCCACCGTACCGGTGCACGTGAACACCCATGAGGCATTGTGGGTTTCCCGGGTGACCGGGATTCCGATGAGTGACCTGACCACCCATGAGCACCGCGACAAGGTCGCCATCGGCGACATCGAGATCGAGTTGCTGCACACTGCGGGCCACACGCCGGGCAGTCAATGTTTCCTCCTCGACGGCCGGCTGGTCGCCGGCGACACGCTGTTCCTGGAGGGATGCGGGCGCACCGACTTCCCCGGCGGGGATTCCGACGAGATCTACCGCAGCCTGCAACAGCTCGCCGCGCTGCCCGGTGATCCGACGGTATTTCCCGGGCACTGGTATTCGACAGAACGCAGTGCGCCGCTCTCGGAGGTTAAGCGCTCGAACTATGTCTATCGCGCCGCCGATCTGGGTCAGTGGCGCATGTTGATGGGCGGCTGAGCACGGGCGCCGGACCCGGGTTGATCCCCGGCAGGTGCCCGCCGCCGCGATGCGGGGGCCGCATCTAGGATCGTGGCGACGCAATTTCGCTGGCGGATCGGTGTGGTGGTATAAGCGGAGGGTGGATTCCATGGGGTGGGTCCAGAGCAGCTGGCATGGGGTCACCGATGTCGAGTCCGGAACCTGGTTCGCGGTGGCCGCGTGGGCGGCGCTGGCGCTCGGCGTAATCGCACTGATCGTGATGAACTATCAGATTCGCCGCAACCGCGAACTGACGTTCGAGCAGACGAGACCGTATGTGTCGATGCTGATGGAGCCCCACGTCGCGGACTGGCATGTGATCGAACTCGTGGTCCGAAACTTCGGTCGCACCGCGGCCTACGACATCCGGTTCTCGTTTCCCAATCCGCCGACCGTGGCCGAATACGAGAACGCCTCGGACGGTTACGCCGATGTCGTCGAATTACAGTTGCCCCGCGAACTGCCGACGCTGGCACCCGGTCAGGAATGGCGGATGGTGTGGGATTCGGCACTTGATCGCGCCGAGATCGGCCATGGCGTCGAATCCCGGTTCGAGGGGACGGTGATCTACTACGACCGCCCCGAGCAGCCGCGCGGCTGGCGGTTCTGGCGCCGGGGACGGCGTCCACTGGAAACAAAAGTGGTGCTGGACTGGGATGCCCTGCCGCCGGTTCAGCGGATCGAGCTGATGACGACTCACGACCTGGCGAAGCGGGAAAAGCAGAAACTGGAGCTGTTACGCAGCGTGCTGACGTATTTTCACTACGCAAGCAAGGAAACGCGGCCCGACGTTTTCCGCAGCGAGATCGACCGGATCAACCGCGCCGTCCAGGAGACCCAGGACCGGTGGCGCACCCGCCAACTCGACGAACCCACCGACGTCAGCCTGCGCTGGGGTGACGCGGAAAGCGAGCTGGGCAAGCATCGCAGTCAGGGGGTCTGAGGGCTCGCTGCGACCGGGCAAGCGGTGCGTGGCGAAGGTGATCTGATTCAATCGACGTCCCTACCGAAGGAGTAAACCCATGAGCGGCCCGGTCACCTATACCCACGACGAAACCATCGCGGTGATCCGGATGGATGACGGCAAGGTCAACGTGATCGGCCCCGCCATGCAGCAGGCACTCAACGAGGCGATTGACCAAGCCGACCGGGATAATGTCGGTGCGCTGGTCATCGCCGGCAACCACCGGGTGTTCAGCGGCGGTTTCGACCTCAAGGTCCTGACCTCCGGCGAGGTGCAGCCCGCGATCGACATGCTGCGCGGCGGCTTCGAGTTGGCCTACCGGCTGTTGTCCTATCCCAAGCCGGTGGTGATGGCCTGCACCGGTCATGCGATCGCGATGGGCGCGTTCCTGTTGACCTCTGGCGACCACCGTGTGGCCGCTCATGCCTACAACATTCAGGCCAATGAAGTCGCGATCGGCATGACCATTCCCTACGCCGCCCTGGAAATCATGAAACTGCGGCTGACTCCGTCGGCCTACCAGCAAGCCGCCGGGCTGGCCAAGACATTCTTCGGTGAAACCGCGCTGGCGGCCGGCTTTATCGACGAGATCGTGTTGCCCGAAGTGGTGCTCAGCCGCGCCGAGGAAGCCGCGCATGAATTCGCCGGTCTCAATCAGCAGGCCCACGCCGCAACCAAATTACGCGCCCGCGCCGACGCCCTGAAAGCGATGCGTGCCGCCATTGACGGAATAGAAGCGGAATTCGGGGTGTAACGGCGGCGTAGTGCCGGTAACGGCCGCCGCGTTTCGAATTCTCACCGCCGGGTAACTACCCGCCCATGGCTACGCCGGACCGGATCGCCCAGCCCTGGGGAACCAGGACCCCTACGGAACCGGCCAGGACTGGCCGCAGCGCATCGATCAATATCTGGCCGACGGCCTGAACCCGGAATCGGTGGATCAGCGGGTGCAGTCGGCTGCGGTGTTGTACTCCAACGGTGACGGCCTGGACATCGCCGTCGTGAACCGATCCCGAGTCGGCGTTCGAGGCGTGGCAGAAGTGCAGCGCCGGGCGGCCCTGCGACTACTCCGGTCTGAGCTACGCCAAGCTGCGTGGCGGCAGTGGCATCCAATGGCCTTGTAACGCAGAGCATCCCGACGGTACCGAACGGCTGCACACCGACGCCGGATTCTGGGCGCATCCTGACTACTGCGAGGCTTACGGCAAGGATCTGATCACCGGCGCTCCGCTGGAGCCCACCGAATATCGCGCGATGAACGCCTACGGCAAAGCCATTATCAAAGCGGCCGAATATATTCCGCCGCACGAGCCGACCACTGCCGAGTTCCCGTTCGCGTTGATCACCGGCCGCACCCTTTACCATTTCCACACCCGCACCAAAACGGCTCGGGCACCGCAACTTCAAGACGCCGCACCCGAGGTGTGGGTGGAAGTCTCGCAGCGCGACGCGGGCCGTCTCGGCATCGCGGAAGGCGATACCGTCGAGGTGAGCACCCCGCGCGGCAGCGTCCGCTGCGCCGCCCGGATCAGCCGCATCCGGGCGGGCGTGTTGTTCGTGCCGTTCCACTACGGCCATTACGGCTATTGGGACGCCTATGGGGACGCCGCCGACCATGGCCATCACCGGGCCGCCGATCTCGAACTGCTGGAGCTGACGTCGCGCTGCCATCCGCAGACACTTCGCCAGATGCGCTGGGCCAACGCCATGCTCAAAGAACTCTCGCCGCAGGTGCTCACCAGCTGAACCGCCGGGCGCGTCAGCTCTGCGCCGAAACCCATTGATAGGGAAGGAATTTCCCGTCGAAGGTCACCACCACCCGGTCCCCCGAGGAATGTGTCTGCCGCTGCACGTCGACGCTGAAGTTGATCGCGCTCATGATGCCGTCGCCGAACTTCTCGTGGATCAGCTCCTTGATGGCGCCGCCGTAGACCTGCAGCGCCTCGTAGAAGCGGTAGATGGTGGGGTCGGTGGGCACCGCGGTGGGCTGGCCGCCGCGCATCGGCGGGGCGGCCAGCACCGGCACCACCGACCTGTCGAGACCCAGCATCTCCACCAGGACGTTGCAGAGTTCGGCGGGAATGGGGTGCTGTCCGAGGAGCGCCGCCGTCGTCCACACCACCGGCCTGCCGATGGCGTCGGCCAGCTGCTGCCAGGTGAGCCCCTTCGCCAGGCGGGCCAGCACGATCTGTTCGGTGATCTGGTTTCTGTTCATCACCCCAGCATGCACGGTCGCCGTCGGTCACAGTGTCCGTGGTGCAAGCGGCCGATCAGCTTCACAGCCGATACCCGTATTTGTCGGTCACCTCCCGGCTGCGTGCCATCGGCCGCTATGGTGGCCCGCGATGGCACTTCATCTCCACCGTGCCGAGCGCACCGACCTCCTTGCCGACGGACTCGGCGCCCTGCTGGCCGACCCGCTGCCCGACCCGTTCGCATCGGAGCTGGTGCTGGTCGCCGCCCGCGGCATGGAACGCTGGTTGAGCCAGCACCTGTCCCATGTGTTGGGCAGTCGCGGCGCCCACGGCGACGGCGTGTGTGCCGGTGTCGCATTCCGCAGCCCGCAATCGCTCATCGCCGAGATCACCGGGACCGCCGACACCGACCCGTGGTCGCCGGAAGCCATGACGTGGCCGCTGCTGGAGGTGATCGACGCCGTCCTCGACGAACCGTGGTGCCGCCCACTGGCAACGCATTTGGGCCACTTCGACACCGACGCCGTCGAGGCCGAGTTGCGCCGCGGTCGCCGCTATTCGGTGGCGCGCCGCCTGGCCGGGCTGTTCGCCTCCTACGCCCGGCAGCGTCCTGCGCTGCTGGCCGGCTGGCTGGAAGGGCGCCTCGACGACGTGGACGCCGACCTGGAGTGGCAACCCGAATTGTGGCGGGCATTGGTAGCCGCGGTCCCGGCCGATCCGCCGCACATCCGGCACGAAAAGACCGTGGCAAGGCTGACCGCAGGTCCGGCCGACCTGCCGCCGCGGCTGTCGCTTTTCGGGCACACCCGGCTGGCATGCACCGACGTGCAACTGCTCGGCGCGCTGGCCACTCATCACGATCTGCACCTGTGGCTTCCCCACCCCAGTGACGATCTGTGGCAAGCGCTCGGCGGTGTCCACGGCGCGGTGCCACGACGTCAGGACACCAGCGGGCACGCCGCCCGGCATCCGCTGCTGCAAACCCTCGGGCGCGACCTGCGGGAGCTGCAACGGGGGCTGCCGGCAGCTCCGGCGACCGACGAATTCCTCGGCCGCACAACTAAACCCGACACGTTGCTGGGCTGGCTGCAAACCGACATCGCCGCCAACGCGACGCGCCCGGACGGACGGCAGCTGGCCGTCGGCGACCGGTCGGTGCAGGTTCACGCCTGCCACGGGCCGGCCAGACAGGTCGACGTGCTGCGCGAGGTGCTACTGGGCCTGCTGGAGGACGACCCGACCCTGGAACCGCGCGACGTGGTGGTGATGTGCCCCGATATCGAGACCTACGCGCCACTGATCGTGGCCGGCTTCGGGCTGGGCGATGTCGCCGGTACCGGTCATCCGGCGCACCGGCTGCGGGTCCGGCTCGCCGACCGCGCACTCATCCAGACCAATCCGCTGCTCGGCGTCGCCGCCGAACTGCTCGGCATTGCGGGCAGTCGTGCCACCGCCAGCCAGGTGCTCAACCTCGCGCAAGCCGTCCCGGTGCGCGCCCGCTTCGGTTTCACCGACGACGATCTCGACGTGATCACCGACTGGGTGCGCCAGTCCAACACCCGGTGGGGATTCGACCGGCACCATCGCCGGCCGTACGGGCTGGAGCGTTTCCTGCACAACACCTGGCGGTTCGGCATCGACCGCGTCCTGACCGGCGTGGGGATGTCGGACGACTCGCGGGCGTGGCTGGACACCGCGCTGCCCCTCGACGACGTCGGCAGCAACCGGGTGGAGCTGGCGGGGCGCCTGGCCGAGTACGTCGCGCGGTTGCATCACGTGGTCGAACGACTCAGTGGCGCAATGCCGTTGACCGACTGGCTGGACGCCTTGACGGACGGGATCGGCCTGCTCACCCGCTGCGACGAGGAGTGGCAGCAGGCGCAGCTGCAGCGGGAATTCGCCGACGTCCGCGCGCAAGCCGGCGCCCGCGTGTCCACGCTGCTGCGGCTGCCCGACGTGTCGGCGTTACTGGACGCGTCACTGGCCGGACGTCCCACCCGGGCCAACTTTCGCACCGGCACCCTGATCGTGTGCACCATGGTGCCGATGCGATCGGTGCCGCATCGGGTGGTGTGCCTGGTCGGACTCGACGACGGCATCTTCCCGCGGCACAGCGCGCCCGACGGTGACGACCTGCTGGCGCGGGCGCCGATGACCGGTGAGCGTGACGTGCGCTCCGAGGATCGCCAGTTGCTGCTTGACGCGATCGGTTCGGCCACCGAGACATTGGTGATCACCTACACCGGCGCCGACGAGCACACCGGGCAGCCGCGTCCGCCGGCCGTGCCGCTGGCCGAGCTCCTTGACGCGCTGGATCGCACGACGGTAACGCCGGCTCGCCGGCAGATCCTCACCAGACATCCGTTACAGCCCTTCGATCGCAAGAACGTCACACCCGGCGCACTGGTGCCCGCCACACCGTTCACCTTTGACCCTGCTGCGCTCGCGGCCGCCGAAGCGGCCACCGGGAAGCGCTGTGCGCCTGTGGCTTTCGTGGGTGATCGGCTGCCTGAACCGCCTGCCGGTGACGTGACGATGGCCGATCTGCTGGACTTCTTCAAGAACCCGGTCAAAGGGTTCTTCCGGGCACTCGACGTCACCCTGCCGTGGGACGTCGACACCGTCAAGGACGAAATGCCCGTCGAGATCGACGCCCTGCAGGCGTGGACGGTCGGCGACCGGATACTGCACGACATCCTGCGCGGCATGCATCCGGATGCGGCCGCCAACGCCGAATGGCGCCGCGGAACCCTGCCGCCCGGGCGGATTGGCGTGCGCAAGACCAAGGAAATCCTCGACTGTGCGTGCCAGCTGGCCCGGGCCGCGTTGCCACACATGGCGCCCGACGGCGACGCCTACGACATTGACATCGATCTCGGTACCGGCCGCCGGCTCAGCGGGACCGTCACGCCCGTCTACGGCGAGCATCTGGTCTCGGTGACGTACTCCAAGCTGGCGCCGAAGCATGTGCTGACGTCATGGATCGGGCTGGTCGCGTTGGCCGCTCAACGTCCGGGCCATGATTGGACGGCGCTGTGCATCGGCCGCGGAACCAGCAGGAACCGTACCGCCAGAAGGGTATTGGCGCCGCCGCCGGACCCCGTGGCCGTGCTGCGCGATCTGGTGTCGCTGTACGACACGGGTCGGCGCGAGCCGTTGCCGCTGCCGCTGAAAACGTCGTACGCGTGGGCGCAGGCGCGCCGGGACGGCGACGAGCCCGCCGCGGCCGCGCGAGAAAGGTGGGAATCCAACAGGTTTCGCGACGGAGACGACCGTGAGCCCGCGCACCTACGGGTCTGGGGCGACAAGCCCGCCTTCGGTGTGCTGCTTGGCGCGCCCCGCCCGGGCGAGGAGATGGCCGGGGAGGACACCCGCCTGGGTGCGCTGGCGGCCAGGCTGTGGCTGCCGCTGCTGAACGCCGAGAGGACCGGCTGATGGAGCGCTTCGACCTGCTGGGGCCGCTGCCCGAGCACGGCGCCACCATTGTGCTGGAGGCCAGCGCGGGCACCGGAAAGACGTTCGCGCTGGCCGGTCTGGTGACCCGCTACCTCGCCGAGACCGACGTCATCCTCGACGAGATGCTGCTTATCACCTTCAACCGCGCGGCCAGCCGCGAGCTTCGCGAACGCGTTCGCGACCAGATCGTGGCGGCGGTGGCCGCTTTGGACGGCCGGACGCCGCCCGACACTGATCTGGCCAGGCACCTGTTGTGCGACGAGGCCGGGCGCGCCGTACGGCTGGCTCGGCTGCGTGACGCGCTGGCCAACTTCGATGCCGCCACCATCGCCACCACGCACGAGTTCTGCGGATCGGTGCTGAGATCCCTTGGCGTGGCCGGTGACAGTGATTCCGACTTCGCCTTGCAGGAGAGCCTCGACGACCTGGTGGCCGAGATCGTCGATGACTGCTACCTCGCGCGCTTCGCCAACAGCGACACCGATCCGGTGCTGACGTATGCGCAGGCGCTCGACCTGGCCCGCAACGTCGTCGCCGATCCGTACGCGCAGCGGCGCCCGCTGGATCCCGACCCGGACAGCGCGGCCGGCGTCCGGTTGGACTTCGCCGAGCAGGTGCTCGACGAGCTGGAACGGCGTAAGCGCCGGCTACGGATTCTCGGCTACGACGACCTGCTGCTGCGGTTGTCGAAAGCCCTTGCGGCAGTGGACTCGCCGGCTCGCGAGCAGATGCGGCGCCGGTGGCGAATCGTGTTGGTGGACGAATTCCAGGACACCGATCCGATCCAGTGGCAGGTGCTGGAACGTGCCTTTCGGGGCGTGTCGACGCTGATCCTGATCGGCGACCCGAAGCAGGCCATTTACGGCTTTCGCGGCGGCGACATCTACACCTACCTCAAGGCGGCCCGCACCGCCGATGCCCGCTACACGTTGGGAGTCAACTGGCGCAGTGACGGGGTGCTCGTCGAGAGCCTGCAGACGGCGCTGCGGGGTGCCGCGCTGGGCCATCCGGAGATCGTGGTGCACGACATCGAGGCGCACCACGGCGGACATCGGCTGGAGGGGGCGCCGCGCGGCGCGCCGTTCCGGCTGCGCATCGTCAGGCGGCCGACCGTCGGCTACGACGGTACCGCCAATGTGCCAATCGGCTTGTTGCGCGAGCATATTCCCGCCGACCTGGCCGGGGACATCGCGTCCCTGCTGTCCAGCGGCGCCAGGTTCGCCGGACGGCCGGTGGCGGCCGGGGACATCGCGGTGATCGTCGAGCATCACCGAGACGCCCGGGCCTGCCGGGATGCCTTGGCGCGGGCGGGTATCCCGGCGGTCTACACCGGCGACACCGATGTGTTCGCGTCGCGGGCCGCCAAAGACTGGCTGTGCCTGCTGGAGGCCTTCGACGCGCCGCAGCGCACCGGGCTGGTCCGCGCCGCCGCCTGCACCATGTTCTTCGGCGAGACTGCGGAAACGCTTGCCGCTGAGGGTGATACGCTGACCGACCGGGTGGCCGCGACGCTTCGTGAATGGACGGACCAGGCTCGGCTGCGGGGTATGGCGGCGGTGTTCGAGGCCGCCCAGTTGGGCGGTATGGGCCGCCGGGTGTTGGGCCAACGCGGTGGCGAACGACACATGACCGACCTGGCGCATCTCGCCCAGCTGTTGCACGAGACGGCTCATCGGCAACGCTACGGCCTTCCGGCCCTTCGTGATTGGCTGCGCAGGCAGTGCGACGACACCACCCGTGCGACCGAGCAGAACCGCCGCCTGGACAGTGACGCCGCAGCGGTGCAGATCATGACGGTGTTCGTGGCCAAGGGTCTGCAGTTTCCGATCGTGTACGTGCCGTTCATGTTCAACCGAAACGTCCGGCGCGACGACATCCTGCTGTATCACGACGACACCGATACCCGTTGCCTTTATCTCGGTGGCGATACGAGCCGATCGGTCGAGGAGTTGAACCGTGCCGAGGCGGCCCGCGACAACATCCGGCTCACCTATGTCGCGCTCACCCGGGCCCAGTCTCAAGTGGTGGCCTGGTGGGCGCCAACTGTCGACGAGGTCAACGGCGGCCTGTCGCGGCTACTGCGCGGTCGTGGCAGCGGTGACCCTGTGGTGCCGGATAGGTGCAGACCGCGCATCTGCGACGACGACGCGTGGGCAGTGTTCACGCGCTGGCAGGAAGCCGGCGGACCGTCGGTCGAGGAATCGACGATCGTCTCCCCCGCCGCCATCGAAACCAGCTCGGCGGCTGACGGTTTCGCGGTCCGGCATTTCCACCGCCAGATCGACACCAGCTGGCGGCGCACGTCGTATTCGGCGCTGGTGCGCGCCGCAGATGCGATTGCGACGTCCGGCGTGACCAGCGAGCCCGAGGTCGACGTGCGCGACGACGAGGTGGATGCGGTGGTCGTCAGCGAGCCGGGTTCGGGTGCCGACCTCGACTCGCCGCTGGCGGCCATGCCGTCCGGTGCGGCGTTCGGGTCGCTGGTGCATGCGGTGCTGGAAACGGCCGACCCCCAGGCCGCCGACTTGGCTGGCGAGCTCGAGGGGCAGGTGCGACGGCACGCGCCGTGGTGGCCGGTCGACGCGGATGCCGCCGAGCTGGCGACGGCGCTGGTGCCAATGCACGATTCGCCGCTGGGCCCGCTGGCCGGCGGCTTGACATTGCGCCAGATCGGGGTGCGGGATCGGCTGCGGGAGATGGACTTTGAGATTCCGCTGGCGGGTGGTGATCTGAGGGCCCGCGCGCCGCGGGTGTCTCGGGTGTCACTGTCGGATGTGGGCGAGTTGCTGCGGGTACACCTGCCGCGCGGTGATCCGTTCCGGTCCTACGCCGATCGGTTGACGTCGTCAGGTTTGGGCGGTCAGTCGTTGCGGGGGTATCTGTCCGGGTCGATAGACGTGGTGTTGCGGTTGCCGCAGCAGCGATACCTGGTGGTGGACTACAAGACCAACCACTTGGGCGCCACCGCCGCCGACTACGATTTCGCCCGCTTGACCGAGGCCATGCTGCATTCCGACTACCCGTTGCAGGCCCTGCTGTATGTGGTTGTGCTGCATAGGTTTCTGCGGTGGCGGCAGCCCGGATACGACCCGCGGCGGCATCTGGGCGGGGTGCTGTACCTGTTCGTGCGGGGAATGTGTGGTGTTGACACGCCGATCTTGGACGGGCACCCGGCCGGCGTGTTCGACTGGGCCGCGCCGGCCGACTTGGTGGTGGCGCTGTCAGATCTTCTGGATGACGGGAGACGAGCCGCGTGAGCGTTGCCGACGTCGAGCCCGCCGTTACCGCGGTGGGCCTGCTGCGCGCCTTCAACGAGGCCGGGGTCCTCGATTTTGCCGATGTCCACGTGGCACAGCGTCTTTGCGCCCTGGGCGCGGAAAGGGACGACCGGGTGGCGCTGGCCGCGGCGCTGGCGGTGCGGGCACTGCGCGGCGGGTCGGTGTGCGTGGACTTGTCGACGATCGCGGTGGCCGCTGACGGCCTACCGTGGCCGGATCTCGCGCAGTGGCTGGCCGCGGTGCGCGCCAGCACGCTGCTCACGGATCCGCCGGTGCTGCATCTCTATGACGACCGGCTGCTGTACCTCGACCGTTACTGGCGCGAGGAACAGCAGGTGTGTGACGACTTGGTGGCCATGCTGGTTCCCACACCGAAAGGCCCTGACGCCGAGGTGCCGGCCTTTGAGCGACTGTTCCCGTCGGGCTTCGAAGAGCAGCGCAGCGCGGCGGAAATCGCGGTGGCGCAGGGCGTGACGGTACTCACCGGCGGGCCGGGGACCGGCAAGACCACCACGGTGGCGCGGCTGCTGGCGGCGCTGGCCGAACAAGCCGAACTGGCCGGCCGGTCGCGGCCCCGCATCGCCCTGGCAGCGCCGACGGGCAAGGCTGCGGCGCGGCTGGCCGAGGCGGCACGCCACGAGGTGACCCGTCTCGATGCGGCCGATCGCATGAGACTCGGCCAATTGCAGGCGGTTACGCTGCATCGGCTGCTCGGCAGCAGGCCCGACACGTCGTCGCGGTTTCGGCACCATCGCGGCAATCGGTTGCCGCACGACGTGATCGTGGTCGACGAGACGTCGATGGTGTCGCTGACGCTGATGGCGCGGTTGCTGGAAGCGGTCCGCCCTGGCGCGCGGCTGATTCTGGTGGGCGACTCCGACCAGCTGGCCTCGGTGGAAGCCGGTGCGGTGCTGGCGGATCTGGTGGACGGGCTAGCGGCGCGTGACGACGTGCGGGTGGCCGCGCTGCGCACCTCGCACCGGTTCGGCAAATCGATTGGGACCCTGGCCGATGCGATTCGCAGCGGCGACGCGGATCGGCTGCTCACCCTGCTGCGATCGGATGACGAGCACATCGAGTTCATCGACGACGAAGACCCGACGTCACGGTTGCGCGCGGTGTTGGTGCCGCATGCGTTGCGGCTGCGCGAGGCGGCGCTCCTGGGAGCCGTGGACGTGGCGTTGGGCATACTCGACGAGCACCGGATGCTGTGCGCGCACCGGCGCGGGCCCTTCGGTGTCGGGCACTGGAACCGACAGGTGGAGACCTGGCTGGCCGAAGAGACGGGCCTGCCGCCCTGGTCGCAGTGGTATGCCGGGAGGCCGCTGCTGGTGACCGCCAACGACTACGGGTTGCGGGTGTACAACGGCGACACCGGTGTGGCCGTGGCCGGCCCGGACGGTCTTCGCGCCGTCCTCGCCGGCGCAACCGGTCCGCTCGACTTCGCCGCGGGCCGGCTGTCCGACGTCGACACCATGCACGCCATGACCATCCACAAGAGCCAGGGCAGCCAGGCCGATGCGGTGACAGTTCTACTGCCGGAACCGGATTCACGGTTGTTGACGCGTGAGCTCTTCTACACCGCGGTCACCCGGGCCAAGGAGAAGGTGCGGGTGGTCGGTTCCGAGGCGTCGGTGCGGGCCGCGGTGGAGCGACGCGCGGTGCGGGCGTCCGGGTTGCGAATGCGATTGCAGCGGCAGTGATGTTCCTTCTTCTTGGTACCCTCACCCCCGTCTCCGCCGTACCCGATCAATGACGTGATCGCGAAGCGACCGACCTCGACGGTAATCGGACTACACCATCCATCGGCGAGGTGATCAACGCGAGCGGCTCCGGGCGCGCCCGTCAGACAGTGATAGCTGCCCGGGAAATACGGCTGAATGAAGTCTCGCCGGTCGACAAATTGAACCCCGGCGGTAGGCGAATCCGCTGTCTTCGTTTGACGGCAAGGGCCGTATTCGGCTGTCCGGCGCGCGTTCCGTGCACCAGCGCTCTTGGTCAAAATGGTGGTGGCTTGTTGCGTTCGGCGACGTGGGCGTCGTTGAGGGCCCGTTCGGATTTGATGCGGCGGGCGACCTCGGCGGCTCGGGTGCGTTGCCGGTGGGGCATCATCACGCCGCGGTCACCGATAGTAGTTGCGGGGGTTGGTGTTGGGGGCAAGTCGCCGGTGGTGGTGTTCCAGGCGGGAAAGAAGATCCAGCTGCCGGGGCGGGTGGTGTAGGTCCCTCCGTTGGGTGCGGTCCAGATAACGGTGCCGTCGGGCAGCTGCTCATCCTTCCAGGCCGTCCAGAACGTTTTCAACAGGTGGTGTTTTCGACACGCACACTTAAGGTTTGACGGATGTGTGGGCCCCAACGGCCAGGGCACCGTATGGTCGATGTCACAAAATTCGGCGGGCACGTCACATCCGGGGAACCGGCACGTCAAATCGCGGATTCGGATGAACTCCGCCAGCTTGGCCGACGGTCGGTGGTGCGGCTCTAACCCAAGGCCGCCGGGTTGGCGCACGGGGCTGATGGTGGCCCCACCGCGGATCAACTCGGCCAGCAGCGGCGCAGGCACCACACCCCCGCTGGTAATCAACGCGGCCGGCGGCTTGACCGATGACGCCGCGGGCTGATCGGGTTCGGGGTCCGGCGCCAACGCCTCGACCAGCGTCATCTCCGGAGTGATTGGCCGCGATGGGTGCACCTCACCCGACATGTGCGGGTCAGCTGCAGCATCCAGCGCACAGGACTCGGCGACGACGTGGATGACCACACCGCTGGCCCGCTCGTTAGTGTCGCCGGCACCGCAGGGACAGTCGGCGTTACCGCACCCGCACACCAGCCGTTCGGCGCCTGCGGCCAATGCGCCCAGCGCATCGGCGCGGCGCTGAGCCAGGGTGCGCGGGTCGTCGTCGCACACCCCGTGGGCCATCTGTTTCAGCCGCCGATCCAGCATCGCGGCGTCGGTGGCATATAGCCGGCCCCACAACGCGGCGGTGCCCACGTCGTCGTCGGGTTCGCCGAAGCACACGTCGCGGCTGCGGGCCGCCGCACGGGTGCGCCGCAACGCACCGGGGTCGTAGCGATCAACCCACCCGTCGATGGCCTGCTCCAATTTGGACGCCGACAACGGCCCCCACGCACCGGCGTGTTCGGCCACCGCGGCATCGACGAGTCGCTGCGCCTCGGGGTCGCGGACCAGATAGGTCCGCCACGCGATGACCGACATCAACCGCGCGCTAAGCCCTCCGGCCAAAAACAGCGCCGCCACCTTGGGCAGCCGATTCAACGCCAGGCTCAGATGCATCTGCCCAGACGCCCTGCCCTGACTCAGACCCAGCGCGGCAGCCACCTCGGCAGCAGCGCTGTCCCATTCGTCGCAAGCCCAGTCTGCGCGCTGGTCACTGGCGGTGCGCCGACAGGTCAGCGCGGCGATCGCCGACAACCGCCGAGCACTCGCGGCCGCCTCCGCGCGAGCGCAGTCCTCGATCGCTGCCACCAGCGCAGAGTCGTCGCATCGGCGCAGTTCAGCCGGATCCGGCAACGACACTTCGAACATATGAGCGATACTAGACGAAGGCACCGACAACACGATCTGAACTGACCACCCGCCCGACAACGACGTGATCACCCTGCCGCCGCGGCACCACAAGCACCAACTCAGGTACGACCCTTCGGCGAGCTGCTCACCGTTTGCGCGCGCGCGTATCGACAACTCGGTGGCGAGCACAGAACGGCCGCCTCGGCCCAAAGCACTACGGCTTGCTCGACCTCATGCCTGCCGGTGAGCAGGAAGCCATGTTCAGCGATGGATAGGAGTAGGTGCCGATTTGATGCCGATCCCTTGGCCGGGCAAAGGACAACCTCGGTGTCCAGTGGTTGCGCCACACCGACGACCATCCGGGGGCTCGCCAATGATCACCCACGGAGAACGACGACAAAACACCGCCTCACAGAACGACGAATCATGTTCTACGCCAGGGAGGCAGCTGCTCATGTGTCAACTGCGATACTCCGACACCTCACCGACGTACCCAGCAACGGTAATTGACCGTCACTTGGTCAGTTGGCGACTGCGGTAGCAATCTCGTCACAATTTGTCACCGTCAACCGAACTTTGGTCCAAAAGGACGTCCGGCCTGGACCATACACTACGTCGGGGGTTCGCCGACCCGCTGCACCCCGATTCGGAGCTGGCATGGACACACACGAGCTGCGCATTTCCAACGTCGACGTCTTCGACAGCGTCGACGGCCGGGTCATCGGGCCGCTGGATGTCGCCGTCCGGGAGGGAGTGATCGCCGCGGTCGCACCCGCGGGTTCGACGGAATTCTCCGGCTCGCAGATCGACGGGACCGCAAAGACGTTGATTCCCGGGCTGATTGACGCGCACTGGCATGCGATGTTCGCCACCATCCCGGCGGCGGCGGCTCAGCTCAGCGAGCTCGGCTACGTCTACGCCCGGGCGATCGTCGGTGCCCGGGACACACTGCTACGCGGCTTCACCACGGTCCGCGATCTCGGCGGGCCGGTGTTCGGAATCAAGCAGGCCATCGACGAAGGCGTGATCGTCGGCCCGCGCATTTACCCGTCCGGCGGGTTCATCTCCCAGACCGGCGGACACGGCGACTTCCGGCTGCCCCACGAGGTCCCTCGCGGTGTCTGCGGACACCTGAGCTACACCGAGATCATCGGGGCCGCAGTCATCGCCGACGGCGAAGCCGAAGTGCTACGGGGAGCGCGAGAGATGTTGCGGCGCGGCGCCTCTCAGCTCAAGCTGATGGCCGGCGGCGGTATCACCTCGACCTACGACCCGGTCGACGTGGCCCAGTTCACCGAAGCCGAGATCCGCGCCGCGGTGGCGGCCGCGGAGAACTGGGGCACCTACGTCACCGTGCACGCCTACACGCCGCGCGCGATACGCACTGCCGTCGCCGCCGGGGTCCGGTGCATCGAGCACGGCCACCTCATCGACGAGGACACCGCCGCACTACTCGCGGAAAACGACATCTGGTGGTGCCTGCAGCCCTTCCTTGCCGACGAGCCCACGATCCCCGTCACACCGCAGACGAGGGCAAAGCTGCGGCAAGTGGTCTCCGGCACCGATGCCGCGTATCGGCTTGCGATCAAGCACAGGGTCAACGTCGCGTTCGGAACCGACATATTGTTCGACGCCACGCTCGCCAGCCGGCAGGGCGCCCAGCTGGCCGAGCTCACCCGCTGGTATACGCCCGCCGAGGTGCTGCAGCAGGCGACGATCCGCAACGCCGAACTCTTGGCCATGTCCGGGCCGCGTAACCCGTACCCCGGCCGGCTGGGCGTCGTGGCCGAAGGTGCCCTGGCCGACTTGGTTCTCATCGACGGCAATCCGGTGGCCGACATCTCGCTGATCGCCCGGCCCGACGAGGCGTTCGTCGCCATCATCAAGGACGGCCGTCTAGTCAAAGGCACTGCGGACTAGCCAGGGCGTGCCTGGACATGGCAGTGCGGAACAATCGGGGTCAGCATGGTCGACAACGACGGTTCTCCACTTTCATCCTGGCGACACCACATCGCGCGCCTCGCCGTGTTCGCCGGCTTCCTACTCGGGCTGTGGTACCTGGCGGCCATTGCGCGAGTCGTCGAGCGCTGATCGAACGACGGCCGGTCAGCGTGTGAAACGGCTTGAGTTCCTCGATATTCACCGTGAACGGGGCATATCGGCGCCTGCCGGTCTCGCTGCCGGACCACTCCGGGCTGGTGATCACCGGCACCGGGCGAGCCTGCGCGTCGGCATAGGTGATGCGGCGTTCCTCGCTGCCTTCGGCCAGATGCGCCAACCTGTCCGCGATGGTACCCATCGTCTTTCCCGGCTTGGGCCGCTCTCCTACTGTGCGCCAGTTATATTCGACGCCCGACGGGTACGCCATCGCGCCGGGCGTGTCGTGCGCAAGCGCGCCGAGCACGATATCGGTGCGGGTGCCGAGGTGCTTGGCCGCCAGCGTCGAGAAGGCGCTCGCGATCGCCCCGAACGCCTCGTAGTCCGAGCGAGTCTCCCACGGCGGATCGATGGCGGGGCTGAACGCGTGCACATACGGGTGGCCCGCCGCGGCCCCGTACGTATTGTGCTAGGCGCCGGCCCGCACCGCGGACACGAACAGATTCCGCGGCGCGCTGTCTTGGACCTCCTTCGGCGGGTTGCGGTCGTAGCCGGCCATCAGCTGCGCCGACGGCGTCACCGTCACCTCCCAGCCGTGGCGGCGCAGCCAGTCGCCGACGTCGTCGCGCTCCTCGAAGTACCACAGCTCATCGGTACTGGGCACCTCGCGCTGCGGGTCGACCTTGGCCATCAGAGCTCGGACGCGGTCCATCCGCTCGCGCCGCTTGGCGCGGAACGCGGGGTCCAGAAAGTCGGGTCCGAGCGCCTCGACAGCGATCCGGCTTCCGGTGACGGTGAGGCCCTGAACGCGGTTGAACAGCAGATCCTGGGCTGCTGCCGGCAAGTACGGCATGAGTCCCTCGGCCGACCATGCGCTCGGGGCCGACGCGTCGAAACCGGCCTGCTGCAACGCCTTCGGCCAGTCTTGGCGCAGGTCAACTGGGACGCCGACGCGACGGCAGGTCGGCTCGGCCCCGTGCTCGCGCAGCGTCGCCGTTTTGAATTCCAGCACCTTGGGCTGGTCGAGTTCGTAGACCGTGGTGCCGTCGGGCCACGGCAACCGCCAGCACCGCGAGTCCAGGCCGGCCGCCAGAATCACCGCCTGACCGATGCCCGCTCGGGTCGCGTCCCGGAAGAAGGTGTCGAAAAACGCTGTGCGGCAGGCCATATAGTTGGTCATTGCCTGCATCCGCAGCGACACCTCGGGCTCGGCTTCGAGGACTTCGGCGGGCAGCTGCGACCCCGAATACCAGTTCCACACGCCGTCGCCGGCCGCGTCGAGGAAAATCCGCGCGAACGGATCGCTGATCAGCGGACTCTCGCTCTCGGTTTCGGCCGCACGCGCCGCCGCCACGCCCAGCGCCGTCGCGCCCACGCTCTCGGTGATCTCCCAGCTGTCGTTATCTGTTCTGGCGGTTCTGGCCATGCACGCTTCCTCCCGTCGACACCGACCCTACGTGCCGGTACCCGAGCCGTAGGTCCGGGTCGGGGCACACCGGTTGGCCGGGTGTCAGCAGGCCGTCGGTATGAGGGCCGCGACGTCGCTGTGCAAGTGCGCCAGTCCGCTATCGAGAGTCGCCAACTGCCCGTTGCGGCTTCGGGCCAGCTGAGCCAGGTAAGCATCGGTCACCTGTCGGTGGCCGACCACTCCTCCGATCTCGACATCGGCAAAAGAGACGCTGTCGGGCCAGAACTCGTGGCGCTTTGCGGTTTCGACGGCGCTGACCACCTCCCGCGCCGCTGCCGCGGATTGGCCCGTCCGCATCAAGAATCGAACCAGACTTCCCTGCGTGATGGGGCACGTCGCGAAGCCGGCGTCACGCGTGGACAGCCATGCCGCGGCGGCGTCGTGATGCACATGCTCGGCGACCACCAGTGCGATCAGCACGTTCGCGTCCAGCAGCGCGATCACGCCTCATCCTCCAACGAGCGCACGTCCTCGGAGGTCACGACTTTGCCGACGCTCACCAGTGGCAACCCGGTCCTGGGATCGGTGGAGATCGCGGCGGTACGGCCGGCTCCCAGGCCGCGTCGTATGAGGTCGGCAACGGTTTCACTTAAGGTGCGGCGAGTGTCCCGGGCGATAGCCAGCGCCTGTTTGTGCAGGTCGTCGGGGAGATCAATGGTGGTACGCACACCCAAGGCTACATCACTGCATCACGATGTCATGATGAAGCCGGCTTCGAGCCGACCAACAATCCGAAGTAGGCCGGCGGGTTCTCGCGGCGCGGCTCGCCGGCGCATAGGGTGGTCGCCGTGACTGATGCCGTCGGCGGGTCCGAGACCCTAGCAAGAATCCTGACCGAACACGGCCCGTTGGACGCGGACGAGTTCGCAGCGCGGCTACGGGACGGCGGCGTGGCCGATCTGGATGCCGTGCTGGACCAGGTTCTCGACGAAATCGAAACTCCGGCAAGGCAATTGGTCGACAATAGGTGGGTGTGGCTGCCGACGGTGCTGGCCGGTCGGGTGTTCACACACCGGGTCGGAGCAGCCGAGCTGGCCCACGACCTGCTCACGGTGACCCCGGATCTGGACCCCATCACCGCGCTCTGCGAGCACGAAGAGTACCGGCGACTCGCTGACGGTACACCGGCGCAAGTCATCATCGCCGAATTTGATGACGGGCTGCTCGAACAGCGAGGCATTCCCGACGAGGCGGTCGACCCGCACGGGGCGCTGCTCCTGGCGCCGAGCACGTTGGCGGCGTTGGGGGTGGCCGAGGGCGACCTGGTCGGAATACGGCTGACCGACCAGGGCCTCACGGTCGAGCGGGTCTCCGATACCGGGCCCGCCGGCGACGTGGGCGCCCGGCTGGCCGCGACGCTCGACGCGGAGGAGCCCGAGTACTTCGACGCCGCGGTGTGGACGGTGTGCGCCGAGAACCCGCAGCTGTTCACCGAGCCGCTGCCGCCGCTATCCGAGATCGTCGACGACTATGGTCTCGAGCGCCGCGGCGAATGGCTTGCAACACGCGGATTCGATTTCGACGCTTGGCAATTCGATCAGGGTTGCGCCGCGCTGGCCGAGCGGCATGACCTCGACGCCGAGGACGCGTTCGCGCTGTTCACGTTGATCAGGTTCTACGACCGGATAGCACTGTTGCTCGCGGCCGCCGTGGAGGATGACTCGCCGGAGGAGGCTGTTGCTGCCGCCCTCGCTGGCCTGGCCACGCCCGAGTTCGACCATCTTGCCGATCTTGTCGGTGAGTTGGGGACCGCACTCGCCGATCCGCCACTGGCCGAGCTGCTGGTGGCCGAGACGGTCGGCACCGAAAGCGTCGGGGTCGTCGCGCTGGGTTTGTTCGCCGAGGCGCTGGAGTCGAAGGTGCCCCGTGCGGCGAGGGTGGCGTGTCGGTGGCTGCGTGCGGTGGCGCTGGAGCGCATCGGCGACATCGAGGCCGCCGAACGCGAACTGCTGGCCGCCGAGTCGATGGATCCGGATTGGCCGTTGCCGTTGTTCGATCTGGCTCGCATCGCCTCCGATCGCGGTGACGTCGAGCGCGGTTTGGCGTTGCTGCGCCGCGCCGGCGCGGAGCCGGACTACCCGCTGGTGGAGCTGCTGGAGCAGTACCGGACCGAGCCACGCCGTGACGTCGGGCGGAATGACCTGTGCTGGTGCGGGTCTGGGCGCAAGTACAAGAAATGCCATCTCGGGCGGGAACAGCTGCCGCTGGATGACCGGGCGCGCTGGTTGTACGCGAAAGCCATCCAGCATGCTCTGGTGAGCGGCTGGAACGAGCTGTTGATCGACGTGGCCTACGAACGCTCCCGTCATGCCGGCGATGATCCGTACGCGCTCACCACCGCGCTGGGTGATCCGCTGGTGATCGATGCGGTGCTGTTCGAGGGCGGGGCGTTCGAGGAGTTCCTCGAGATCCGCGGGTCGTTGCTGCCCGACGACGAGCGACTGCTGGCGCCGCAGTGGTTGTTGGTGCAGCGGTCGGTGTTCGAGGTGGAGCGGGTGCAACGCGGCCACAGCGTCACCGTGCGCGACCTGCGCAGCGGCGACACCCACGAGGTGCGGGAGCAGGCGGCCAGCCGCCAGCTCATGCCGGGACAGCTGTTGTGCGCGCGGGTGCTGCCCACCGGGGACACCACGCGATTTTTCGGCGGCGTGGAACCGGTCGCGCTGTATGAGCGCGACCCGCTGATCGAACTGCTGGACACCGAACCCGACGCGGTGACGCTGGTGGCGTACCTCAGCCAACGGTTCGCGCCGCCGGCGCTGACCAACACCGAGGGTGATCCGCTGGCGATCTGTGCGGCCACCGTGCGCGTCGGCGACCCGGCCGCGATCCAGGCCGCGCTCGACCACACCTACGACCGGGTCGAAGGCGAAACGCCGCCGCGCTGGCACGAATACGTCAACGACGATGGGACGCAATGGATCCGGGCGACCCTGGTGCTCGACGCCGACACGCTGCGGGTAGAGACCAATAGCAACGAGCGGATGGATCGGGTGCTGGCCACGGTGGGCGCCCTGGACCCGGCGATGAGCGTGCTGGAGGACTCTCGCCGCCCGATGGGCGACACCCGCGAGCTGGCCGAGCAGCTGCCGGTTAGCGGTGACGACGCGCCCGATGGGCCCGAGGTGGCCGCCGCTCTCGAGGAGTTCGTTCGCGACTACGAAACCAAATGGCTCGACAGGCCCCTCCCCGCGCTAGAGGGTCGCACCCCGCGGCAGGCCGCCGACGACCCCACCCGACGCGGCGACCTGATCAAACTCCTCGACAGCTTCCCCGCCGCGGCGGGTGCCGGCGCCATGGACGTCAACCGGCTGCGCGCCTCGTTGGGCCTGTAGTTCGAACGGCGCGCCGAGTTTCTGCAGAACCGGCCGCCAATTCCGGCGGAAACAGCCGCCGGGCGGCGCATGATGGAAGGGTGCGGATCGGAGTCGGCTTCTCCACCGCGCCCGATGCGCGGAAGGCGGCGGTAGCGGCTGCAACGCAGGCGTGCGACGAGCTCGCCGGTGATGCGCCGTCGCTGGCCGTGCTACTCGGATCGCGATCACACACCGACCAGGCGATTGACGTCCTCAAGGCGGTGCAGGGGATCGTCGGGTCGCCCCCGCTGATCGGTTGTGTCGCCCAGGCGGTTGTGGCCGGCCGGCATGAGATCGAGGACTCGCCCGCAGTGGCTGTCTGGCTGGCGTCGGGCCTGGCCGCCGAAACGTTCCAGCTGGATTTCGTCCGCGCCGGCTCCGGTGGGCTGCTCACCGGTTATCGGTTCGACCGGACCGCACACGATCTGCATCTGCTGCTGCCCGACCCGTACACCTTCCCGTCGGGTTTGCTCATCGAGCACCTCAACAGCGACCTGCCGGGGACGACGGTGGTGGGCGGTCTGGCCAGTGGTGGACGTGGACCGGGCGGCACTCGGCTGTTCCGCGACGGCGGCGTGTTCAGCTCGGGGCTCGTCGGGGTGCGCCTGCCTGGTGTGCACGGGATACCGATCGTGTCGCAGGGCTGCCGGCCGATCGGCCGTCCCTACATCATCACCGGCGCGGACGGGGCGGTGATCACCGAGCTCGGCGGGCGCCCGCCGTTGGTGCGCCTGCGAGAGATCGTCGAGGAGCTGCCGCTGCACGAGCAGGAATTGGTCAGCCGTGGCCTGCAGATCGGCATTGTGGTCGACGAGCACTTGGCGGCTCCGGGGCAGGGCGACTTCTTGATCCGCGGGCTGCTGGGCGCCGATCCCTCGACCGGGGCCATCGAGATCGGCGAGGTTGTCGAGGTCGGCACCACCGTGCAGTTCCAGGTCCGTGACGCGGCGTCGGCGGACAAGGACCTGCACCTGGCCGTAGAGCGGGCGGCAGCCGAGCTGGGCGGGCGGCCGGCGGGTGCGTTGCTGTTCACCTGCAACGGGCGCGGGCGGCGGATGTTCGGGGTGGCCGACCATGACGCGTCGACGATCGAGGACCTGCTGGGCGGGATTCCGTTGGCCGGGTTCTTCGCCGCCGGGGAGATCGGCCCGGTTTTCGGGCGCAACGCGCTGCACGGTTACACGGCGTCGTTGGCGTTGTTCGTCGAGTGAGCTGGGCGGATCTGGGTCACTATTGTCACATCTGTCACGGGCTGGGGGCACTATGCGTTGTGCCCGGCTATCAGCGACTTTTCAGCGACAAGCCGGCCGGGTGGCGGCGGGCTCATTCCGGCAGCGCGGATCGGACGCCGGTATGCCCAAAGTCGTTGCCCTTCCATCCTTTCCATAACAGTGGCTCACGTAGGTCGGTGGCCAGTGCATACGACAGGCAATCGCCGAAGTTCAAACCGGCCGGATGGCCGCTGCCCTTGCCGAAATCTGCGTAGGCCTGACGCGCAAGCCGGGCCTGCCGTTCGGTCACCGGCTCCACCACGAACCCGGCTTCCTCGAGTAGCTCGTCCAAACCTCTGCTGATGATCGGGTCACGTAGGGAATCCAGAACGATCCCGCATTCGAGATAGCTTGCCGCAGAAAGCCTTCTCACGTCGGCGGCGGCGATGGCGGTGGCGCAGCGGGCCGCGTCGTCCTCTTCGGTGAGGATCGCAATGATCGCCGACGTGTCCGCGATCACGCCGGTAGCCCTCGCTCGTCGTAGAGCATTGCAGCATGGTCCAGCCGCTTGGTCTCTGGGTTCATCCGGCTGGCGGTGTTGTGGCCGATAGCCAGGAGCCGGGCGGCGAGATCGTCCCTCTGCAGCCGGGCCAGACGCTCCTTCACCGCGGTGGCCACCGCCTGAGCCTGAGACTCACCGGTGATCGTGGTGATCTGCCTGACCGCTTGGTGGACCGACGCGTCTTTGATGTTCAACGCCATGCGGGTACCTTTCTACCTGCGCGATGGTACCAGGGTACGCCTGGTCAGTAGAGGTCTCAAGGACAACCTCGCTAGCCCCGACCGCGTCCGGCGCAACCACCGCTTGGCGGTACAGCGTGGATCATTATGGGGCACAACGTATTTCCGCGTAGACCCCAGGCGCGCCGACACCGCGACACGACGATAGCGCTCAGGCGAGCAGCGATCCCGGCCAGCGACGGCACGCTGGTGACGGAATTCATCGGCTTGCTGCGTGCGGTGCGCATATGCATAGCGGACGGATCCGCACCCTAGCTAGGGGGTAGTTCCCAACTGCTCATCGAGTGTGCTCCGGTGTCATTTGCCACCGGGAAGGGACCACTGGTTTGCCACCAGCTAGGGACCACCTGTTTGGCTCAGCGAGCATGATGT
>NZ_LQOX01000009.1 GCF_002102175.1 Mycobacterium gastri | reverse complement strand
CGGTGCCGCCGGCGCCGCCGGCCCCACCACCCAGGCCTCCGTCGGTGGGCGAGCCGCTGAACGTGCCCGCTTTCCCGGTGCCGCCGTTGCCCCCGGTGCCTCCGGTGCCGCCCTTGCCGCCAATGCCGTTCGCTCCGACCGTACCGCCGTCGGTTGCGGCGCCGCCAGCGCCGGCGGTGCCGCCGGTGCCGCCTTGCCCGCCATCGGCACCGTCGGCGCCGCTTGCGGTGTTGGTGCCGCCGACGCCCCCGGTGCCGCCTTGCCCGCCGTCGCCGCCTCGGCCAGCTTGGCCACCGCCGACCCCGCCGATGCCCGCACCACCATCACCGCCCTCGCCGCCGACACCGCCGCTACCGCCTGGTCCGCCAGCAGTGGGCGAGGTTCCGGACGCGCCGGCTTGGCCGGTACCACCCGTGCCGCCGGCGCCGCCGTTCCCGCCGTCACCGGCCGTGCCGTTCGCCCCGGCCGCGCCGCCATCGGTGCCGGTGCCGCCAGCGCCGGCAGCGCCGCCGGTGCCGCCTTGGCCACCGGGCCCGCCGTCACCGCCGTTAGTCGCGTTGTTGTTGCCGCCCGCGCCGCCCGCGCCGCCGTGGCCGCCGACGCCGCCCTGGCCACCTTGGCCACCGCCAACCCCGCCAATACCCGCACCACCGGCTCCGCCTTGCCCACCGGCGCCGCCCGCGGCGCCGCTACCTCCGTCGAGGGGGGACGGGCTGGGTCTCCCGATTTTGCCTACGCCGCCATCCCCGCCGGTGCCGCCGGTACCGCCGTCACCGCCGATACCCGCGGCACCACCGATGCCGCCGGTGCCGGCCACGCCAGCACCGCCTCCTGCGCCGCCGGTGCCGCCAGGACCGCCGGCGGTGGCGTTATAGCCGCCGTCGTCGTTGTATCCGGCGCCACCGGTTCCGCCGAGACCTCCTTGGCCACCGCGGCCGCCGCTACCGTTAGTTGCCCCAGTGACCGCGCTGCCCCCGGCACCGCCCTTGCCGCCGGCACCGCCGTCGCCACCGGCGCCACCGGTGTCGCCGATGTACGGGCGAGCACCGTTGGCGCCACTGCCGCCTTGGCCTCCGCGGCCGCCCTGACCGCCGTCTCCTGCAGTGTGACCGACGGTGGCGGTGGCACCGCCTTGCCCGCCCTCACCGCCCGCGCCGCCCGCGCCGCCCGCGCCGACGCCCTGGCCGGCGAAGCCGCCGGTGCCCGTCGCACCGCCTAGGCCGCCTTGCCCACCGGCACCGCCGGTGCCTCCGGTGCCGGCGTTGTCGGCGCCATCATCGGTGTAGCCCGCGCCACCGACACCACCTGCGCCGCCTTGGCCGCCCCGGCCGCCGCCGCCGTTGGTTGTCGCATTGTGAGTGGAGGCGTTGCCGCCCTGACCGCCCTGACCACCGTCACCGCCCTGGCCGCCGGTAGAGCCGGTTCCACCCGCCGGACCGGTGGCACCCTGGCCGCCCTGCCCGCCCTGGCCGCCAGCGCCGCCTTGACCTGAGGTGCCGCCGAAAGTCGAGCTGATGCCACCCTCTCCACCCCGGCCGCCGGCGCCGCCGGCGCCGGCCGTGCCGGCGGTGCCCCCGGTGCCGCCGGTGCCGGCCGCGCCCGCTGCGCCGCCCGTGCCTCCGGTGCCGCCGGTGCCGCCGGCGGTGGCGTTGTTGGTGCCGTCGTCGGCGTAGCCGATGCCACCCTGGCCGCCTCGTCCGCCGTTACCCCCGGCCCCGCCGGAACCGTTGATTCCGCCGTTACCGGCGCCGCCTAGGCCACCTTGGCCGCCCGCTCCGCCCTTGCCGCCGGTGGAGCCGGTGTCAAGGGGGGTGGCCGCGGTGGAACCGGTGGCGCCGGCGCCGCCGTCGCCGCCCGCGCCGCCCCGGCCGCCGGTGCCGGCGGTGCCGTCCGCGCCGCCGTCGATTCCGGAGCCGGCCGCCCCGGCCGCGCCTCCGGCGCCGCCTTTGCCCCCATCGGCACCATCGCTTCCGGTGCCGAAGGTGTTGGCACCGCCCTGGCCCCCCTGGCCGCCCTGGCCACCGACGCCACCCTGCCCGCCTTGGCCGCCGCCAACCCCGCCGATGCCCGCACCACCCGTGCCGCCCTGGCCGCCAGCGCCGCCGTCGCCGCCTTGGCCACCGGCGCTCGGCGAGCCGCCGGATACGCCGGGCTGGCCGGTGCTGCCGTAGCCACCGACGCCACCTGTGCCGCCTTTGCCCCCCGTGCCGATCGTGCCTGCCGCACCACCGTCGGTCCCGGAGCCGGCCGCCCCGGCGGTGCCGCCGGTGCCGCCCTGTCCGCCGGCGGCGCCGCTACCGCCGGCGGCTCCGGTATCGGAACCGCCCTGGCCGCCCTGGCCGCCCTGGCCACCGATACCGCCCTGTCCGCCGGCGCCACCACCCACACCGCCAATACCCGCGCCACCCGCGCCACCAGTGCCGCCGGTGCCGCCTTGGCCGCCCTGAAGTCCCGCGGTCGGCGCGCTCGGGTCGCTAGCACCGGCCTGGCCGGCCGCGCCGGTGCCGCCGGTGCCGCCGGTGCCGCCGACACCACCTCTACCCGCGCTGCCCGCGGTCCCACCGAACCCAACGGCCGCGCCGCCCGCGCCAGCCGCCCCGCCGGTGCCGCCGGTGCCGCCCTGGCCGCCCTGGTCACCCAGGCCCAGGGCGACGCCGCCCGCCCCGCCGGTGCCACCCGCTCCGCCGGTACCGCCGCGACCGCCGTCGCCCGAGATGCCGATCCACGCACGACCTCCGGCCCCGCCGGCACCGGCGGCGCCGCCGGATGCACCCGTATTGCCCTGCTGACCGGCGGGGCCGGCGGCGCCTGCCCCGCCGATGCCGCCATCCCCGCCGGTCCCACCCTGACCGCCGAATCCGAACACACCGGCGTTCCCGCCGTTGCCGCCAGCCCCGCCAGCACCACCATCCACGCCGGCAGCGCCGGCGGCACCGGTCCCTCCCGCTCCTCCGGCGCCCCCGAAGCCGATCAACGCGGCGTTGCCGCCGGCCCCGCCGCCACCAGCACCCACACCGCCGGTCCCGCCAGCCCCGCCGACGCCACCATCACCAAAAAGCAACCCGCCACGACCGCCGGCACCTCCGTTACCGCCGTAACCGCTAAGGTCGCTCCCGCCGGCTCCACCGGCGCCACCCTTCCCGATCAACGGGGCAACACCACCGGCGCCACCGGCACCGCCGGCGGCCCCACCAGCTCCGCCGTGCCCACCGGAGCCCAGCAGCCACCCACCACGGCCGCCGGACCCGCCGGTCGCACCGGCCCCACCGGTCCCGCCGCTGCCGCCATTACCGATGAAGCCAGCGTCACCGCCGGCACCGCCGGCCTGTCCGGCTGCACCCGACCCGCCGTCGCCGCCGTTGCCCAACAAGATCCCGCCGGCCCCGCCGCTTGCCCCGGAGCCCGGCGCCCCGTCGGCGCCGTTGCCGATCAATGGACGACCCACCAGCGCTTCGGTGGGCGCGTTGATCACATTGAGCAGCGGCTGCAGGGGCGATACGTTGGCTGCCTCAGCGGTCGCATAAGCGCCCGAACTCGAATTGAGGGCCTGCACGAACTGGTCGTGAAACGCCGTCATCTGAGCGCTCAAGCTCTGATAGGCCTGGCCATGTCCGGAAAATAGCGACGCCACCGCCGCCGAGACCTCATCGGCACCCGCCGCCAACACCGCCGTGGTCGGGGCCGCTACCGCCGCATTTGCCGAACGCAACGACGAACCGATACCCACCACATCAGCTGCCGCCGCCGCCAGCGCTTGCGGGCTTGCCAACACGAACGACATCACTTCGATCCCCTTTGTTCGAACGCATTTCGCGACGAAGCCAGTACTCCACCGACCACCCTCACCCCACCGGCGCCAAAGCACCCTCGGCCAAACGGCGGATTCGAGAGATGAAATTTCCTCCCCCTATCGGAGGAGAACAACACCGCCGCCAGCAGCGCGCAGGCGTTGCAACAAGTCGGTAACAGTGCCCGAACAACGTTCTCGCAGTGGATGTTTCATGTAGTCAAACGTCCCGCCCCGGCTCCGTTGCCAATACCGCCGTGGGCCGGGGATCAACCAAGGGGCCGGTTGCGGATTCCCGGAAATTCACTTGGATCGCGGTGATACTGTCTGGCGCAGCCAAGCAGTTGTTCGGTGACACAGCGACTGTCGCACGGACACAACGACACCGGCCGCCAAGGCGGCGCCAGCCATCTGCTTCGACTTTGGGAGACATGATGGATTTCCCGGGGCTACCGCCGGAGCGCAATTCGGGGCATATGTTTGCTGGCGCGGGGGCGGCGCCGATGCTGGCGGCGGCCGGGGCCTGGCAGGGGTTAGCCGCCGAGCTGGCTTCATCCGCAGCCGCATTTTCGTCGCTGACCTCTGGGCTGGCGGGTTCGTCGTGGCAGGGCCCGGCCTCGGCGGCGATGGTGGATGCGGCCGCACCCTATGTGGGGTGGTTGAGTGCGGCGGCGATCCAAGCCGAGCAGGCGGCCGCCCAGGCCCGGTTGGCGGCGGCCGCGTTCGAGGCGGCGCAAGCGGCGACCGTGCATCCGGCGATCATTTCGGCCAACCGCGCTCAGTTTGTATGGCTGGTGGGCTCGAACCTGCTGGGGCAAAACGCGCCGGCGATCGCCGCCGCCGAGGCTGACTATGAGCAGATGTGGGCCCAGGATGTGGCCGCAATGTTCGACTATCACGCCGAGGCTTCGGCGGTCGCCTCAGCGCTGACTCCATTCACCCGGGCGCCGGCGGTAGCCCTCGCACCCGCCGCGGCAGCCGCGGCAGCCGCGGCAGCCGCCCAGGCTGTAGTCGACCCGCTCAGTGGGGCGGGCTTCAACCTGGGCGCCGCAAACGTGGGCAGCGGAAACGTCGGTAACGGCAACATCGGCGATTTCAATCTCGGCTCCGGGAACGTCGGCAGCCGAAACATCGGCAGCGGAAACATCGGCAGCGGGAACATCGGGTTCGGAAACACCGGTCCCTCGTTCACAGCAGCCGTCCGCAACTTCGGCTTCGGCAACACTGGCAGCGACAACATCGGCTTCGGCAACACCGGTGACGGCAACATCGGCTTCGGCAACACCGGTAACGGCAACATCGGCATCGGGCTCAGCGGCGACGGCCAGTTCGGCTTCGGCGCCCTGAACTCGGGCACCGGCAACGTCGGCCTGTTCAACTCCGGCACCAACAACATCGGCATCGGCAACTCCGGCACCGGAAACTGGGGCATCGGCAACACCGGCAGCTACAACACCGGCATCGGCAACGCGGGCAGCACCAACACCGGCCTATTCAACGCCGGGGTAGCTAACACCGGCATTGCCAGCGCGGGCAACTACAACACGGGCAACTACAACACGGGCAGCGCCAACACCGGCAGCTTCAACCGTGGCAGTTACAACACCGGCTTTTTGAACAGTGGCGACTACAACACCGGCGTGGCAAACACCGGCAATGTCGACACCGGCGCTTTGATCTCGGGCAATTACAGCAATGGCCTGTTGTGGCGAGGAGATTACCAGGGCCTGTGGTTTGGGGCTCCGGGCTTCGGAAACTCAACCGACATCCCGTCGTCGGGCTTCTTCAACACCGGTTCTGGTAGTTCATCGGGCGTCGCAAACTCGGGCGCCAATAATTCGGGCTTCGTCAACTCATCGGATGTCGGGGTCTCGGGCTACCTCAACACCGGTGCGCTGGAATCGGGCCTGGTGAACTCGGGCAACACCGTCTCGGGTTTGTTCAATGCCAGTCTGCTGAGCATCGCGACGCCGGCGTTTGTCTCGGGTGTCCTCAACACCGGCAGCAACATGTCCGGCATCCTCGGCGGGCCGTCGACGGGAAACTTTGGCTTTGCCAACCAGGGCGTGTCGAACATTGGCAACGCAAACATCGGGGACTCTAACTACGGCAGCGGAAACATTGGCAGCTCGAATATCGGCAGAGGTAACGTTGGCAGCTCGAATATCGGCAGCGGAAACATCGGCAACACAAATATCGGCAGCGGAAACATCGGCGACGGGAACCTCGGCTTCGGAAGCCACGGCATTGACAACTTCGGCTTCGGAAACCTTGGCGATTACAACCTGGGCAGCGGGAACTTCGGCAACCGCAACCGGGGCTTCTGGAACGCCGGCGACAACAATGTTGGCTTCGCCAACGCGGGCGACAATAACGTCGGCTTTGCAAACACCGGCAGCAACAACATCGGCGTCGGGCTCACGGGCGACGGACAAGTCGGGTTCGGGGCGCTCAACTCGGGCAGCGGCAACATCGGCTTGTTCAACTCCGGCACCGGCAACATCGGCTTCTTCAACTCCGGAACCTCAAACGTCGGCATCGGAAACCCCGGCAGCGGCAACTGGGGCATTGGCAACACCGGCCTTGGCAACACCGGCATCGACAACACGGGCAGCTATAACACGGGCCCCTGGAACTCGGGTACCGCCAATACCGGCCTCGCCAATGCCGGCAGCTACAACACCGGCTTCCTCAACGCGGGCGCCACCAACACCGGCAGCTACAACGCGGGCCAGCACAACACGGGCGGGTTCAACCCGGGCAATTACAACACCGGCCACTACAACCCAGGAAATGTTGACACCGGCGCTTTCATCACGGGCAATAACAGTAACGGCTTTTTCGTATCTGGCGACAATCAAGGCCAGATTAGCGTCGATGTCGCGATCAATATTCCCACCGTCCCCATCGACATCGAGTCTTTTAATCCCATAAACCAGGTAATTGTTGTCGGCGGGCAGGTGTACACGTTCCCGGGTTATACGTACCCCAAAACATATTTCCTGGACGGTGACTTCTATTTAGGCCCGGTCAAAATCTCGTCCTCCACGCTCACCGCTCCCACAGTGACAATTGCCATCGGCGGACCAAGTACGTCGATAGACGCCACGGTCGTCGGCGCCTTGCAGGGTGGGACGATCCAGATCATCGATATACCGGCGGCGCCGGGGTTCGGGAACTCGACAACCAGCCCGTCGTCGGGCTTCTTCAACTCCGGCACCGGTAGCGCATCGGGCTTCGGTAACGTCGGCGCCAACAATTCGGGCTTCCGCAACGTTTCCTTCGGCAGCGCGGGGGTCTCGGGTTACCGAAACGTCGGCTCCCTGGAGTCGGGCGTGGCCAACTTGGGCAACACCATCTCGGGCTTCTACAACACCAGCACCCAAGACCTCGCCACCGCGGCCAATATCTCCGGCTTCGCAAACATCGGCACCAACCTGGCGGGCGCTCTTCGTGACAGCGCAACCGGGCCGGTCTTCAACGTGGGCCTGGGAAATATCGGTGCCCACAACCTGGGCAGCGGCAACCTCGGCGACCTCAACCTCGGCAGCGGCAACATCGGCGACCACAACGTCGGCAGCGGCAACATCGGCAGCGCCAATATCGGGTTCGCCAACACCGGCAGCGACAACCGCGGGTTCGCCAACGCAGGCAGCGCCAACATCGGCTTGGGTAACACCGGTGACGGCAACATCGGCTTCGGCAACACCGGTGACGGAAACATCGGCATCGGCCTCAGCGGCAACGGCCAGACCGGGTTCGGCGCCCTCAACTCCGGCACCGGCAACATCGGCCTGTTCAACTCCGGCACCAACAACATCGGCATCGGAAACTCCGGCAGCGGAAACTGGGGCATCGGCAACACCGGCAGCTACAACACCGGCATCGGCAACGCGGGCAGCACCAACACCGGCCTCTTCAACGCCGGCATCGCCAACACCGGCATCGCCAACGCGGGCAACTACAACACCGGCAACTACAACATCGGCGCCACCAACACCGGCAGCTTCAATCCCGGCAACTACAACAGCGGCCTACTCAACACCGGCAATTACAACACCGGCTTGGCCAACTCCGGCAGCATCGACACCGGCGCCCTCAACACCGGCGACATGGATAACGGCCTGTTGTGGCGGGGCGACAGCCAGGGCCTGATCGGCTTCAACTACACGATCCACATGCCAGAGATCGCATTGGACCTGCTTGCCACCATCCCGATCAATATCCCCATCAACGCCAGCTTCACCACCACCGTCTACAACGGCATAACGATCGACGACATCCCGTTCGGTACCACCGTTACGCTCGGTCCAATCCCAGTCCTGGAAGGCACGATTAACTCCCTCACCATTCCGCCCATCTATGCCAGTGGCCCCACGCCGGCAATCCAGATTGGGAATCCTGACGGTTCGACCGTGATGGTCATCCCGGTCTTCGCCAGCCTCGGCCCCGCCGACTGGACATTCATCGACTTGGGCGGCGCCCCAGGATATGGAAACTCGACAACCAGCCCGTCGTCGGGCTTCTTCAACTCCGGCACCGGCACCGCCTCGGGCCTCGGCAACGTCGGCGCCAATAACTCAGGCTTGTGGAACTTGGCCTCCGGCAGCTCAGGACTTTCGGGCTACAGGAACGTCGGTGCCCTGGTATCCGGCGCGGCGAACTGGGGCAACACCGTGTCAGGATTCCTCAACACGAGCACGCTGGACCTCGCGACGCCAGCCAATGTCTCGGGCTTGGGCAACATCGGCGCCAACCTCGCGGGCCTATACCGTGACAACGCGGACGGGATGAGGACCTTTAACCTGGGCCTCGCAAACGACGGCGCCTTAAACGTCGGCTTCGCAAACATCGGCTCACACAATTTCGGCTCCGGAAACGTCGGTGACTCCAACTTCGGCAGCGGAAACGTCGGCGATCACAACCTGGGCGGCGCGAACATCGGCAGCTTCAATGTCGGCTTCGGAAACCACGGCTCACATAATTTCGGCTCCGGGAACCTTGGCGACTACAACATTGGCTCGGGAAACCTCGGCGACTACAACCGCGGTTTCGGCAACGCAGGCAACGCCAACAGCGGCTTAGCGAACACCGGCAACTCCAATATCGGCTTTGCGAACACCGGCAGCAACAATATCGGCATCGGGCTCACCGGCGACGGGGAAATCGGGTTCGGCGCGCTGAACTCCGGCAGCGGCAACAGCGGCCTGTTCAACTCGGGCACCGGCAACATCGGCTTGTTCAACTCGGGCACCGGCAACGTCGGCATCGGCAACTCGGGCACCGGAAACTGGGGCGTCGGCAATAGCGGCAACACCAACACGGGTTTCTTCAACTCCGGCCACGTCAATACCGGCTTCGCCGACTCCGGCAACGGGAATACCGGGCTCGGCAACACGGGCGACTACAACTCTGGCAGCTTCAACACCGGCAGCTTCAACACCGCGGGCTTCAACCCGGGTTCGTACAACACGGGCTACTCGAATACGGGCAACTACAATACAGGCTTTGCAAACTCGGGAGATGTCAACACTGGTTTCATCAATTCCGGCAGCTATAACAATGGCATCTTATGGCGGGGCGATTACCAAGGCCTGACGGGCTACAACTACACCATCTATATCCCCGATACCGCCATTCCGGTGGACTTCTACGTGAGTATCCCCATCAACATCCCGATAAGCGTGACACTCGGCACCCTGACCATTCAGGGCTTCACCATTCCCAAATACACCGCCGACATCAACGTCCTGGGCACCGGAACCACACAAGCTATCAGCGTTGGTCCCATTACGTTCGGCGATATCGCGATTACCTTTCGCTCCACCGACGCCCTCATCGGCGGCCCAACCACCGCGATAACTATCGACGGCACTGGCGGCATCGGTCCCATCGCCATCCCGGTCATCGACGTTCCGGCGGCTCCCGGCTACGGAAACACGACCAGCGTCCCGTCGTCGGGCTTGTTCAACTCCGGCACCGGCAGCGCATCGGGCTTCGGCAACGTCGGCGCCAACAACTCCGGTTTCTTCAACTCGGCGACCGGCGGCTCAGGAATCTCGGGCTACAAGAACGTCGGCGACCTGGTATCGGGCATGGCGAACTTCGGCAACACCGTGTCGGGATTCCTCAACGTGAGCACGCTGGACCTCGCGACGCCGGCCAATGTGTCAGGCGTCGCGAACACGGGCACCAACCTCGCGGGTTTCTTCGGCAATTTCACGGTTTCAAACCTGGGTGTCGCAAACAACGGCAGCTTCAACCTGGGCAGCGGGAACACCGGCGACTACAACCTCGGTAGCGGAAACTTTGGAAGCGGAAACGTCGGCGGCGCAAACATCGGCGGCTCCAACATCGGCTTCGGAAACTACGGCGTACACAACATCGGCTCCGGGAACCTGGGCGACTACAACATCGGTCCGGCAAACTTCGGCGACCACAACCGCGGTTTCGGCAACGCGGGCAACGGCAATACCGGTTTTGCGAACACCGGCGAGAACAATATCGGCTTTGCCAACACCGGCAGCAACAACATCGGCATCGGGCTCACGGGTGACGGCGAAATCGGGTTCGGTGCGCTGAACTCGGGCAGCGCCAACATCGGCTTGTTCAACTCCGGCACCGGAAACATCGGCTTCTTCAACTCCGGCACCGGCAACGTCGGCATAGGAAACTCGGGCACCGGCAACTGGGGTATCGCCAATGCGGGCACCGCAAACACCGGCATCGAGAACACCGGCGGCTACAACGCAGGTCTGTGGGACTCGGGGACCGGCAACACCGGCATCGCCAATGCGGGCACCTACAACACGGGCGGCTACAACACGGGCAGCGCGAACACCGGCATCGTTAACCCGGGCAACTACAACACGGGCCTGGCAAACACGGGCAGCACCAACACCGGCAGCTTCAACGCCGGCGACTACAACACGGGCTTGCTCAACACCGGTAACTACAACACGGGCCTGGCGAACACGGGCAATGTCAACACCGGGGCTTTCAATGCGGGCAATTACAGCAACGGCTTCTTCTGGCGGGGTGACTACCAGGGCCTGTATGGTTTCCACGCCGGAATCTATATTCCGGAATTCTCGGTCCTGGACATGGACCTGGCGATCCCCATCAATTTCCCCATCACTCTCGATAGATCGAACATTGTCCTCGGCCCCATCGTTATTCAACCAATCACCATCAGCGTCCTCGACTCGTCGTATCTCAGCATCACCTTCGCCACCATCTCCATCCCGGCCCTCACCGGCATCTTGCCCAACATTGATGTGCTCGTTGGCGGACCAGATACCTCGATACCGATCGCTATCTCCAGCGGCTTTGGCCCCATCGACATCACGTTCATCGATGTACCGGCGGCGCCGGGATTCGGGAACTCGACAACCAACCCGTCGTCGGGCTTCTTCAACTCCGGCACCGGCAGCGCGTCCGGCTTCGGCAACGTCGGCGCCAACAACTCGGGCTTCCGCAACGTTTCGCTTGCCAGCACCGGAGTCTCGGGCTACCGAAACGTCGGCTCCATGGAATCGGGCATCGCCAACTTCGGCAACACCATCTCTGGCTTGTTCAACACGAGCACGCAGGACTTCGCGACGGCGGCCAATGTCTCCGGCTTCGCAAACATCGGCACCAACCTGAGCGGCGTGTTCCACAACAGCAGCGCCGCGGCCGGGCGGTTCTTCAACCTTGGCTTGGCAAACGCCGGCCAACTCAACGTGGGTTTCGGAAACACAGGGGACTTCAACCTGGGCAACGGCAACCTCGGCGACCTCAACTTCGGCAGCGGCAACATCGGCGACCACAACGTCGGCAGCGGAAACATCGGCAGCGCCAACATCGGGCTCGGCAACACCGGTGACCACAACACCGGGCTCGGCAACACCGGCAGCGCCAACATCGGCTTGGGCAACACCGGTGACGGCAACATCGGCTTCGGCAACACCGGTGACGGAAACATCGGCATCGGCCTCAGCGGCAACGGCCAGACCGGGTTCGGCGCCCTCAACTCGGGCACCGGCAACATCGGCCTGTTCAACTCCGGCACCAACAACATCGGCATCGGAAACTCCGGCACCGGAAACTGGGGCATCGGCAACACCGGCAGCTACAACACCGGCATCGGCAACCCAGGCCGCGCCAACACCGGCCTCTTCAACGCCGGCATCGCCAACACCGGCATCGCCAACGCGGGCAACTACAACACCGGCAACTACAACACCGGCGCCACCAACACCGGCGGCTTCAACCCCGGAGCCACCAACACCGGCTGGTTCAACACCGGCGACTACAACACCGGCTTTGCCAACTCCGGCAACATCGACACCGGTGCTTTTAACACCGGCGACATGGACAACGGCCTGTTCTGGCGGGGCGACAGCCAGGGCCTGATCGGTGCGTATTACGCAATCACCGTTCCCGAAATCCCCGCGTCCTTCGATGTTCAGATCCCCATCAATATCCCCATCAGTGTCGGCATCACCGATATCAATATCAACGCCTTCACCATTCCTAAAGTCACCTTCAGTGGCTTGGACGACGGCCTCGGCGGTGAAGTGGTCGGCTACTTCGGCCCGGTCAGTGTCTACGGCGCCCAGACCGGCGACCCCATCGTAATTTCCTTTGGCGATCAACCCACTGTGGCAATCAACGTGGGCAACCCGGACGGTTCAACGGTGATAGGCATACACGGCGCGGGCGGTTTCGGCCCCATCACCATCCCGTTCATCAACGTCCCGGCGGCTCCGGGATACGGAAACTCGACAAGCAGCCCGTCTTCAGGCTTCTTCAACTCCGGCAGCGGCAGCGCATCCGGCCTGGGGAATTTCGGAGCCAACAATTCGGGCATTTTCAATTTCTCGTCCGGGCTTGCCGGAAACTCGGGTGTGCAAAACTACGGGTCGCTGCAATCGGGCTTCGCCAACTTTGGCAATACCGTCTCGGGCATCTACAACACGGGCACCCAGGGCCTCACATCGGCGGCCAATGTCTCGGGCTTTGCCAACGTCGGCGCCAATCTGGCCGGTGTGCTCCGGGACAGCGCAACCGGGACGATCTTCAACGTGGGCCTCGGAAACGAGGGTCAACTCAACCTGGGCTTCGGCAACATCGGCGCCTACAACCTGGGCAATGGAAACATCGGCGCCTACAACCTGGGCAGCGGAAATGTCGGCGACCACAACCTGGGCGGCGGCAACCTGGGCGACCTCAACTTTGGCAGCGGCAACATCGGCAGCGGCAACATCGGATTCGGCAACATCGGTGACGGCAACATCTGGTTCGGCAACACCGGCGGCGCCAACATCGGCTTCGGCAACACCGGTGACGGCAACATCGGCTTCGGCAACACCGGCGACGGAAACATCGGCATCGGGCTCAGCGGCGACGGCCTGACCGGCTTCGGCGCCCTCAACTCGGGCACCGGCAACGTCGGCCTGTTCAACTCGGGCACCAACAACATCGGCATCGGAAACTCGGGCACCGGAAACTGGGGCATCGGCAACTCCGGCAGCTACAACACCGGCATCGGCAACACCGGCAGCACCAACACCGGCCTCTTCAACGCCGGCAGCACCAACACCGGCATCGCCAACGCGGGCAGCACCAACACCGGCACCTACAACGCGGGTACCACCAACACCGGCAGCTTCAACCCTGGTGGCTACAACACCGGCTGGTTCAACCCGGGCGACTTCAACACGGGTTTGTTCAACACCGGTAACTCCAACACGGGCCTTGCCAACTCGGGCAATGTCGACACCGGCGCTTTCATTTCGGGCAACTACAGCAACGGCTTCTTTTGGAGAGGCGATTACCAGGGCCTGGTTTCTGTCTCGTACTTTTCGACCATTCCCGAAATCCCCTGGTACTACGACGTGAATGCTCCCATCGATATACCAATCATGGGCAGCGTCAGCGAAATCACCAGGGAAACGTACCACATTTCCGACGTTCCCATAAAAGTCCAATTGCAACAAACCATCTGCTACCCCTGGTACGAGCCGCCATTTTATAAATGCACCACTTACACAACCACCGTGTACGACGGCAGCATCGGCGGCTGGACAACGGATGCGTCCATTCTTCAACCCGCAATTTCCGTGAACAACGCTATTACCCAAACATTTGATCTCGCCGGCAGCGGAACCTCGGGTCCCTACACCTTCGGCTTTGGTTACCAGCAGAACCCGGGATTCTTCAATTCGACCACCGAACCCTCGTCCGGTTTCTTCAATTCCGGCAGCGGCAACGGATCGGGGTTCTTCAACTCCACAGCTGGTCCCGTGTCGGGCCTCGCAAACGACTTCGCCTACAGTTCGGGCTTCAGCAACGCTGGGGGCACCGGAAACTCGGGCTACATCAACTACGGCGCGTTGGAATCGGGCTTCGCGAACCTGGGCAACACCATCTCGGGCATTTTCAACACGAGCACACTGGACCTCACGGCGGCCGCCTTCGACTCGGGCATCGGAAACGTCGGCACCAACCTCTCGGGTTTCTTCAACAACGTTCCCCTGCCGTGACCGATCCAGGAGCGCAATTGCCACGCCGTTGGACACGACAGCAAGATAGGTAACCGATGAGCGGCACCGAGATCGAGCAGGTCCTGCGCAAACAGCGATTGCGCTCATTGCAGGCCGGGTCCATGCTTCGCGTCGGCGTGGTGGTCATCATGTTCGGCGCGATGTTGGCCGCCGCCGATTCGACTCGACTGCCCGCGCAGGCGGTGTTGTTGAGCGGCTACGCCGTCGTGACGATCGGCGCGCTGCTGGTTGCGTTTTCCGGTGTAAGTCATCTGTTCAACGACGACAGGGCACTGCTGACCCTCGCGCTGGCCGATGTCGGGGCCGTCTTCGGTTTTAAGCTGTTGTCACCCGGAGGCTACATTCCGCTATTGGTGATGGCGCTGCTGCCACGCCTGGTGGCCGTCGAGTTGTCGCTGCGACGGGCTGCTATCGTCCTGGCCGCGAGCCTGGCGGTCTTTACCGCATCGTTTGTTCAGGACCCCGTGATCTCGCCGAGGATTGGCCCGGGGGCAACGGCACTGATCGTGCTGATGTACGGATTTGTCTGCGGCACAGCCTTATTGGTGGTGGTCTTCCGGCTGCGGAATATCGGCGAAATGGTCGAACTTACGACCTCGCGCGAAGAGCTCCTCGCCGAAACGATGACCGCCTCGCAGGCGGAGCGCCGGCAGATATCGGAGTCGATCCATGACGGACCGTTGCAGGACGTGCTGGCGGCACGGCGTGACATCGCCAACTTCCTCAAGCAGGCCCCCGACGCGCCCCTCGAACATGCATTGTCCAGCCTGCAGGACGCCGCGAAGCTACTGCGCGAGGCGACCTTTGAGCTACACCCGGCACTGCTCGACCAGGTCGGCCTGGCCGCGGCGGTAGAAAAGCTCGCTTCGGTCACCGCGGCCCGGTCGGGCATAACGATCAGCACCGACATCGATTACCCGGACCCGAACGCGGTCGACCCGATCCTGTTCGGGGTGATCCGCGAGTTGGTGTCCAACGTGGCCCGTCATTCGCAGGCCACCGCGGCGACGGTGAAACTGGCGGTTGACCACGATGTTGCTCGTATCGACGTGGCGGACAACGGGATTGGGATAGCGGCCGATGCCGCGGCGCGCCGCCTCGCCCAGGGACACATCGGTCTTGCCGCACACCGGGCCCGGGTGCAAGCCGCTGGCGGCACGCTGACCATCGTCGATGAACCCGCAGGCGCGCACTTGCGTGTGGAGTTGCCGCTTCGGCACTGAGCGAGGCGGCCGGCCCGGTGACCGCCAGGCGAAATCGCCCGGGCGGCAAGCTCATTCGAGCAGTCGACGCCGCATCGCTTCGGCGACGGCAGCCCCCCGATCGGAAACACCGAGCTTTTCATACAGGCTGTGCACGTGCGTCTTGATCGTGCTGGACGCCAAATGGAGTCGTGACGCGATCTGCGGAACCGACAGCCCGTCCGCCATCATCGTGACCACCTGGGTCTCGCGCTCGGTCAGTAGTGTCGTCGCTCCCCTACCCCGCCGTTTGACTTCACCGGCCAGCCCGCCGGCTATCCCGGCCGGCAGGTACGAGCCGCCGTCGGCGCATGTGACCACGGCGCTCACGATCTCCTCGCTATCGGACTCCTTGGTCAGGAACCCCGAAGCGCCCTCGGCCAGAGCCTTGTAGACGACCGGGCTGTCGTCGAAGGCGCTCAGCAGCACCACGCGGGTGGGCAGCCCGTCACGGGCGATGGCGTGGGTGACCTCGATGCCGTCCAGTTCGGGCATCTTGTAGTCCAGAAGTGCGACCGTGGGCCGAAGTTGCCGGATGGCGTCCAGTGCCGCGCGACCGTCGCCCACCTGGGCGACGACCTCCACTCGCCCGCAGGCCTTCAGGGCGCGCACCACCCCTTGTCGCATTACCGGGTGATCGTCGGCGACGACGACCGTGACTCGATTGGTGCGATCGGCCATGGCTGCTCCAAGCGCTCTCGGCGAAGCTTTCCGGGCCCGCTGGGGACGGCCGGACGACTCCTCATTGTTGCTCCCGCGACCGGCCGGCGCGACGATTTACCCGACCCGACTTCTGCGACGGCGCGGCCAACCCCCGCGCCGCCTCGGGCAAACGGGGTGCGCCGGGCAGCCCAGCGATCCCGCCCCGAACGGCGGCGGCGGTTACGTCTGCTGGTAGGTCCCGTAGATGACGGCGCGGGCGATCGCGTGCTGGAACAGGTTGAAACCGAGGACGGCCGGGCTGGCGTCTTCGCTCAGATGCAGTTTCTCGACGTCCACCGCATGCACCGCAACGTAGTAGCGGTGCACACCGTGCCCGGGCGGCGGCGCGGCGCCGACATAGCGGCGCATACCGGCATCGTTGACCAGCGTCACTGCGCCGCCCGGCAGCTCGCGGCCGTCGCCGGCGCCTTCGGGCAGCTCGGTCACCTCGGCGGGCAGATTTGCCACCGCCCAGTGCCAGAACCCGGACAGCGTCGGGGCGTCGGGATCATAGACGGTGACCGCGAAGCTGCGGGTCTGCTTCGGAAAGCCCGACCAGCTCAGTTGCGGACTGGCGTCCTGTCCGCCCGCGCCCATGATCCCGCTGACCTGCGCGGTGCGCAGCGGCTGGCCGGTGCGCACCGAGTCCGAGGTCAGGCTGAAAGACGGCAGCTTGGGGAGTGCGGCATACGGATCGGGCGGTGTTGTCATGATCGGTCCTTTCGGGTGAATCAACAGTGGGTCAGGAAATGGGTTAGCACCTCGGTGCCGAACTTCAGCGCATCGATGGGTACCCGCTCATCGACACCGTGGAACAACGAGGTGAAATCCAGATCGGGCGGCAACCGCAGCGGGCTGAAGCCGAAGCAACGAATCCCCAAGCGCGCGAAGGCCTTTGCGTCGGTACCGCCGGACAGCATGTAAGGCACTATGCGGCCGTCGGGATCGACGGCCAGCACCGCGGCGTTCATGGCGTCGACCAGATCGCCGTCGAAGGTGGTCTCATACGACGGCAGGTCACGGATCCACTCCCGGGTGACGTCGGGGCCGATCAACTCGTCCACCTCGGCTTCGAATGCCGCCTGCCGGCCGGGCAGTACCCGGCAGTCCACCACCGCCTCCGCGGTTGCGGGGACAACGTTGGCCTTGTACCCGGCCTTGAGCATGGTGGGGTTCGCGGTGTCGTGCAGCACCGCCTTGAGCATGCGGGCCATCGGGCCGAGTTTGTCGATCACCCCGTCCAGGTCCGGCGAATCGGTATCGAAGCTGAGGCCGGTCTCCTCGCTGACGGCGGCCAGGAACTCGGCGACGGTGTCGGTGCATACCAGCGGAAATTGGTGACGGCCCAGCCGGGCGACCGCTTCCGCGACGGCGGTGACCGCGTTCTGGTCGTGCACCATCGAGCCGTGTCCGGCGCGGCCGCGTGCCGTCAGCCGCATCCATTGGATGCCCTTCTCGGCCGTCTCGATCAGATACAGGCGGCGGTCACCGCCGTCGCGGCTCGGCACGGTCAAGGAGAAGCCGCCGACTTCTCCGATCGCCTCGCTGACGCCGTCGAACAGATCGGGCCGGTTGTCGACCAACCACTGCGCGCCGTATTTGCCGCCGTGCTCCTCGTCGGCCACGAAGGCGAACACCAGATCCCGCGGCGGCACGATGCCGGCGCGCCGCAGATGGCGGGCGACCACGATCATCATGCCGATCATGTCCTTCATGTCGACCGCGCCGCGGCCCCAGACATAGCCGTCTTCGATCGCGCCGGAAAACGGGTGCACGCTCCAATCGGCCGGTTCGGCCGGCACCACGTCCAGATGCCCGTGGATGAGCAACGCGCCCCGGGAACCGGCTTGACCCTTGGGGCCGGCCAGCCGGGCGAACACGTTGCCGCGCCCGGGCGCCCCGGATTCCACATATTCCGGCTGGTAGCCGGCCTCGGCGAGCTGCTCGGCCACCCAGTGCGCGCACTCGGCCTCGCCTTTGGCGGTTTCCGGGTCCCCGGTGTTGGTGGTGTCGAACCGGATCAACCTGCTGACAACCTCGGCAACGTCATCGCCCGCACCTGTCACAGTCACCTTTCCTACCACTCCCGACGCACTTGTGACGCGCTCCGCCCATCCGGATCCAACGGCGAGCCGCGAGCCCGGTTGGGCTGACGCGAGCCGATCGGATAGCCTTAGCTGCCAACCCATGCGAGTGGTTTTGTCCGAGTGGCGGAATGGCAGACGCGCTAGCTTGAGGTGCTAGTGCCCTACTAATGGGCGTGGGGGTTCAAGTCCCCCCTCGGACACATCCGGCGACACGACTCAAATCGGCCGTCGCCTTGACCCGCTGCAGGTACGGGTCATAGTCGAGACGCAAACCCAGGCTTAAGTACAGGTCAGCGCGTTCTTTGGGGGTTGCTTCGCCAAGCACGGCTGACAGCCCACCCAGCTCGTCGACCAGCTCGGAAATCTGTGCGGAAGATAAGACGCGGGGTTTTTCGACTCGCTCAAGGCGGGCCTTCAGCTCGTCGCGCTCGGCGGTGCGGCGACGCAACCTAGCGGTCAAGTCCTCGACGGCCACGCCAGACTCCAGGGCAGTGACCAAGGCCGCGACCTTACTATTCGCCTCGCTGAGCTGGCGCTGCAACGCGGCATAGCCGGCTGCCGGGTCCACGTCCTGCCCGTGCGCCAGTTCTTCCGGATCGGCCAGGGAGGCGATCCATGCGTCGAGTCGCGGTGTCAGCTCGTCTTCACGGAGGTAGACGGTGCGCGGATGATCGCTGAGGTCTACAGGTACCGAACGGGACTTACCCAGCTCACAGCGGTAGAGGATGCGGGTCGTTTGTTTCCCGACGCGGGCGGCGCCCTGCATCCGCCGTCCGCAGGCGGCGCAGAACAGCAGCCCGCGCAGCGCATAGGGCACCGTCGAATCCCTGCTGCAGACCAGGCCCGGACCCCGCCGCGCCTGTGTCCGAAGGCGAACAGCCTGAGCCGAATCGTCAGAAATCAGCGCTTCGTGCGTGCGGCGGTCCGGTGCGATCCAGTCGGCCTGATCACGCCACCGCATGCGCGTCTCGTACCCAGCGGCGACATCGTCAGGGTTGACCAGCACCTCGTATTTCTCCTGCTTGCCCCACACTCGGACGCCGAGATATGCCGGGTTGTCGAGGATGGCGCGGATCGCCGAATGCGACCAACCACGCGGGTCGCGGTGGCGATTGCGTGCCGGGTCGTACTGGCTCGGTGACGGCACGCCATCGTCGGTGAGCCGTTGCGCGATGTAGCGCAGGCCGGCACCATCGGCGTACATGCGGTAGATCCGCTCGACCACCGGAGATGTCGCAGGGTTAGGTTCCAGGCGGTGCAGTCGCTGACCCAGACTTGCCTTCGCAGGGTTCGGGTGCGGGCCGGCATCGACGAGCCGGTAACCGTAGGGTGGGCGGCCACCGAGATATCTATTCGTGTCCTGCGCGAGTGCTGACATCGCCGTGCGGACACGCATTTGGATGCGCGCACGCTCCCCCTTGCTCATGCCGCCGAACAGCGTCATCACCAAATCGTGTGCCTCGGAGCCCGGATCGACCGCTCCGCCGACCTCGGGCACCCACAGGCCGACGCCGTAGTGGGTGAGTACCGGGAAGGTCAGCGCGAACTGCGGCCCGTAGAACGCCCGGGCGGGTTCTCCGATGACGACGGCATCGAAGCCACGGTCACGAGAGGCGACATCAGCAAGGAGCCGTGATGCCTCTGGCCGGCGCTTCCACGGCAGCGAACGGCTCTGTCCCACATCGAAATAGTCAGTGACGAGGGTTCCGCCGTGCGGAGTGATCAAGTCCGTCGCGCGCGCCGCTTCTGCCAGCTGCGGCTGGCCTCCGGATCTTGCGCGTCCTCCGTGCTCACTCGGCCATAGAAGGCGAACTTCAGACTCACGCCACTCCCTTATCTGATCCGAGCATCCGGTCCCGCACAGCCAGTATCACGTGTACGAGCGCTCGGTTGGCCTCGCGCGGAAGTCGATAGTGGCTGGGCTCGTCAATCTCAACACGCCCCTCCGACATGCTCGGCGCATCGGTTCGGGGCTCGTCACTCATCGCGTCCCCCTGGCGGATCCCAATGCCCGTCGCGGGTGTGGCGGCGCGCCTCGACCAGTCCGGCGCGGCGAGTCTCGATGTGCTGGAGGGCGGCGGTGTAGACGAGGGTGCGGTCGCCAGCGGTGGCGTGTCCTGCGCGGTCGAAATCCCAGCACACTTGGTCGCTCTGCTCGGTTAGTTCGAGTGGCGAGTCTTTGGCGGCTTGTTGTCGAGTCCAGGTGGCGCGGATGGCACGGAGTGCACCCATGGTGACCGAGTAGCGGCGGGACTTCGTGGTGATGTGTCCCCGGTAGCCCAGCGTGTGTAGCCAGCGCCCGATCCCCGCCAGGGCATCGTTACCGTGGGGTTGGCCTGCGAGGTCGGCGATGGTCGTCAGGATCGCCCGGACGTGGTCAGTGACGTTCAGGTCCGCGATGGCTTCAGCGGATAGCCGGCGGGCAGCCACACCGAAGTCTTGCAGGGATTTGGTGACATATTTGGCCAGATATCCGGCGACCCGGCGCGGCGATGTCCCCACATCTGAGTCTGATTCTGTTGAGAGGGAGTGGTTTTGGGACCTCAGAGGTTGAGTGTCGATCTGCGTGCCGAATCGGACCATTTGTCGGTGGCCGGCGGGGTCCTGGATGTCGAGGGTGACGGTGCGGGCAGCCTGCTGGATGAGGATGGCGAGCTCGGTGGCAGATATCGGCGACTCCCAGTCGGGGCTGGTTGCCGAACGGTGACCCCCACCACCACAAGTGGCGGCGGGGCCGTGACTGTTATGGTCACGTGAGCCGTCGGTGGCGGTACTGGCGTGGTTTTCGGGGGGATCGGACGGATGAGGCGTGAATGTGGGGTATGGCTCGGGCCTGCATTTCCACGACCTTGACGAAGCTGACTTTCACCGAGCCCGCCTGACTTCCCTGGCTTTTCAGGTGTTTGGTCAGGTCGCGGCGCAGGGCGATGGTGAAGCGTCGCCACAGTTCCGGCAGGTGCCAGGTGAACAGGACGTGCCCAAGGTAGTCGTAGCACTCGGCGCAGAGCGGCTGTCCCACTCGGACATCGGTTTGTTCGTGGATAGTGCTGCACCACAGGGGTTTTCCATGTTGGCACCGCTTGTGACCACCTGCCGTTTTGTGGTCCCGGCACTTGCTGCCCGAACCGCTATGTACCGCACCGTAGCTGGGCGCGGTGAGCGTCGTGAACACTTGTGGCCGGGTGGCTACCGCTGTGGTGATGTTGTGGCGACCTCCGGTGGTGCCGGCAGCGACGAGTTGCCAGGTGTCGCGGGCGTACAGGTCTGAACACGAGGGGCACACGGTGGCGCGGCGATTGTTGCACCGCACCCACACGACTCTTTCGCGGCCGACCTCATCGGTACCGGTGAGCTGGATCGGGTTGGCGCAGAACCCGACTGAGCCGGCGCGCCGCCACCAGATGTCGAATCCCGCCGAGCACGCGCGACGCATCATTTCGCTGATCACGCGGTGGTGGTCGACGCCGTCAGGAACACCTGGCAATAGGGCTGGAGCGGTCATGGTGTGGCCTCGTCTGCGCCGTCGCTGACATCGCGCTTGGATTGCGTGCTCTGCCCCCGGGGCAGGGCGAAGCGCACGGTGAGGTCGGCGATGTCGGCGTCGGTGACGTTGAACGCTCGGGCGCGCTGCGGTTCGGCCGTTCCGTCGACCATCATGTAGCCCACACCAGGAGTGGTGTCGGGGATGAGGTCGCATTCGGCGCCCGCATCGCGTGCGCCCTGACCGAGCACCATCGCGGTCTGGCTGGCTTCGGTCAGTCGTAGCCCGATGCGCACGGTAAACAGCTGGCGGACAGGCAGCGTGTCTTTGGACGGGTCCTGGATCGCGGCGATCAAGCTGATGCCGACTGCCCGGCCCTGGGACAGCAGCAGGCCGAGGAGATGTTCGATCTCGGTGCGCGTCTTGCGGTCGGTGACGTAGGCGGTCAGCGCCGCCATTTCGTCGACGATCACGACAACCAGCGGCTCTGAGGGGGTCGGCGTGTGCAGACGGGTGTGCCCGCGCAGCCGATTGGCCCGGGCGTGCATGACCTCAACCAGCCTTCGCAGTAGTTCGAGGGTGTGGTCGGCGGCGTCGTGAGAGAACGCACTGAACAGCGGTGCCCCCGCGCCGAGCTCCATGCCCCCTTTCGGGTCGATGACGCAAAGTCGTACTTGCCCGGTCCTGACGGCCGGTGCGAGGCCGGCGATCAGAGACCACAGCACCGACCCCTTGCCTGCACCGGTGGCTCCTGCGATGAGGAGGTGATGGCCGAGCACGGGCACCCGCCACCATCGGTAGGTATCGGTGATCCCCACCGTCACGGCCGCCAGGTTCGCATTGGTGCCGACCGCCCGCCGTGGCAGCGGAATAGTTTGGGCCAGAACGTCGTAGCGCGTGATCGTGATCCGCAGCTCGCCGGGAGCGGTGGCGCGGATAGTCAGCCGATCTGCCCGCCACGTCGCGGCAAGCTCGTGGACCCGTTTCTGCCAATCGTTGACCGACTGACCTGTGACCACGCGCAGGTCGACGGTGTCGGTGTGCTTGCCGATACAGATCGCACGCAGGCGCGGGGTGAGCGTACGATCGCGCTCGCGGTCCCGTGTTGTAAGCCCGTTGAGGGCGCAGACCGACTCCCAGTTGCGGGTGTAGCGCCACCACATCAGGAACCGTCGTCGGACAGGTTGAACAATCCAGGTTGCGAAGGACTTTGCGTCGAGCGCAGCCCAGGTGCCGTAACCGGCGGCGAACGCGACCGCGGTGAGTGTTCCAACGTAGAAGCCGTAACACATTGTGTTTAACAGACTTACGAGAGCAGGGATGCTGAGGGCGGGGAAGGCGATTGCCAACGATAGAATGCAGCCGATCGCCTTAATGCACAAGAACATTGCGGCGAACCAGGCTTCGTTGGATCGTTGTATTTCTTTGTCGCGCTGAGACTTCGATGGTTGAGACATTGACAATTCCTTTCTCATGAGCGTTCGGCTCGGTAGGGCTGCCCACCCGCAGTTCAGCGCAGGTGGGCAGCCCGTCGAGTTCGGTCGTGAGTTAGGGGCGGGCGGCAGCGCCGGGGGCCTTGGCAGACGTCATGTCAGCCGTCTGCGTGATCGCTTCGGCGCGGTAGGCGATGCCCGAGCGGCCGTCCTGTGACCACGGCAATGCGACCAAACCCGTGACCGTGACGGCACGCCCAGCGGAAACCTGCGGCTCGCCGGCCACGGTCACCGAAATCACGTCACCGCCCGATTCGTCGAGGGCCATGACCTGGACGAGCCACAGGGGTACCCCCGTTGCTTTGTCTACTCGGGGCCTTCCGGTGTCAAAGTTCAGCCGCTGCTCTGGCGCACGCGTGCACGTGAACGACACTCCAGTTGTTTCTATTCGCAACTTCATTCGCTTCGTCCTTCCTCATCCTGATCGCGCCCGAACGAGCGCTTGCCTCAGTTCAGAGGGACAGATCGGACATCGCTACGGCCATTGATGGACACCTTGGACGTCGCCGCGACATTTCGGACACGAAGGCGCGGCCAGCGGGACACATCGTGGACATCGCGGTCTGTTAGGACGGAGCTCCAGGGCCAAACTAGGCTTTCCCGGGTCACGGTGGCACGGCCAAGGAAGGAGACGGCAAGGATCATGACAGCGATGCGCGCCGTGATCGGCCGATGATTCCGAACGAAGTGCTCAGGGACCGGATACGCGGAAAGAGTTTGTCCGATCGACGATTCGCCGACGTAGCCGGTGTGTCGCTCAAAACCGTCCAGCGCTGGCTCGCGGACATCGATCATAAAGTTCGCGAAGACAACGCGCGTCGCGCCGCCGATGCACTTGGCTGCACTCCGCACGACCTCTGGCCGCTGCAATACGCTCGATCGTCTACGAACTTCGCGTCAGCCGACGGGACCAGGCCGTTCACGCCGACGGTGTACCCCACTCGTACACAGATGCCGATCAGCGTTTGGCAGCAGCATTTCGCCCATCCGCAGCATTCCGTCGACGTCCTCGTGCTTGCCGCCACATTCTTGTTCGACACCATGGACGGCTTCGTCGACGCACTTGTCGAAGCGGTGGGGCGTGGTGTCGGCGTGCGATTGCTCGTTGGCGACCCTGACGGTCCTGGCTTGTTCCTTCGAGGCGAAGAAGAGGACATCGGTGAAGCCGTCGTCGCCAGGTGCCGCACCACCGTCGAGTTGCTCGCTTCGCAAGCGTCGACACCCGGGCTGGAGATCCGGACTCACCGAACGACTCTCTATTCGTCGATCTTCCGAGTTGATGACCGCATCATCGTTAACTTTCACATCTATGGCTCGCCGGGTCGCAGCAATCCGGTCATGGTGTTCGGACGGTCTGATGAGCCTCGGCTCTGGGCCACATTCGAGCAGGCATTCGATCGAGTCTGGGACAACGCCAAACCGCTGACTGATCGAGGTCATGCGTTCCCATAGAAGGGCTTGTTTTTCATGCGTACCGACTACTACAACGACCCCGACGCTCCCAGGCCCAACAGCGTCGTCCCGTCGGCATCGGCAATCGTCACCGATGAACTCGGCCGCATTCTGCTGATTAGACGGCGAGACAACGAGCTGTGGGCACTACCTGGCGGCGGCCACGACATCGGCGAGACCATTGAACAGACGGCCATACGCGAGGTTAAGGAAGAAACCGGCCTCGACGTCGAGATCGTGGCACTCAGCGGTATCTACACTGACCCTGCCCACGTCGTCGCGTTCTCCGACGGTGAAGTACGCCAACAGTTTTCGCTGTGCTTTACCACGCGGCAAACAGGTGGAACGTTGGCGATTGACCACGAGAGCACCGACATCGCATGGACCAGTCCCGACGACATCGCGACGCTCAATATGCACCCATCAATGAGGCTGCGGATCAGCCACTACCTCGAAGCCCGGATGAGTCCCTACCTCGGATGACCGGTCATCACAGCCAGGCGCGGACCCGATTAACAGCCGCCAGGAGCTCCACGCGGTTACTGTCGACCGCCCGATGGACTGGGTCATCCGGACCGTACCGCTGCAGCACCTCGTGCAGCCGATCACCAGGCGTCACCGCCGCCCCGTCAGGACCGGTCGTCAAATCGCAGAAAGTCAACGCATCCAGCAATTGTTGCGGTGGAGCGGAGAACGCGGATAAGCCGTTGATCCCGCGTTCGCGCGCTTCGGCCGGCGCACCCGAATGGAAGGCGACCAGGGAGACCACCAGCTCGTCGAAGCCTTCCCGGCGCGCGAACGCGGCGCCGTCGACCGGATGAAAGCCCGTCGACCGCACCGACGGCGCATAACCGACGTCGTGCAGCCAAGCTGCCGCCACCAGGCAATCTGCACTGGCTACGTCGAAATGTCCGCGAAGCCCGTCGGCAGCCGCTACGACTCCACGCACATGTGTGAGTCGGCCCGGCAGAGCCACAAGGCATGATTCCGCGGCAACCCGTGCCCGAGTCACCTGCAGCGAACTCATACTGTCCAGCCTAACGATCCTGGCCTTCATCGAGATGTTCGACGAAAGTGTGCGTCCACTCGATGAGATCTTCGACGACGTTCTGGCTGGTCGCCGCTCAGACATCAGGCTTTGGTGGCGGGCGAAACTCCCGTCGACACCGAGACTGACAGCCAGCCGACACGAACATAAGCCGTGTGGATATGAGCGTCTGGAACGTCGTACAACTCGTCCACACGGAGTGCAGCGTGTGGGGAGAAGTGTCCTCTTGATGTGAGGGGTCGGTTGAATGGGAGGTTGTTTCCGTCTTTCATGCGGACGCCTGCCGTACACCCGCAGCTCCGCCCTGACCGAGGTGCTACGTCGCCAGCCGCCAAGCTCTCAGCTTCGTGGTGGCGGCTCCCGTCCGCTCAGCCGCTCCCGTCCGCCGCCACCAAAGCCTGATGCCTGAGTGTCGACCACGCAGAATTCGGCGTGATCTGCGGTGTGAGAACTTTCTTTACTGGTATCAAGCCCGGCCACTACGCGATGCGGCCGCCAGCATTGGGCGCAGCCCCGCGTGCGATTCAGTGGCCAGTGGCGCGGCGGTTGATCTCCCGCAAGACCCAGGAGGGTACGAAGCTGGAGATCGTCATGAACGCCTCGGCCTGCCAGCCGATCGCGTAGTGCGGTCCGTGTGGCAATCGGGGCCGGCTCTGCGCGGTCTTCAGGATCGAGTCGGCGACGCCGTCGGCGGTGAGTGAGACTCCGAGGGCGCGGGTGCTGCCGGTGTCCACGCCCTGCACCATCCCGGTATCGACGAAGAGCGGCCAGACGGCGCATACCCGGATGTCGTCGTCGGCCCACTCCAGTTCGAGTGCCTCGGTGAGCCCGCGGATCGCGAATTTTGAGGCCGAGTATGCGGCCAGTTCGGCCTGGCCGTAGATGGCCGACGCGGAACACAGGTTGATGACCTGGGCTTTGGGGGTCGAGCGCAGGTACGGGTAGGCGGCGTGGCAGCCCGCCATCGTGCCGCCGACGTTGACGTCGATGATGCTGCGCTGGGCCGCCAGCGGAGTTTCGGCGAACGGTCCCGAGGTGAGGATGCCTGCATTGTTGATCAGCACGTCCAGCTGGCCGCCGGTGATCTCGGCCAGCTCGCCCAGCCGCGTGGTCCAGGCGTCGGCATCCTGGATGTCCAGCGTGTCGACGACGGCCTCGGGTCGCAGCTGCGCCCGGAGCTCGTCGAGCGCGGCCTTATTGCGGCCGTAGGCAGCGACGCGGTAGCCCGCGCGGTCGAAACGCAGGGCCGTCGCGCGGCCGATTCCGGCGGTCGCTCCGGTAATGACGACTGTTTTCATGGCGACAATTACCTCTCGAAATCGGAGCCGACGATGGACTGGTTTCCACTGCGCTGTCGCCGTTCGCCGAGCATTCGCATCAAGGTCAGGGCGCGCAGGCCGGAAGCGGGAACGAGGCCAGTGCTACGCGCAATCACTCCCCGCCAGCGCGGAACGACGCGGAAGATCTGCCGACTGTCCATCAGTTCCATGGCCGCAGCCGCCACCTCGTCGACAGACATCGGCTTGGGCCCGGAGAACAGCAGCGCAGCATCGGGATGGTGTGCATGCGAGGCGACCATCGCGGTGGAGACCACGTCGGGGCACACCGCACGGGCGCGGATCGGCAGCCGCACATGGCTGAGCTCTCCCTGCAGCGAGCCGGTGTAGGACACCACAGCCGCCTTCGTTGCGGCGTACACCGCCAACCGCGGCACGGGTGTCAGCGCCGATATCGAGGCGACATTGAGAATCACGCCGCCGCCGACACTCATGGCGTTCACCGCCGCCGCGCAGCCGGCCATCATTCCACGCACATTGACGTCGAGTGTCTGGGCGACGACCTCAGCCGGCTGCTCCCAGCTGTTACCCGCATGCAGGACCCCGGCATTGTTGACCCACACCGCCAGCCGACCTCGCTCCAGCGCAGCGCGGCCACCGCGTCGTGGCTCACGGCATCCCGTACGTCCTGAGCGACGCCCCAGGCGCTTGGCCCGACAGCGTGGGCGGCGTGTTCGACGGCGTCACCATCCAAGTCCGTCAGCAGCACGCGGTGTCCGCGGGCCGCCAGGGACTTGGCGATCGCCAGGCCGATCCCACGCGCCGCGCCTGTCACGACGGCCGTCGTCGCGGTCACCGACGTGCCTTATCGGCGTCGTACAGCTCGTCGAGCGCCTCGCCGAGAAACACCGCGCTGCGCTGCAGGTGGGGCAACGCATCCCGACTGCCGATCACGCCGATGTTCAACTGACCGTCGTAGCTGATGCAGGTGACGTTCAAACCGAGGCCCTGAAATGCCAGCGACACCGGGTACAGCGCCTCCAACCGCGCGCCGTTCAGATAGAGCGTTTCGGCCGGCCCCGGAACATTAGAAATCGTCACGTTCATCGGTGGCTTAGGTGTGCGGGTGGCCTGCCCGCTCATGAGCGCCGCCAGCGGCAGAGCCATGGTCAGCAGCGTGAACGTCGGGCGCACGGGGCCGGCAATCTCGCGCAGGTGCTCCTTGGCCGCGCCCATCGAGCGGCGTATCGCCTCCAGCCGCTCGCGGGGGTCCGCAACATCGGTCCCCAGGCTCGACCAGAGGAAGCCGACCGCGTTGCCGCCCTCCTGACCCTCCTCCCGGAGGTTGACCGGCACACCGGCAATCAACGGTTGTTCGGGAAGCGCGTCGCGTTCAATGAGATACCGCCGCAGAGCTGCCCCGCACACCGCGAGGAAGACGTCGTTCACCGACGCCTGCTGGCGCTTGGCCACTTCACGGATCCGCCCCATGTCCAGCTGCTGGGTGGCAACCCGGCGGGCATTGGTGACCCGGCCGTTGAGGATCGACCGCGGCGCTTGGAACGGCAGCCGGACCCGCTCGCGCTCGCCGTACCGACGTGTCAGACCGAGCATCCCGCGGCCCAGCTCGATCGGCGCGCGCCACGGCGAAAGGCCTGGCCGCGCACCCTTTTCACGTGCGCGGCGGACCTTCTCGGTGGCAGGTTGTTGCCAGGGTGCGCGCCACGGCCCGTCGGGTGTCCTGGCCAGCTGGTCGCAGGTCAACCGGACACCGTTGACACCGTCGGTCAGGCCATGATGAATCTTCACGTAGACCGCGAACCGCCGGTCCTCCAGGCCCTCGATGACATGGCAGGTCCATAGCGGCCGGGTGCGATCGAGGACAGTGCTGTGCAGGTGCGAGATCAGCTCCCCCAGTTCGCGTTCGCCGCCCGGCGCAGGTAGTGCGGTATGTCGGACGTGGTACTCCATGTCGACCTGCTCGACGACATCCCAAGCCGGAGCGACCGCCGACAACAATCCGCCGGCGAGCACGAGATTGAACGGCTTGCGCAACGGCATCGGTTCGCGAAAACCGGCTACCACCCCCGCGATGAAATCAGGGCCTGCGTCGTCGGGCAGCGAGTAGACCTGCAGGGCGGCGACGTGCATCGGAGTATCCGAAGTCTCGAGTCGCAAGAACGTCGAGTCGAGCAAGGGCACGCGGGATCGGGTGTCACTCATGTCAGGCCTTGTGCGTCGCCGGCGGGGCAATGCGCGGTGTGTTCTTCCGCAACGTCGGCTTGTCGATCTTGCCGACCGCGTTCGTAATGGGCGGGACCATGTGCCAACGAGCCGAATCCCGCCGGTCGGAGGTCACCAGCCCGGTGTTGCGCAGTGTGCCGGTTCAGAGTGCTATGCCGTTGTTGAGGCGCGACTGGAACCGGTTCGTCGACGCGACCGCCAACGGCACCGCGCCGTCCAGGCCGATGTCGCGGAGGTTGTTGGCCATCCGGTGATGCGAGCCTCCGACCTTCATCTTGATTCCGCCGGGCAGGTGGGCGCGCATCCCGTTGCGTAGGTCGACATGGGTGCGGATCATCGCCCCGTGGTTGTGCGAGTAGAGCACCAAGGGGGACGGCGGGATCGGGATGGTGGGAATCGCGCGGCCGCTGAATTCCATGATGGTCGAACCGTCGTCGGGATCCTCCACCCCACACGAGAACCGGCCGCCCCCAAGCGAAAACTGGATCGGCGCAACGAACTTCGGGTATCCCCAGATCTCGGAACCCGCCGCGCGCGCCGCCTCGGTGGTGACGGGCAGATCGATGACGTAGGCCCCCTGGTCGCGGCGGTCGGGCGGGCGGAGCAGCTCGAGCCATCGCGTCGGAAGTGGGCCGGACCGGTGTCCCTCCGGGTAGACCGCGATCCCGATCCCGACCTCGTTGTAGGGACCGATCGAGGTCAGCCGGTACTCGTACATCGCGCACAGCACGACGGGCCGATTGCCGACGTGCAATGCCGGCACCAGGCCCGTGCCCTCGAGCTTGGCGGCCACACCAGCGGGATCGGCGGCGAATACCGCAATGACGTGGGAGTTGTCGTAGTAGAGGATCGGCAGCTCCACGTCCCCCGCCGACGTGCTCACTGTCGTTCTCGGGACAGCGAAGAACGCGTCGGATGCGAGCTCGGATGTTTCGTTCACGGTGTGCACTTCGAAAGCACCTCCTCTTGCATGTCTTCGATCACCGCTAGCCGGTTGATCTGGTTGGTTCCCTCGAAGATGATTGGCAAACGCGCATCTCGCCATGCCTTTTCGACCTTGTTGGGGTGCAGCAGGCTATGGTTGCCCAGCAGGTCCATCGCCATGTTGCACACCTCGAGCGCACGATCGGTGCAGTGCAGCTTGGTCATTGACGCCGCTCCCTGTCGTGGGATGAAAACCCTGGCCTGCTCCCACACCATCGACCGGATCGCACTCGTCTCGGCGACCATCTGGGCCAGCATCAGCTCAATCTCCTGGTAGTTGACCAGCGCCTTGCCGCCCAAGGTCGTCCTGCCCGCGAATTCGAGCGCCGCTTCCAGAGCCCCGCGTGCGAATCCGACGCTCATAGAAGCCACCGGGATACGTGAGAAGTTCAGTGAGGCGCGGTTGAGCGCCCAGCCGTTGCGCAGGCCGCCGACGATGTTGCTGTCGGGGACGAACACGTCGGTGAGTTCCACCTCGGCAGTGCCCGACGCGCGCATCCCGAGCTTCAGTTCCTTGCGGATCGTCCGATAGCCGGGCACCGGCGGGTTGATCACGAACAGCGTCCACGACTCCATGCCCTCGCCCTCAAGCGCGGCGAACACCGAGATCGTCTTGGACAGATCGCCGGCGCCGATGAACCGCTTGCGGCCGCTCAGCGACCAGCCGCCGGGCACCCGCTTGGCGACCATCCCGGGTGTGTAGACGCTCGCGCCGTGTCCTTCTTCGACGTCGGAGCCTGCGGTCGGCTCGGTGATGAGGAACGAGAAGGGATGGGGCACACCGGCTTTCATCTCGCGATAGGCGGGTATCAGGAAGCGGCGATAGGCGTTCGCGTCGCCTGAGATCAGGATCGGCGACTGGCCCAGTGCGGGAACCATCAGATTGAGCATCAGGCCACCGCACGCCCGCGCGAACTCCTCGACCTTCACCGCGATAGACAGCACGGGATAGCGGTCACCGCGAACCGACGCGGTCCCCAGCGGCGGCGGGAAGGCCAAGTCGCTCTGGAAACCTTCCTTGGATGCCTTGACGAACACGTCGCGCATCAGCGGATGCATCTCGCCGCACGGCGGCTGCGGCGTGACGTCCAATTCGAGCGCGATCGGGGCGATGACCCGGTCGGCGAATTCACGGGCCCGCCTACGCAGGGCGGCATGCGCGCTGGGCAGCCTCGCGGTGTCCTGATCCCACAACGACTGCGGGGTGTTGGGCAGCACCGCCCGGCTGACTGCACTGAGGCTCTTGAACGCCGTTCGTGTGGAGAACGGGCTGGAGGCGGGGACGAACCCGTCCAGGGCGCGGCCGTTGGTCGTCATTGCGCACGCTCCCATTCGGCGACGAACAGCGACAGTTCGGTTGGGGTCCCGCCCAGGACCCGCAGGGTGTTCGCGTCGCGGGCGATCTTCTTGGGGCCGAAGTCCTGCATGTACCCCCGCCCGCCGAGGACCTGGATCGAGTTGTTCGCGGCGATGCAGCACGCCGGGTGAAACGCCGAGCGCACCGCGCAAAGGTCCGCCAATGCCTCGGCATTCGGCTCCAGTGAGGCGAAGTACGCCAGGTGCTGGGTGCCGGCGCGGGCAGTTGCGGAGATCTGCGCCAGCATCTGCTGCACGGCCGGGTAACCGTCGATCTTTGCTCCGCCCTGAATGCGTCGGCTGGCCCACTCGCGGGCGATCTTCAGGCCGTGATCGACGACGCCGGCGGCGATGGCCATCATGCCGAGGCCGTCAAGGTACAGCGCCTCGGCGTACAGCGCGGTATCGGCGGCCCCGTCGGCTGCGGCCACCGGACCCTGCACGGTGGTCGTCGTTTCGAGCTCATCGAAGCCGTGGCTGTTGGGCTGTAGGCGCACGTGGCAATCGGCCCGCGAAACCTCGCTCCAGACGATCTCCCTGCCGTGAAGCCTCACTGCCAACACCGATTCCCACGGTGTCGAGACGACCACGCGTGGATGCGCCGGGTCGAGCCAGTCGGCCAGCAGCACGACGTCCTGGTCGCGCAGTTCGCGATCGGCCAGCAGGCGCGGAAGCGCGTCGCGGCCGAGGCCGTAGTGCCCCTGCAGCGAGACGGCGGCCGGGGTGTCTGCGCCAAGCCCGAGGCGAGCCCGCAGACGGGCCGCCAGCGCGAGTCGGTGCACGCCGAATGCCACACCGCCGTTGACTCCCGCGATCAGCCGCAGCACTTCGGCAGCGGAGCCAGGGGGAGCGCCCACGGCTCCCCAAAGCCCTGCGCCGCCAGTCGAAGCCGGTAGGAGGGCGGAATCGGCCGCCTTCACCAGCAGGCCTTCGAGTTCGGGAAGGGGAAGGATCGCCTCGGGACGATCGACGAGCGGAGCCAGATCGTCGCGGGCGAACGTTGTGGCGCTTGCGAGCGCGGCGGGATGGCCGACGACCTCCATAGCATCGATCACACTACGCCGGGCCCACCCCCGTCATTGGTCCGTCGGAATGAATTTGTTGCCCGTCGGTCGTGACACCGGCCTAAAGCGGCCATGCCTATGATCGGCCGGTGCCTGGAAACCGGGTTGGCCCGACACCCGAGATCGCCTCGATCGCGAAGGATCTGAGCGGTCGCATCGTCGAAGTCGGCGACGAATTGCTCGAACTGGTGCTCGCAACGGTTCCGCACCTTCGTGGCGACCACGCGGTCGAGGCACTGCTCAGCGCGAGCCTGCGCGAAAACGTGGCTATCGGGCTGGACGTGATCGCCAACGCAATCGACGCTGGAAGCGCGGAAATACCCACGGCCGCAGCGGAATATGCGCGGCGCCTGGCTCAGCGCGGGGTGCCGATCGAGGCGTTGCTGCGGGCCTACCGGATCGGCCATTTCCGATTCCTGGAGTTGTGGCAGGAGGAACTGGCGTCTCGCAAACTGGACGCGTCTACGATGCTCGGCATCCTGCGCGCGGTGACCGAAGCCTCGTTCCGCTACGTCGACTTGATGTCGGAGAATGTCCTTGCGGTGTACCAGGGGGAGCGCGACCGCTGGCTGCAGAACACCTCGTCGCGTCGGGCCTCGCTCATCCGGTCGTTGCTCGCCGGCGACGATCGCTCGGGCGTGGCCTTGGGGTGGGAACTCGACACGGTGCATGTTGGCTTGGTGGCCTGGATCGACGAATCGGCGGCGGGGCCCGAGGCGCCGATGCTGCTCGATCGGGCGGCGGCCGCGTTGGCCACGTTGTCGACGCGGCCCCCGCTGACCGTGGTTGCCGACGAATCCACATTCTGGGCTTGGTTTTCCACACGTGGGGGAGCGCCGATTGCCGCGGAGGCGCTGGCGATCATCCTCGGCGACGCGGCCAGCGGCGTTCGCGCTGCCATTGGTTCTCCGGCGGCGGGCCCGGAGGGGTTCCGGGTGACCCACGAGCAGGCGTTGCGTGCCCAGGCGGTGGCCATCGCGTCGGGGTCGACCGGGCCGATCGTGACGACGTTCCGCGAGACCGGCCTTACCTCCTTCCTCAACGCCGACGTTGCGGCGGCCAGATTCTGGGTCGAGGACGTGCTCGGCCGGCTTGCCACCGACGACGACGCGTCGGCAAGGCTTCGCGAGACGTCGCGGATGTTCCTCGAGACGAACGGCAGCTTCACCGAGACCGCAGCAAGGCTGCATTTGCACAAGAACACGGTGTTGTACCGAGTCCGCAAAGCCGAGGAGCTTCGCGGTCGCGCGCTGGCCGAGGACCGGATCGGTGTCGAGGTCGCTTTGCTCGCGTGCGCTTGGCTCGGGACGGCCGTGCTTGCGCCGGCCAACGGCGATTAGGCCCGCAGCACGACATCCCCAGTCAACTTCGGGCCGGGGGTCCGATGACATTGCGACCGGCTCCCGGTGTAATCGACGCCATGATCGTGGTCGAGAATCCGGCGACAGGCCGCGAGATCGGGCAAGTGCCGAACATGGACGCCGACGACGTCGCCGCAGCCGCTGCGCGCGGTCGCGCGGTGCAGCCCACATGGAATGCACTCGGATTCGATGGCCGCGCGAGGGTGCTTCGGCGCGCCCAGAAGTGGCTGGTGGACAACCAGGACCGGGTGATCGAGACCATCTGCGCGGAGACCGGCAAGACCTACGAGGACGCCCTGATCGCCGAGCTGCTCTACGGACAGGCGGCGTTCGGGTTTTGGGCGAAGATGGCCCCGGTCTACTTGGCCGAGGAGCGGGTCAAATCCTCGGCGGTGCTCGTCAAGGGCAAGCGGCTGGTCGTGCGCTACCGGCCGCTGGGCCTGGTTGGCGTGATCGGTCCCTGGAATTACCCGCTGACGAACTCGTTCGGGGACTGCATCCCGGCGCTGGCGGCGGGCAACAGTGTTCTGCTGAAGCCGGCGACCGCGACACCGTTGACGTCAATCCTGTTGCGGCAGGGCCTCATCGAGAGCGGGATGCCCGAAGACGTGATGCAGGTGGTCACCGGTCGCGGCGGGGCGGTCGGCGACGCGCTGGTGGACGCCGTCGACATGGTCATGTTCACCGGCTCGACGGAGGTCGGACAGCACGTCATGAAGCGGGCGGCCGACACGGTGACGCCGGTGTCGCTGGAACTCGGCGGCAAGGACCCGTTGATCGTCCTCGAGGACGCCGACCTCGAACGCGCCGCGCAACACTCGGTGTACTACTCCATGTTCAACTGCGGGCAGACCTGCATCTCGGTTGAGCGCGTCTACGCCGTGGCGGCCATCTACGACGAGTTCGTCGCCAAAGTGGTCGAGAAGGCGCGTCGGGTTCGCCAGGGCGTGCCGAGCGGCCCCGGCAGCGTCGACGTGGGATCGATGACGACGCCTGGTCAGGTCAAGCTCGTCGAGCGCCACGTCCAGGACGCGATCGCCAAGGGTGCCCGGGTCGTGGTCGGCGGTTCGCGCGGCGACCATGGCTCCGGGCTCTGGTTTCAGCCCACGGTGCTCGTCGACGTCGACCACACGATGGACTGCATGCGCGAGGAGACCTTCGGCCCGACCTTGCCGATCATGAAGGTCGCCGACGTGGAGGAGGCAATCCGGCTCGCCAACGACTCGCCGTTCGGGCTGACCGCCGCCGTATTCGGCCGCGACCGCAAGCGCGCCGAAGCCGTTGCTCGACGCTTGGAGGCCGGGGCCGTGTGCGTCAACGACGCCCTCGTCAACTACACCGCGCTCGAGCTACCGATGGGCGGGGCGAAGACGTCGGGGATCGGGTATCGGCACGGCCCGGGCGGGATCCGCAAGTTCTGCCAGCAGCAGGCGCTTCTGATCTCACGCTTCCATCTGTCCCGCGATTTTCACACCTATCCGTATCGCCCGTCGCGGACGCGGCTGTTGGCGCGCCTGCCGAGGATCCTTTACGGACGACGTCGCGGCGGCCGCGATCAATAAGTCTTACAACGACGGCGCGGACCGTACTGGCCGGCTTCGCTCTGTGGAGCCGCAGGATGTAATCGAGGTGGGACGACTCTGGTGCTCAACAAGGTCATGGCAACCGCACACACCGCGATCGAAAGGAGATACCCCGCGGTCAGACTGTCTACGGAGTGCGTGTGGCCAAGCTGCCCCCCAGGCCGCCAGCGATGACCTCTAGGGCCATGTGCCCCGAATCGATCCAATCGCGTTTCACCCGGTTAGCGCTCGCGAGCCTGAGCAGGCATCGAAGCGTTTTAGACACGTCCCTCGCGGCGTCTAATCCGCGGCCGGACTGATATTGCCCTGCCTAAGCGGGACCGTGGACGAATACGGGATCGAGGTAGGAGACGACCAGAATGATCTGGTCGTCAAGGTTCTCCTCGCATACGGATTCGAGGTGTTCCTTGCGGCGCCATGCGGCCCATCTCACTTGTGCGACTGCGCCGTAACCGGCCAGGTGCGGTGCGACGGGTTCGAGGGTGACGCCGCGGTGGCGCGCGACGGCCTGTGCAGATCGGAGAAGTTCATCGGGGTCAATGCCGTAGCGGGCAATCTGGACGATGTCGACGTAGTCACGCCAGCGGGTGCTGGTAATGCCGCGTTCGAGGATGGTGACGCCCTTCTCGGCGATGGTGGTCTCGGGAGCGTAACCGAGGAGCGTGATCGGCTCGCCAAGGATCCGGTCGATGGTTACCTGCCGCGGTGGCGGCACTATCGGGTCTCCGGTGGATACGTCCCAAACTACGACGCCTTCCCACTGTCCGATCGACGCGGCGACCCGCACGCGCAGTCCTGGGTAGTCGGCCTGCTCGCGAATCTCCTGCACGCTGATCGTGTCGATGTAGAACACCACCCCGTCATCGACATCGATCGCGGCGATGTTGCGTACCACATCGGCGAGATGTTCGGCGGTGACGTCGGCACGGATGGCGTTGGCATCGGTGTCCTTGGTCGGTCGTCGTACCCCGTAGGCGGACAGCAGAATTCCGCCTTTGAGGACGAAGTCGCCAGCATGCGAGGTGTGGGTGAGCCGATCCAGGAACGATTCGAGGGTGTGCCGTACCAGGTACTCCTGCGTAGGTGCGCCGGTGCCGCTATTCGCCGCTGCGGAACGGGCGGCGGCCTGGAGTCGTCGGAATACCGCGTCGCCGGAACTCACCCCAGCATCTCCAATGCCTGCAGGACCGGGGACTTCGCCCGCGGTAGCCGAGAGGCGATATCGATCAGCCAGGCCGGTTTGCCACCTCGCCGCAGCCACTCCCGCAGCGCGTCGCGGGCTAGTTCGTATCCGACGTCGCCGCGGAGCCGGAACGCGTCGACGATCGACCGCTCAGGTGAGTAGATCCCGATCGTCTGAGCCGATCCCCGGATCGTGATCTGCTCCCGTCCCATCTCGAATGTGGCCCGATCGAACTGATGCCACGCGATCGCACCAGTGCTCGCCGGTGTCCTAGACCCCCTGGGGATCGCGACGTCCAGTGCGGCGGGGATCGCGTCGGTAAGGTCGTGATAGGCGAGCGCGGAGGTAAGGCAGATCGTGGCGTCGGGGCGCCGGGTCGCGGCCTCGACCTGATCCCAGTCAGCGGCCGTTGCCTCAGCAGGCAGGTAGATGCCGCGGGCGACGCGGTCCAACCGGCCTGCGCGCGCGCCGCGGTAGAGCGCGCTGCGCGACAGGCCGGCCTGCCCCGCGGTGCTCGGCGTCAGGGCTTCCACCAAGACCACCTTCCCTCTGGATAATGGAACGGAACGTACACAGGTAATCGTACCTGTAGACGTTTTGCATCCGCGCGGAGCGAGGCCGGCGAAGGTGGCGGCCCCAACCTATCGACCTCATCTACCAGAACTTCGGCCTTCCTTCGTTCCTTGGCCCAAGGGAGGAACGCAGGGCGATAGCGAATGCGGAGCAGGCCTACCCAAATTGGACGTTCACGAGGAGCCCATGACACCACCCGCGCGGCCGAGTGATGCTGTCCAGCCGATACCGCAGTCGATACCGCAGCACTTCCAGACCCATCCAGCTCCGTGTCGATGACACCCCGGCCAACGCGACAAGGCCTATCGACGGAGCTAGAAGCAGGTACATCCCGAACGCACCAATGCTAGCCGACGCAGCAAACGCCTAGGAACGCGCTGAATAACCTGTCCATTGTTGGTCGTGTCTGACGGCTGTGCGCGGTGTGGCGTGTGATGATGTTG
>NZ_LQOX01000008.1 GCF_002102175.1 Mycobacterium gastri | reverse complement strand
AGGTACTACGCTCACCGTTCAGATCGGACACCCCGGTCACACAAAACGAGGTGTGCATCAAACCCGGGATGCTCCAACGGTCGCCGACAATGCATCGTGTGTTCGCGATTTTCGCCAATCTGCGCGGCGTTCGCGCAGGGCGGTCATTGTCGTCGAGAATTGTCGTGACTTGCTCACGACATGGCCGCGATAGCCGAGAGTGTGAAGCCACGCCATCATGTCTGTGTAGGGTTCTTCTGCGGAGATTGTGGCAATTGCCCGCAGAATCTCGCGAAGGTGGTCCGTTACGTCGAGTTGATCGATTGCGGCAGGGCTGAATCGGCGGATTGCGATACCGAAGTCTGCGACGGATTTGGTCACGTACTTTGCAAGGTAAGAGGCAATCTCGCGACCGGACGTTTGGCTGTCATCATTCTGCTTTCCATCCGTGGTCATGATGGCTTTGATGTCGATTTGTTCGCCGAACTGCAGGGTTTTGTTGCCGGGCAGGGCTAGGGCCGTTTTGGTCGCCGCCTGGCGGACGAGGACGGCGAGGTCTTGTGCGCTAATGGTCGTGTCTGGCGCTGCTGGTGGTTGACCTGGCTCAGATGCGGCGTCCAATCGAATGACGGCGTGGAAATGGGGGAGCGCTCGTCGTTGTAGCTCAACCACTTTCATGAACGAAATCCGCGTCTGTTCTGGTTGCTCAGCGCGTCGGCGTAACTCGCATTTCAATCCGCGACGCAGGCGAATCGTGAACCGCCGCCACAGCTCTGGGGCATGCCACGTAAATAAGACGTGCACGAGGTAGTCGTAGCAAGCTCCACACAGGGGTTGTCCGAGCTCGGCGTCCGTATCGCGATGCGAACGATCGCACCACAACGGCTTTCCGTGTTGGCATTGGCGGCGGCCTGCGTTCCGTGGGTGGCAACCGCCTGCGGTGCGAACTGTGTGAACGGCACCGAAACTGGGTGCGGTCAGGGTCACAAAGACTTGGGCGTGATCGGTCACAGTTGACGGGATGTCGTGATGTCCGCCCCGCAGACCAGCGTGGATGAGTTGCCAGATATCGCGTGAGTACAGGTCGGAGCATGATGGGCATACGACGGCTCGTCGGTTGTTGCATCGCGTGAATACCTCGTGTTCGCGGCCCAAGCTGTCAAGGCCAGTCAGGTGGATCGGGTTGGCGCAGAAGCCAATTGCCTCGATCCGCTGCCACCAGTCGTCGAATCCTACTGCGCTGGCTCGCCGGATCATCTGGGCGACCACGACCTCGTGGTCGACGCCGCCCGGAGCGCCCGGCAAGTGGACCGGAGTGTTCATCGATTGCCCCCGTCCGGTCCGGCGTCATTTGTGTTGTGCGCGTTTCCGTTGCTGTAACTCCTTAGCGGGGTAAAGCGGGTGGCGAGGTCAGTGATGTCGGCGTCAGTGACGTGGAAGGCTCGGATGCGTTGCGGTTGCGCGGTGCCGTCGATCATCACGTAGCCCACACCGGGGGTGGTGTCGGCGATTAGGTCGCATTCCGCGCCTGCGTCACGGGCGCTCTGACCGAGCACCATCGCCGTTTGGCTGGTTTCAGTCAGTCGCAGCCCAATGCGTACGGTGAACAGCTGGCGCACCGGGAGGGTGTCTTTGGACGGATCCTGGATCGCGGCTACCACGCTGATACCGACCGCTCGGCCTTGCGAGAGCAGCAGCCCAAGGAGGTGTTCGATCTCGGTGCGTATCTTGCGGTCGGGGACGTAGGCCGTCAGGGCGGCGATTTCGTCGATGATCAAGACGTACAACGGTTCCGAGGGTGTCGGGGTGTGCAGGCGGGTGTGGCCGCGTAGCCGGTTGGCTCGTGCGTGCATCGCGGTCACCAAGGTCCGCAGCAAGTCAAGAGTGGTGTCCTTAGCATCATGAGAAAACGCACTGAAGATCCCCGCCCCGGGGCCGAGCTCCATACCTCCCTTCGGGTCAATAACGCACAGCCGTACCTGACCTGTCTTGACGCAGGGGGCCAGGCCGGCAATCAAGGACCACAGCACGGATCCTTTCCCCGCGCCGGTGGCGCCGGCGATAAGCAGGTGATGGCCGAGCACCGGAACCCGCCACCATTGGTGGGTGTCGGTGATCCCGACCGGCACAGCCGACAAGTTGACGTTGGTACTGGCCGCCGGGCGTGGCAGCCGAATGGGTTGGGCCAGAAAGTCATAGCGTGTGATCGTGATCCGCAGCTCGCCGGGCGCGGTGGGGCGGATGATCAGTCGGTCAGCGCGCCACGCGGCCGCGAGTTCGCGTATCCGCTTGTGCCAATCATCCACCGACTGACCGGTGACCACGCGCAGGTCGATCACGTCGGTGTGCTTGCCGATCCAGATTGAACGCACAACAGGTGTGAGAGTGCGGTCCTGGTGACGCGCCGTCAGACCATGCAGGGCACACACTTGTTCCCAGGTGCGGGTGTATCGCCACCACATCTGGAATCGCTGCCGCACAGGCCGCGCAATCCAGTGTTCAAAGGACTGCGTGTCCAGCGCAGCCCATGCGCCATAGCCAGCGCCAAGCCCGATAGCAGTGAGCATCCCGGCGCCGATGCCGTAACGCAGCATCATTACCAGACTGATGACGGCAGGCACGCTGACGGCAGGGAACAGGATCGCCAGCCACAGCAGGTAACCCGTCGCCTTGAACATGGCCCAGATCAGTTCGACAATCCACTCGTCGTTGGATCGTTCAGATCCGCTGCCGTTTTTCGTGTTCGATGAGTAGGACATGAGAACTCCTTCCTAAATAGGCTCGGACTCGAGTAGGGGCTGCCCGCCCGAAGTCGCGCCATGGAGGGTTTGGGCGGGCAGCCCATCGATCTTTTAATCGGGTTAGGCGCGGGTGGGGCCGCCGGAGTTCTTCGCCGACAACATGTCAGCGGTCTCGGTAATCGCGTCGGCGCGGTAGGCGATACCTGAGCGGCCATCCTGCGACCACGGCAGCGCCACCAAACCAGTGACCGTGACGGCACGGCCGGCGGAGACCTTCGGTTCTCCCGCAACAGTCACTGAGATCACGTCACCGCCCGATTCGTCCAAGGCCATGACCTGGACCGACCACAAGGGCAAACCCGTTGCCTTGTCCATACGGGGTTGGCCGGTATCGAAGTTCACCCGCTGCTCCGGCGCGCGCGTGCACGTGAATGTCACTGCAGTTGTGTTGATGAGCAACTTCATTGACTTTGTCCTTCCTAGTACCGATAGCGCCCGATTGAGCGCTGGCATCAGTTCAGAGGGACAAATCGGACATCGCTACGGACATGAGCGGACGTATTGGTCATCACCCGGACATTTCGGACACCCGGATGCGACCCGTCGCAGGAGTCGGCACCCTTGTAATCAGCGGAGCTGATGACTTGGCGCCAAGCTAGGCTTAGCCAGGGGACGTGCGGCACCAGCGGGGGAGGAGCACACGCGAAGGCCATGACTGCGACGGGCGCCGTACTCGGTTGATGATTCCGAACGAACCACTCAGAGAACGTGTACGCGGGAAGAGGCTGTCCGATCGGCGATTTGCCGACGGAATCGGAGTCTCGGTCAAAACCGTGCACCGCTGGCTGGCCGATGTCGACTACAAGGTTCGTGAGGAAAACGCCCGTCGGGCTGCCGAAGTACTCGGGTGCACTCCGCACGATCTGTGGCCACAGCAATACCCGGCCTCCGACGGTTCCCATCTGGCGACCAGCTGGGTCAAGCCATTCATGCCCACGGTGTATGCGACCCGCAGTCAGATACCCGTCAGTCTTTGGCAGCAGCATTTCACCGACGCTCACCGCGCGGTCGACATCCTGGTGTTTGCAGCAACCTTTTTATTCGACACCGTGGACGGATTCGTCGCCACACTGGTTGATGCGGCCGAGCGCGGCGTCGCCGTGCGAGTTCTCATTGGCGACCCAGAAAGTGCGAGCACGATTCTTCGCGGCCAAGAAGAGGACATCGGAGAAGCCGTCATCGCCAGGTGCCGTACCACCGTCGAACTGCTCGCTCCGCGGGCGACGACGCCGGGGCTGCAGATTCGGACGCACCAAACGACCCTCTACGCGTCGACGTTTCGGGTCGACGACGACATGATCGTGAACTTTCACATCTATGGGTCGCCCGGCCGTAGCAATCCGGTCATGGTCTTCGCCCGCGCTGACGAGCCCCGACTGTGGGCCACGTTCGACCAGGCATTCAATCGAGTCTGGGACAACGCCAAACCGCTGACCGACTGATGCCAGCCCTACCTGAAGGAGGCTCGTTCGCCCATGCGAACCGATTATTACAACGACCCTGAGGCTCCCAAGCCCAATAGCGTCGTTCCGTCTGCGTCCGCGGTCGTTACCGACGAACTCGGCCGCATCCTGCTTATCAAGCGTCGCGACAACAAGCTCTGGGCCCTGCCGGGCGGCGGACACGACGTCGGGGAAACCATCGAACAGACCGCCGTGCGCGAAGTTAAGGAAGAGACCGGCCTCGACGTGGAGATCACCGCACTCACCGGGATCTACACAAATCCCGCCCACATCGTAGCGTTCTCCAATGGCGAAGTCCGCCAGCAATTCTCGCTTTGCTTCACCGCTCGTCTGACGGGCGGAACGCCGGCCATTGACCACGAGAGCACCGACATTGCGTGGACACACCCAGATGATATCGCCACACTCGATATGCACCCATCAATGCGGCTACGGATCAGCCACTACCTCGAAGCCCGATCGAGCCCCTACCTCGGGTGATCGGTTATCAGATCCAGCCGTGCACGCGTTCCACAGTCGCCAGGAGCTCGTCGCGTGAACAGTAGACCGCACGATGGACGGGGTCGTCGGGCTCGTAGCGCTGCAGCACCTCCTGCAGCCGGTCATGGGCGGCCACCGTCGACCCGTCGGGCCCCGTTGTCAAGTCGCAGAACGTCAACGCATCCAGCACCCGCTGCGGCGGTTCAGAGAAAGCCGAGAAAGCGCTGATCCCGCGTTCCCGCGCTTCGGCCGGCGCACCAGAGTGAAATGCGACCAGCGACACGACCAGTTCGTGAAACCCTTCCCGGCGCGCGAATAGTGCGCCGTCGACCGGATGAAAACCCGTCATCCGCACAGACGGCGCATGGCCGATGTCATGCAGCCACGCTGCCGCCACCAGGCAATCCCCAGTGATCACGTCGAAATGCCCGCGAAGGGCAGCGGCGGCCGTTGCGACACCACGGACATGTGCGAGTCGCAACGGTAGGACATCAAGGCGCGTTTGTGCCGCGACTCGTGCCTGATTCACCTGCGCGGCAGTCATTGACCCCACTCTACGATCTTGGCCCGTTGCTGCGGTGTCCTGCGGAACCGCGCGATCACCCGACAATCTCTCCGACGACATTCTGGCCGTGGACGATGCCTACACATCAGACTGTGGTGGCACTACGAACCTTCGCCAACGCCGAGGCTGACAAGCAGCCGGACACAGGCGAAGGCTATGGACTTGGGCGCCGGCTTTCAGATCGGCCTCAGGGTCGTTCTGATCTTCGCCCACGCTGGATGCGGTCGCTGATGTTAAGAAGTTTTCGGATTCGTTTGTGAGAGGTTTGATCCGATTTTCAGACCTCTACCGCCCACACGCAGCCCGGTCCTGACCAAGTCCGTCCTGGGCGGTCGGCTACCAGAACAAGGCATCGCGGGTGGCGGCTCCCGTCCGCTCGGCCGCTCCCGTCCGCCGCCACCAAAGTCTGATTTCTAGGCCTCGACCAACCAGAAGCCGTCGGAGATCTGCGGCGTGAGAACTTTCTTTACTGGTATCAAGGGCACCAGGACTAAGCGACATGGTCTGGATCAACATGCAGGCTCACTAAGGCGTCGAAGTCGCCAGCGAGCAGCTAGCTGCAGAATTGGCATGCGCCGCGTTGAGAGACCGCCAACGGTCGAGCACTTGCTTTCTTGCGTGCCACGTCTCACCATAGTCATGCCTCATCCCTCGGAGATTTGCCCATACGGTGACTTGGCTGGCAACTGCGACCGCGACTGTCCGATGCAGGATTGCTCCTGCACTCTTGGGTCAACCGTCCTAGGTCTCGATGCCAGCCATCTCTTCGTTCTTCGCCGTGCAGCGACGGTTCTTGCTACTTCAGACAGTGTCCGGCGCCGACTCTTGTCGCTCCTCGCCGCGCACCGTTGTTCGGGTTCTCGGCACCTAGTGTCATGCGAGGTCTGCCTTCGAGAAGAGGTGACGGGACCCCGGGATAACGTCTGCGACCCGCCACCCCCGCTAGCGGAAGTGCTTCGTGAAGCGGACATCGCAGACCATTTAACGGTGCACAGCGACTTCGGCTGGGATGTCCTACCGGACCCCGTGCCGTTGCCTTGGGGTTTGACGTTCGGTGAGCGGGATCGGCGGCTAGCGATGGCTACTCACGCGGCGGGCGAGGCCGCGGGAGTCGACCCGCTGTTAGTAAGTGACGATGTGGACTTCGTCGAGAACCTGAAATCTGTAGATGTAGCGGTCCATGTACGTGTCTACCCGGTAGGAAGCGGAGATCTGCTGATCGCACTACATGAGTGCGGTGCCATTACAGACCAAGAGTTGGAAGCAGTACTTGTCGCGGAAGAGGCCCGGCTCACCAACGATTTAGCAATGCAACCGCGTAAGCGTGCTCGCAAGGAGGACGCCCTAAACCGCATGGCGGTCCGGTTAGGCCGCCGCACAGCGAGATGATGGAGAAAAAAATGGGAGAGGACATGGCTGGCAGCCAGAATCGTGACGTTCTCCCGGCCGGGGACCAGCGTCGGCGCGGTCCTGTGGCACGGCTCGCGTTGACCCGACGCGTTGTGGCGGCCCTCGATCCCCTTGAGAACGCACAGATCGAAGCGGACGTCGAGAACCCGGTGCTTCCACCCGGTGTGACATCAATACCGCTCTTTCGGACCGACCTCTTGATCCGCGCCCTCGACCTGCGCATCCGGTTGACGTTGCTGCCAGGAGCAGAGGCCACTGAACTCGACGCCGACGACGTGCTTACTGGCGGACTCGCAATGCTGCTCAATAATCCCGAAACCGCGTCCGTGATTGTCGTTGTAGACGACGATAACCTGACATGTCGAATCATCGAGCCGTTCGACCGGCCCGACGCGGTCGTGTCGGCCGAGGCCTCTGCGACTGATGGCTCGCTTCCGCGCCGCGGTCCGGTAGCCACCGTTTTACGGGACTATCTCCGGCAGATAAATCCATCGTGGGAACCCCCGCCTCGTATAGGTCAAGTTTCGCGAGAGATCGAAGAGATCGCGCTGCAAGTCGCACTGGATGTTGTGGCCGAACTTCGAGCGAAACGAAAGAACACCCCAGAGTGGAGGGAGGCAAGGCTGGGCCTAGCGGACCAAGATGCGCAGTGGATCCGTGATCAAGCCGTTCACGTGGTCCTCAGCGACTTGGGTGCAGAGGCACTCGTCACCCTGATTGATGAGCGCGCTAGGAGCAAGTCATGATTCGGCACGTCTCGCTAACGAATTGGAAGGCGTTTGAGCGACTGCAGCTCGACTTGCCCGAGGGAACGTCGTTCATCGTGGCCCGCAACGGCGTCGGGAAGACAAGCCTGCTCCAGGCCCTGCACTTCGGTCTTTTCGGCGACCGGCGCCTGCTTGCGAGTGGTAGCAACGTCGAACGCGCGGTTCGTGGCGGCAATGAGAGCGCAGCACGCGTCGAACTCACCGTCGATCTCGACGGCGCACAATGGGTCATCGCGCGGGATGTGCCCGGGGACCTCGGCTCACGCACCCCGCTCCCGACACCGTCCGTGATTACAAACGGTGGGCAGGTGCCCGAAATCGCGTGGACGGATGCCCTGGTGCGGGCCGCCGGGGTGGGTCTGACTGAACTTCGTCTCCTGGCGGCGATCGGAGAAGGCGGCACACAGTCCGCTCGGGATCGAAACAGCGCTGACGATTACAACCTGATCCAGCACCTATCTGAGGTTTTGGGCGTGTCCAGGCTGCGCGAAGCTGCCGGCGAGCTCCGTAAAACGGCGCGCGAGACGTCTACATCTGCTGACAAAGAGCGTCTGACGCTCAGAGACCGGCCAGAGCGGTCTTCCGTCGGGGAACAGGAGAGACTCTCGTCGGAGCGCGAACCACTGCCTGGTCGGATGCGTCAAATTCAGGAACTGTTGGATCAGATTCAGGAGCGTCAGAGGCTTAGGAATCAATGGACGGCATGGCGCGAGCAGGAGAATGCGGCGCGTGGGGGCGCGGTAGCGGTGGCGACAAGGCTCACCGCCGCATCGACCGAACATAAGGAAGTGCTCGACGAGCTGGTTGGGCGCCATCTCGACGCGGTCGAGTTCAATCACGACGCCCCCGCTTCGGTCCTCGTTGACCTCGTCAGCACGATGCAGAACGCGGCACGCGTTCTGCTGGACGACCTACGGGTTCAACGGGACGACCAACTCAGAGCTGTCGGTGGCGTCGAAGCCCAGGTGTCGTCAATCGACGCCACTGTTCGCTTGCTCTCGGAGACCACCGCCGTTTGTCCGACATGCCGCCAACCGCTATCGGAGGAGGCGGCAGAGCGAGCTCGCGCCGAACACCTTGCTGAGCGCCAACGATTGTTGGCAACCGAAGCAGCCGCACGAAACGTTGCAAGTCGCGCGGACGCTGCTATCGCCGCGCTGGGCACGGCCATCAACGAGGTTTTGCCGAGTACGAACCCGGCGCCAGTTGAACCCATGCCGGACGGCCCAGCCGATCAAGACGAAGCAGACGCCTCGGACCTGACCCGTCAACTTGAGGACGTCAGAATCCAGATGTACCAGATAGACGGATCGCTGAATGCGCTTCGAACGGATGCTCAGCAGCGGTCAGCGGACGCTGCCCTGTCTCGTCGCCTCGTTTCCCGGTACCGAAAGGCGGACCTTGCAACGGTCGCAGCAGACGCATTTGAGCGGCTGGCTGACTCGATGTGTCGAGACCGCCTCAACCCGCTTGCTGAGTTGCTCTCTAAGCGATGGTCGGAACTATGGCCGGGGCGTCCATCGCTCACTCTCGATGTGGACACTGGCGACGTGCTGGGAAGGGTTGCCGAAACTCAGATCTCCCTCGCCGATCTGTCTGGCGGCGAACGGGCTGTCGCGATCGTCCTCGTTCGGTTGCTGGCGCTCCAGAGCGCAAGCAACAGCCCGATCCTCCTGATGGACGAGCCGTTGGAGCACCTCGATCCACGGAATCGGCGCCTTCTCGCAAGCCTGTTGGTAGCGGCAACACGAACCCCGGATGCGCCGCCAAGACAGGTTCTCGTCACGACTTATGAGGAGTCGGTGATCCGTCGCCTCGATAAGCAAGTCGCGGGCTACGGTTCTAACGTGGTGTACGTCGCAGCCCGACCAAAGACTGAGGAATGACCCGTGTGTTATCTGGCCGAAGGCCGATGAATGTAGCACCGCGGGCCGGGCTCCTGCGGAGCTAATTTCGGGCGCGGTTACCGGCCACGCAGTGCGTCATCGCGTTTATCGACGCACATTGGACTCAGTCCTAAGCCAAACGAACAGTTTTCACTTTCTCGAGAACATTTTGGGACCACACGTTAGTCGGGGCGGATACTTCGCGGTTCGTGATCCGGCCCGATAAGGCGACGCAGTTCACCGACTGGGGCTACGAAATAAAAGGTGCGGCAGAGCGTATTTCGCGATACAGCCGGGAGGCGTCGCCGAGGCGATGTCGCAGCTGCCTCTCTAGGCCCGCGATGGGCACGAGGTTCTGAGGTGCGCGGCTGTCCTTGTACTCCACCGAGGCGAATCTAGCCAGTAGCTGCTGACTCGCGTTTGCAAGGGCGACGGCCTCGCTGAGGTCCAGTGTGGGCGCTGCCTCCAATCGCACCACCCCGGCCCACGGTCCGGCCGGGGTGCAGGGCAACCGGAGATACCACGAATAGCGCTGCCAGCCCGTTGCGATGGCAAATATCGGTGTCCTCGCGGCCGTCTCGAGCTCGGCCACGACGGAATTCAACTCGGGTGGCAAATATTGGGCCTGATGCGTTTTCACGTAACCGAGTGCGCGGGGAAGGTGAGCGCGGTCGCGCAGCGGACCATCGATGATCAAAAGGTTGTCCGCGACGGCACCGTGGGAACCCGCGGCCCGGGTTTGCACCGCGGCAACGATTTCTAGGTCTGTCAGCGCGCGCTGAACGGCGTTGCTCAACGCGGCCGCCACGGCTACGTCGGAGCCTGCTACCACGCGATGGAAAACGTACGTGCTGCCCGCAATGGGGATATGAGTTCCGGTGACGGCGGCTGTGAACAGGCCGCGGCGCACCTCACTGCTGATCAAATGCGCGCCGTGTTGGCAGCAGCAGACGACGCCAGCCGCATACGACGCGCAAATCCCCGCAACCGAGCGACCGGCTTCGATTACGCCGGTCGCGGCGTCGTCGATCCAGACGCGTGCGTCGATCCGACGCACGCCGTCGACGAATAGCAGGTCCCGTCTCTGCGCGTCTGGTTGAGACGCCGGGATTGGGGCCCATTTTGCCGTTGACACCTCGATTGTGGTGTCAACCTGAACCTCCGACTGTGGCAACGCCTCCAGCTCGACTCCGGAGTCGTAGCTCGGGTCCCAACTATCGACACTGAACCTCACCGTCTACCTCGTCAGATTCCTTGGCGCTCGATGTGCGAGCCGGCGCTGTCGCGGGTCACTTGGAAGCGGACCGGTATCCGTTCGGCCAGTGCGGGAACGTGGGTGATTACGCCGACCATCCGCGAGCCCGAAGATGCGAGGTTTTCCAGCGTTCCCGCGACCGTCTCCAAGGTGACCTCGTCGAGCGTGCCGAATCCTTCGTCCAGAAATATCGACTCTAACTTGCTGGCGCCCACCGCCGACAGCGATGTGACCTGCTCCGATAGCGCCAGCGCCAGCGCCAGGGCCGCCTGAAACGTTTCTCCCCCCGATAACGTTTTGACTAGTCGAGGCATGTTGGCATCGTTGTGGTCGATGACCAGCAAGTCGCGTTCGTCGCGGGTAAGGCTAAACTGCCCACTGGACAGGTCCATCAGGATCGCCGAGGCGTCCAGCAGCAGCGTATCGAGCGCGCTGGCGATCAGCCAGCGGGGAAAGTTGTTGCTGCGCATAAGATTCGCGAGCTCATGTGCGACGTCGGCCGTGTCTTTGGCCGCCTTCATTTGTTTCTGCATTTGCTTGGACTCTTCGAGACGCTCTTTACCGCGCTTCAGCGCCGCTTGGGCGGTCGCGACCGCGGAGGCGACCAGACGGGTCGCTTCGGTACTCAGGGCTGCGGCGTCGTCTGTCGACGGCGCGGTTATCCCTTCGGCTGTCAGCGCCTCCACTAAGCTCACCCGAACGGCCTGTGCCCGCGTGTCCGCTTCCCACGCGGCGCGCTTGGCCGCCTCGATCTGGGCTCCTCGCGAGGACGCTTCGGCGGCGCTCCAGTCCGCGAGCAGTTGCCACCCGGCTGCGATGTCGGTGCCGGTGATCTCGGGAGCACCGAAGGGTGTCAGCGGATCTCGGCTGCGGCGCAACTGCTGCCAGCTGGCCTGGATGGCCGCTTCTACCTGGGCGAGCGCGTCTGTCGCCGCGGACACGGCCGTGCGCGCTTCGCCGAGTGCCGAACTTGTAGCATTCACTTCTTCTTCCAGCGCGATCACATGGTCAAGCTGCTTGCGGACGTCATCGACCTCAGGTGCGGCGGACAGCTGCTGAGTGAGCTCGGCCTCGCGCTGCTGCTTCATCTGCACTTGCTGGTCGGCCCGCTCCTTGGCGACCGCGGCGGCCGTGTACGCGTTGGCCGACTCCGTGGCCGCGTCTTCGGCGAGTTTGCGTTGCTCGTGGCCGCGCGACGCGGCATCGTTGGCGTCATCAGCCGCTTGTGACAGCACTTTGAATTGCTGGGCAAGTGCATCGGCGGTTCTTGAAACCCACGCCGTCAACTGACCCCAGCCCCGATGGATGTCGCTGTCGTCGATCGCCGGTGGGTCGAGCGCGCTCACATTGTCGCGGGCCGCACCGAGGGCGGTGCGAGCTGATGCGGCGTCGTTTTCGGCGTTTGCCGCTGCCTGCTCGGCGGCGCGAACACTACCGCGGGCGCGGATCACGTTGGCATCGGCGGTCTTGCGCTTGTCCTCGATCTTTGCGCGCTGGCCCTGAGCAGCCACCAGCCTCGCGCGTGCTGCTGACACCTCCGCCGAGAGCCGAGACAGCCCTTCACTGCTCGCTTCTTCGCTGACGGAATCTCGCACGATCACGCACTGGTCCACCATGTCGAGCGCGGTGAGGTGGTCGAGAAGCTTGACTCGGCGGTCCTCGCACCGTCGGAGCTGTTCGCCCCGCACCGCGACGGCGCTGTTGTGCTCAACTTCGAGTTGCGCGAGTGCAGCCGCCGCCTTCTGGGCCCTGTCCCGCGCCCGTTCGGCGGCCGACCGCGTAGCTTCAATATTGGTGGCAACGGACTCGGGCGGTAGCTGGGTGATGGTCTGGCCACAAACGGGGCAGTCGTCTCCGACGGTCAGTTCTGTCCTGATCGCCGCCGCCTTGTCGGCACGTTCGGCGTCGTGCAAGGCGGCCTCGGCCGTCGCGGCCTGCTCGGCTGCTTCTGCTGCCTTCTGTTGCGCTTCAGCGAAACCTGCGTCCGATTGTGAGCGCTGTGCGGATGCGGCGGCGTCGCCGGCGACGAAGCTGATGATCTCTTCTGCTTCGGTGACCGCGGCGACCGCTGTTGCAGGGTCGGGGAGCTCCAAGAGCTCGTCGGCGGCGTCCTTCTGGACCTCCTCAGCTTTGCCCAGATCCGATTTCGCCTGCGTGAGTTGAGAAGCCGCGTCGCGGATCGCTTCGCTGATCGTGTCGAGACCTTCCGGAACGCTGATTCGGTGCAACGCAGCGAGATGGTCTCGCGCCTCGACGTATTCGCGCGCTCGGAGCTCCACCACGCGGTCGGCTTCGGTGGCTGCAGCGCGCGCAGTGTTGGCCGCGGTGTCCGCGCGTTCGCGGGTCGTGGCGGCCTCCTGCAGCTCGGCGTCCGCAGCAGCGGCGGCGTTGATGACAACCGGTAGCACGTCGGTGATCTGCTCAAGTTCACGCCAGTTTGCAAGCGTCTGTTCGAGCTGGTGGCGCGGCGGCGCTGTTTGGAGCGCGGCACGTGCCGTGTGATCTCGCTCTTCGAGGCCGCTCTGCTGTGTCTTGGCGGTGGCCAACGCGGCTTTCTTCGCTTGCCGGGCGACATCGAGGTCGGCGACCCCCGCCGGTACGACGACCGCGAGCAGCGCGTCGAGTTCGGCGTTCAACTGTGCGACGTGCTCTCCTGCGCGGGCTACCTCCTCGGCCGCCTGCGTGAGAGCCGGGACGGCCACTGTGGTCACATGCTTTTCGAAATCTTTTGCCTTCGTGCGGGTTTGGCGCAACGCTGCAACGTTCTCTTCCGTGGCGTCTGCATATCCGGCCAGCTGCTCGGTCAGGGTTTCGGCGCGCATCTTATTGGCGCTGGCCCGGCTGTATGCCGCACGTTGGATGCCGTCGTAGATGCCGTATCCGAGGAGGTTTTTCAGGATGTCCTGGCGGTCGCCGTCCGTGGCGTGCAGGAAGCGGGCAAAGTCACCCTGGGGCAGTGCCACGGCTTGGGTGAATTGGTCGAAGGTTAGCCCAAGAAGCTTTTCAACGGCTGTCGTGACGCGCGGGCTACCGGATTCAAGCGTGGTGGTCTCATCGTCGAAAGCACCGAGGGCAAGTGGCGACAGGAATTCCTCCAGCCGGGCTTCCCTGATGGTGACCGCTTGTATCTTGCCGCCGCCGCGGCGAACGTCGCGGACGACACTGAAGCGCCGCCCGGCGAGGTCAAATATCAGGCGAACCACGCCACGATTTGCGGTGGGGGCCAGCGCGGGGGCGACGGCGCTGCGGTTGTCCCAGCGTGGGACGGTGCCGTAGAGCGCGAAGATCATTGCGTCGATGATCGTGCTCTTGCCGGCGCCGGTCGGGCCGACAAGCACGAAGAAGTCGGCATCGCGGAAGTCGACGCTCACCTTCGTGCGGTAGGAGCAGAAGCCGTCGAGTTCGAGTAGGACCGGGCGCATGTCAGGTTGCTGTCGCGTCCGCGGAGGTTACTTCGTCGAGGAGTTCGATAAACAGTGCATCGATGCGGGGATCGGAGATTTGACGCTCCTTGCAGAACTCGTCGAACAGCTCGACAGGGCTCCGGTCGGTGCGGTCCGGGCGCGCGGTCGGTTGGGCCTTCTCGACATATTCGGGATCGATACGGATCTCGAGGGCGTTGGGGAGGGCTTCGAGCACGTCATCGCGCAGACCGGCGCGGACGGGTTCGCGAACGTAGACGCGCAGGTAGTCATTGCTGAATTCGGGTGCGCCCTCGCGCAGCTCGTGAAGTGAGCCTCTGACGGTGCGCAACCGACGACCCGCGGTGATCGACACCTCGGTAATCTTCGCCGGCGTGGTTGGTGAAACCTCAACCAGGAGAACCATGTTGGTGTTGTCCTGTTCGCCGAAGTCGACGGCGATGGGGGAGCCGCTGTAATGAACCGGGCAAGGCGCGGGAATGCTCTGCCGCCGGTGGAGATGTCCCAGCGCGACGTAGTGAGGGTCGGAACCGAAAACGCTGCTGGGCACGTAGTAGTCGAAGATGGTCTGGGCCGCGCGCTCTCCGCCACCCATCGTGCCGCCGGTGATTGTCAAGTGCGCCATGATGATATTGATCGCCTCGGCCGTGAAGCCGGTCTTCAGGTGGCTGAGCATCTTGCGAACAAGTTCGTCGTACGCCGCGGCATGAAGGTCGGGCGTGCCGGCCAGCAGCTCTGCGGCTCGCACCGCGTAGCGGGTGGTCAGGAAGGGCAGGACGGCGACGTTGACACGCTCACCCGTCGATCGGGCGTCGAACGAGACAACGCCGCCGCTGTCCGCGGGGCGCACGTGGCCGAGCAAATGTATGCCAGCGGCCGCCATCAGCGGCCGGTAGGCGTCGAACGTGCCGGCGTGGTCGTGGTTTCCGGCCATCGCGATGACTTCGGCACCGGTTCTGCGTAACTCAATGAGGGCATGGACGACGAGCCGTTGCGCTTCGGCTGACGGTGCTGATGTTTCGTAGAGGTCACCTGGCAATAGCACCGCATCTACCTCTTCCCTTCCGGCAATGCCGACGATCTCATTGAGGACCTCGGCGTGCTCGGCGAGCCTGCTGTGCCCCTTGAGGATCTTGCCGACGTGCCAGTCGGAGGTGTGCAGAAACTTCATCAGTTCCTCCCTGGGCCGCTAGAACGGTGCATCGTCCGGTAGCGGTACGCCGGCGGGAAAGGTGCCATCTTGAGATTCGCCGTCTGTTGACGACGGAGGACGGGCGTCGTCGACTTCGGACAGCCGGGTCGCCCATGCGGGGAAGGGGAATTCGACCGCCAGCGGGACCGGTATCGCGGGCTGATTGACGAACATGGCCCCCGGTTTCGCGATCGTGGCACGCATTCGCTGCCCCGCCGGCAGGAAACCGTATTCGCCCCGAGAGGCCTCCGCCGCGTCGAGGCGTCCGACCACCTTGATGGCGCTGTTGCTGATGATGCGACGCTCCACTTCGCTCGCCGTCTGCTGGGCACCGATCAGGATGATGCCGAGTGACCGGCCGCGCTCGGCGATGTCGAGCAGCAGGGCTTTAATGGGGCTTTCGCCTTCGCGGGGCGCGTACTTGTTGAGTTCGTCCAGCATCGTGAACAGCAAACTGCCGGGCCCGGCCGCCTCCTTCCGCTCTGTCTCGGCCCGGAGCACCACGCCGGTGACGAATCGCTGCGCGCGTTCCATGAGGTTGTGCAGGTCCACGAGCGTCACTTGGTGGTCTTCGGTGCTGATGCGCCTGCCAGGACGGTCGGGGATGTCTCCGCGAATGATCTCGGACAGCGCGCGCTGGCTGGAACGAAGCCGGCGCACAAAGGCATTCGCTGTCCCGGCGCCGATGGCGGGTCCGGCCCACAGTGCCATCGTGGCCTGATCGGTCACCCGGTCGCAGATGAGCTCGACCAGGTCGGTGTACGTGCGGCATTGCTGTCCGTCGATCATGACTGCACCGTCGTTGCCAGCGGGCGTGGAGTCACTGCGTAGGCGGCTGGTCACCTGATGCACCACCAGCGTGTACTGACTGCGTTCGTCTTCGGTGTCCGCGAAGACGTAGGGCAAGAGTTGCTCGGCGCAGAACTCCCGGATCGTCCACCAGAACGCGTTCACCCCTTCGGTCCGGCCAGCGACGTTCGGCCGGGCGTTGTTCGACGCCGCTACTGGGGGTGCGAAGAAACCGACCGAGGCGAACGGGGTCGCCGTCAGGTTCAGGCGGGCATATTCGGCGCGCAGCTCATCGCCCGATTCCCCGCGCAGCCGTAGGTTGGGCCGATCCACGAACAGCAGATCCTCGCCTTTGACGGAGAAGATCAACGCCTTGGCGTTGTGCGCGTTGGGCAGCACGCCGCTGGTGAAGATCGAATGCAGCAGGAACAGCGCGAACGACGTTTTGGTGGCCACGCCGGAGATTCCGCTGATCGACACGTGCGCACCACGCGTACCGTCGATGAAATCGAGGTCGACGTAGATTATCTCCCCGTCTCTGCCGGTACCGACCGGGATACGACGTTCCATCTGGTCGAAATACAGCGCTTGGAATCGCTCGGGGCCCGTCGCGCGACGCACGATGGAACCCGGCCGGGGGGGTACATAGAGCTCGGGCTCGACGCGCGTGGTGGTCACCTCGGCGATCTCCTGCACCCTGGCGGGCAGCACACCGTCGGAGATGAGGAACACGTCGCTGCTGAAACTGGCGCCTTCGTGCTGCGCGCGCACCTGCGTGACGATGCCCGACGTCATCACCTGGCCGCGCCGCGGGACCTCGCGCAGGGTTGCGACGACGTCGTCGAGCTGCAGGTACGCCTCCGGGTAGATCGCGACGTGGAATGTCAGCGGTGTCGCGTCCTCAGTGCCGATCACCTCGCCGACCGCATCGGCGCCGTCTACGTCATTCGTTTTGGTCGCCGCTGCGGGGGTGCATTCCTCGCCCTGTTCGTCCGACACTGTACCGACCTTCCGGGGTGCGACGAATTCTCTACCCGCACCGACGGGCTCCGATTCTATGATTCACGCGTGTTTTACCGCAGGGTTTCCGCGACCTGCCCGGGCGATGGACGGCGTTGCATCAATAAAGCTCCGTTTCGACCGCCGAAAACCCGGTGTCGACCGCCACCGTGATGGGACCGGTTTGAGCAGGGTTTAGCCACGGTCATGGGACCACCCGTTTGCCAGTGATG
>NZ_LQOX01000007.1 GCF_002102175.1 Mycobacterium gastri | reverse complement strand
CTACCGGCCAGGACCCAATTCCTGACGGCAACCCACGATCACATGCAGTGAGGCCCCAGCCTCCCCATACCGTCTAGACAACACCGAACCGGGCCGGTAAGACCTACCACTGAGGCCCGCACCTGGGGAATTACGTGACGCCAACCCCTGGGGAATTACGTGACGGTCGACAGTCATGCGCCTCTCCTCGTTGACGTAACGGCGATCGCCCAAGCGAGGTGATAGTTCGCCGCCGTATGGTTGCCCTCGATTAACGCGTTGATCGCCGCCAACAGCATCCAATCAATCGCGGTATCCGCATCATGATGCGGATACGCGCTCAGGACCGATTGCTGTATTTCAGTGGCTCGTTCATGTAGTAGCTCGACTTCATTGTCTGGTACGCCGTAGTTGCGTGCAGCGGCTACTGCGACTGCTTGTGCGATGCGGGGTAGGCCGTCGCGGCGGCGCACGGCTTCGACCAGGGTCGGCCCGAGTTCGTCGACGGTGGGCGCAGTGCGTGCGGTGCGGTCCCCGGTTAGGGCGGGCTCGTCGGGTTCCGGCTCGCCGATGTAGCCATGGGGCTAGACAACACCGAACCGGGCCGGTAAGACCTACCACTGAGGCCCGCACCTGGGGAATTACGTGACGCCAACCCCTGGGGAATTACGTGACGGTCGACAGTCATGCGCCTCTCCTCGTTGACGTAACGGCGATCGCCCAAGCGAGGTGATAGTTCGCCGCCGTATGGTTGCCCTCGATTAACGCGTTGATCGCCGCCAACAGCATCCAATCAATCGCGGTATCCGCATCATGATGCGGATACGCGCTCAGGACCGATTGCTGTATTTCAGTGGCTCGTTCATGTAGTAGCTCGACTTCATTGTCTGGTACGCCGTAGTTGCGTGCAGCGGCTACTGCGACTGCTTGTGCGATGCGGGGTAGGCCGTCGCGGCGGCGCACGGCTTCGACCAGGGTCGGCCCGAGTTCGTCGACGGTGGGCGCAGTGCGTGCGGTGCGGTCCCCGGTTAGGGCGGGCTCGTCGGGTTCCGGCTCGCCGATGTAGCCATGGGGCTGGTGTACGGCGGCCACCGAGACCGCGCCCAGGAGGTCTTCGACGTTGGCATCGTGACGCCGTGGTGCCGGCTCCAACAGCGTCACATGGGCGGGCAGCCGAACATGGGGTGGAATCCAGCCTCCGGCGAGATCGGTAACCAAAAGTGTGGTCCGTCCGCCGTCGCGTAGGCCGGCCGCCCAGGAGATGTTTGGCTCTTGCCGGGCCATCGCATCGACGAAGCGTCGCAAGCGTTGCTGCTCAGCCGATCGGTTCGCCGCGTCGCCGGTTGTGGCCCCGACCGTAGCGGCTACGGTGGCACCGGCCAATGGTGATGCTGCGCTTGGCGTTTGTCCGTGGGAGGCCTGTGAGGTGGACTTTGCGACCGGCGACATCATCGAGGCACCGGCTGATGGTGACGAGGACGGGGAGGGGGCTACTGCTGCACCAGAGACCGGACCGGCGGGGGCGGCGGTAGGTGGTGTGATGACTGGCGGACGCAGGTCAGAGCCGTAGGCAGGCAACGGCCCCGCCGGGGCGCTGACTGGGGCGATCGGACTTGCGGCCGGTCCACCCGCAACTACCGGGGCTACCGTGGTCATGCCGGTCTCAGCCGTCGGTGATACGACCGGGGCCGGAGCTGCTGCTGCGCTCATGTCGGGAACATGAGGGACGGCGGCGGCGCCGGTCGCGATTGCTGGAGCGGTGGCCATCGGCGTCGTCGCGGGCGGCGTAGCTGGTGCCAAAGGCTCTGTGGCCGCGTGGATTGTGCCCTCGGACAACGACTGCGCTCCGGCAGCCGCCGGCGCTCCGGTCATCATGCCGGTGGTGAACGACTGGCTTAGGGACTGCGATGATAAAGGTGCGGCAGCCGCTGCTGATACGCCGGTCGCCGGTGCCGAAGCCGCCGGAATGGAGGGGCTGCCGATGCTGAACGCTGGTGCGCCCAGCGGAGACTGCGGTGAAAGGGCAATCGGCGCCGAGGGTGCGCCTGGCACCCCTTGCGGACCTCCGTAAGCTGGCCCTGGCGGGGAGGCTGGTGGTTTGATGTCAGTCCGCAGCGATGCGTCGGTCATACCTTGAGGTCCGCCGTAAGCTAGCTCGATCGGTGATCCCAATGACTCGGCATCACCGTGCGCCCCTGTGCTGGCCGATCCCCGAGGGGCGCCGTAAGTCGATCGTTCTGCGGACGCGGCGGGCGGCGAGCCGAGGTCTTCCGCGGTGACCGGTTGGGGTGGAGGTGGGCCGTCGAGATTTACGCCATGGTCACGCAGCCACTTGCGGGCGTCACCACCGATGGTTGCATCGAGTACCCGCTGCGTAGCGTCGACAATGTTGGATATCGCATTCGCCCCAGCATGGGATGCACTTGCGTTTTTTTCGACAATAACCGCATTCACCGCGGCAACTTTGGCCTCCGTGGGCCCGTTACCAGATAGAATCCGGTCTATCTCCTCGTTGCCGGACTTGGCGATTTCGCTGAGCCGATCACGCAAATTGTTGACCGCGTCTGCGACTAGGTCGCTTTGCTCACTTTTCACTTGGCACTGATGAGCGATAGTAGCTACACGCTGCTCGCCGCGCCAATACCGTTCAAGCAAATCGGTGGCGGTCCGACCTTTATTTACTGCCAGTTGCGATCGTGTGTTTTGCAGGTCGCTTGCCTCCTCGCGCTTGACTTTCCCGGCCTGGCTCCAGTACGAGACCCCGGCCGCGGGCGAATCGGGGCGAGCCGGCCACCACGCGCCGACCAGCAACATCGACCACTTGCCGGGTGGCAGATCAGCCGGCACCGCACACGGCTTTCATTCGCGCGTCCTTAGCGATGACGTCATCGATCGCCGCCTGAAGTGCCGGATCGTCCCGGCCCAGGTAACTACCCATCGCATTTGTACTGGTGTAGGCCTCAGCGAGCGCCAGCGCGGCAGCACGATCACCGGGCGAAAGCGCCGGAGCGCCATCCACTGCTTGTATCAACATCACCGCTCCATTCACACCGGCAGCAGCGGCAAGCGCCGGGTTAGTACCATTTGTTTCGATTTGTACTTGACGCGCTGCCAGCTTGTATACCTCGCACAACTTCTGATGCGCTGCGGCGACTTCCGCGGAGGTGTACGTTGGCGGCGCGGACGTCGCCGAGCTTGCGGATGTTCCGCTCGTAGTAGGGCGGGTCAATGCCACGATCAAAGCTGCGGCGCCGAGTAAGGTGGCTAAGACCGACAGTGCCACCACTGGCCAGATGCGGGACCGTGTTGGGGGGTAGGTGGGATATGGCGGTGACTGCTGCGCAGGCGGGTGGTTGGTCGTCACCTGAGTAAGGCTATTCCTGCTGCTGCCTGCGCGCACTCCAGTGTCTATTCAGCTACGTCGATGTCTATGCACGTTGTGGTTGCCGCGATGGCGCTCATGAGTGAGCGAGGCGGCCCATGCTCCTGGCGTCCCATCCAAAGGAAACCGGGTGAGTAGCGACAACCCATGCCGTAGGGCAGGGTTCCCGCATGGCTCACATGGCGATTGTTGATCGCATGTGCGACTCGGTCGCTATGTGCACATTGTGCTTGGCCTGACAGGCCATAGTGGCCGCACGCTGCTCACCTGTCCACACCCCCAGTACCGCTCTAGCAAATCGTCGGAGCTTTGTCCCCTGTTTACCGCCAACAGAGATCGTGCGTTTTGTAGATTGCTGGCCTCTTGGCGGTTGACTTCCCCTGCCTGGCGCCAGTACGAGATTCCGGCCGCGGGCGCATCAGGACGAGCCGGCCACCACGCACCAACTAGCAACATCCACTACTCGCGGCGTGGCAGGTCAGCCGGGACCGCACACGGCCTTCATCCTCGCATCCTTTGCGTTTACAGCGTCGGCGGCCGCCCGCCACTCGGGGTCGCCGCGACCCGTGATAACGCTAGCTACGGCGCTTGCATGGGTGTATGCCTCGGCGAGCGCGAGTGCCGCGCTGCGGTCATCGTTGGCTAACGCTGGTGCCGCATTCACTGTTTGGTCCAGCACCATTGCCGCATTGACACTCGTAACACGGGCAAAAGCCGGGTCGTCGCTGTTCGTGTCAATCTGCACTGCATGCGCCACCAGCTTGTACACCTCACACAACTTCTGGTGCGCGGCGGCGACTTCAGCGGAGGTGTACGTCGCCGGAGCGGACGTTGCCAGGCCTGCGGCTGTTCCGCTGGTCGTCGGGCGTGTCAGCGCCACGATTAGAGCTGCGGCGCCTAGGGCAATGGCGATGGCCAAGCCCACAGCTTGCCAAACGCGTGAGCCTGTCCCGGGCTGCGTGGGATGGGTCGGTGTCCATTGGCCGGTCAAAGGTGGGAGGTTCGTCACCCCACGGAAGGGTATTGCAACTGCTGCCTGGGCGCACTCCAGTGCCTGTTCGGGCCGCGTCGATGTCGACGAACGCCGAGTTGCCACGCTGCCCCCACCGGGCGAGACCGCCGATGCTCCCCACGTCCGTTTTCAGGCGTGAATGGCGACAACCCGTGCAGTAGGGCAGAATTCGCGCGTGGCTCCCTTGGCGGTCATCTGTGATGCGGTGTGCGACGCAGGTAGCCAGGTAGCTGCCGAAGAGCCGTCACCAGCGGCGCCACGGGTCGGGGGCCGCTGCGTCTTCACCGACATGGAATGATCCACAACTACGGAGGGCGCAGTGCAGCTTCGCTACATCAGCATCCCACTGTTGATCGCCGAATCCGGTGGTGATCCATGGGCGATAAATCAAAGCCTCAAAGCCGGTCGTCCAGCACAGATTTCGAATCTGGCGGAGGCGTTTCATGCCGCCGGCCGGTGCACCGCAGAGGCTGACGCCGCTTTCGACCTGGCACGGCGCCGCTTCGAGCAAGCCTGGAATCGGGAGAATGGTGAGCACCCGATCAACGACTCCGCTGAGGTGCAGCGCGTCACGCAGTCGCTGGGTGCGCAGTCGCTGCAATTGCCCAAGATTGGGGTGGACCTGGAAAACATCGCGGCCGCTTTGGCCGAGGCGCAGCGATCCGCAAGCGGGGAGATCGCAAAGCTAGAGGGCCAGCTGCAGCAACTCGATGACGAAATTGGCCAGGCGGTGGCGCTCGAGAGAAATCCTCAACTCACCGCACAGGACAGGGAGGCACTGGATGCTTTCATTCATGCGTGCGAAGACGACGCGATTGACGATACCAAGGCTACCCTGGATGAGCTGCATTCGATCCGCGACGGGTATTCAAGCTCTCTGAGAACCGCGGAGAAAAATCTGGCTGTCGACGGGTACGACCCTTCTCGAATTTGGGGTGCCGACAACCACGAACCCGAGACGCCTGACCAAGCTGAACACGACGTCCATGATGCGCTCGCTGGTGACCAAGGCGCGGCCGGACGAGTTAATGCTGTATTGGGTTCTATTACCCCCGATCAGTTGGCCGGGAAAGTTCCGTTGACTGCCGAGCAGGCCTCAGTGTTGAGTCAGTTGCAAGCTCAAGAACACGGCATGTCTGTCGACGCGCTCACGACCGCGGAGCAACGCCTGGGCGCACAAAGGGGCATGATCGCCAATTCCTGGCAGCTGATGAGCAATCCAAATATCACCTTCCCGAAGACTCCGTTAACCGTTGGCGCCAAGCAGGGTTCCGACACGGTAAAAGGTGGCGTCTCGCAGGTGCCTGAAAGTGTCCAGCAGGCGTTGAGCTCGTCGGGAGTGCTCTTTACGCATCAAATGAACGACATCGCCGGCATCGTCAAGGACGGGGACAAGGGCTTTCAGACGAATACCGAGTTGGATCGCGCGATGATCCATAAGGCATCGGTCATGATGGACACGCCGATCTGGCGTGCCGACCCTGCCAGCCAAGGACAAAACGTCGAACGCGATCCTGCTTTGGATCCCACGGTGTCCAATGTCCTCTCGGCGGTGTCGCCGGATCACCAGGTAGTACATGACACCATCACCGGAGCCGACCACGATAAGTTCCTGCGAAACATCACCCACCATTACTGGAAAGACAACGGCCAAGGTGTTGGATCCCTGTTTTCGTGGACCGGGGATTCGGCGGTGGTCCAGGGGCCGGAGGAAAGGATCGCCGCCGAAACCGCCCGCGCTTACAGTTCGTACATCGGCAAGGACCAGGAGTTGCTGCATCTTCCGGGAAACCACACCCTTGGTCAGGTGAACCCGAACTTGGTCCGCGATATGGCCCACGGGCTGGGGCCCTATGTCAACAACATCGCCGGCACATCGGGGGGATTACCGGGATTCGGTGATCCGCTCGACCGCGACACCATGTCGGGTGCGCTGCCGGTGGCCAAGGGTGTCTTCTCGGTGCTGAGCAGCGATAAGGAGGCCGCCCAGTACTTCAACGGCCAGGCCTACGCGCAGGCTGTGCTTCACGAAGCTGCCTTTGCCAACGATCCCACCCATTCGGGTTACGACCAGCACTTGTATGATGCCGCAACTTTGCGGGCGTTGGTCGACGTCGGCACACACAATGCGTTTCAAGCCAACGAGGACAATGGGTACCACCAGGGCGTCTCGGAATACCAGTCCAAGAAATCGGCGTATGAAACGGGCTTGCAAGGTCTCACCACAGCAGGTGGCTTTATCCCCGGGGTCGGCCGCATCGCCGGTCCTACGATCGGCATCCTCGGCCACAACCTGGAAAACGCCATCCTCGGACCATCACCGACTGCGCCGACCGAAAATCCGATACAACCCATGTCTTTAGGAATGGCCGACCAAGAGATCCTCAACGCCATGCTCGGAACAGGACACACCGTAGCCGGGTTGCCACCTGGTTTCATCATCTATGACCACGACCACCCCAACGGGCGAATCGCGACGTTGGAAGAACTTCAGCCACAAGGCGTTACGGCCGGTCAATACAACAGCGTGATTGGTCCCGCGTTATCGCAGTCGCTCGAACCCAGGCTGCCCAGCGAGCGCTTGTCCCCGGATGTGGGGTTGGTCAGCCGCTACGACGATATTGTTGGTGTCCCGCACCCCGATCAGGGCAGGAAGTGATGCGAATCCGGCCCGAGTTGCGAACCATCGCAGCGTTTTTGGCAGTTGCTGTGCTGTTTGTCGGCGGATGCGGTTCGGGTGGCCGCTCGGGTGAAGCTTCGACCAGTACGTCTGCGGCGCCGCCGGCGGGTTGGCCTGCGGTGCTCGACGACTTCACCATGGTGTGGACTGCTGAACCCGGTATCGACGTGACCGCGTGGCCGGCGGTGGTGGTGCGCGCCTACGCAGAGTCGTTCACGCTGGCCTCCGCTACGAGCGATAACAAGTATCTGTACCCGGGATTTAGGCAGTCGGTTGATTCCAACAAGTCCATCTACGATCCGATCGGCACACAGTATCTGTGGCCACAGACCGGCGGTTCGCCGGACCGGCCATGGGTGGGCACGCAGCAGGACCACCTCTTGTCTGTTACAACATCGGGTCGTGATGTCACGGTCATTGTCTGCGAATACACATTCGGCAGTGCTAATGAGGGCCGTCTTGGCCGAGACTATGTGTACCCGCATGTTGCAAGGCCAGGCCCGGATACAGGTATCGCGGCGATGCGGATCACCATGACCGCTCCTGCCAGGCCGGCGCCGCCGCTGCCCGCTCAGCAGGGGCCGGCGCGTGCGCCGTCGGTCGATGTTTTCACTGGTTGGAGGATCACCAGCCGCGAGGGCGGGTGGTACGCCCAGCCTGGAATGGGGCGGGAGTGGGAATGGCCGGGTTATGTCCAAGACGAAGATGCCTGTGTCGCGAAGGCGCCCCCGCACCGCGATTTTGTAATGGGCCAAGAATATGACCGGTCGTTGTTTCCGACCCTGCCGGCGTCTCCTGGTTGGCCCTCGCCAAGCGCGAAAACATGAGAAAGGCTAGCGCCGCAAGGTTATTGGTAGCGGCGTCGATCATCCTGCCCCTTCTCTTGGGCGCCGTCTGCTGCGCGTCGGATGCCAGCGACAAGTCTTCGGGCACAACGTCATCGAGCGTCAAGCCCTCCGCCTCATTTGCCCCACCCCCGCCGTCGATCAACGCGCCGACGCTGACGTCAGGGCCAGTAAGCGCTCTGCAACCGGGCTCTCCGATTATGGTTGGTGACGGAGCCGCGACCGCGGTGTGCAAAGCCGGCTTCTATATCGAGTACCCGGACGCGAACCATGGCGGTCAGCGGCTGCCAGGCTTCATCACTGCGACGCAATGTGCCCAAGGTGCTGCGCATGCGCCGGTGTCGGTGATGAAGATGCAGGCCGCCGGCGAACCACCCCGTCGAATCAAAGTCGGCGAAATCACCTACGTCGCCCCGGGCGATGTACAACCAGCAGTTGCCAACGAACCGTGGACGATCCCGACTTCCCCCCTCGCGGTGTTCACTTCCGGTCAGCCAGATTGGGCGGTTCCGGTGGACGTCAAAGTCAACGACCAGATGCCGACAGGCGCAACCGTTCAAGCGATACAGCCAGTCGAACAGCACAAGGCGCCTGCAAGGTGGAGCAACGTCGACGGAGTTGTCGTCACGGGACACGTGCTCGACCCCGCCTCCACGCCGGATCTCAAGGACCTGCCCGCTGGCGTGGCTCGCGTCGTCGTGGCGGCAGACGACACCACCAAGCCCATCGAGCAGTGGGTGCTCGGCTCCCCGGTCACAGTTGAGCTTGATGGCGCTATCTACAACCTCGGTGTGATCACCGCCGTAGATGAGTCAAGGCACTGGATCGTGGTCGACCTCATCAATCCGCTTCTCGTCCAACAAGATGCCCGCCTGATCACGACTAGGTAAGCGCCCGAAGTCCCTCCATCCATGGGCGGATTTGCATTGACAACTCGAACTCACAGCGCGAAACCACTAGTGACTCTTCGCAATTCAGGGCGTTCGGCGAGTTGGGTGCGCCGCTGTGGAGCAGACAGTGCCGGCAGTCCGACCGCGGAAGACTCACACGCGCACATCAGTAATTCCGGTGGCAAGCCGGTGGCGTGTACAGCACCACCCGGACACCCAGCGCAGAGTCCAACCGCATCACCACTCACAGCTGTGAAGATCGACACCGTGGGGCGGTAGCGAATTGAATTGACCAGCACGACAACTGTCTACAACTTTGCCGGCAGCTAACGGGGTTCAGCTCGGCGCTCGTCGATATTGCTGATGGAATTGCTGTCAGCCAGGACGTATCGGCCACCCAGGACAACAGCACGTCGGGTTCGCGCTGCGTGGGTGACGCAGACGTCTGGGACCCGAGACTGGACTTGGTGAATGGCGACAAACCATGCCATAAGGCAAAATTCCGCGCGTGGCTCCGCTGGCGGTCGACCCAGATGCGATGTTCACCGCGGGCAGCGCGGTGGCTGCTGTTGGTGAGGATCTGGTGGCCGCGTTGGGTTCGTTGACGGCAGGTTTTGGGGCCAACACTGGTCAGGATGCGGCCGGCGACATGTTTGGGCTGGCCTATCAGGACGC
>NZ_LQOX01000006.1 GCF_002102175.1 Mycobacterium gastri | reverse complement strand
CACATCCAGCGCCGTATCCAACCCGTCAAAGGCCGCCGTGATCGCCTGCCAATCCATGACACCTAACCTATCGGCGACCTCTGACAAAAACCGGCCTGAAAACAACTGCCGAACAACCGATTTCACATTTCGCTCACAGCGAACATTGCACCGGATTTGCCGCGGCCACCACACCAGTCACAAGACAGACCCGATACCCGAAATGCCCCACCTATCCGTGACAACCACAGCAGCGCAATGGATTTGTCGCTACTAGCGGTGGTGGGGCTGCACCCCGCTGTGGGGGGACGGAAATCGCGTGCTGATGCGGTTGGGTCGGCGGCTGATGGCGCCGAGTGCGCCGTGATGGCGTCGAGTGTGCGTTGAGGGCGGCCGATCGCGGCGGATCCCGCCCTGCATACACAGTCAAAGCCGTCACTGCACACTCGAAACGGTGGCATGACCGCCGATGCGGTGAGCACGTCAGACAGTCCCGAACGGCTGCCCACACTCGATACGGGTTTGAGTGAAGGCGCGGTATCGGGTGTGCCGAAACCGGAAAACCGAGCCAAGGTATGCGCAGGCGGCCAGGCTGCGCACGAGGACATCGTTGACCAGCAGCATTCGTGGTCAGGCCACCATGAATTTCCGATCAGGCGGGCTCTAGCGGTGGACAGAAAATGTAGACCGACACTGCAAGGAGACCATCGGCCACAGCCGCTGCCGAGACACCGACCCGCACGCCGGTCGAGCCCCGACGCATCTGCCGCACACCGCAGGCCTGCTCCCCACTCGACATGCGCGCGCCTTACGGAAAGATCCGGGTCTAGTCGTTACCGCGAGCCCGGCGCCGATCTAGGCCCTCGATGACCCAAGTGGCCCAGTCGATCTCGTGGCGAGTCCACCGTAATCCCTGCTCCAGAACAGCGCGGGCGAAGAAGCTGTCGTCATCGTCGGACCAGTCGTAGGCGTCGCGGATCTGCCGGTAGTGCGCGTGCTCCTCCTCGGCCAGCGACAACAGTGATTCCAAGTACTTGCGCGCCTGGCCGGCAGGCAGGTGGCCGAGCAGGAACACCCGCAGTAACGCGGCGTTGCGAATGGGCGGATCCTCCTGCGGAGAAGTGATCCAGCGATTGAGCTCCGCCCGGCCCGCATCGGTGATCGTGTACTCTTTGCGGCCGCGCGGCCCCGTATCGGACGCCTTGATCAGCCCGGCGGCAGCCAGCTTGTTGAGCTCGCCGTAGAGCTGACTCTGGGTAGCAGGCCAGACGTTGTCCATCGACAGCTTGAACCGTTTCAGCAGGTCATATCCGCTGCCGGGCTCCTGGGAAAGCAACCCCAACGCGGCATGTCGCAAGCTCACCAGACCATCTTAACCGTCTATCATTGACATGTCACTAGCGACATGACATTCTTCACATGTCATACCTGGACGGTCGATACCGCGAGGAGTTCCCGATGAGCCACACCGCCCGCCCCAACCTGCCGACCCCTTCCGGTAGCGACAACGACGCTCCGGAGCCGAAGGGCCGGCCGGAGGCCAACCGTCGGGCAGGCGTGATCGACTCGTTTCTGAAGTCGCCCTTCGCCGGAATCGCACCGTGGGCGCTGCTGTCCATCCTGTCCGGACCGGGCCGCTTCGAGGAAGCGGTGGTCGCCGCCCTGGGTTTCTCGGTGCTTGTCATGGTTGCCGGTCTCATCCGGGGTATCAAGGTTCACACGCTGGAGGTCTTCGGAGCGCTGTTCTTCGCGGCGCTGGCCGTCGTCGGATTGGTCGCGGCCGACAACGTGATCGGTTGGCTGGAACTGTGGTCCGGCGAGCTGACCAACATTTCCCTGGCCGGTTTCGCCTGGCTCACCCTGCTGATCCGCAAGCCGTTCACCATGGCCTACGCCAAAGACACAACACCACAAGAGTATTGGGACAGCCCGCTGTTCAAGCGGATCAACGCGGTGATCACCGCAGTGTGGGCTGGCGCGTTCACTTTCACGGCAGCGGTCGGCTTTGTCGGTGACTATGTCTTTAACGACCCCAGCAACTTCTGGACGGGCTGGATCCTGCAGCTGGCGGCCATCTTCTTTGCGGTGGCGGTCACCGAGTTCTACCCGGATTACGCCTCGGCCAAATTCGACCTGGCCGACGGAGAACCGGCCCGGTTGCCGTCGACCATCGGGCTCGTCGAGTGGCTGCCCACGTTCGTCGTGGTCACCGGGATCGCGGGTCTGGTCACCGACTCGGTGGATTTCGCGGTGGGTATCGCGCTGATCGTGGCCGGCAGCGTGGCATCCGGCCTCATGGTGAAACTCTTCGCCGCGGACAAGAAGCAATAACGGCAGCATATGCAAAAGGCCGGAAACGGTTGGCAGCGTGCGTTACACCGAATTAGAGCCGAGCTTCGCCCCACGTCTTGATCCGCTGCACTCCTTCGATGATCTTGCCGGGCGGCTCGGTGAACGACAGCCGCACCGCGTCGCGATGGCCGAAGGCAGAGCCCGGCACCACGGCCACGTGTTGGTCCGACAGCAGGGCGGCCGCCACGGTGTCTCCGTCCCAGCGACCGGAAAGGTCATCGGCCAGCTCGCACCATACGAACAGGCCGCCGTCGGGCATCGTCCAGCGCAGCCACGGGACACCGTCACGCAGCGCGGCGCAGAGGACATCACGTTGGCGTTTGAGTTGTGCCGAACGCTGCGCCAACTCCTCGCGGGGCGTTGACAAGGCGCGGGTCACCAACGCCTGCCCCGCGGTGTTCACATTGCCGGCCATGTTCGACGCGATGCCCGAGCACCGGGCAATCACGCTGGGGTGCGCGGTGATCCAGCCAATCCGATGACCCATCAGTGCGAATGTCTTGGATGCGCTGGAGATATGGACGACGTGTTCGGATTCCTCTTCGGGCAAGTGCAGCACCGACGGCGCGGGGCCGTCCTCCGCATAGTATTGAAACTGGTATATCTCGTCGGCTATCAGCCAGCGACCCGTCTCTTTGGCCCATTCGCTGAGAGCCCGGAGGTCGGTTGCCGGCAATACCGAGCCGGTCGGGTTGGACGGGCTGGAGTACACGATCACCTTGGTCTGATCGCCGAAATGATCGATCCACTCACCGATATCAGGCGTCCCGGACTTGTACGGCAGCGCCCTTGTCGTCAGGCCCGAAAGGCGCGCGATATCAAGGTAACTCGGCCAGTACGGGGCCGGAAACGCTATCTCGTCGCCTACGTCGCACAGCGCCAGCAGTGCGATCATGATCGCCTGCTTGGCGCCGTTGGTGACAACATGATGCGCCGCAGTGGTCGATCGGCCGAATTCCGCTGCGTACCAGTCGCTTAGCGCCGTCAGGAGCGCAGGCTCACCGCGGCTACTGCCGTAGCCCGACGCGTTCTTGACGTCGAAGGCGGCCAGCGCGTCGAACGTCGTGTCCGGCGGGGGAATGGTGGGGGCGCCGGCGCCGAAGGAGATGACGGCCGCTCCCGACCTGCGGAGCTGCGCAACCGTGTCATTGAGCGCGAGCGTCGGCGACGGGTCCCCGGCCGATCGGGTCGAAAATGCCCTGGTGATGGCGACCTCCTGAGGCAGTGCTGCTGGAATGCCGAGTCAGGAACAGCATTCCAGTCAACGCGATGATCCCGGCGGCGGCGGCGACCGCGATCCACGGCAAACCCGCCGGCCCGTGCGCGGCAGCCGACAGCGAATACGCCGCCCCGCAGACGGCAATGCCCATCGCTTGCCCCAACTGACGCGCCACCGAGGCAAAGGCTCCGCTGGTGCCGGCATAGTCGACGGGAAGCTCGGACATGGCCAACACATTGGTCGGTGTGTTGGCCATACCCATTCCGGCGCCCAGCACCATTGCGACCAGACAGACCGTCGTGACGCCGGCCGACATGGCAATCAGCACCGCGATGGACGAACTCGAGGCGAGCATCAGCAATCCGGCGACGACGACGGCGCGAAACGCCCCCGATCGCCCGATGATCACCGGTGACATTCGCGCGCCGATCGCGTACCCGAACGCAAGCGGAACAAGGCTTACACCCGCGGCTATCACCGACAGGTGTTGGCGTGCCTGGAAGAAAACGCTGGCCAGCAGAAAGATTGCGCCGCCCACGCAGAAGTAATTGCCGACCGCCACATACATCGCCGCGCGGAACCTCGGCGACCGGCACGCCTGTTCGGGTATTGGGAACAAGCCGGTCCGCTGCCGCCTGATCGCCAGGTAGCCGCCGAGGAACGTCACCAGGATCAGCAGACCGAACTGGGCGACACCGCTCGGCTCCCCCACCGCGATGAGCAAACCGATCAGGCCGAACATCGCCGCGCCCAGGAGGACGATCCCGTTCCAGTCGTGTCGCGGGGAATGCTGGGGCGGAGTCGACGGGAGCAAGACGATCGCCAGCACCGCGAACACCGTGGCCAGCACGGCCGTGGCTACCGGCAGCATTCGCCACCCGAGGTACCCGGAGACGAAGCCCCCGGCGAGCGGCCCGGTGGCCATTCCGAGACCCACCACGGCCCCCCACCCGCCGGTGAAGCGCTGCAGTTCTCGTGAGTCCCTGGCCAGTACCCGAACCATGGCCAAACCGACCGGCACCAGAATCGACGCCCCGATGCCGGCCACCACGCGGGCACCGATCATCGCAAATGCATTGGGAGACAACGCCGTAAGGATCGAGCCGGCGACGTAGACAGCCAGTCCGGTTACCAGCAGGCTGCGCTTGTTGAATCGGTCGCCGAGGGCGCCGGCGACTATTTCCAGAGCCGCCAGCGTCAGAATGTAACCGTTGAGAATCCACTGGCCCTGCGTGAAGGTGGCTGGCAGGGTGTCGCGGATCTGAGTCAGTGCGACCTGGTATGCGGTGTTGTCTACGTTGACGATGAAGGTCGCCAACGTGCAGACGGCGACCGCCATACCGCGGTGGCGAGTGGTCACCATGCGGCGAGCGCGGTTGCCGGCGGCTCGACGAGCTTCGAGAGCTCGCCGAAGCCCATCCGGGACCTGACCGCGGCACGGTCGGTGAGCACCTCCGAGCCGCAGCTATCGACCATCGCCTTGACTTGGTGCGCAAGGCCCAGGTTGTCCGTCAGCGTGACCTCGCCGTCGTGGGTGACGATGTAGGGGGTGTCCTCCATGCCGGACCGGATCACGTCGACGTTGCTGTCAGCTTGAGCCGCGTAGCAGGCCAGCCGCTCCAACGGGCCCGCGAGTTGCCCTTTGCGTTCGCCGAACTCCAGTTTCTTGAGGTGTGCTGTTGCGTGCTGAGGCAGTACCGCGGCGCCGACCGATACCGTTACGGTGCGGACGCGCTTTCCGGAAAGATCGAATTCGAGGGACTTCGCCAGCGATACCGCACGACAGAAGTCTTCGTACGAATCCGGAAAAGGGAAGCGCGGGGAAAACCCGAATAGCAATGTGATATTGAGCTGACCTTCGGAGCCGAGCCGGATCAACGGGTGCTCTGTCGCGAAACGCGTCATTGCATAGCTGCGGTCCAGCTGAACCCATTCCACTTCGTGTAGCAGGTGCAGCCGGCGACGCGCGTCGACCGCCTTCCGATAAACCCGGAATTGCGTTTGCGGTGACGTGCTTCCGTAGGAGCTGCCGCCGGTCGTGGAGTGAACGTCGAGCGCGGCCTCGTTGTCTTTCTTCGACGGAACATAGTGACGGACGGCACGGCCGAATTCGGGGCGTGATGCGGCCGCGATACCGATATCGACGCCGCGGCGCTCCAGGTCAAGGATTATTTGCAGCTCCACCGCGGCCTGACCGGTGACAAAATGAGCGCCGCCCAGATGGAGCGGCAGTGCGGACTGACTGATGCGCTCCCATTCGCCGTAACGCTTGATCGCCTCTTTGACCTCGACGCCGTTGCGGCTGGCGCCGAAGCTGATCAGCATCCCCGGAACCCGGTCCTGGATCTCATGACTCACCGCCGCATACAGCGCGTTGGAGGTGCTTTGCTCTTGCGTCTGCGGATTTCGCGCGTGGTAATGGTAATAGCGAACCCCGATATCGAATAATGCGGCGCCTTCGGCGACGAGTTGCCCGGTATCGGATTTGATCGTTTGGCCGCGTGACACCAGATCGATGAATGGGTTCCCCGTCGTGGCGTGATTACGCGGAGTGAACTTTGCGCCGGTGACCGCCGAGCCGAGAATAACGTCGCCCGGCATATCGTGTTCTCCTTCGTCGGAATCCGTGAGGCGCTGGATCTGCTCGTCAATCGCGAGCGGCCCCAGGCGACAGCGCGAACGACTACGCATAACAATGGCGTCACGACGCGGAAATGTCTGTCACCTGAGCGGTCAGCACCGGGATGAATCCCCTGTCCCCCGATCGGCGGAGGACACTGGAGAAAGCCATTGCATAACGACGGAAAACGGCTTCCCAGCTTTACACAATTCGGTTTTCCGTATCGCCGGTATTGAGCCGCCGGTCCGCGACGCCGGCGGCGGCCAATACGGCTTCGGCCAGCTCCGGGCGGCATACCACCAGGTCCGGAAGCTTCGGATCCGCCCGGTTGTACGCCAACGCCGATCCGTCGATGCGGGAGGCATGCAAACCGGCGGACCGGGCCACCGCCACCGGCGCAGCGGAGTCCCATTCGTACTGGCCTCCGGCGTGCACGTACACATCGGCCAATCCCTGCACCACCGCTGCCACCTTGGCGCCGGCCGAGCCCATTTCGACCAGTGTGCCGCGCAGCGCGTCGCGCACGGCCAGCGCGATAGCGGGCGCACGGGTGCGCGACACCACGACGCGTGGCCGGCCGGATGCGGCGGGCGGCGGCTGAACGTGCGGCGTCGCCAGGGTGATGCCCTGCGCCGGCAGCGCCACGGCACCGGCAACGAGCTCATCGGTCTGCCACAGCGCGACGTGAACCGCCCAGTCCTCACGTCCGAGTTCGGAGAACTCGCGGGTACCGTCGAGCGGATCGATGATCCACACCCGCGCCGAGCGCAACCGCACCGGGTCGTCGACACCCTCCTCGGACAGCACCGCATCGGCGGGACGCCGCATGCCCAGTGCTTGGATCAGAAAGTCATGAGATCGCTTGTCCCCCGCCGCCTTTCGCTCGCTCGCCGCGGCGTCGGCGAATTCCTGCCGGACTTGGAGCAGAAGCCGTCCGGCCTCGGTGGCCAGCCGTGCGGCAAGAGCGTGGTCATCCATGGCGAACTTTCCGGATGGGTTGGCAATCTTTGCCAAATTACCGCACCGCGGATCGGCTGATCGCCGACCCGGCGGGCCGGATCGCCATGGTAAAGCGGACGCAAAGCGGATTCAGAGGCCGAACTGGTCCTCGATGATGCCCAGCCACACCTGGGCGCAATCAATGGCCACCTTCTCGCTGATGAAGGCGTGCTGAGTCCCGGTGTACATGTCACGGAACGCGCGCTCGAGACGACTGCCTTCGCGGATCGAGCTCGTTCCGGCGACGAGGTGCGCCCACTCCGCGCAGCTTCGTGCCGTATCGGTGGCGAAGACCGCGGCCGCGCGCAGGTCGGCCCGCAACATCGGGGTCAGGTCGTCACCGGCCGCGACCGCGGCTTCGGCGGTGGTGAACGCGTCGAGCACCAGAAGGCGGGCGGCCCGCCACGCCGCGACGTGGTGCGCGAGCCCCTTCTGGAAGGTCGGGCGGCTGGCCAATGGCGCCATGTCGCTCATCCGGTACTTCGTGGCCGCCAGGTCGGCGACGTCGTCGAGCATGCTCTTGGCGACCCCGAGTGCCCACGATGCGTGACCAGCGGCGGTGACAGGCATCAGGCCCATGCGGGTGGCCGGCGAACTCCCCCGGTACGGCTCGCGGGTGAACAGCGGAAACGTCCGGCTGCGCGGCACGAAGACGTCTTTTGCGCTGTAGTCATAAGACCCGGTTCCCTTGAGCCCCTGCACGTACCAGCCATCGTTGAACTGGATGTCGTGGCGCGGGACCACGGCCACCTGCATGTCGGGGATGCCTTCACTGATCCAGCGCATCTCGGCGTTGTCCATCGGGAAAAATCCGGCGGCGATGTACTGCGAATGGCCGATGCCCGAGCCGAAGCTCCACGATCCGCTCAACCGGTAGCCGCCGACGACGGCGGTCCCCTGCCCGTTGGGGAAGAACTGGCCGCCCATCGTGACCTGGTTGTCGTGCGCGGTGAATACCTCGGCGAAGCCGTCGTCGGGCAGGTAGGTCGCGGCGGCGAACCGCGACGGCAGGTTCGCAATCCCGATCCAGCCGAAAGAGCCATCTTGCCAAGCCATTTCGATCCACATCTCGATCATGTCGGCCAGCGGCGGCTCGACCCCGCCGGCGGCGACGGGACTGAGCGCCGACATCAGCCCGGTGGCCCACATCTCATCGACGATCGGATCGGTCAGCGTGCGTTTGCGCTCGGACTCGGCGGCCTCGGCCCGCACCAGCTCCCGCATCCCGCGGGCCAATGCGACGACCCGCCCGCTCGCTTCGGCTGTCGACGTCATGGGGATTCCTGTCACTCGTCTCACTCGGGAAAGCCGAAGAGCCGGACGACGCCGTGGTCGCGTCCGGCCGTGTAGCCGCCGTCGACGGCAATGGCCTGACCGGTGACAAAGGATGCCTCCGGCGACACCAGAAAGGCGGCCACGGCCGCGACCTCCTCCGGGCGGCCCAGCCGCCGCAGGGCATGCTCGGCGACGATCGAGGCCTGCGGCCCCTCCATGCCCGGCATTCCGAAGACGCTGTCCGTCATCGGCGTGGCGATGAAGCCCGGGCAGATGGCGTTGGCGCGGATGCCGCTCGGCCCGTAGTCGAGCGCAATGTTCTTGGTCAACAACACGACACCGCCCTTGGCGGCGTTGTAGGAGCTGCCGCCGGCGGTGCCTTCCAGACCTTCGATGCTGGCCAGGGTCACGATCGAGCCGCGCTCGCCGTCGACACGGGGTTGTTCGATCATCCTGGCCAGCGCGGCCTTGGCCACCAGGAACGTCGCGGTGAGGTTGGTCCCGATGACCCGGTCCCACTCGGTCCGCGGGAGCAGGTGGACCGGGCCGCCGCCGGCGACCCCGGCGCAGTGAACGACCCCGTCCAGGCGGTCGGGCACGGCGTCGATGACGGCGGCGACGGCGGCTTCGTCGGTCACGTCGGCCGAAACGAACGTGAATCGCCCGCCGAGGTCCTCGTGCGGGGCAACGAGATCGGCGCCGACGACCGAACCACCTTCGTCCAGCAGGCGACGAACGGTCGCCAGGCCGATGCCCGAGGCCGCACCCGTGACGACGAACGTGCGCGCGCGGGCACGTTCAGCGTGAACCATAACGGGTTCCTTCTGGAAGCCGTTGTCCCGCAACCGCGAGCCGATTCGTCGGCACCGCTAGCTTTCAAGCGTCTTCGCGCAGGCGGCCAGGATCGCCAGGAAGCTCGAGCGCAACAGCGGGCGGGTGACCGCGGCCAGCAGGTTGCCTCCGGCCCGAGCCGGATGGGTGTAGGTGGTCAGCCAATCGAACCAGGTGCCGAGCCCCACCACCTCACGCACCGCGCCCGGCCCCGGCGAGGAGGAGTCCTTGGTGTAACCGGCCCGGAGCACCAATGGGGCGGCGGTCAACGCGTGCGGGTCGGCCAGCCAGTCGAAGACCTTTTCCACCGGCGCAGCAATGGTGCGCTGCACATGAATCTCGACCATGAGATCTCCTGTCTGGCCGCAGCCGGGTACTCCCGCACATGCTAGACCCGGCAGAAACTCTGGCTGGCAAGCGCCCGCACAGCACCGGCACCAGGGTCGGACGAAACATCACGCCCCGGCGCCCGAGCAGCTGTCGGCTCCGCGATGCCAGTGCCGCGCTCGTCGCCGGCTTGGCTACGTGCCGCGAACGACCAACTGCGGCCAGGTATTTCGGTGTTTCGAAGTGAGCGATTCGGGGTGTCGCGGTGATCGGCTGTCGCAGTGGGCCGGCTGGACCGGACGGCCCACCTGCCCGGCGCGGCGGCATGGCAGGCTTGCCGTAGCAGACGAGTTCACCGCGCCGCCCCGAAGGAGCTGACTGATGGATGTCCTGAGAACACCGGATGCCCGGTTCGAAAACCTGGTGGGCTACCCGTTCGCACCGCACTACGTCGATGTGACGGCGACCGACACCCAGGCATTGCGCATGCACTACCTCGACGAGGGTCCCACCGACGGGCCGCCGATCGTGCTGCTACATGGCGAGCCCACCTGGAGCTACCTGTACCGGACGATGATCCCGCCGCTCGCCAAGGCAGGCAACCGGGTCCTGGCACCCGACCTGATCGGCTTCGGCCGCTCCGACAAGCCCACGCGCATCGCGGATTACACCTACCTGCGTCATGTGGAATGGGTGACGTCGTGGTTCGAGAATCTCGATCTGCGCGGCGTCACGCTCTTCGTGCAAGACTGGGGATCGCTGATCGGCCTGCGCATCGCCGCCGAACAGGATGCCCGGGTAGCGGCGCTGGTGGTGGCTAACGGCTTTCTTCCCACCGCGCAGCAACGCACCCCGCCCGCCTTCTACATCTGGCGGGCTTTCGCGCGCTACTCCCCCGTGCTGCCCGCTGGCCGCATCGTCGACACCGGCACCGTGCACAAGGTCCCGGCCGAGGTGCGGGCCGGCTACGACGCGCCGTTCCCCGACAAGAGGTACCAAGCAGGCGCCCGCGCCTTTCCCCAGTTGGTACCGACCTCGGCCGGCGACCCCGCCATTGCGGCCAACCGGGCCGCCTGGGACGCGCTTGGCCGGTGGGAGAAGCCATTCCTTGCCATCTTCGGGAAACGGGACCCGATCTTGGGACGAGCCGACCGTCCGTTGATCAACCACATCCCGGGCGCGGCGGGTCAGCCGCATGCCCGAATCAACGCCAGCCACTTCATCCAGGAGGACAGCGGACCGGAGCTGGCCGAACGCATCGTTTCCTGGCAGCAGGCCACGTGATGAGCCGGCTGTGGTAGGACAAGCCCTGGCCGATGCAGGATCATCGCGCCGGCGCGGCTGCGGTTGCAGCTTCCGATGATCACCACCGCACTCAAAATCAGCCGCAACAGTTAGCTTCCGCTACGGCGGCCGTGTCTGCCGGCACCTCAGGTATGAACCGAACTGGCTGCGGCAGCCGGAGGTTCGAAGCCCAGCGCATCGGCCCTGGCCCGAAGACGCGCCATGAATTCGTCATCGCCGACCGCGTCGCCGGGCGCGATAGATTCACGCGACGACGCGGGGCGGCTGACGATAGAGCGCCGCGCCGGCCGTGACGCCGGCACCCGCGGCGACGAACAGCACCTGGGTGCCCGCGGGCAGGCTCTCGACCTGCCCCTCGAACGCTGCGGCCAGCGCCGCCGTATGCATGCGCTCGTCATCCGCCACGCGGATCAGGTCGGCCGGCACCCCGAGCCGGTTGCCCAGCGCCGCACGGAACCCCTGCCGTGCCGGGGCAGCGACGATCATGTCGATGGCCGAAAGCCGCACGGAATGCGCCGCCAGGCAGGCAGCCACCGCCTGGGCGGCGGCGGCGGCGAACTGATCATCGACGTCGGCCGACTCGCTGAACCGGAGAACATTACGGGCGTCGGCGAAACCGACGGTGGCACGGAATGTCTCGTCGGTTGCCCCGTCGTCCAGGTTCGCCCACGAGACGCGGCTCAGACCGTAGTCGTCGTTGGTCCAGCCGCACAACAACGCGGCTCCGGCAGCCGAGAAGGGAAAGTGCTCGCTCATCCCGTGTCCCGGATCGGCGTCGCTGGCCACGATCAACGCGCGGTTGATGCTGTGGGTCCGCAGAAAACCATCGACGATCTGCAGCGCGGTCAACACACCGCAGGCGCCGTTGGCGATGTCGAACGAGAACGTGCCATGACCACCGGCATGCGGATCCTCGGGGTTGGCCCCGATGTCGTCCTGGATCAGCGCTGCCAGCGCGGGCTCGCCCAGATTTCGGTCGCGATAAATCCCCGCGTTGACCACGAGATCCAGCTCGTCGGGATCGTATCCCGCTCGCTGCAGGCAATCCTTGGCCGCGGTGACGGCCAGGTGCAGCGCGCTGTGGCGATGCAGCAGGCCCGGGTGCGTGAGGTCGACTCGGTCAATGACTGTGCCCATACCGGCTCACCATGTCCTCATCCAGGGTCAGTAAGACGATCCCGATTTCGAGCCCCGAAGCCAGAGCGATCAGCGCGATCCGTTCCCCGGGCGCGACGTGTCCGGCCTCGAGTTCCTCGACGAGGGCCACCGTGTGGGTGGTCGACGCCGTGTTGCCGTACCGGTCGACGGTGATCACCGCGTCATGGCGGGGCTTGTCGCCGAACGACTGCGACATTCGGGCCATCCCCTTGCGGATTGCCCGCGCCGAGGTCTGATGGGTGATCACGTGGTCGATGTCGTGAATCGAAATGCCAGCGGTATCAAGGACTTCCTGCAACAGCAGCGGTGTGTTGGCCATCGCGGCCTGGTGGATGGCGCGGGCGTTGGTGAACATCCGCGCGCCCGGGTCGTTTCCCCGTGGGTAGGCCAAGCACAAGCGGCTGTAGTCGGCGACGGTGGTGAACCCGGCCAGGGCGATTCCCGCCGAGCCGACGGGTGCCCGCTCCAGTAGCAGGGCCGCGCCGGCGTCGCCGAGGGTCAACGAGGCCAACTCCTTGCTGAGGATGTTGCGGATGTGGCGGGCTGCGTTATGGCTGAGCTGCGAGATGTACTCGCCGCTGACGACCAGTCCGCGCTCGACCACGCCCTGGCGGATCCAGTTGTTCACAATCGTTACGCCGGTGAGCATTCCGGCGCAGGCATTGGATACGTCGAACGTCATCGCCCGGTGCGCCCCAATGGCGCGGGCGATGGCGCTGCTCATGGTCGGTTCCAGCCATTGAGTGAGGCCGCCGCGGAACTTGGTGATGCTGCAGTTGATCACCACGTCCAGCGTCGCTGGGTCCTGCCGCGCGGCGGCCAGTGCGTTCAGCGCCGCGGAGGTGGCCAGCGAGTAGGAATCCTCGTCACCCACCGACACCCGGCGCTCGTGGATTCCGGTCAGCCGTTCCAGGTCAATGTGGGTGCGATGACGCGTGGTCGCCATCAATTCGTCTGTGGTGAGATGGGTTTCGGGCAGATGCCGGCCGGCGCCGGCCACCCGGGTGACGAACGGCGCCTGCGGCCCGTTCGCCGTCTCCATTACCAGCCAGTGCCGCGTCATGGGCGAGACCTCCTTCCGCTGGCGCGGGTCAACGCCGAAACTCGAGTACTTCCGTCACCGGCCGCCGCGCGGTGCGCTCCACGTGCTTGTCGTTGGCCGGTGATCGGCCGACCCGGATGAGCAGCTGCGGCTGGCCCGCGGTCCCGGTGATCTGGGCGATGATGTTGCGGCTCATCGCGATTTCGGTCATATGCGTCAGCGTGCACGTGGCCATGCCCGCCATGGTGCATTCGAGCAACACGGCCGACATCGCCTCGCCGCAGCGCAATACGTCCAACGGGTCATCGCCGTCGGTGGACAACACCACGATCTTGGACTGGTCATGATCGATGCCCGGGCGGCGCCGCCCTCCGCCCGCCGGCGGAAAGGCCCGTGCGATGTCGACCCGGGCCGCTTCCGCGGTGGACACCAGAGCGCCTTCCGGCGCGTGACTGGGTTCTGTCGTGAAGGGCGATGTCCACCAACGTAATTCGGATAGATAAGTGGTGTCGTAACGGCGCAGCATCTCAGTGAGCCGGGACGCCTCGGCCAGGGCCGGACGCTGCTCGTCGGCCACCACGTCCAGCTGGACGTCATAGGGTGCGACCACGCGGCGCAGCACGGACTCCGCCGCCGTCCACCGGACAGGCGGGTCGAACGGCAGTCGGTCGGTGCGGCGCCGCAGGATCGCCTGCGCCCGGCGCTGCTGCTCTGCCGTGACGGTTTCCGCGCGACGAAATCGCAGTGTCGCCAGCTGGTCCTGGGTGACCCGGTCGGGAAACCGTTCGGTGGTCGTGTCCCAGCCGGCGACCGACATGGCGACGCGCAGGTGATCCAGCACCGCACCGCAGCTCAACAACAGTTCCCGGCCGGTGTGGTCAGTAGCCGGCATCGACCGGCTGGAGTCGGCCCACAGCTGCAGTGTCGGACCCACCGCAATCCATCGCCACGGTTGGCTGTTGTGCAACGACGGGGCATGACATGCCAGCGCCACCGCTTCGCGGATCACCACCGCATCGGGTACATCGGGCCCCGTCGCCGCCGTCATGAGCATCACCCTTCGCCTGTGACGTCAACGCTAAAGAACTTGCGCCGCCTACGGACAGGGCCGTTGGTCCTCGACGAGAGGGGCCTTGGGCTCGGCTCTTTGCCGCCGGGAGCGGATTGCGACGACGACCGCCGTGTTATTCCGGCGCGCCGGCTCCGGTGGCATTGAGCCAGACATCGTGGGCTTCCCGCACCGAGAACTCGAGCGGCCGCGAGGTGTCGACCGGGTGCGCGGTGTCCCAGCCGTTGTGTTGAGCGGCCAGGGTCGCCGTTATCTGCGGCGTCGCATCGGAATTGCCCGGTTGCCGGGTCTTGACCCGGTCGGCTGCGGTGTCGAGGGGCGCCGTGCACAGCAGTTCCACCAGCGCCGAATGTGCTTCGGCGGCAAGGCGATGCGCTTTGGCCCGCAGCCGCGGATCGCGCCAGGTCCCGTCGAGGATCACCGGCCGCCCATTCGCCAGGCTCAGCCGCGCTCGGCGCAGGGCTACCTCGTAGACGGCCGTGACGTTTCGGGGGCTGTACAGGCCGGCATCCAATACGCCGGCCTCGCCGGTGATCGCGCCCCACTCTCGCAGTTGCCGGCGTACGTCGTCGGTGGAGATGACCTGTGCCCCAACGCGTTCGGCCAGAGCCCGGGCCACCGTGGATTTTCCGGTGCCCGGGTTGCCGCCGACGAGCGCCAGCCGAACCGCGCCTTGCCGCAGATGCCGGGTGGCTATGGCCAGATGCCGGGCAGCGTCGGCCGCGGCCGCCGACTTGCCCTGCGATAGCCGGACACAGTCGACCTTGGCGCGCACGACCGCGCGATAGGCGATGTAGAAGTCCTGCAGCGGCTTCGGCGCGGTGTCGCCGGAATGGGCCAGGTAGCGTTGGAGAAAGTAGTCGCCAAGGTCGTTGCGGCCCAAGAACTCCAGATCCATGGCCAGGAAGGCTGCGTCATCGATGCGGTCGACGTAGCGAAGTTCGTCGTCGAACTCGAGGCAATCGAGCAGGGCCGGTCCGTCGTCGACGCAGAAGATGTCGTCGGCGAGCAGATCGCCGTGGCCGTCGACAATGCAGCCTTCCGCGATCCGGCGGCTCAACAGAACGTCACGGCCGCAGACGAATTCGGCAACCAGCCACTCGATCCGCCCGATCGACTCGTCGGAGAACACCGTACCCGCATAGCGGTGGAGTTCGGTTAGGTTCTCGCTCCAGCGTCGATTGATCGCGCCGGCCTCGCCCTGGGCGTCGATCAGTGGACTTCGCTCGGCATGCTCGTGAAAGCAGGCCAGCACGGCGGCGATGTTGTCCAGTCGCTGCCGAACGTCCGCGTCGGATCCGCCGCGCTTGGCCAGCCACGCCAACCGGTCGCTGTCGCGGTAGCGCCGCATCACCACGACCGGTTCGGCTGAGCCTCCGGCGGGGTCGGAGAGATACGCGATGCCGAGATAGCTATCGGGGGACAGCCGGCTGTTCAGCTCGACTTCGCGCAGACACGCGCGCTCGCGTTGCTCAGGTGTCCGGAAATCCAGGAAGTCGGTCAAGACCGGCTTCTTCGCCTTGTAGGCCCGGTCGCCGGCGAGCACCACGACGCCCGTGTGGGTTTCGTGCACATCGACGTAGGGCACCGCAGCGGTCGTCGCTGCGTCGGCAGTGCCTCTGTTACCTCTGTCGGCGTTGATCACGGCCTCCCATAGCGCTCGTTGCCGATTGACGCGGACATCTCGGCGCTGCGGCCAGGACGGCTCAGGACGGACGAGCCACGATCACCGGTGTCCGAACCGAGTGAACCACCGCATTGCTGACCGAACCCAGCAGCATGCCGGTGAATCCCCCTCGGCCGTGACTGCCCAGCACGACAAGTTGGGCGGTTTGCGCTTGGCCGATCAGCTCGCGGGCCGGCCGGTCGCACACGACGAGCCGATGGACCGTGACGTCGGGATAACGTTCCTGCCAGCCGGCCAGGCGTTCGGCCACGGTCTGCTCCGCTTCGGCCTTGACGGTCGACCAATCCAAACCCGGCAGGTCAACCACTTCCAGGTCGCTCCAGGCGTGCACCGCCTTCAACTCCACACCGCGGCGCGACGCCTCGTCGAAGGCAATGGGCGTCGCCAGCTCCGAGACCGGCGAGCCGTCGATTCCGACCACCACAGGCGCTTGCTGCAGCTGAGCAGGATGCGCGGGAACGGCCGAGGCCGGGTCTTGGTCGCGGACGACCGCCACCGGACACTTCGCGCGGCGCAGCAGCGCGGAACCGACCGAGCCCAGCACCGCCCGGGCGACCGCTCCCCGCCCGTAACTGCCCAGCACCACCAACTCTGCTTCGGCGGACAGCTCTACCAGGGTGGGCACCGGCGGCGACCATCTCAGCTCGCTGTGGATGGTGATCTCCCGGTGGGCCTGCATCGCCTGCTCAGCGATCTTGACCGCCTGTTCAAGGACCTGGCGGCCGTCTTCTTCCTGCCACGCGGCCATGCTCATCGACATCGGCATCTCGGGCCACATCGGCACGGCCGCATTCACCATGTGCACCAAGGTCAGTGGAAGATGGCGCAGCGTGGCGTCCTGTGCTGCCCATGCCACGGCCGCATTCGACGCGGCCGATCCGTCGACGCCGACGACGATGCCAAGACGTTTCATGGTTGCAGACATTCCCTTCTCCGGATCCCCCACAACGGTAGTGGCGGCGCCGACGGCGGTCGTGAGGCTTAAGTCCCCAACCGGGTGGCCGTGAGACCTTCGCTGCACCACGCGGGCACACCGTCGGATCCAGCCGGGACCACCTGGGACCGCCTGGGACCACCTGGGACCACCTGGGACCAACGCCTCGCGAGCAGGGGTCAAACGACCCTGCCGGCAACCGGCGATGCGCAATAACCTCGCAGAGAGACGGGTTCGCCGGTCTGCGAGGCGGGCCACTGATGGGGAGGACGTGGGGAGGACGCCATGAATCATCCGCAATCACGAATCGTTGTGGGTATCGACGGGTCGGACGCCGCGATCAACGCCGCCAAGTGGGCAGTTGCCGAGGCGATCAGCCGCGACATCCCGCTCCGCTTGACCCATGCGATCCCCCGTAGACCCGATGCGCCCGCCGGGGACGAAAGTCTGGACGTCGAATACGCCGAAATGGCCCTCCATGGCGCCGCAGCCGCGCTGCATGCCGTGGACGAGGCAGTCAAAGTCGAGACCGAGATTGTATACGGATCACCCGGCAGTATCCTGATCGACGAATCACGTTCGGCGGCAATGGTTTGCGTGGGGTCGGTGGGAATAGGGCGGGTCGCTCGCAAGTTGCTGGGCTCGACCGCCGAGGCGGTGGCGCGCAAGGCCCGGTGCCCCGCCGCGGTCATCCGCACCGGCCATAACGACGTCGTGTCGGATTCGGCCTGGATCGCTGTTGTCGTCGACGATTCACCGGCCAACGAGGCGGTGCTCGAGCAGGGTTTCCGGGAGGCGAACCTTCGCGGGGCGCCGATTCTGGCGATGGGTGTCTGGCGATGGGGCTTGGGTGAGATTCGCTACGAGCACCTGAATCGTCGGCTCGACCGCTGGGTTTCTCGGTATCGTGGCCTCCACGTCCAACCGGCAGCCGCTCGGCATGGGGTCGCCGAATTTCTCGGCAGGACCGGGGAACCGATCCAATTGGCCGTCGTGGGCAGCGATGACGCCGGCGACGTCGCGCGGATGGTCGGCCCGGTGGCATTCCACGTGCCACGCCGCGATGGGCATTCGGTGCTCGTGGTGCCGAATTGACGGCGCCGGCACCGCGGCGGGCCGACCGTGACGGTGACAACGCCACCCGCCGGCCAGCCGTCGTCAGCCGTCGCCCAGCGGAGCCGTCCAGTGGACCCGGGTGCCGCCGTCGGGTGGGCTGCTGACCTCGCAACTGCCGCCGAGTTGTTCGGCCCGGTGCTTCATGTTGGCCAGGCCGCTGCGGCGCGAAATGTCGTCGGGCAGGCCACACCCGTTGTCGACGATGTCGAGGCTGAACATGTCGGCGACGCCGACCTCGATGGTCAGCTGGGTAGCACCCGAGTGCCGCAGGGCATTGCTGATGGCCTCGGTGGTGACCGCTTCGGCGTGATCGGCCAGCTCGCCGCCGACGGCGGCCATCGGGCCATCGATGTGCACGGTAGTGACGACATCACGATGCTCGGTCAGGTCAGCAACCACTGCCTGAATGCGGTGCCGAAAGCCGCCGTCGGGCACCAGTGGAGATTTCAGCTGGAAGATGGCGGTGCGGATCTCCTCGATGATGGTTTGCAGATCATCGAGCGTGCGGCCGAGCCGGCCGATCACCTCCGGTGAGCGCGCCCGGGCAAGCGTGCCCTGCAGATCCATCCCGGCGGCGAACAGCCGCTGGATGACGTGGTCATGCAGATCATGAGCGATACGCTCGCGCTCGGCCAGGATGGTCAGCTGCCGCGCATCCTCACGGCCGGATGCGAGCATCAGCGCGATCGTGGCGTGGGTGGCGAAATCGCGCACCAACTCCAAACAGCTCGCGTCGAAAGGCGGCTTGTCGGCGGCGCGGGCAATGGCGATCACCCCGGCGACGTGGTCGTGGGCGCGAAGTGGCATCAGAATCGCGGAGCGCTGTGCGACGTCGGTGAACGCGGGAATCCTGTGGTTGAACGCCTCGGTGATCAGCGGCTGGCCGGACCGAAAAACGGTGCCCGTGGTCGAGCCGTCCACCGGGACCCGCTGGCCGACGACCTCAGCGGCATTACGCCCCACCGCGGCGGAAACAACCAGCGTGTCGATCTCCTCAGGGAACAGGTCGGTGTCGAACGGAACCAGCACAATCGCCTGTTCGGCATCGGTGAGGGCGCATGCCTTTTCCGCGATCAACCGCAACGGACGCCGCTGCGGCTCGGAGCTGCTCAACAGCGCGGTCGTGATCTCGCGGCTGGCCTCCATCCACTTCACCGAAGTCCGCTCGCGCTCGAATACCTGCGCATTGTCGATGGCGACCCCGGCCGCGAACGCCAGCGCGCGAGCCGCGAACTCGTCGGATTCGGAAAAGACCCGCCCGGGTTCGACATGGGTGAGGTAGAGGTGGCCGAATACCGTTCCCCGGATCATGATCGCCACGCCCAGAAACGCGCGCATGGGGGGATGGTGCTCGGGGAACCCGCATGCCGCCGGGTGCGCGGTCAGATCATCCAGCCGCAGCGCCGGCGTTTCGACGAGCGAGACACCCAGCACCCCCTTGCCAACCGGCAGATGCCCGATCCGTCGCGCCGTCTCGGCGTCTATCCCCTCGTGGATGAACGAGAGCAACGTTCCCTCGGGATCACGGACCGCCAGGGCGCCGTAGGGGGCGGCGGTCAACTCCCTGGCCGCGGTGACGATCCGCCGCAGAGTTCCGTCGAGGTCGAGATCCGACCCGATCTCGACGATCACCCGCAGCAACTGCTCCATTTGATCACGGGCCGCCAGCAACTCGTCGAGCTGCGCGTGCATCCTGTCCACTAGTCCAGGCTGACCTAACCCCGCAAATGGTGAGCCGCTGTGGTCACTGGCCACCTGACTTGAACCTTCCACGCCTTCCGGCTTACGCCAGCCGGTGCTGTACGGGCGACACTCGGATGTCGCTGACCAGCTTAACCACCTCGCGGCCAGGCGGCCATTGGCTCTGGGCGAACGGTTCGCCGGGCCGCGCTCACTGGCAAACGATTCCGCTGGCCAAGCGTGGCTGGACGCGTCAGTTGCCAGGCATTGGCGGCGCAGACCCTTGGCCCAGCCTTGAGGCGAACACCGCCGCCTGGGTCCGCCGCTCCATGCCGAGTTTGGCCAACAACCGCGACACGTAGTTCTTCACCGTTTTCTCGGCCAGAAACATCCGGGCGGCGATCTGCCGGTTGGTCAATCCCTCACTGAGATGTCCCAGCAGCGTGCGCTCCTGCTCGGTCAATCCGGACAGCGGATCGTGATGCTCCGCCCCGCCGCGCAGCTTTGCCATCAGCGCCGCAGCCGCCCGGTTATCCAGCAGCGATTTGCCGGCGCCGACGTCTTTGATCGCCCGGGCCAATTCCATACCCTTGATGTCTTTGACGACGAAACCGCTGGCGCCGGCCAGAATCGCCTCCAGCATTGCTTCATCGGAGGTGAACGACGTCAGCATCAGACACCGTAATTCCGGCAGATCGGACAGCAGATCACGGCACAATTCGATGCCGTTGCCGTCGGGCAGGCGCACGTCGAGCACTGCGACGTCCGGCTTCAACGCCGGGACCTTCGCCATTGCCTCGGATACGGAGCCCGCTTCGCCGACGATCTCGAGGTCAGGGTCGGCCGCGAGCAGATCGGTCAGTCCGCGGCGGACTACTTCATGGTCATCGACCAAGAAAACCTTAACCATTGCGAGTCCTTTCACCCTGACCGCACTATTTCCCCCGCTATAACCACTATTGACCACTATTGACCACTATCGCCGATATTGGGCGGCGATGTCGGTTGGCATCTCGTTCGTGTCCATTGCGCCGACCCGGGGTTCTTCGGCGCGTACCCGTCACCCCGGTGTCGGAGCGCTAGTTGCCGCCGTCGAAGACGACATGGTCGACACTTTTTCCACCCACCGCGTCGAGCGACAAACCGGTTGGAGCGGCACGAAATTCGGGCCCCGGCGGGCACCGCTCGGATTTCAGTGCCGAACCACCAGGATCGAGCAGTCGGGATAGCCCAGGATCGGATGGCAGTTGGGAGTAGCCAGTTCCGGGAGCTGCTCGGCGTCGGTCTCGCCGACAACGGCCAGGTCGATGGCGCTGCCGTGGCGCTCGGCGGCCTTCGCGCCGGTGCCCGCGGCAACGATCTGGACTGGCACGTCCGGATAGCGGCGGACCCAGCTGTTGACCCGGCGGTCGATCTGGCGCACCGTGGCATGCCGGCGCCGCCCTTCCTCCATCGCCTGGTGCACGACTTCGTCGTTGTCGGCCTCGTCGCTGAGGACGACGGTGATCACGCCGAGCTTGGTCGGCGAGCCGTCGGGATTGGTCCGCACTATCGCGACCGGGCAGTGGGCGCCCTTGACCAACGCGGCGGCGGTCGGGCCCAATAACCCGTCGGCCGCCCTGCCCCGCCGCGCGGTGCCGACGCAGATCAGGGCAGCGTCCTGGGATTCACCGATCAACACCTGTGCCGGATCGCCGGATCGGATTGCGGTTTCGGTCTCGACCGGTCGTCCTTCGCCCTGGATGGCCCCGTCCGCCTGGTACAGCGCCCGCTCCGCGCGTTCGAGCTCCCACTCGGAGTTCTGCGCCGACCCGCCCGGCACATCAGGGGCGGGAATGACATATACCAGGCGAAGCGGCAGCTGCCGGCCCCTTGCCTCTTCGATCGCCCACTTGGCAGCGTTGACCGCGGCTTGTGAGCCATTGACGGCCACGACCACCGACTTCGGGTCCGGCTGCGACATGTCCGGCTCCTGACTTCTTCGACCCGCTCAATGTCAGGCTATTGCGGAATTGGCTCCGTGGGCAGGGGCCGTTCGGCCTTACCTGGTATGTCGTTCGTCCCCGGCCGGTTCCGGTGAGCATCCCACGTCGAACCCTCACGTTCACATCGCACCGGCGGCCACGTCGGTGACTTCCGCAGGTTGGCCAACCTGCTCGAACAACCTCTCCACATCGGCGCGCTCGCACGCCGCCGTACCAGGTGTCAGCAACATTGCCGCGCCCGCCGCGATCCCCAACCGAACCGACTCGGCCAGCGACCAGCCGCGGCACAGACCCACCGTGATCGCGGCAACCATGGCGTCGCCGGCCCCGACGCCGCTTCCGTGTCCCATCGGAACCGCCGAAAACCGCTCACTCGTGTCGCGTGTGGCCAGCAGCGCGCCGTGCGATCCCAGCGACACCACCACGGCTTGCGCAAAGCCGCGATCGATCAGCTCGTGTGCGGCGCCGAATTGCCCGGACTCGGTGACCAGCTCCCGTCCGGCGCACTCCTGGAGTTCCCGCACGCTTGCCTTGAGCAGGAAGACACCGCGGGAGATGTGCTGCAGGCCGCCACCGGAGGTGTCGAGCACGACCCTGACACCGAGCTGGCGGCAGACATCGGCAACCCGCTGGTAGTAATCAGCGGGTACCCCCGGCGGCAGGCTGCCGCTAGCCACCACGAATTCGGCGGAGCGCGCGGCAAACCGCAGTTCCTGAAGACATCGCTGCTGGTCCGCCGATGTCAGTTGAGGTCCCGGAAGCACGAACCGGTACTGCCGGCCGGTGCTGGTCTCGTTGACGGTGAAGCTTTCCCGCGTCGACGCGACGATCGGGATGTGTGCACACGGCAATCTCTCCTCGCTGAGCAGCCGCACGAGAAGCCCGCCATGCGACCCGCCCGCGGGAAACACCGCAAACACCGACCCGCCGAGGACCTGCGCGATCCGGGCGACGTTGATCCCGCCGCCGCCCGGGTCGTAACGGGTTGCCGAGCAGCGCAGTTTCTCGATCGGCCGGACCACATCGACGCTGGTCGTGATGTCGAGCGCCGGATTCATGGTCAACGTGACGATTCGCGGTCCGTTTACAGCTGGCTGGGCCGGCTGGGCCGGCTTGGTCATCTCTGTTGACTCGGCTGGGACCGGCGGCTAAAGGCCACTCGGGTAGCTTTCCGGTGTCTCGCCGGCAATCCACAAACTGGTGGTCTCGAGAGGTTCGAGCGCACGAGTCTTGTCGATGTGGATCATCGCGTCGAATTGATCGGCGGGTCGGACGTGGAAGTAGTGGCTTTGCCGTTCCGTCGAAGGCAGGTAGATCACCCCGATGGCACGTCCCAGCCGCACGACACTGAGCGGGTCCGCGGCTTCCGGGGTTATCTGCGGTGACACCAGGAAGGCGTTGCGTCCGGTCTCGTGAAGTAGTTGCTCGATGCTTCCGTTGAGTGCGGGTCGAACCACCTTGCGTTCGGCGATGCCGCCCCATTCGCTGGCGGCGGTCACCGTGCCGGAGTAGGTGCAGAGCCCGATCAGACGCGACTCGTCGCCGTATCGTTGCCGGACAAGCTGACCCAGGGTGAGCTGTCCGTCGGCCCACACTTCGGTGGCCCGGGCGTCCCCGACGTGAGAATTGTGTGCCCACACCACTATTCGGGCCGGCGGGACATCGTCGTGGCGGTCGAGGTGTTTTCGCAGCGCGTCCAGGGTCTGGGCCATGTGCTGATCGCGCAAATTCCAGGAGGTGACCCGCCCGCTGAACATCGCGCGGTAGTACACCTCCGCGTTGCGTACCGTCCGCGCATTTTGTTGGGCGTAGAACGCCTCGTCCTCGGCGATCAGTCCGTCCCGGCGCGCATAGCTGAGCAGGTGGCGCTGCAGGTCCACCAATTGCTCGATGGCCTGACGTTCGCACGAGGGACCGGCGCCGAATGCCGCCGCGTACCCGTAGGCCTGACCGTCGTCGGCGGACGTGTGGTCAAAGCAGGCGTACCGGGCGCGTGCCCGTGCCGCCGCGGTGGGGTCGACCTTGTCGAGGAAGCTGATCACCTCGTGCGTCGAGCGGTGCAGGCTGTAGAGGTCCAGGCCGTAGAAGCCGGCTTGCCGCAGACCATTTGACCGGTGCCGCAGGTTGCGCGCGCGCAGCCAGTCGACGAAGTCGCGGACCACGACGTTGCGCCACATCCAGGCCGGAAAGCGCTCGAAGCCGCTCAACGCGGCGGCGGCGCTGCGATCCTCGCCCAGGCCGCGCACGTACCGATTCACCCGGTAGGCGTCGGGCCAGTCCGCCTCGGCGGCAACGGCGCAGAAGCCCTTCTCCTCTATCAGCCATTTCGTGATGGCGGCCCGGGCCGCGTAGAACTCGTGGGTGCCGTGCGAGCTTTCGCCGATCAACACGATGCGCGCGTCGCCGATGAGCTCTTCCAGGGTTTCGGATGACGGAACACCGCCGGGAGCGTCGATAGCCACGCTGTTGATCACCTCGGCCTCCGTCGGCGCGGCGGGTCTGATCACCGAGATGCCCGAGGTCGGGGTGGCCAACAGCCGGCGCACCTCCTCGTCGGTGACCTGGCGAAAGTCCCAGAACGACTCGCCGACCGCCAGAAACGGGGTGGGCATGGAGGCGCAGACCACGTCGTCGACGATGCCGGCGAACTCCCGGCAGGTGGACTCCGGGGCGGCCGGCACCGCAATCACGATCTGTTCGGGCTCGGCTTCACGCAGCGCCTGCACCGCCGCGAACATGCTTGCGCCGGTAGCCAACCCGTCGTCGACCAGGATCACCGTCTTGCCGGCGACGTCGAGCGGCGGGCGCCCCTCGCGATAGATGGCCTCGCGGCGGACCAACTCGCGCCCTTCGCGCTCGGCGATGTCGCGCAGTTGCTGCGGAGTGATGCGTAACCCCCGCACCACGTCGTCGTTGACGACGACGCGGCCACCGCTTGCCAGTGCACCCAGAGCAAACTCTTCGTGGCCGGGAACGCCGAGCTTGCGGACGATGAAGGCGTCCAGCGGAGCGTGCAGCGCCGCCGCCACCTCCCAGGCGACGGGAATGCCGCCCCGCGCCAGGCCCAGCACGATCACGTCCGGGTGGTCGCGGTAGGCACTCAACAGACTTGCCAGCACCCGGCCGGCCTCGCCGCGGTCGCGAAATACCCGCCGCGGCGCGTGCCGGGTGGTCTTCGCTGAGCTGGTCATGACGTTAGGCGCTCAGTCAGTTGGCGCGGTGGATCGGAATCCGGCGCTCGGCTGGCTTGGCGTCCGACACGGCAACGGAGACGGTGAGGATGCCTTTGTCGTAGGTGGCCTCGATGCTGTCTTCGTCGGCGCCGGCGGGCAACGTGACGGTACGAACGAATGAGCCGTAGGAGAATTCCGACCGGCCATCGAATTCTTTCTTCTCGGTTCGTTCGGCCTTGATGGTCAGCCGCCCGTCGTGCACGGTGATGTCGATGTCCGTTGCCGGGTCGACACCCGGGATTTCAGCGCGCACCTCGTAGCGGCCGTCCTTCAATTCGTCCTCGAGCGGCATCAGCCGGCTTTCGGCCGCAAGACGCGGACCGGCAAACGACGGAAAGCCGGCGAGCAGTTCGGAAAAGTCCGGGAACAGTGACCTGGGCCGGCGCTGCACGGAGAAAGAAGTCATGATTATCTCCTCGATTTTCGACTCGTCGTGGTGGCGATTTCTATCCGACCAGTCAATCCCGGCCGACGATAGGGACCGAAGTCCCTGGCCGGCGGGGCCGTTAGTCGGCTCTGTCGCCGGTGCCGGGACCTCGACGATGCGCTGCCCCCAGATATGCCATGACGCGGTCCAGGATCAGGCCGTATGCGTCGCCGTCTTCGGCAACACGGACGAGTCCCCGGCGAAGCAGAAACCCCTCGATCCGCCGATCCAGCGGCCACTCGGAATATTTGTTGCGGTCAGCATATGCCGAGTTGAGGAACTGCACGGCCAGCGCATCGAGATCGGAATCTGTCAATAGCAGAGCGTTTCCCAGTGGAGAACCCATACCAATTTCCTTTGTGCATGCGGCTTTCGTCGAGTCGCCGGTTGGCCCCATGATTCGGCGCTTGTCACCTGGCGCATAGGGTCTGAAGTCACTTGTGGGCGGGGTGGTCTACCGGTGCGACGGTAACCCGCGCGGCGTGCAGAGGGCCGTGTCTATTGTGCGCCGGCTGACGGCGCAACCGCCAGCGGTAGATTTCGTCGACACCCCAGACGGCCAGCGGCATCGGCAGCAGCAGCAACAACATCCATGCGTCCAGGGCTGCCGAGCCGAAAACGTACTGCAGTGCCGGCAGATAGATCACCGCGCAAGCGAAGATCAACTCGAATGCGATACCGCCCAACACAAGTCGATTTGTGGTGACGCCGACCGACTTCAGCGACGCCCAGGCGGTCCGGGAAGCGAACGCCGTACCGACCTGACAGGCGACGATCGCCGCGAACGACATTGTCGTTGCCTGCAAGTAGGTGTGATACAAGGGTGTCCCCGGGCCCGTGGGATCGCCCGGATGCCAGCCGCTACGCAGCAGCACCGCAAAAAACGCGGCCATCACCGCAATAGCCGAGACGGTTCCCATCAAGCCCCATGCCCGCCATAGCAATCGGCGGGTGATGACGTTCTCCGACGTCGATCGCGGCGGTTGATCCATGAGACCGGCCTCCGCGGGCTCCCGGCCGAGAGCCAGGGCCGGCAGCGTCTCGGTACCCAAATCGATAGCCAGGATCTGCAGGACCGTCAATGGCAGCGGGACGGTGCCGCCCGCCAGCGCGAAGACGACAAACGGCACCACCTCGGGCACCGCATGCGCAAAGATGTACATGACGAATTTCCGGACATTGGCGAAGACTCGTCGGCCTTCGCGGATGCCGGCGGTAATGGTCGCGAAGTTGTCGTCGGTGATCACCACCGTGGCCGCCTCGCGAGCCACGTCGGTGCCGCTGCGTCCCATGGCCACCCCGATGTCGGCACGACGCAACGCCGGTGCGTCGTTGACACCGTCACCGGTCATGGCCACCACCACGCCGAGGTGGTGGAGCGCATCGGCGATGCGCAACTTGGCCTCCGGCAACGCCCGCGCGAAGATGATCTCGTCGCCGCTGGTGAGCACATCGTCGAGCTGGTTTTCGCTCATCTGGTCAAGTGCCGCACCATCGATCACTCGTTGGGCACGGATACCTACCTGACGCGCGATCTCGGCGGCGGTGCGGCCGTTGTCGCCGGTCACCACATGCACGCGGATACCGGCGTTGTGGCATTGCCGCACCGCGTCGGCGACTTCCGGCCGAGGTGGATCAAGCATGCCGATCAGTCCGAGAAAGGTCAGCTGCCGTTCGGCCGCTTCGCGGTCCATATCGGGGTTTTCGGCCGTCAAGTCCCGTATCGCGACAGCCAGCACCCGTAACCCCCGCGCGGTCATGTCGTCGACCCGTCGCTGCCACTGCAGCCCAGCCTCGTCGTTCATCGTGCACCGCGGCAGTACCTGCTCCGGAGCACCTTTGGTATGCAGGACCTTTCGATCACCAACAAGGTCGAGCGTCGACATCCGCATGAGTTCAGGTTCGAAGCGGAAGAGCCGGAGGCGTTGGTTGTCTCGCCGCGATGGCTCGATCGAAAGCCCGGCCGCGGATGCGTGGTCCAGAAGCGCAATCTCAGTGGGATCCCCGAGCTGGTCGGCGCCTGCAGTGGCGGTGGTGCATAGCGCCGCCGCGGAGATCAGCGGTTCGCTGGCGCCATCGGGGACGACCTCGATCACCCGCATCCGGTTTTGGGTCAACGTCCCGGTCTTGTCGGTGCAGATCACCGCGGTGCATCCCAAGGTTTCCACTGACGACAATCGTTTGACCACCGCGCCGAGGCGAGCCAGCGATCGTGCGCCGGCCGCCAACGCCAACGTGATGGTGGGCAGCAGCCCCTCCGGCACGTTCGCCACCAACAGCCCGATGGCGAACAGGAACGCCGCAGCCAGGCTGAGCCCGGCGAACAGCCCCAGCGGAAGAAACAGCAGGCCGACGGCGATGGCGACGGCGGCGATGAGCCAGGCGACTCGGCGGACCTGGCGCTCCAGTGGGCTCATGGTGGAGCGCACCTGACGGGACAGCGCGGCGACCCGTCCGAGCTCGGTGTGGCTGCCGGTGCGGTGCACGACCCCGACGGCGGACCCCGCGACGCAGGTGGTTCCGCTGAACACCAGGACCGGGGAATCAAGCGGACGCTGCGATTCGTCAATGTCACCGCCGCCACGTTCTACCGGCACCGACTCACCGGTGAGCGCCGACATGTCGACTTCTATGCTTCCGTCGATCAACCGGGCATCCGCCGAGATGCGCTCGCCCTCGTCGATGAACAACACGTCACCGGGAACCAGGTCGCGCGCCAAGACCTGGGTGCGGTGTCCGTCGCGCAGAATCCAGGCATGCTGAGGCAGGTATGCGTTCAGCGCCTCGACGGCGTGCTCGGCATGCTCTTCCTGGAAGAACGCCAGCAGTGCGTTGAGCACGATCACCGCGAGAATCGCCAATCCCAGCACTACCGAACCCGACACCATCGCCAGGCCAGCTGCCAGCCACAACAGCAATGCGAGCGGATGGGTGAACTGTCGCAACAAGGCGATTAAGCGCCGACTTCGGCCGGCCGTCGGCAACTCGTTAGGCCCATAAACCTGTAGACGGCGCGCGGCCTCACGGGAACTGAGTCCATGCGCGTCAAATCTCAGGCTATGCAGCGACCCCCAGGTCGACGCGTGTCCGCTGGTTATCGAGCCCCCGATCGCCATGGCTCAGCGGCGAAACTCCAGCACGTCGCCCAGCGGCCGTCGCGGTGTGGGCGGCGGAACCTCGCCGGAAGGTGCCACGCCGATCCGGATCAACACCTGAGGTATCGCCGGGCTGCCGGTGAGATCGCCGACGATGGCGCGGCTGGCTGCTATCTCGGTGAGATGGGTGACCGGGCAGGTCGCCAATCCGGCAAGGGTGCACTCCAGCAATACGGCCGACAGCGCCCGGCCGCAGTCGAGGGCGTCGGCGCGGGTGTCCCCGGGCGTCGACAGCACCACGATTCTGGCTTGATCAGGTCTGCTGGCCGAACTGCGCTCGCTATGCCAGTCGGCGGGAAACCGGCGATTCACCGCCACCGCCCGGGCCGCCGACCCGGACGCCAGCGCGCTTTCGGGTATCCCCTCTGATTCCCTGGAAGGCGCTGTCCACCAAGCCAATTCATGATGGTATAAGTCGTCGTAGCGGCGCAGGGCCTCGGTGAGCCGCGACGCCTCGGCAAGTCGAAGCCGCGCCTCGTCGGCCAATACCGCAAGCTCGATCCCGTCGTTTTCGAACGAGCTGCGCAGCACCGATTCGAACGACGCCCATTCATGTGGTGCCCGGAACGGACGCCGGTCGGTTCGGCGACGCAATATCGCATCGGCCCGGTCACGCCGGGGTTGGGTGACATAGTCCATCGGGGCGAAGTCGATCGAGGCCAGGTGGTTCAGATCGTTGGGGTTGGGAAATTGGTCGACGGCTGCGTTCCAGCCGGCGGCGCCCATGGCGACCTGAAAGTGATCGAGCAGGGCACCGCAACTGATCACCGCCTCGCGACCCGAGCTGTCTGCCGAGGTCACCAATCGGTGCGGATCCAGGAACAAGTCGACGGCCGTGCTGCCGGCCAACCACCGCCAGGGCTGGCTATTGTGCAGTGAAGGAGCATGGCACGCCAACTCCACGGCCTTCGTGATTACCCCGCTGTCGACCATCGTTTCGGTCATCGCATTCACCTGCCTTCTGATCTGACTTCGACTTTCGTCGAGACCGGGAACCGACGCCAGAGTCCTTGGTCCCCGGCCCCATGGCATTGGGCCTTGAAGGGCACCGAACCTCCCGTCTTGACGTTCGGTACCCGCGCGGCCCCGCGTCGAAGGACAACCGGCAGTGGACTTGATGACTTTCTTCTCTATTGGGTGGCGAGTGCCCGGAAAACGATGAAAACGATGAAAACGATGAAAACCGCCGGCCGTTAACGCTGCTGGGTTCTAGCTTTAGGACGATTTATGGATGTCATTCACAAAACGCCCCACGACTACCGCGTTGCGCCCAATCTCACCGACTACGAGCGGACCCGTGCCCAGTTTCGCTGGTCGGATGTGCCGGCGCTGTGCGAGGGCATGGGCGAGGGCAGATGCAACATCGGCTTCGCCGCCCTAGATAGACACGTGGCCGGCCCGGCCGCGACACACCCCGCATTGCGGTTCGTCACCGACCAGAGCTGGGACGGCGCGATGTCCACTCGGGATCTGAGCTACGGGGAGCTGATGCGGCTCGCGGCGCGGTTCACCGGAGTGTTACAGGCGCTCGGGATGAACAAGGGCAACCGGGTGTTCACGATCATGGGCCGCATCCCCGAGCTCTACATCACCATGCTGGGTGCGCTTCGCAACGGCAGCATCGTTTCGCCGTTGTTCTCGGCTTTCGGGCCGGAGCCCATCGCCACCAGAGTCGCCATCGGGCAAGCCGATGTGCTGGTCACCACGAGGGCGATCTACCAGCGCAAGATCGCCAAGATCCGCGACCGGTTGACCTCGGTACGCCACGTGCTCGTCGTAGACGACGACAAAACGGGCGAGCAACTACCCGGAACGCTCAACTTCTGGGATTGGATGAACGCAGCCGACGAGAACACGCCGGTGGAACCCACCACCGCCGAGGACCCGGCACTGCTGCACTTCACCAGCGGCACCACCGGCACGCCGAAAGGCGCCATCCATGTTCACGGCGCCGCCGCGATGCACTATGTCACCGGCCGGTACGCACTCGACCTGCATCCCGACGACATCTACTGGTGCACAGCCGATCCCGGGTGGGTCACCGGAACGTCATACGGCATCATCAGCCCACTGCTGCATGGGGTGACTTCCGTCGTCGACGAAGCGGAATTCGACGCCGAGCGGTGGTACCGGATACTGCAGGACCAAAGTGTGTCGGTCTGGTACACCGCACCGACCGGCATCAGGATGTTGATCAAGGCGGGGCCCGAACTGCCGGCGCAATATCGCTTCCCGCAGCTGCGTTTCATCGCCAGTGTGGGCGAACCACTCAACCCCGAGGCGGTCTGGTGGGGAAAACGGGTGCTGGGTTTGCCGATTCACGACAATTGGTGGCAGACCGAGACCGGCGGGATCATGATCGCCAATACGCCGGCCTTCGACATCAAGCCCGGCTCGATGGGCCGGCCGTTGCCCGGGGTAGACGCCTATATCGTGCGCGAGAACGACGACGGCAGCACGTCGGTGATCGAGGAGCCGGACGTGGAGGGTGAGCTGGCCCTCAAGCCGGGCTGGCCGTCGATGTTCCGCGGCTATCTACACGCCGAGGACCGCTATCGAAAGTGTTTCAGCGACGGGCTTTATCTCACCGGGGACTTGGCCAAGAAGGATGCCGACGGCTACTTCTGGTTCGTCGGCCGCAAAGACGACGTGATCAAATCGGCCGGCCACCTGATCGGGCCGTTCGAGGTGGAAAGCGCGCTGACCGACCATCCGGCGGTGGCCGAGGCGGCCGTCATCGGCAAGCCGGATCCGACCGTCGGGGCCGTCATCAAAGCCTTTGTCACCCTGAAGGACGGTTTCGTCGCCGACGACGACCTGCGGCTGCAGCTGCTGGGCCACGCCCGCAAGCGGCTTGGAGCCGCCGTGGCGCCCAAGGAGATTCAGTTCGTCGATTCGTTGCCGCACACCAGCAGCGGCAAGATCATGCGGCGGCTGCTGAAGGCTCGCGAACTCGGGCTGCCCGAAGGCGATACGTCCACCGTGGAGAACTTGACCGCTCCCCGACCCCAGGAGGTTTCGCAGTGACCTCGATGACCGACACCAAGCTGGCGCAGGAACTCCTGGCGGATATGGTCCGGGTGCGCCGGATGGAAGAAAAGTGCGCGGAGCTCTACAGCGCAGCCAAGATTCGGGGGTTCCTGCACCTCTACGTCGGCGAGGAAGCGGTGGCCGCCGGCTCGCTGCACGCCCTGGCCGAGGACGACGCGGTGGTGGCGACTTATCGCGAGCATGCACATGCGCTGCTGCGCGGCCTTCCGATGACCTCGATCATGGCCGAGATGTTCGGCAAGCAGGAGGGCTGCTCGCGCGGCCGCGGCGGGTCGATGCACCTGTTCGACAAGTCCAGGCGGTTCTACGGAGGCAACGCGATCGTCGCCGGTGGCCTACCGCTGGCGGTGGGCATCGCGCTCGCCGACGCCATGCTCAAGCGCAATCGCGTGACCGCCTGCTACTTCGGTGACGGCGCCGTCGCCGAGGGCGCCTTCCACGAGTCGTTGAACATGGCCGCCCTGTGGAATCTGCCGGTGTTGTTCTTGTGCGAGAACAACCTTTACGCCATGGGTACCGCGTTGGACCGGGCGCAGTCGCAGACCGACCTCACCGTCAAGGCGGCCTCGTACCGGGTTCCGACGCTGGCCGTGGACGGGATGGACGTCGAGGCGTGCCTGAACGCCACCCAGCAGGGTGTCGACCACATCCGCAACACCGGCGGCCCGTTCTTCATCGAGTTCCGTACCTACCGGTTCCGCGCGCATTCGATGTTCGACCCGGAACTGTACCGGGACAAGGCCGAAGTCCAGCGGTGGCGTGAGCGTGACCCGATCCGGCTATTCACCCAACAGTGTCTGGACAACGGCACGCTCACCGACGACGACGTGCGGGAGATCGAAGATGCGGCCGCCGCCGAGATCGAGGCCGCGGTGGCCTACGCCGAAGCCGGGACGTGGGAGGACGCGGCCGATCTCGGTCGTGACGTGCTGACACCGGAGCCGACGCGATGAAGACGACCTACCGAACCGCGGTTCACGACGGCATTCGCGACGCCTTGAGCAACGACCCGCGTGTTGTGCTGATGGGTGAAGATGTCGGCCGCTACGGCGGCACGTACGCCGCCTCCAAGGGCCTGCTGGAGGAATTCGGCCCGGACCGGGTGCGTGACACCCCGCTGTCCGAGCTGGGTTTCGTTGGTATCGGAATCGGGGCTGCCCTCAACGGATTACGCCCGATAGTCGAAGTCATGACGGTGAACTTCAGCCTGCTGGCGCTGGACCAGATCGTCAATACCGCTGCGGCGCTGCGACACATGTCCGGCGGGCAATTCTCGGTGCCGATCGTCGTCCGGATGGCGACCGGGGCCGGGCGTCAGCTCGCCGCGCAGCACTCACATAGCCTCGAGCCGTGGTACGCCCACATTCCGGGCATCAAGGTGGTGGCTCCGGCTACCGTCGAGGATGGCTACGGCATGCTCGCCCCCGCCTTGGCCGACCCCGACCCGGTGATCATTTTCGAGCACGTCCAGCTCTACAACACCTCGGCAGATGTCGATGTGCTCAAGCCGACCGATATCTGTCGGGCGGCGGTGCGCCGCAGCGGCGCCGACGTGACGCTGATCGCCTACGGCGGCTGCCTGGCCAAGGCGCTCGACGCGGCAAACGAGTTGTCGCTGACCGGAATCGACTGCGAGGTCATCGATCTGCGGGTGCTGCGACCGCTGGACACCGACACCATCCTGGAATCGGTCCGCAAGACACATCGCGCGGTGGTGATCGACGAAGCTTGGCGCAGCGGCAGTTTGGCCGGGGAAATCTCGGCGCAAATCATGGAGGGGGCGTTCTACGACCTGGACGCACCGGTTGGCCGGGTGTGCAGCGCAGAAGTTCCCATACCGTATGCCAAACACTTGGAGGAGGCGGCGCTGCCGCAGCCCGCCAAGATCGTCGCCGCGGTGCACGACATGTTCGGTGACCAACCATGATCGAGTTCACGATGCCCGCGCTCGGCTCCGACATGGACGAGGGCACCCTGAATGAATGGCTGGTCAAACCCGGCGACAAGGTGACCCGCGGACAGATCGTGGCGATCATCGAAACCACCAAGGCCGCAGTGGAAATCGAGTGCTGGCAGGAGGGCACCGTCAACGAGTTGCTGGTGCTGGTGGGTGAAACCGTCGAAGTGGGAACCCCGTTGGCCACGTTGCTGGAACCGGGTGAGCGCCCGACGAAACAACCGCGCAAGCGGGCCCGGCCGTCGATCGCAGCCGCGGCGGCTCCGGTGTCGGCACCGTCGGGTGCCGGGGTCGCGCCGGTAGCCCCGCCGGGGCCGCCGCCGCATCGTCGCTGGGTCTCCCCCGCCGCCCGCCGCCTGGCGCAGTCGCTGCACGTCGATCTCGACACGGTCACCGGCACCGGTCCGCAGGGAGCGGTCACCATCAACGACGTCGAGCATGCCGCGGCGGCCAAGCCGGCCGAAAAGCCGGCCGCCAAGGTTCCCACCAAGCCGACGGCGGCCGACCGCGCCGCGCTGATGCGCAAATCCATTGCGGCGGCAATGAGCCGGTCCAAGCGTGAGATTCCGCACTATTACCTTGCCGACGAAATCATCATGGAAAAGTCGCTGACCTGGCTGACCGCGCGCAACGCCCAACGATCCATCACCGAACGGGTGCTGCCGGCCGTGCTGCTGTTGAAGGCCGTCGGCCTTGCGGCCCAACGGTTTAGCGAGTTCAACGGTTTCTGGCGCGATGACGGGTTCCAGCCCGCGACGGGCGTTCATGTCGGCGTGGGGATTTCGCTGCGCGGCGGCGGGCTGGTCGCGCCGGCCATCCATGATGTCCCCGAAAAGAAGCTCGACGAATTGATGGGCAATCTCACCGATCTGGTGGCGCGGGCACGGTCCTTTTCGTTGCGGAGCTCGGAGATGTCGGACCCGACTATCACGGTGACCAACCTGGGCGACCAAGGCGTCGACACGGTCTTCGGGGTGATCTACCCACCGCAGGTGGCCATCGTCGGCTTCGGTAAGCCGAACCAGCGGGTCTGCGTCATCGACGGCGGCATTCGCGTCGTCACCACCGTGCAGGGCACCGTTGCCGCCGACCACCGGGCCAGCGACGGCCACCGCGGCGCCCTGTTCCTGAGCGCCATCAATGAACTCCTCCAGCAACCCGACCTTTTGGAAAAGTGATGCAGCCATGACGACCCAACAAGACATTCGTGACGCGGTGCTGTCCGTGTTGACCACCATCGCGCCTGAAGTCGATGCCGACGACATTCGCGACGACGTGCTGCTGCGCGATCAAGTCGACCTCGATTCGATGGACTGGCTGAACTTCCTCCTTGGAATTCACAAACGGATGCACGTCGAGATTCCGGAGTCGGACTACGCGTCGCTTCGCACCCTCGCCGATGTGGTGAACTACGTCGACAAGCACGCGGCCAAGACGGCCTGAACATGGTGGCCCGACCGCCGCTTTGCGGGGCCGATTCCAATAGCCTCATGCTTGTGGTCGATCAGACGAGAGGGGTTGGCTGATGTCGGAAACCGGTGAAGTGATCACCATCCTGCCCGTGAGCGAATGCTGGGAGCTGCTCAAAAGCGTGACCTTGGGGCGGCTAGTCACCAGCGTGGACGGCCGTCCGCAGATCTTCCCGGTGAACTTCGTCGTCCAGCGCCGCACCATCCTGTTCCGCACCGCCGAGGGCACCAAGCTGGTCAGCGCCGCGATGAACAGTCAGGTGCTGTTCGAAGTCGACGATCACACTGCCGTCGAGGGCTGGAGCGTGATCATCCAAGGCAGGGCGCGCTCACTTCGTAGCGACGAGGAGATCGAGGAGGCCGAACGCGCCCAGCTGCTGACGTGGATTGCAACCGAGAAAAAGCACTTTGTGCGGATACTTCCGGACGTGGTCACGGGGCGGCGTTTCCGGTTCGACGTGCCGCAGCCGTTAGAGCCGAGTCAGTGATCAGTCCACCGCAGGTGGCGTCGCCGAGGCATGCCCCGACATAGGCTTCCGTATTGCCCAGTGGTATTGGACCACCCACAACCTGAATACCCTCGCCGATGGCGGCCCCGCCAACTTTGATGACATCACTCGCACAATTAACGGCGGACTAACCAATAAAGCCGACCGAGACCAGTATTACGCTACCGCATTGAGAGTTCTTGGAGCGCACTAGAATTGAATCCACACAGCACAGTAAGTCATCGCATCCTCCGGGCATCATTTCGAATAGCCACAACCATTCAAGTTTGTGCGGCACTGCTTGTCGGCTGCGAGGGACAGTGGCCGGCGGGCGGGCCCGCAACGCTGAGCTATTCCAGTTGGAACTGCTCCGATATGAGCACCACCGTTCCGCAGACCGTCTGGCAATTAGCCGGAGACCACCTGGTTCAGCAGAGTCCGGATCGGGCACTGGAAATCCTCGACCTGGCGCCGCACGAGCGCGCAATCATTATCCCTGAACAATCCGCGCAGCCCCAAGTATCTGGAACACTCGTCATCGAGATCAACGGAAAGCGGACCATGATCCGCGCTCAGGTTAGCGACATCGCACACATTGACACTCAGCCTCCCCATGTCTAACCGCAGCTAGCCCGTTGGGAGGGGAACTCCGACTTTCAACAACCAAAGCCCGGCCACGGTTCCATCGTTATGGAACGTCACCCGGAATTCGCCCGGCATCTGCTCCATCGTGAGGGGAATGTTGACAACGGTGAGATCTCCGAGGGGAACCTGTTTCGGATCCCCGTGCGATTGGTATTTGCCGAAGGTCGCTTGATAGTCCGCCCATGCCGACTGCAGCTTGTCGGGCGGCACTGTTTGCCGCATCTGATTGTCGAAATTCGCAGTGGCTGCGGTGAAGTCGCCCCGGATGATGGCGTCGAGGATGGGAAGCGCCAGCTGGTCGTACTGACCGGGCTGGACGGTGGTGGCCTTGGCGGTGGGCGATGTGCTGGCGGCTGAGCCAGTGGAAGCCGTCGAAGTGGCCGCGCTGGGGGTGGTCGTCGAGGCTTTGCCGCTTTGGCTGTTCGAACTGCAGGCGGCGAGTACCGCAATTGCCGCGGCCAGTGCGGCGCAGCGGACGACAACCGGCCGAAGCGCGACGGTGCCGAGAGACTTGTGGTTGCGGTGGGTATCCATACGGCTCTCCTTCGTCGGTTCGGTTGGAGTTTGCCCGAGTTCGGCGAATTTTTCTATAGAAATCGCCGCTTTCTGTGGCAGTAGGTGCTTGCTGGCCCCGATATGGCCACCGCTCTGGTCAATGCGATATTGCCTTTTCAGCAGGAAACGTCAGCCGCGCTACCTACTTCTCGCTCGATTTCATCGACGGCCATGCCAATCACCCTCGGCATGGCCGCTTCCACCTGCGGTGTCAAACCGACCCCATGGCCGGTGTCGGCCACTTCGACGGTGAGCAGCGTCAGCGCGTCGGGCACCCGCTCGAGGGCCTTACCGAGTGCATAGGTGGCGGCGAGGTCGACGCGGTGCGAACTCGTCGCCTGATGTGCAGCTAAATCGCTTATGGCACAACGACTTACCCGGCCTGGCATGGGCGGCGTCGCGACGGCAGCGTCGATCACGATGGCTAGCCCAGCACCTGACCACGCCTCCAGCAGGCTCATTGGCTCCACGATGTCGGTCACCACAACAACATTGGGCAATGCCAATTCGTCGAGCGCGGCGGCGGCGGCAACGCCGACGCCGTCGTCGCGGCGGTAGCGATTGCCCAGCCCGACGACGACAACCACGCCCGCGGTCATCCGCGTCGCACCGTGAGCGTCAGGAAGTGCGCCGAGCAGGAGATGCACGGGTCGTAGTTGCGGATCACCCGTTCGCACAGGGTGGTCAACTCGGCGTCGTCGAGGGCGAGGTTCGCCGAAACCACACGAGCCAGGTCGTCCTCGATGGCCGCCTGGTTCTGCGAGGTGGGCGGGATGATCGTCGCCGCGGAAATCAGCCCGTCGTCGTCGATTTCGTATCGGTGGTACAGCAGGCCGCGGGGCGCCTCACTGACACCGTGACCGACGCCCGGACGGGTCGGGACCTCCACGAACGGTCGCGACGGCCGCTGGTATCCGTCGATGATGCGCAGCGCCTCGTCGATCGCATAGACCACCTCGATGGCACGAACCACGATGCTGCGGAACGGGTTTCGGCATTCGCCGGACAGTCCCGCGGCTGCGGCAGCCTCGGCAGCCACAAGCGAGAGCGCCGACGAATTGAGGCAGTACCGCGCCATCGGCCCGGTCAGGTATCGGCCGCCGTCCAAGGCTGCATGCAGGGCGGTCGAATGTGGCACCTGGGACTCGCGCACGTGCTCGGTGAACTCGGCCACCGGGAACGACGGGCCGGCGCTGCGGGCGATGGCGCCGTTCTCGATCGCGTACTGACCCGGCTGGCTCAACGCCAGCATCTCGTGGTCAAGTTCCAGGTCGGGAAACTCGAAGGCCGCGACCCACTCCACCGTCGCCAACGCGTCGTCGAGCGCCCGGCGCAACACCTCAGCCAGTGGCGCGAACTGAGACCGGCTGGGCACCGAGTAGAACCCGCCCAGGCGCACGTTGATCGGGTGTATCGAGCGCCCGCCGATGAATTCCATCAGCTTGTTGCCCGCCTTCTTCAGTCGCAGCCCGCGCTCGATCGCCGCACGCTGGTCCCGGGCCAGGGCGATCACGTCCGGACAGCCGAGGAAGTCCGGTGCGTGCAGCAGGTAGATATGCAGGACATGGCTGTGGATCCATTCGCCGCAGTACAACAGCCGGCGCAGGGCGATGAGCTCCGGATCGATCTCCACGCCGCAGGCCTGTTCGATCGCGTTGCAGGCACTGACCTGATAGGCCACCGGACAGATCCCGCAGATCCGCGCGGTCAGGTCAGGCGGCTCGGTATAGGCCCGTCCCCGCAGGAATGCTTCGAAAAACCTTGGCGGCTCGTAGATGTTGAGCTGCACGCTGTCCAGCGCGCCGTCCTTCAGCGTGACGTGCAGCGCCCCTTCCCCTTCGACGCGGGTCAGGGTGCCGACGCTGAGCGTCCGGTTTTGCGGGGTCATCGATCGCTCCGCACATCAGCTCGTTCAGCGGCTCGTTCAGCGGCGAACGCGGTGACGTTGAACGTCGAGAACACCCGGTCGACATCCCCGTCGGACATCCCGTCGCGGCGCAGCAGCGGGATCAGCGTGGCGGTTTGCGGTGCCGCGGACGGACCGAAACAGCCGTAGCAGCCGCGATGATGGCTGGGACACAACGCGCCGCAGCCAGCATGGGTGACCGGTCCCAGGCACGGAATGCCGTCGGCGACAACGACACACGTCGTACCGCGCAGTTTGCATTCGGTGCACACCGTCTTGGCCGGCAGCCGCGGTTTGCGCCCGACCAGCAGCGCGGCGAGGGTGTCCAGGAGCTGTCCGCGGTCGATCGGGCAGCCCTGCAGCTGGTAGTCGACCTTGACATGGGCGGCCGCCGGCGTCGAAGTCGCCAGGGTGTCAATGTATTCCGGGTTCGCGTAGACCAGCGAGGTGAACTCCGCGACGTTGGCGAAGTTGCGCAGCGCCTGCACGCCGCCGGCGGTCGCGCACGCGCCGATGGTGACCAAGACCTTCGACTGCTCCCGGATCTCCCGGATGCGCTGCTCGTCGTGGCGGGTGGTGATGGAGCCCTCGACCAGTGATATGTCGTACGGCCCGCCGACCATCGCGCTGGAGGCCTCGGCGAACGTGGCGATCTGCACCTGGTCGGCAAGGGTGAGCAGCTCGTCCTCGCAGTCGAGCAAGGTCAGCTGGCAACCGTCACACGAGGCGAATTTCCACACCGCCAGACTGGGACTCATCTACAGCTCCTTGACCCGTAGTAGCGGGCCGGCGACGTCGTAACCGACGACCGGCCCGTCCCGGCACACCAGCAATGGGCCCAGCTGGCAGTGGCCGCACCAGCCGACACCGCACTGCATGTTCCGCTCTAGCGATACCCGAATATCTTGGGCCGCCATGCCTTTGGCGACCAATGCAGCTGCCCCGAACCGGAGCATGGGCTCGGGCCCGCACAGGAACGCGGTGGTGCGGTCGGGCCGCAGCGTAAGCCGGCGCAACGGCTCAGTCACCAGACCGACTTCACCGCTCCAGTCCTGGACGGGCACGTCGACAGTCAGGTGGAGTTCGATGTGCGGGTCGTCCGCCCACGTTTCCAGTTGTGCGGCGAACAGAAAGTCGGCCTTGGAGCGGGCACCCACGACCAGCATCAGTCTGCCGTAGCGTGAGCGGTTCGCCAACGCGCCAAGGATTGCCGGACGCAGCGGGCACAGTCCCACGCCGCCGGCTACCATCAGCAAATCCCGTCCGGCCGCCTCGTCGAGTCCCCAGGTGGTGCCGAACGGCCCGCGCACCCCGATCAGGGTGCCCGGCTGCGCGTCGTGCAGGGCGCGGCTGACGGCCCCGACCGCGCGGATGGTGTGGGTAATCGAGCCGTCGGTGACGGTGGGATCGCCGCTGATGGATATCGCCGCTTCGCCGACGCCGAATGCGTAGAGCATCATGAATTCACCGGGCTGCGGAGCGGGAAGCACCACGTCGAGCGGGTCCAGACACAACGTCGCCGCATCCGGGCTTTCGACGACGCGGCTGCGCACCCGGTACGGGACCGGCGCCATCGCAGACGGCGGCGCGGCGCTGGTCACCCGGTCAGCCCCCTCGGTCATCGCGGGCCATCTTGTTCATTTCTTCGGTGATGTCGATGCCGGTGGGACACCAGGCAATGCAGCGCCCGCAGCCGACACAGCCCGACATGTCGAACTGGTCATGCCAGGTACCCAGTTTGTGGGTGAGCCAGTGCCGGTAACGCGACGCGCCGGACCGGCGCACACTGCCGCCGCCGTGGACATAGGTGAAGTCGAATTCGTAGCAGGACGCCCAGTGCTGCCAGCGTTCGGCGTGCTCACCGGTCAGGTCCGTGACGTCTTCGGTGCTGGTGCAGTAGCAGGTCGGGCACACCATCGTGCAGTTGCCACAGGTCAGACAGCGGCTGGCCACCTCTTCCCACTGCGGCGACTCGCGTGACCGGACAAGTAGCTCACGCAGATCCGTGTCCGGCATCTGCCGTCCCATCCGATGCGATGCGGCCTCGACATCGGCGCGCGCACAATCGATTTCGTCGCCGCCAGCCGGCCGATGCGGTAACTCCGCGAGCACGTCGGCGCCGTCTTGACTGCCGACATCCACCAGGTAGGTCACCCCGTCGGCGCCGACGCGCTCGGTCAACGCCAAGTCGTAACCGGGGCCGACCGCCGGTCCGGTGCCCATCGAGGCGCAGAAACACAACCCGCCCGGTTCGGTGCAATTCACGGCGACCACGAAAGCCTGCCGCCGGCGGCCGACGAAGGTGCTGTCGGCATATGCCGCACCGCCCAGCACCCGGTCGAGCGTCGCGATCGCGGCCAGATCGCAGCCGCGCACACCAAGAAACGCATACCGCGGAACATCCTCGGATCCGGTGGCGCCGAAGCCGTCCCGGGTGCCGGCCCACAACCGCTGCCGAGGCGGGTGCAGGAACTGTTTCCACGACTGCGGCCCGGCCGAATGCCCGAACACCGCGTCGTCGTCGCGCCGGCGCACCCGATAGTGCCCCGGCGCCACGTCGACGCCCCAGCCGCGCGGAAGATCGTCGGCCGAGTCGAGTTCAGCGAGCACAATCGCGTTGTCGCGCAACGTCGGACCAATGACGCGATAGCCGCGCTTGATCAGTACCTCGACCAGGCGGCGCAACCCGACGGTGTCCAGCAATGCAGCATCGGAGTCTTCCCCATGTCTGGTCATCGACACGTCATCAGCCTATTTCACAAACGCTGGCGAATGCTGTGGCATCTGAATCTTGTCCCGGCACAGGTGTTCAATACCGATTCGTCCGGCCACCGTCGTCCTGCAGGCACCTGATGTCACGCTCCCACGCGGCATCGCGTGCCCGGTCGAGCCGGGAGCGGACCGAGCCGACCACTAACGCCATCGCGACACCGCATGTCAGCACGATCAGCACCGAGGTGACGACCGCGTCCACACCCGCATGCCACCTCGGCGTCGGCGGCCTGGCCAGATTCCCGTCCCGGTCCACCCAGATTTCGACGCCCTGCCCGACATTGAGCGGGGCACTGTGCCGGAACGAGCCGGTGCGCTCGCCGGCCGCCGCCGGCCAGCGCACTTGCACGACAATCCCTTCGGAGTTCGGACTATGCGTGGCACCGGTGACCGTGGCCGTGACCGGGTGCCGTGCCTGTGCCTGCGCGGCGTACTGGCGATCCCGGGCGTCGAAGACCTCGGCGCCCACGACAGCGGTAGCAGGTATCAGGAAAAGCGACGCGATCAGCGCGACCAGCAGCACCAGGGCTTCGAGACGGTCGGTGCGCCGAAGCAGCGGATTGCGGCCGACCAAGCGGGCGAGCCGCCAACAGCGCGGGTCTATCGTGAACGTCTCCATCGCAACTTCCCTGAAACTTCTGGCGGGCCTTGGTTATCAGACACCTATCCGTTGACGGATTCCTCGCCGTCGGCAATCCACTCGACGATCTCCGAGAGGTCACGTCGCGGCGTCGCCGGCAACGGATCGGCATTGATGGGTGCCCAGCCGACCCGCAGCAGCATCTGCGGATACTGGCTATCGCCGAAGACATCGGCACGAACCGCCGCACGTGTTTCGGCGATTTCCAGCGGTTCGGTGACCGGGCAACTGGCCAGTCCCATCGCCGTCGCGGTCAGCAGCACGACGCTGGTTGCCTCACCGGCGCGTAGCTGTGCCAGCCGGTCGTCGGTGCGCGTTCCCAGGGCCAGCATCACCGCATTGTCGTCGGCGGGTGAAGCATCGGGCGGCATGGCCAGCGCCGGGGCGGCGAATCGCCGGCTGGGTAGCGGCGCCGTGGGATCCGGTGTGGGCGTATTGCGGGCGGGAACGCCGACCGCCGAGGCGTGCCGGCCGCTCCACGCGGTGAGCTCGGCGAGATAGTCATTGTCGGATGCGTGATCCCAAACCGATTTGGCCACAACCGCATTCAGCTTGTCCATGGCGTCGACCTGGTGTAGCGTCACCCCGCTGCGGGCCGCTCGCGCAGCCATCAACGCGATGTCGCTGACCGGCACCGGCCAGAAACTGTAGGGTCGCCGGTCGGTTCGCCGCCGCGGTATCGCCGCGGCCAGCATGATATCCAACTGATCGGCGTTCTGACGAGACACTTCGATCGAGGCAAGATGACTCGGGTCCGCCGGATTGGGCAGCCTACATACTTTGGCTTGCCAACCCGTCGCGGCCAGGGCGATGACGCAGTGGTTCAGCGCCGCACCGCAACTCAGAATCAGGTCGCGCCCCTCCGGGTCGGTACTGGGCAACTGCAGGCTCGTGTCGGAGTAGAGATGCAGGGAAGTCTCACCTACCCGCCACCGCCACGGCTGCGTGTTGTGCACAGAGGGCGCCCGAGAAGCCAGCGTCAGGGCCGTGCGGACGGTGCCGGCATCCGGGAAATACGCGGTCATGGTCGTTGCTCCTTTCGATCGGCGGAGTCGTCCTACCAACGATTGCGCAATCACATCGGCCGGACGAGGGCACGGCGTCCTTGTAGCGAAGGACTTTGTGCCATTGCCGAATCGGCGAACGTCCTTTCGACGCCACGCCGGCGAACCGTGATTCAGGTTTTGCGCGCTCGCGCGCCCGCGGGCCGCGGTGGCGGGCCGGTCGCGGCGTCGTCCTCGGCAAGGGTGAAGTAGCTTTCCTCTTCCTGCACGAAGTGCAGCCGCAACAGCGCATACAGGCCGTACAGGCAGGCCAGCAGGTCATCGACTTGGTCGTGCTGGATTGCCCCGGCCGACTGCGCCAACGCCAGATGGGTCGCGATCCGATCGGAAAGCCGCTGGATTTCGGCATGGGTGCGGCTCATGGTGGCGGTGGCTTCACCGCTGCCCAGCGGGCGCGCCAGCGCCGGGTAAAGCTGAGCCTCCTCCGCCTGTTCGTGCGGCAGGATCCGTTCGGTCAGCAAGGTGTGTGCCGCGGTCAACGACGCCAGCGCCGCGGCATCGGGTCTGGCGACCACCTGGTTGGCGGCGGTGCGCAGCAGTCCGATGGTGTCCCGCAGCTGGTCGTGTTCGTCAGCGAAGCGGTGCAGCAGCTGCTCGGTACCGGCGGCCAATTGCAACTCGGTGTCCGGGTTACCCCGCAACGCCCGCAGCGCGTTGCCGATCACCGCGATATCGATACCCTCTTGCAACAATGCACCGGCCGCCGGCGGCAGCCAGCCCAGCGCCGCAATCGCCATGGCCAGCAGCGACAGGCCCATGCCGACGACCGCGCTCTGCACGGCGATGCGCCGGGACCAGCGCGCGATATCCATCGCATCGGCGAGCCGGTCGAGCCGATCGGTGGTCAAGACCATGTCGGCGGCCTCCGAAGATGCGGTGGCTCCCCGGGCGCCCATCGCCACCCCGACCGTGGCCGCCGCCAGCGCGGGGGCGTCGTTGACGCCGTCACCGACCATCACCGTCACCGCCCGTTCGGATTCGGCGCGCACCGCGGCGAATTTGTCGGCCGGGCTCTGGTCGGCGTAGACCTCGTCCAGGCCCAAAACGGTGGCGACCTCCCGCGTCGGTTCGGCCCGGTCGCCGGTGAGCAGGATCAGCCGGGTAAGACCGGCCTCGCGCAATCGTCGCACGGTGCGCGGCGCGTGCCGGCGCAATGGGTCGCGCAGCAACACCGCCCCGGCCAGGCCACCGTCGACGCAGACCCAGGCGATCGCCGCGCTGTCCAACCGGGCCCGATTGACCGCGGCTCGCACCCAGGTTCCGGTCAGGGTGTCGGCGGCCAACTTGCCGACCGTGACGCGATGCCCGTCGATGTTGGCGCTGACACCGCGGCCCGGCTCTTCGATGACATCGGCCGGTAGCGACAGGTGCAAGCCGCGGCTGAGCGCCTCGGTGACGATGGCCTCGGCCAGGACGTGCGGGGAAAGCTGGTCCACCGAGGCAGCCAGCCGCAGCGTCTCGGTGGCGTCCCGGCCGGGGGCGGCCACCACGTCGAGCACAGCAGGACGGCCCATCGTCAGAGTGCCGGTCTTGTCCATCACCAAAGTCGTTGCGTGCCCGAGGTTTTCCAACGCAACTCCACTGCGGATCACCACCCCTGCCCGGGAGGCCCGGGACAGGCCGGAGACGATCGCCACCGGCGCGGCCAGCAGCAGCGGACATGGGGTTGCCACCACCAGGACCGCCACGGCGCGGACGGCCGACCTGCTCGCCAGCCAGGCCGCCGCGGCCAGCAGCAGCGACAGCGGCAGGAACCATGCCGCGTAGCGGTCGGCCAACCGCACGATCGGCGCCGTCTCCGCACCCGCCTGCTGCGCCATCCGGACAATGCCGGCATAAGTGCTCTCGTCGGCGGTTGCGGTAGCACGCAGCTCAAAAGCGCTGCCGGCGTTGACCACACCGCTGCGGACCGGTTCGCCGACCGCACGTTCCACCTGCAGCGGCTCACCGGTCAGCGCGGACTCGTCCAGGACGGCCACCGCGTCGACGACGCGCCCGTCCACGGGGACCACCTCGCCGGGGCCGACGACGACAATGTCGTCGACGACCACGTCCGCCAACGGAACAAGGCTCACCTGCGTACCGGCACGTCGCCGCGCAAACCGCGGCGCCCGCTCGAGCAGCGACCGCAGGTCGCGCGACGCGCGGCGTTCGGCGGCCGCATCAAGGGCACGACCACTTGCCAGCATCACCGCGATCAATGCGCCGGCCACATATTCGCCCACCAGCAGGGTGCCGATCAACGACAACACCGCGATGACGTCGACACCGATCCGGCCCCGGCGCAACGCCGCCAACACCCAGACGGCGGCCGGCACGACAGCCAGCAACGTACCCGCGACCCAGCAGCCCTCGGCTATGCCGCGCCGACCGAGCAACCAGGCAATCCCACCGGCGGCCAACAGACCGACGGTCAACACCACCAGGGCCGGTTCGATCAGTCGGCGAACTCGCGACAGCCACCGGCCGCCCGCAGCTGCCGTATCGCCAACCACCTCGAAAATCCTATCGTTTACCGATACTTTCGACGTCCACCGCAGCAGAGCGCGACACAGCTGAACGAATCCGCAGTCGAGTTCACCAGCTCGACGTTGTCCCTGCTAGGGCCGTAATGCCCGGCTGCGGCGGGTCCTTGGCCACCGGCACCGGGCCTGGCCGGGCCGATGTCGACGTATCCGTGATCTCAAGCCCGGTGGTGCGTACAATCACCCGCCGATAGGTCTAGCCGTATACCCACCGCGAGACGAGCACCGAAGGAGTCCGATGCGGACAATCGGGTTGCTGGCCGTTCTCGCGCTGAGTTGGCCGGGGATCGCGGCATGCGCGTCGCAGCAGCAGGCGCCGCCGCGCGCGTCGGCCTCGAGTTCGACGTCGACGACCGTCAGCACGACCACTGCGAGCACCACCCAACCCGGTACCTCGGCGCCGACTCCCACCACCACCGCACCGTGCGTGGGGTTGTCGATCTGTCCACCGCCGCCGCCGGACGCCGAGGGCAATCCCGCGTGTTTCTATTCCGACGGCTGGCAGGCGACGTCGTCCGGGGCCGGCATCGAGGTGTGGTATTTCCATGAGCCGCAAAACATGTCGACACCCGACAAGGTCACCGCGGTGGTGCGCAAGAAAGACGGCACCACCGAGTCCCAGGAAGCCGATATCCAAGCGGGACAACAAGTACACCGCTTCGAGTTTGCGACCATCAACCAATCTGCGGTCGCAGAGGTATTTTTCGACACCAGCACCGGCCGCTGTTTCGTCATCGGGCCGGGCAGCTGACAATCACGTCAGCCTGTCTGCACATCGCGCCGCGAGGCACCGAGGAGTTTCTCCATCAGCCGGTACCCGCCGAGGACTATCGCGGCACGATCGGGTCCACTGCCGCGGTGCACCGCCGCGGCGTTGTCTCCGGCGATGAATACCGGGCCGCTTGCCAAGTTCGCCAACCCCTCGCGCGCCGCGTCGGCGGGTTCGGCGACCGAAATCCCCGGCACGTCGAAGTTCAGTCCGGCTCGCTGCATGGCCGGCGTGCGGGTCACCCCCAGCACCAGCTCGAGAACATCAACCCCGTAGTCGCGCAGTTCCAGCCACAGGCTCTCGGCGAACAGCCGACTGAACGCCTTGACGCCGGTGTACACCGACTGCCGCATCGAACCGTACGTGGCCGCGGTCGAACCGACCAACAAGATGCCGCCGCGACGCCGAACCCGCATCGGAGCCCCGAAGTGGTGTACCAGTTCGAGCATTCGGGACACGTTGAGGTCGACGACTCGGCCGACGTCGCTGAGGTCGGCGTCGAGGAACTTCTGCCGGCAGGTGTTGGCGCCGGCGTTGTAGATCAGCAGCCCAACCTCCAGGTCGGCCGTTTCCGCGCTGATGCGCCAAATCGATTCGGGGTCAAGAAGATCCACGGCGATCGTGCCCACTTGCACACCGAGCTCCCGACACCTGTCAGCGGTGTCGGCCAACGGCCCCGGCTTGCGCGCGATCAGCACCAGGTTGAACCCGTCACGGGCCAACTGCTGAGCGAACTCCGCTCCTACGCCCTCCGAACCTCCGGCGATCACCGCCCACGGGCCGTACTTCGCGACGTCGGGCATGGTTCCTCCTCCGCGCTGCAAGCCAGCATCACGTGGCATCGGCGAAAGCCGCCAGGTCCATTCGGACACCGCGAGCAGGTTCGCACCAGACCGAGTCCCTACAGTTTCGGTCATGAGCACCGTCTTGGACATTGCCACCAACGGACCGATCCGGATCTGGACGATCAATCTGCCCGACGTCGGGAACGCGATCACCGGCAAGGATTTCATCACCGCATTCGAGGCCGCCGTCGACGACGCCAACGCCGACACCGGCAGCTGCGCGGTCATTCTGACCGGGACGGGCAAAATCTTCTCCGCGGGTGGCAACGTCAAGGAGATGGCCAACCGGGACGGGATGTTCGGGTTGGACGCACTCGACCAGCGGCACGCCTATATCGACGGCATCCAGCGGATCCCGCGGGCTTTGACCCGGCTCGAGGTTCCGTTGATCGGGGCGATCAACGGGCCGGCCATCGGCGCCGGCTGCGACCTGGCGATGATGTGCGACATCCGGGTCGCCTCGGAGCGTGCCTGGTTCGCCGAAAGCTTCGTCCAGCTCGGGCTGATCCCCGGCGACGGCGGCACCTGGTTTCTGCAGCGGATCGTCGGCTACGAACGCGCCGCGGAGATGACGTTCACCGGCGACCGGGTGGACGCCGCGACCGCCCTGCAGTGGGGCATGGTGAGCCGCGTGGTGCCGCACGACGAACTGCTGACCGAAGCACAGGCGCTGGCCGAACGCATCAGCAAGAATCCCGCCCACGCATTGCGGATGGCCAAGCGTCTGCTGCAGGAGTCGCGGACCGGTTCGCTGGAGTCGACGCTGGGGCTGGCCGCGGCCATGCAACCGCTGGCCCATCGCGACCCCGAGCACCAGCACCGCATCGCCAAGTGGAAGACGCGCTGATGGCAGCGCCCAGGTTGGTGCCGCCCGCCGTCGTCGACCCATCGGTGACCGACGCGTTGCGCGCCGAGGTCCGCGCGTTTCTCGCCGAGCAACAGGCCGCCGGTGCGTTCACCCCGTCCGTCGATGCCTGGCTGACGCAGTGGGACGAGGAGTTCACCGCCGCGCTGGCAGCACGCGGCTGGCTGGGCATGACCGTGCCCGTGGAATACGGCGGCCACGGACGCTCGTTTGTGGAGCGGTTCGTCGTCACCGAAGAACTGCTGGCAGCCGGTGCTCCCGTCGCCGCGCACTGGATCGCGGACCGCCAGATCGTGCCGTCGCTGCTCAAATACGGCACCGAATCGCAGAAATCCCATTTCCTGCCCCGGATTGTGCGTGGCGAGTGCTTTTTCGGCATCGGCATGAGCGAACCGGACTCCGGCTCCGATTTGGCCAGTGTGCGCACCCGGGCCGACCGTGTCGTGGACGGGTGGTCGCTGTCGGGCACCAAGGTCTGGACGTCGGGCGCCCACCGCGCACATGCATTCATCGTGCTCGCCCGCACCGCACCAGTGGATCGAGCCGACCGGCATGCCGGGCTCAGTCAGTTCATCGTCGACCTGCGCGGGACCGGCGTGGAGATCCGTCCGATCATCTCGATGAACGGCGACCACCACTTCAACGAGGTCATCCTCGACGAAGCGTTCGTGCCCGACGAGATGGTGTTCGGCGAAATCGGCAACGGTTGGCAGCAGGTGACGTCCGAACTGAGCTTCGAGCGCAGCGGGCCCGAACGCTTCCTGTCGACCTTCGTATTGCTGGCGTCGACCACCGAATGCATGGCCACGCAAGGTATTTCCCACGATGCCGAGCTGGGGCGGCTGGTGGCGCGGACTGCCGGTCTGCACCAGATGTCGGCCGCCGTGGCCGGAGCGTTGCAGCGCCATGATCAAGCCGACATCCCCGCGGCGGTGGTCAAGGTGCTCGGTACCACCACCGAAGGTGACATCGCCGACTTCGCCGACCGGCACGCAGGCGGTGATTCGCACTACGCCGATCTGGTGTCGCATGCGATCGACCAGCGTCCGGGATTCACGCTGCGCGGCGGAACCAACGAGGTGTTGCGGGGTGTCATCGCGCGGGGGCTGGGGCTGCGATGACAGGCACCGTCGACCCAACCGGCGCCGTCGACCCCGCCCTGGCCGAGATGATGGACGCCGTCTTCGCCGACTACCGCGAATCCCATCCAGGGGGCGTGACGCGTGACGCGGCACTGTGGAGACGCCTCGACGATCTTGGCCTGGTGCGGCTCACCGGTTCCGAAGAGTCCGGCGGCAGCGGGGCCGGCTGGTACGAAGCGGCCGAGCTGCTTGCCGCGGCGGTTCGCCATGCGGTGCGAATTCCGTTGGCCGAACACGATTTGTTGGCGTGCTGGCTGCTGCAGGCCAACCAGATGCCCGCCGACAGCACCGTGCGAACGGTGTGTCTGCTCGACGACCGGGGCGTGGCCGACGACGTACCCTGGGCCAGCAGCGCCGACCGGATCGTGGTGGTCTGGCACACCGGCCCCGAATACCAGCTGGCCGACGTGGCGGCTGAATCGCTCATTATCACCTCTGGCACCAACCTGATCGGTGAACCGCGCGACACGGTATCGGCGGATACCGGCGTGCTGTGCGGGCTTCCCGTCGCCGGGCAAGTGGTGGCGACGCTAATGTTGAAGTCCGCGCTGGTGCGCGCCATCCAGGTATGTGCGGCACTGGACCGGATTGTGCGGCTGTCCATCGAGCATGCGACATCACGGTTCCAATTCGGCCGGCCGCTGTCGAAATTCCAGGTGATCCAGCACCTGATCGCCGACATCGCCGCCGAGGCCGCCCTGGCCCGGGCCGCGACCGAGGCCGCGCTCACCGCGGCGGTTCGCAGCGACTGGTCCGCGCCGAACCTGGATTTCCTTGTCGCCGTTGCGCGTTCGTGTGCGGGTCAGGCTTGTTCGGTCGTGGTGCGCAATGCCCACCAGGTCCATGGCGCGATGGGGACCACGCGCGAACACCGCCTGCACGAGTACACCCGCGCGGCACTGGCGTGGCGCTCGGAGTTCGGTTCGGTCCACTACTGGGACGAGCAGGTCACCCATGCGGCACTGGAAGCGGGGTCAGCTGGGCTCTGGAGCCTGATAACCGGGTGACGCCAGATTGCGCCGCAGCGATTTTTCGCCGAGCGTAACGCTCGCTTTCCGCGTCAGGGCGGGTCAACCGCCGTCGAGAACCGGTCCGCCGGCAGCCGATGCGCCCCTGGCGACCACGATCGGCATCGACGTTGCGGCGTCGGTGGCCAGGATGGTGTGCACCACATTGACCAGGTCCGCGACCGGCATCAACTTGCCGGGCATGGCGCCTGCGGACAGCCACAGTGGATAGGCCTTCCTGGCAAGATCGCTGTCCCAGCCGATGTTCATTCCGGTCCGCGCATCGCCGTCGCCGCCCGCGCACTCGCCGACGATCAGGCAGGTAAACCCGATATCCGGATGTTCGGCTCGCCACGCCTCGACCAGCCGTTCGAGGGCCGCCTTGCTGACCCCGTACGCGCCGAGGCCGGGCCACGGCGGTGTGTAACCACCCGTGTCGGATGACAGGTAGACCGCCTTGCCCGACACGGCGGCCAAGTGTGGCACCGCTGCCGCGGTCGCCACGGCCGCGCCGATGACGTTGGTGTCGAAGACTCGCCGCCAGGTGTCGGCATCGGTATCGACCAGGCGGACCAATGGGCTGATCGCCGGGGCGTAGACGAGGTTGTCGATTCCGCCGAGCGCCTCGGCGGCCGCGGCGATGGCCGATCGGCACGACGACTCCTCGGTGACGTCGCATTCCAGGGCGATGGCACCGGGCCCGGCCTCGGTGGCCGCGACCTGGGTTCGCTCGAGCCGCCGCGCGAGCAGCGCGACGTCGTCGCCGCGCTGCGCAAGTCCGACGCCGATGCAGCGCCCCAAGCCGCTCGAGGCGCCGATGACCACCGTTTTCGACATATCCGCCTCCTACCCCGAGCGCCAGGTGCGACGAGACCCGCCAGAGCCACAGCGTATCGGTTCACCGAAACTGCGTTATTGCAGACAAAGTACGAGTACGGGCCTGCAAAACTACAGTCTCGGCGAGACGGCCGGCCGCTACTGCCCGGCCATGTCTGCGACAGCGGCCTGCAGCACCACCGCGCTGCGCGCATCGACGGTGAGCGTTGCCGCGGCGGGCAATTCGTCACAGGGCGCCAGCTGCCGGGCACCGGTGTAGATCACGGTGCGCCACCTCTCGCCGAACTTCGCCGGCGGCAGCCGGAATTCGATCGGCTCGTAGTGGGCGTTGAAACACAGGATGAACGAGTCGTCGAGCACCCGCTGACCCCGTAGATCGCGGTCTGGAATGCCGTGGCCGTTGAGGAACACCGCGATGGATTTCGCGAAACTCGCGCCCCAGTCCTCGTCGGTCATCTCCGACCCGTCGGCGGCAAACCAGGCGATGTCGGGCAAACCGTTGTGGCCGCGACGGCCCACCGGCTTGCCGCTGAAGAACCGGCGCCTGCGAAACACCGGGTGGTTGGCGCGCAGCGCCGACACCGCGCGAGTGAAATCCAGCAGGCCGGTGTCGGCCTTTGCCCAATTGATCCAGGTGATTTCGTTGTCCTGGCAGTAGCCGTTGTTGTTCCCGTTCTGGGTACGTCCGAGTTCGTCGCCGTGGCAGATCATCGGCACGCCCTGGGACAGCAGCAAGGTAGTGAGGAAGTTGCGCTGCTGGCGATCGCGCAGCTCGTTGATGCCGGGGTCGTCGGTCGGCCCCTCCGCGCCGCAGTTCCACGACCGGTTGTAGCTCTCGCCGTCGTTGTTGTCCTCGCCGTTGGCCTCGTTGTGCTTGTCGTTGTAGGACACCAGGTCGCGCAGCGTGAACCCGTCGTGCGCGGTGGCGAAGTTGATCGAGGCGACCGGCCGGCGCGCGGTGTGCTCGTAGAGATCGGCCGATCCGGACAGTCGGTAGGCGAACTCGTCGAGGGTGGCGGGCTCACCGCGCCAGAAGTCGCGGACCGTGTCGCGGTACTTTCCGTTCCACTCCGTCCACTGCGGCGGGAAATTGCCCACCTGGTAGCCGCCGGGCCCGACGTCCCACGGCTCGGCGATGAGTTTGACCTGACTGACCGTCGGATCCTGTTGCACAAGTTCGAAAAACGTTGCCAGCCGGTCGACTTCGTAGAACTCCCGGGCCAGCGTCGCGGCCAGGTCGAAGCGGAAGCCGTCGACGCGCATCTCGGTCACCCAGTAGCGCAACGAATCCATGACCAGCTGCAGCGAGTGCGGATGACCGACGTTGAGGCTGTTGCCCGTGCCGGTGTGGTCCAGGTAGTAGCGCCTGTCGCCGTCGACCAGCCGGTAGTAGGCAGCGTTGTCGATGCCGCGCATCGACAGCGTCGGGCCCAGGTGGTTGCCCTCGGCGGTGTGGTTGTAGACCACATCGAGGATGACCTCGATGCCCGCCTCGTGCAGGGCGCGCACCATCGCCTTGAACTCCTGAACCTGCCCGCCTGCCGAGGTAGCGCTGGAGTACTTCGGGTCGGGCGCAAAGAACGAGATGGTGTTGTAGCCCCAGTAATTCGAGAGGCCCTTGTCGACCAGCGTGGAGTCGTTGGCGAAGTGGTGCACCGGCATCAGCTCGATTGCGGTGACACCGATGCCGGTGAGGTGGTCGATGATCGCCGGGTGCGCCACCGCGGCGTAGGTGCCGCGTAGGTGTTCCGGGATGTCCGGGTGAGTTTTCGTCAAGCCTTTGACGTGAGCCTCGTAGATGACCGTGTCGGCATAGTGGTGATTCGGCGGGCGGTCGGTGCCCCAGTCGAAGTACGGATTGATCACGACGGCCTTGGGCATACTGGCCGCCGAGTCGTCGTCGTTGCGGCTCTCCGGGTCACCGAAGGTGTAGCCGAACAGCGACTGGTTCCAGTCGAAAATGCCGTCGATGGCCTTCGAATACGGGTCCAGCAGCAACTTGTTCGGGTTGCACCGGTGGCCGGCGCGGGGGTCGTAGGGACCGTGGACCCGATACCCGTAGCACTGGCCGGGTTGGATGGTCGGCAGGTAAGCGTGCCAGACAAAGGCGTCGACCTCGGGCAGGGTGATCCGGGTCTCGGTGCCGTGGCCGCCGAACAGGCACAGCTCGACCCGCTCGGCGACCTCGCTGAACAGCGCGAAATTGGTCCCCGCCCCGTCGAATGTCGCGCCCAGCGGGTAGGCCCGGCCGGGCCAGACATCGAGAGTGCGCGTGGGGGCAACGGCGGGAGCGCTGGTCATGGCGCAACTGATACCCCGTCGGCGCCGCGGTCAAACCCGGCCCGCGCAATTCCCGTCGGCTTGGGTTGACGCCAACCGTATGAAACATCCTGCAGAGTAATCGATTTCGCGACGCAGCACCGCAATTTGGGCGTCAGCGCGCACGTCACTGCGGGCTAACAGGCGGCGGCCAGCCCGATTGAACAAATCCGATGATTTATCTATCAATTGAACAAATAGTATGATATGTTCAACCCGCCACGCCACGTTCGGCCCCGCCGCCAGGCGGTGACCTAGGTGACTCCGACCACATCGTCACCAACATCTTCCTCTACCACCTGCAGCGGCACAGCGATCATCACGCCAACCCCCTGCGCCGCTATCAGACGCTGCGCAGCATGGCCGGTGCCCCCAACCTGCCCAGCGGGTATGCCACCCTGATCACCCTGACCTACCTTCCCCCGCTGTGGCGAAAGGTGATGGACCACCGCGTAATCGAGCACTACGGCGGTGACCTCACCAAGGTGAACATCGATCCGCGCAAGCGCGATAAAGTCCTGGCCCGCTACGGAACCCGGTGATGGCCGCCGGCATGCCCGGGGTCCGCCCGCGGGTACCGAACCCGGCCCCGCGGGCACGACGCCGAAAGCACGGTCGATGCGCACTAATCTCAGCCACATGGTCGAGACCGAGCCGTCGCGAAACCGCAACCCGTATCAGAGCACCGCGTTGAGCCTGATGCACAACGGGGTGCTCGACGCGCTGCACGGCTTGCTGCTCCAACGGAAGTGGTCGTCGATCACAATGGCCGACGTGGCATCGGCGGCCGGCGTCAGCCGTGGCACCATCTACAACGAGTTCCAGTCACGACGCGGCCTGGCGCGTAGCTATGCCCTACGGCTGACGGACACCATCGTCACCGGAATGCGAACGGCCATCGACGAACACCACGGCGACGGCTACGGTGCCACGCGGACGGTCTTTCGCGACTTCTTCGACCGCGTCGACCACGATCCCCTGGTCCAGGTGTTGCGAACCGAGGACGCGCCCAACGACATTCTCCGGTTGATCACCGTCGAGAGCCAGTTTCTGGTCGACCATGCCTCGAGCCAGCTGTCGCAGACCTTCCAGCACAGCTGGGTCAACGCCGACGAATGCGACGCGGCCGTGATGGGTCAGGCCGTGGTCCGGGCCGCACTGAGCTTTCTCGCGCTGCCCCCGGCCGACGCCGACGAAGCCGCGACGGGCATGGCGCGCCTGCTCACGCCGTTCGTCGAATCGATCGGTACGTAGCAGCCGGGGGGTGTCGGTGTCGGTATGCGCTCACTACGGTGTGTGACATGAAATATCTCGACGTCGACGGAATCGGAAAAGTCAGCCGCATCGGGCTGGGAACCTGGCAGTTCGGTTCGCGCGAATGGGGATACGGAGACCGTTACGCCTCCGGCGCGGCCGGCGACATCGTGCAGCGCGCCCTCGGCCTGGGCGTCACGCTGTTCGACACCGCCGAGGTCTACGGCCTCGGCAAAAGCGAACGGATTCTCGGCGAAGCACTCGGCGACCGCCGCGACAAGGTTGCGGTGGCCAGCAAGATCTTCCCGGTCGCACCGTTACCCGCCGTCGTCAAGCAGCGCGCGCAAGCCAGCGCCCGGCGGCTGCAGCTCGACCGCATCCCGCTCTACCAGGTTCACCAACCCAATCCGGTGGTCCCCGATTCGGTGATCATGCCCGGAATGCGCGAGCTCCTCGACAGCGGCAAGATCGGCGCGGCCGGCGTGTCCAACTACTCGCTGACCCGATGGCGAAAAGCCGACGCCGCGCTCGGCCGCCCGGTCATCAGCAACCAGGTGCACTTCTCCCTTGCCCACCCGGGCGCGCTCGACGACCTGGTTCCGTTCGCCGAGCGGGAGAACCGCGTCGTCATCGCCTACAGCCCGCTGGCGCAGGGGCTACTGGGCGGCAAGTACGGCGTGGACAACCGGCCGGGCGGCGTTCGTGCCGTCAACCCGCTGTTCGGCACGGAAAATCTGCGCCGCATCGAGCCGCTGCTGCAGACGCTTCGCACGGTTGCCGCGGAGGTCAACGCCAAGCCGGCCCAGGTGGCGCTGGCCTGGCTGATCAGCCTGCCGGGAGTGGTGGCGATTCCCGGGGCATCCAGCGTCGAACAGCTCGAATTCAACGTTGCCGCAGCCGATATCGAGCTCCCCGCGCAGTCCCGTGAAGCACTCACCAAGGCGGCCAGGGCATTTCGTCCAACGTCGACGAGGCAGTTCCTCACCGACACGGTCCGCGAAAAGCTGAGCCGTCGCTAGCTATATCGTGCGCGTGAGCCGGCTGGCCAGCAGCTCCGCGAACCGCGCCGGATCCTCCGGTGTCCCGCCTTCGGCCAAAAGTGCTGTGCCGTAAAGCAATTCCGCGGTCTCCGGCAACGAGAGATCGTCACTGCGGTCTTGGTGTGCTTGACGCAGGCCGGTCACCAGCGGATGGTTGGGATTGAGCTCCAAGATTCGCTTGCCGACCGGAACTTCCTGCCCCGAAGCCCGGTAGATGCGGGCCAGCGCCGGGGTGATCCCGAAGGCGTCGGTGATCAAGCAGGCCGGCGACTCGGTCAGCCGCGTCGACAACCGCACTTCCTTGACGTGCTCACTCAAGGTCTCCTTCAGCCAGGCGAGCAGGCCGGCGAACTCCTTCTGCTGCTCCTCGCGCTCGGCCTCGCTCTGGTCCTCGGCGGAGTCCAGGTCCACCTCACCCTTGGCAACCGATTGCAGCGGCTTGCCGTCGAACTCGCTCGCCACCCCGACCCACACTTCGTCGACCGGGTCGGTGAGCAGCAGCACCTCGTAGCCCTTGGCTTTGAACGCCTCGAGATGCGGGGACTTGAGGATCTGCTGACGCGACTCCCCGGTGGCGTAGAAGATCTGCTCCTGGCCCTCCTTCATGCGCGACACGTACTCGGCCAGCGTGGTGGCTTCCTCCTCGCTGTGGGTCGAGCCGAAGGAGGATATCTGCAGCAGCGTTTCCCGGTTGTCGAAGTCCGACAGCAGGCCCTCCTTGACGACCTTGCCGAACTGAGTCCAAAAGGTGCGATAGTCCTCCGCCCGGTCGGTCTGCAGATCTTTGATGGTGGCCAGCACCTTCTTGGTCAGGCGGCGACGGATGGCCTTGATCTGGCGATCCTGCTGCAGGATTTCCCTGGACACATTGAGCGACATGTCCTGTGCGTCGACCACACCCTTGACGAAGCGCAGGTATTCCGGCATGAGCTGGTCACAGTCGCCCATGATGAACACACGCTTGACGTAGAGCTGGATTCCGATGCTGGCATCCCGATTGAACAGGTCGAACGGGGCGTGCTTGGGGATGAACAGCAGGGCCTGATACTCGAAGGTGCCCTCGGCCTTCATCGCGATGACTTCCAGCGGGTCGTCCCAGGCGTGGGCGATGTGCTTGTAGAACTCCTGGTACTCCTCGGCGGAGACCTCTTCTTTGGGCCTGGCCCACAGCGCCTTCATGGAGTTGAGGGTCTCGGTTTCGACGGTGACGGTTTCTTCGCCGCCTTCTTCGTCGGCGGCGGGCGGGGTGCGCTTCTCGACCTCCATCCGGATCGGCCAGGCGATGAAGTCGGAGTATTTCTTGACCAGGCTCCTGATCTTCCACTCCGAGGTGTAGTCGTACAGATCGTTCTCGGCGTCTTCGGGCTTGAGGTGCAGCGTGACCGACGTTCCCTGCGGAGCCCCGGCGGATGATGCGTCGACGGATTCGATGGTGTAGGTGCCGTCGCCGCTGGATTCCCACCGGGTGGCCTCGCTCTCGCCGGCCTTGCGGGTGAGCAGCTCGACTTTGTCGGCCACCATGAAGGACGAGTAGAAGCCGATGCCGAACTGACCGATCAGCTCCTCAGATGCGAGCGCGTCCTTGGCCTCGCGCAACTGTGCCCGCAACTCGGCGGTACCCGACTTGGCCAGCGTGCCGATCAGGTCCACGACCTCGGCGCGCGTCATACCGATGCCGTTGTCGCGAACTGTCAGAGTCCTGGCGCCTTTGTCCACCTCGATCTGGATGTGCAGATCGGAGGTGTCAACCTCCAGGTCCTTGTTGCGCAGTGCCTCCAGACGCAGCTTGTCCAACGCATCGGAAGCATTGGAAATCAACTCCCGCAGGAAGGAATCCTTGTTGGAGTACACCGAATGGACCATCAGATCCAGCAGTTGCCGGGCCTCCGCCTGAAACTCCAGCTGCTCGACATGCGCGTTCATGACATTCCTTTCGACGAGATCGCGTCTCGAATTTAGCGAGCCGCCAGCCGGCGTGCTACCTCGCCGTAGCGTTCGAAACGCTCCCGATCGCCTCGGGCGTTGTAGAAGACGAGGCGGTCGGTGATTGCGGCGTACTTGTCGACCAGCGCGTCCGCCAACCCGTCCCAGGTCGACTCCGTGGCGAAGACGGCAATGTGCTCATCGGTGATCTGGCCGGCCATGCCGGCGAAGTCACCGGCCTTCTGTCTTTCCCGGATCCGGGCGGTCGTGCCCTCGAATCCGGCCTCGTCCAAGATGAACGCATAGTTGGGTGTGCTGGCGTAGAAGGCGATGCTGGCTCGCACAGCTTCTCGCTCCTTGTCACGCTCTTCGTCGCTATCGCCGACGATCGTCAGCACGGGCACGATCACCGCGATGTCCGACGACGCCCGCCCCGCTTTTGCCGCGCCCTGGGCGAGGTTGGGCACAACGTGGCGGGCGATGTAGCCAGGCTCGCCAATCGGATGGACGTGTACGCCGTCGGCCACTTCGCCCGCCATCCGCAGCATCCACGGATTTACCGCCGAGATATCGACTTCGGGGTCGGGGGCGTCGATGGGGCCCGGGCTCCACTGCGGCGTGATGAAGTCGAGGTCATAGAACTCGCCGTGGTGATCGAGCGTCCCGGTGCGGAAAGCGGCGAAACACGCCTTGACGGCCAGCACGTAGTCGCGCAACCGCGGCCCGGGCCGGTCGAAAGCCGTCCCGTAGCGGTGCACGACGTGACGGCGCACCTGGGTGCCCAGGCCCAGCCGAAATCTGCCGCCGGTAGCGTCCTGAAGCTCCCACGCGGTGGCCGCCGTGACGAAGGGGCTCCGCGGAAAGGCCACCGCGACGCCGGTGGACAAGTCGAGGCCCGAAGCCGCCTGCGAGGCCACGGCAGCACTGAGATAGGCGGTGCGGCCCGCCTCGGTGAACACCAGACCGGAGAATCCGGCCGCCTGGGCCTGCCGGGCCACCTCACCGATCTTGCCCAACGGCTCGGGAAACGTCATCGCGTCGATATGCATGGCGGGAGCCTACGTGCACGGTCTGCGGCACGGCCGCATCCGCATCGTCATCGGCTGCCGATCGACGGGCCGGGGTTGGATCGACGTTTCGGTTTGGCCGGTCGGGGGCATTGGCAGTCAGGGGCGCGATAGTAGCGTTAACACGATGCAAGAACGTAGGTGCGCGTTTGACTGAGGCTGTCGACTTCCGGCTGTTGTTCGAGTCAGCTCCGGGCCTGTTTTTGGTACTGGATCCCGACTTGAGGATCATTGCCGTCACCGACGCCTACCTGCAAGCGACGATGACCGAGCGAACACGGATTCTGGGGCACCTCATCTTCGAGACCTTTCCGGACAACCCGGATGACCCCAATGCCGAAGGAGTCCGCAACCTGCGGGTGTCGCTGGATCGGGTGGTGCGCGATCGCGTTCCCGACGCGATGCCGGTGCAGCGTTACGACATTCGGCGCCCGGACGGAGACTTCGAGGAACGCTTCTGGAGCCCCACCAACTCACCGGTGCTGGACTGGGCCGGCGCGTTGCGCTACGTCATTCATCGCGTGGAGGACGTTACCGAGTTCGTCCGCCTGCAAGCATCCGACACGGCCCAGCAGCAGGAGACGGCCGCGCTGCGCGCCACCACTCAGCAGATGGAGCAGGAGGTCTTCGCCCGCGCCTACGAGGTGGCCGAGACAAGCCGAAAGCTCAAGGAGGCCAACGCCGAACTGGCCGATCTCTACGCGCGGGCCAAGGAACTCGACGACCTGAAAAGCCAGTTCTTCGCCAACATCAGCCACGAACTGCGCACTCCGCTGATGCTGATCCTGGAGCCCGCCCGCAAGCTGCTGGAATCGACCGAACCGGCGGAGCCGTCACGTGCCGATCTCGAGCTGATCGTCCGCAATGCCCGGTTGCTGCAACGGCACGTCAACAACCTGCTGGACGCCGCTCGGTTGGAAGCCGGTACCGTCCAACCCAATTACGCGCACGTGGACGTCGCCGAGCATGTGCGCCTGGGCGCCTCGCTGTTCGAATCGCTTGCGGTGGACCGCGACATCGAATTCAGCGTCGATGCGGACCAGCCCGTTACGGCGGAACTCGACCCCGAGCACTTGCACCAGATACTGGTGAACTTGTTGTCCAATGCTTTTAAATTCACCCAACCGAGTGGCACCGTGCGTTGTTCGGTCTCGACGGATCCCGACCATCGAGTCATCATCGAGGTCGCCGACAGCGGCCCGGGAATACCATTCGAGCAGCGGGCGGCGGTCTTCGACAGATTCCACCAGGTCGAGGGCGGTCCCACGCGGGCGGTCGGTGGCACCGGGTTAGGACTGAGCATTGTCCGCGACCTGGTGGGATTGCACCGGGGCAGTGTCACCATCAGTGACGCCCGCGAAGGTGGAGCGCTGGTAATCGTCGACCTTCCGCGGTGCGCGCCCGCGGGTCTGCCGGTGCAGCAGGCCAGTCCCGGCGGCGCCGAGCGCTCCAGCCGGGATGCCGCCGGCGCGATCGCCGAAATCACCGCGGTCTCGGCAACGTCAGCCCAGCGCGAACCGGACATCGCAGACTCCAAACCTGTCATCGTGGTCATCGAAGACAACGTCGACCTCAATGCCTTTGTGTGCCAAGCACTGTCGCCGCACTACCGGGTCAAGGCGGCGTTCGACGGGCGGTCCGGACTGGAGCTGGCACGCACGTACCGCCCGGACCTGATCGTGTGCGACATCATGATGCCGCAGCTCAGCGGCGACGAACTGCTGCATCAGGTTCGCGCCGACCCGGCGTTGGCCAACACACCGGTGCTGATCCTCACCGCCCGCGCCGACGACCAGTCGAGGCTGGCATTGCTACAAGCGGGCGCGAACGACTACCTGCCCAAGCCGTTCCAGCTGGGCGAGCTGCGAGCGCGGGTCGACAACCTGGTGAATCTGCGATTCGCCGAAGCGCACGCACGGACCTTACGAGTGGCGGCCGAGCGCGAACGCATCGCGCTGGAACTGCATCGCTCGGTGACTCAGCGGTTGTTTCTCATCAGCCTGCAACTCAGCGCAGTCTTGCCGCTGGCGCGGGTGCCGGCCGTCGCCAAACGCATCGGCGAGTCGGTCAGCGAACTCGACGCCGTCATCAACGACGTCCGCAACACCATCAACCAGCTCGACATACCCACCGGCGACGAGACCAACTTTCGGCTGCGCATGTCGGATCTGCTCGGCGAAGTGGCCGAAGCTCTGGACGCCAGATTCCAGGTTTTCTTCACCGGCCCGTTGGACACCGTCGACAGAGCCATCACCAGCGCGCTCTACGACGCGGTGCAGCAGCTGGTCACGGTGATTCTGCGGCATGCAATCGCCGACGAGATCATTTTGCAGGCCACCTATGAGACCGACCTGGTGGTCACCGTGATCGAAAAATCCAGAACAACCCCAAGTCCGACGGCGGCCACCGACCCGACGGCCCTACTCCCCCAGCAGCTTGCCGGGCGCGGTGCACGACTGGACATGACCACGCCGGACACCGGCGAGACGGCGTGGACCTGGACGGTGCCCATGGCTGTCACCCGGCCAGCGGACGACTGACCGAACCAGTGTTTGACGTTGCGGGAGGCCTGAGCATCGGCTCACCAAGTCGATTGCCGGAATACCGGGATGTGCGCCCCGGATAGGGATACGATTTTGCCCCAGGTAGTGACCAGGGCACACGGGAGCTGGCTCAATGGCGTATGTGGTTGCGGAGCCCCAGATGCTGGCGGCCGCGGCCGGGGACCTGGCGGCGATCGGTTCGACGATCAGCGTCGCCAACGCGGCCGCAGCGGCCCCTACCACCGGGGTGCCGGCCGCGGGCGGCGATGAGGTCTCAGCGGGCATCGCGGCGATGTTTGGCATGCACGCGCAGGCTTATCAGGCCATCAGTGCGCAACTGGCAACGTTTCACGACCAATTTGTGCAGATCCTCCGCGCCAGTGCGGGATCGTATGCCGGTACCGAGGCCACCAACGCCGCCGCCGTAGACATGGGGTCGGGCGCCGGGCGCAGTGGCGGCGCCGGCGGCTCCGGAAATGCGGCTGCCGCCGGTGGGGCCGGCAGTGTCAGCCAGGCCGGCGGAAAAGGTGCGGACTCCGGGTCAATCGGCAGCGGCGGGGTCGGACAGCACAGCGGCCCGGCCGGAGGCGGCATGGCGAACCAGCACGACGCGGGCGGCGGCGGAGGGGCCGGCGGGCTCGGCAACGGCAACGCGATGAACCACGCTTCGGCCGACGCGGGCGGGCCCGCCGGTGTCATCCCCAACCAGCACCTGGCTCAGCCCGCTGGCCCCGGCATCGGCAATGGCATCGGCAATGGCGGCGGCCTGGGCGCGGCCGGTGCCAGCGGACAACACGGTGGCACCGGCGGGGTAGCCGCCGGTGTGTCTGATCAGCCCGGCGGCGGCGGTGGTGGTCACAGCGGCGGCGCTGTCGGCGCCGAACACGGCGGCGGTACGGCCGGCGGGGTCGCAAACCCTGGTGGCGGTGGTGATGGGGTCGCCAGCCCTGGGGGCGCCAGCCCCGGTGGGGCCGGGGGTGCCGTGGGCACCGACGTCCCGACTTCCGGGGGAGCCGGTGGCGCCGGTTCGCCGGCCGAGGCCCGTTACCACGACGGCACCACCAGTCCCGGTGGTTATGGCGGCTGGCCGTTGGGTTACGGCGGGCCCGCCGTGGCCGGCTGGAGCCTGGGGAGCAGCGGTATCGGCGATTCCGCCGCCGTGGGCGGCATGGCTGCGCCGGCCGCACCGGCGGCGACTGGAGCAGCCAGTGGAGCGGCCTCCAGGGTTGCGGAACCGCCGTTACCCGGGGCCGCCAAGGCGCAACCGCTGCACCAGGGCAACCCGCTGCATCCCGCCAACACGGCTCAGCCGGGCACTCCGGCGCGCTCGGACGGCCCGGCGCACCGGGTTCACCAACGCGACAAACCGTTGCTGCTGGTTCCCGTGAATCTTCGCGGTTTGCGCCGAAAACTGAAGTCGCGGTTAGAGATTCACGATGAAGACACCCTGCGGAAGGACTCCCGCAACGACGAGCGCAGCCGGCCGTGGGGTCGCGAGGAACTGCTGCACGCTCTTGGCCTGAGACCACCCGGGCACGAACAACTGATCGCGTCGTCGCGGTGCGACACCACGTAGCCGGTCACCGGTAACAGCCCTCGGGTAACCGAGGAGCGCCGTCGTCGGCTTCTCGACGGCGACAACCATCGTCGCGCCAGCCTTTGGAGGCGCGTCTTGCCGTGACAACGAGGCGTTGTGATTGCCCGTAGCGGCCGCAGCATGAAAGGTCACCGCGCGGACGAGTCACATCGACGCCCCCCCACTGCACTCGGTTGGATTTGGCACGAGCCTGATTGAGCATGCCGTCGGACATGTCGACGCCGTAGATCTCGTCGGGATCCAATTCGCGCTGCACACGGTCGCTGAGAATGCCGGTGCCACAGGCGATGTCAGCGATCTTGCGCGATCCGTGCGCGCGTAGTTGCGCAATCACCTCGTCGTGCGGCGGACGGTACACCCACCGCTGCAACACCGGCAGGTCGTAGGCCGGGGCCAGCAGGCTCCACATCCGGGTGACGACACCGTTGAGCCTGCGACGCACTTAAAGCGGCTCCAAGTTCTCCAACGTGGACACCAGCGGGTCCTTGAGACCGTGCCCGCGGCGACCACTCAAAATCCAGGAATCCCAACGGTTCCAGTCGGTGGTTTGGTCGTCTGCGGGCACGTACCAAACCTAAATGTCAGTGGTGTGCTGTAGGAACAGGCGTATGAATCTGGCGGCGTGGGCTGAGCGCAACGGTATTGCGCGGGTGACCGCTTATCGCTGGTTCCGAGCCGGGCTGTTGCCGGTCCCGGCGCAACGAGTGGGTCGGCTCATTCTGGTGAACGATCCGGCAGTCGAGGAGTCCCGGCGCGGGCGGACGGTGGTGTACGCGCGGTTATCGTCTGCGGACCAAAGATCAGATCTGGATCGGCAAGTCGCGCGTGTGACGGGGTGGGCCACCGCACAACAACTCCCTGTCGACAAGGTGGTGACCGAGGTTGGTTCGGCGTTGAACGGACACCGCCGTAAGTTCCTTGCGCTGCTACGCGATCCAGTGGTGACGCGGATCGTGGTCGAACACCGGGATCGGTTCTGCCGGTTCGGCTCTGAGTATGTCGAAGCCGCGCTTGCTGCCCAGGGCCGAGTATTGGTGGTGGTCGATTCAGCTGAGGTCGACGACGACTTTGTGCGAGATATGACCGAGATTCTCACGAGCATGTGCGCACGCCTCTACCGCAGGCGCGCCGCGGCCAACCGGGCTAAGCGCGCTATTGCCGCTGCCGCTGCCGACGATCGCGAGGCGGCCTGAAGGTGTCGAAATTCGAGATCCCCGAAGGCTGGACGGTACAGGCATTCAGGTTCACCCTCGACCCGACAGAGGACCAGGCTCGCGCGTTGGCACGGCACTTCGGCGCCCGGCGCAAGGCTTTCAACTGGACCGTCGCGACGCTGAAAGCCGACATCGCGGCCTGGCATGCCACCGGAACCGAGACGGCGAAGCCGTCGTTTCGGGTGATGCGGGCCCGCTGGAACCAGGCCAAGGACGGCGTGTGTGTCAACGACGAGACCGGGCAGGTGTGGTGGCGGGAATGTTCCAAGGAGGCCTACGCCGACGGGGTGGCGGGCGCGGTGGATGCGTACTGGAACTGGCAGCAGAGCCGTGCTGGCACGCGCGCCGGCAAGCGGGTGGGTTTCCCGCGGTTCAAGAAGAAGGGCCGGGACGCCGATCGGGTGTGTTTCACGACAGGGGCCATGCGCGTCGAACCGGATCGTCGCCACTTGACATTGCCGGTGATCGGGACGGTCCGTACCCACGAGAACACCCGCCGCGTGCAACGGTTGATCGCGAAAGGTCGGGCGCGGGTACTGGCAATCAGTGTGCGCCGCAACGGCACCCGGCTGGATGCCAGTGTGCGGGTACTGGTCCAACGGCCCCAACAACCCACCCTCGCCCGACCTGATTCCCGGGTGGGTGTCGATGTCGGTGTGCGTCGCCTGGCCACCGTCGCCGACGCTGACGGGAATGTTATTGAGCGGGTGCCCAATCCACGACCATTGGACGCAGCGCTTACAAAGTTGCGGCACGTCAGTCGCGCCCGCTCGCGCTGCACGAGAGGTTCACGTCAGTATCGTGAGCGAACCAACGAGATGTCCCGGCTGCATCGCCGGGTCAACGATGTCCGCACCCATCACCTGCACGTCCTGACAACACGATTGGCTAAGACCCACGGCCGCATCGCTGTTGAACGTTTGGACGCTGCCGGGATGCTGCGGCGAAAGGGCCTGCCGGGTGCCCGCGCCCGGCGGCGCGGACTGTCCGACGCCGCCCTGGGCACCCCGCGCCGGCACCTGTCCTACAAGAGGCTGGTACGGGTCGGAATTGGTCGTCGCCGACCGCTGGTTTGCCTCGTCGAAAACCTGCCACGCCTGCCGGCATGTTCAGGACATCGGCTGGGACGAAACCTGGCACTGCGACCAATGCGCAGCACGTCATCAGCGTGACGACTGCGCTGCCATCAACCTCGCACGCTACGAGGAACCCGATAGCGTCGTCGGCCCAGTTGGGGCCGCCGTCAAGCGTGGAGCCGACCGTAAGACCGGGCTGCGCCCGGCAGGTGGCCGTGAAGCGCGGAAGGGACGCAGCCACACGGCTGCCGAACAACCCCGGGACGGGGTGCAAGTCGCGTGACCACTAAAGATCACTCACTTGCAACGGTGACCGCAAGTACTTTCCCCGGGCCAGTCCAGCCTGGAGAGCGACTATCGGGAGCGGTGCTTGTCGGCGTTCGCCGCTTATGCGCCCAATGCCGCAGACAGCGAGGACTTCGAAAGCTATGTGCTGTATCCCACCCAGGCGACCTGGAACCAGGGTGACCGCGACGTGGTCTGCATCGCCACCACCAAGGTCAAACGCACCGGGTCGATCAAGGGCTGAGGATGGTCACGAGCTTGTCGTCGGGCCGCTGGGCGCACTGGATGCTCGCGGGAATGACCAGCGGCGCAGCACCAAGACGACCGCCAACACCAGCACGGCCAGCACCGGCAACCACGGCAGCAGGAACCCGGCCGTCAGCATGATGCCGTAGGCAGCCGAGAGCACCGAGTGCCAGCCGCGTTCGAGTGCACCAAGGAAACCAACCCGGGTCACGGTCGGTTCGGCGGAGATGCTGACGTTGAGCGTCGCGTAGGAAATCTGGTCGCCAAGTGTGGCGCGCTGGGCCCGCAGCGAGTCCAACTCGGCCTGGCGTTGGGTCAGCGACGACTCCGCGGCCAGCAGGTCAGCGGTGTTGTCCGCCCGGCGCATCAGCTCCAGCAGCCGATTGACCGAGGTCTGTAATGCCTCGATGCGGGCATCGAGGTCGACGCGCTGCGACGTGACGTCGGCGTGGCTGATCGACATCGACTTGACGGCCCCGAGTTTCTTGACGTCGGCCAGCACGGCGTCGAGCTTGTCCGCCGGAATGCGGACCACCAGATTGACCACCGGCGACTGGGAGTAGGTGCCGGACTGCTCCGAGCGCGAGTCCACCCGCCCGCCGGCGTCGGTGACCGCAGCGACGAGCTTGTCGGCCAGCTGAGTGGGCTCCGCGACCACGATCTGCAGCGAACCGGTGGTGACGATGTCGCGCTTGTAGGTGCCGTCCGGCGGCGGCGCCGGCGCCTGCGGGGCTGCCAGGGTGTTCTCGGTGATGCCGCCCTTGGTCTCGGGAAGGGCGGCGTCGGCTGTTTCGGAGGGCTTGCCGGCCACTCCCGAGTCGCGGGCGATGACGGGCAAGCCGTCGCGGTTGAGCGACCACGCCCAGCCGAGACCGACCAGCACGATACTGACGATGGCCAACGCGATTGCGTTGCGCAGCTTGATCGTTCGCGCGGCCAAGGCCGACGGGGTGGCCCACGGGGTGGCCGGCGGCGCCTTCGCCGCCGGCTGCGCCGCGCGGGTGCCGGCGGTGCCCCGGTCCGGCCATCGGTCCCATCCGGCCGGCGCCTCGACGGGTTGGATCACGCGGTGCTGCACTTCCCCCTCGGCGAGCACCCGGGTGACCAGGCTGTCATGGGCGACGTATCCGGTGAACCTGCACAGCACGTTGAACCGCAACGAGGTGTCGACGATCCGCTTTTCCAAGTCCTCTCGGAGACCGCCGGCGGCGGCGACGTAGCGGTCCTCGAGGTCACGCAGATGGGCCCGCGCCCACTCAGCGGTGACGGCCGGGGCTTCGTGGCGGTTTCCGGTGACCGTCGCCGACCAGTCGTCGCCTTCGCCGGTGGTGCCGCGCAGGGTGAGTGTGCCGGTCGCGCTTCCCCGGTACCGCCCAGTCAGCACCAGCGGTACTCCCGGAAGCAGGTCGGGTAGCCGAACCGGGCTCGTGGTGTCCGCGATGGTGTTCAGCCCTTGGGCGTGCAGTGCCAGGGAGTGAGCAAGTGGCGCGCCGACGCGACGCCGGATGGCCTGGATTGCCTCGTCGAGGCGGTCCTCGCTTTCCACCAGCTCGCAATGTCCCCCACCGACCCCGGCCAAGCGGTCCAGCAAGCCGGCGTTGACGGCCTGGTCCATGCCGACCGTATGCACCCGCACCCGCTGCAGCTCGTCCGACAGCTCGCGGAGCAGCTGGTCCTCGTTGCCGACCTGCCCGTCGGTGACCAAGACGAGCACGGCGTCACGTCCCTGCGAGCCACGCAATAAGGCGAGAGCCTGCCGCAGCGGCGCGAGCAGCTCGGTGTCGCCGCGCGCGTCCACCCGGGCAAGGTGCTCGATGGCCCGGTACCGGTGCCGGTCGCTGGCCTCGACCAGCCCGTCGGGCAAACCGGTGGGACGGTCAATGCGGTCGCCAAAAGTCAGTACCGCGAACCGGTCACCTGTGCTGAGCGTGTCGACGATCCGCGCCGCAACCCGGCGCGCGGCAACGATTTTCCATCCGGCCATGCTGCGGGAGCGGTCCAGCAGCAGCACCACGTCCCGCGGACGCGGCGGCGCCCCTGATGCCGGCGGCAGCACGGTGAGTTGATAGGTGCCCTCATCACCGTCGGCATCGGGTACCAGCACGAGCGAATCGGTGAGGTCTTCGGCGCCGTAGCGCAGCCGTAGCACGAAATCCTTGTTGGCCCGCTCGCCCGGCTGCACCTTTATCCGGCCGTCGTCGGTCGATACCGCGGGCAAGCTCGACCGCACCTCCGACAGCGTGAGGCCGGCGGGGTCAATGCCGACGTCGATGGTCGGCAGAACGGGGTACCGGTAACCGGGCAGCAGCACCGGCGGGGTGATGCGCGAGGCGTCGGGGACTACGTCGGTGTCGTCGGCGTAGCCGTCGCCGACAGCGCTATCCGCCAGGGGGGCGCCGGGAATGTAGCGCGGCGCGACCAGCAGCGGGAAGCGAAACGTGGCCTCGCCGTCCGCGTAAGCCAGCGGGTTGACCAGCGTGAGCGCCACGCGGACCCGTTGGGCCGGCAAGATGTTGCCCACCCGCATGGTGAAGACGTCCGGCCGCTCCTCCTCGACGATGCCCGCGCGCCGATCCGACACGATGGTGTCGTCGTAGGCTCGGCGGGCGGCTTCGCGCTCCAGCAGCTTCGCCTCGACCACCCGCCCGTCGACGCTCATCCGCATTCGGGTGACCGCCGCTCGATCCGGCAGCGGGAATACGTAGGTGGCTTCCAGTGGTACGTCGAAGGCGTTGACGAAGTCCTGGGTCAACTCGACCTGGCTGGTGAGCCCGGTGATCTCCACCCGAACGTCGACGCGGTCGAGCGGCAGGTTGCCCCGCTCGGCGTGCAGGGTGCCCGGTCCCGGATGGTGGTCCGCGGCTGTCTCCGCGTCGGTCATCGACGTGATGCGGACGGTCATGATGGGCTCCGTTCATCGAGGGGCGGGCCTGACAGCAAGCCGCGGTCGACCAGCAGTTCGAGCAGTGGCCGAGCGGCGGTATGGATGGCGTCGATGTCGTCTTCGTCGGGTGCGGCCGGCAGCACCAACAAGGCGCCGCCGGGCAGATTCACCGCGGCCAGCTCGGTGACAGTGTCAGCGCCGTTCGGCATCGGTTCGGCCGCTGATTCGGCGGCTAGTTCGCCAGGGCCCGGGGCGGCCCAGAAGCGGTTTCGACGGCCGGGTACCGGTGTCCTCTGTGACGACGGCTCCGGCTGCGCCATGACTGCGTCGGGGACGGCGGCGACCTTGCGCAGTGTTGCGTTGGTCGCCCCGGCCAGTCCGGCCTGGATCTCGGCGAGCGAATGGCCATGCGCCTGAAGGCGTTTGACGGCGACGATCTGTAGCAGGTGCCGTGGGCCGTAGACCGCGGTGCGTCCCTGCTTGGCCGGCGGGTCGACGAGTCCGGCCGTCGTATACCACCGCACGGCTCGGCGGTCGGGCAGCTCCCGGACCCGCCCGTTGGGCGCTCCCGGATACGCGGGATCGGCCAGGCTGAGTGCGACCCGTCGCACCAGCTCGTCCAGCGTCCACGACGCCCGCTCGGCCATGTTTCGATACTGACACTGTTACTATTACACTGTCAATGTTTGGATTGCGACGGGGCGAGCCAAGCCTGGGCCGCGGCATAGTCGATGACCCGAGGTCCGAATTTCAGCCGTAACGCAGGTTCTGACCCGGTCCGGGCCACCGATGCGGCCGGAACCTCAGGGTCCACCGTTCAGCCGGTGTCTCCTAACCCGCGGCTATTACTGCGTCGCCAGCCGGCCATTTCACGCCGTCAACGAATTCTCGGAAGTCGATCCTTCAGCAGCGTGGTGTTCACGGGGCGAGGGCCGTGCCGAGCGCCTGTAGGTCAGCACCGAGCAAGGTCAGCGGCAAGACAGCGTTGCTACCGACGAGGTTCACGGCCGTGCCGGCGTCATACAAGCCCGCGGCAGCCAGATAGGCAGCTGCCCCACCGAGGTTTCCTGAGCCGAGAGCTGAAACGGCCCGATTGATGTTGTTGCTGGTCACAGCTTGCGCATTAGCGAGTTCCGACTGGTTAAAACCGCTCTGGCTGGCCAATACGGATTCGCTAGTGAAAGCTATCGCGTTGAGCTGTTTGACTACCGAATTGAAGGCATTATTAATCGCCTGACTAAGAGGTTGAGGCGGTGTGATGGCAATGGTGATCAGACTGGCCAGGAACGCCAGAATGGCCCCATATTCGGTTATCCCTTGCGCGGGCGAAGGCAGCGACGGCTGAATAGGCGCGGCAGACGCGCCGGCCGATGGGCCCGGTAGGGACTGCAGCGCCTGCCCCCACGGTGACAACTGTGCGGCTGCCGCCGAAGCCCCGCCGTGATAACCCGCCATCGCAGCCACATCCTCGGCCCACATCTGCTCGTATTCGGCCTCGGTGGCCGCGATAGCCGGGGCATTCTGTCCCAACAGGTTCGAGACCACCAGCGAGACTATCTGGCTGCGGTTGGCGGCCACCGCCACCGGATGCACCACCGCGGTCCGCGCCGCCTCATAGACGGCCGCCACCGCTTGAGCCTGCGACGCCGCGCACCCAGCCTGGGCCGCCGCCGCGTTCAGCCACTGTGCGTACGGCGCGGCCGCGGCCGCCATCGCCGCCGACGCCGGACCCTGCCAGGATGAACCTGCCAACCCCGTTGTCACCGACGAAAACCAACACGCCGCCGAGTCCAGCTCGCCGGCCAGCCCCTCCCAAGCGGCCGCGGCGGCCAGCATCGGTTCCGAACCCGCACCGGCATACATCCGCGCCGAATTGACCTCGGGCGGCAGCACAACGAATTCCATGACACACATCCCTTCCTAGCTGGATCTGCCCTGCCTAGCGGCCAGTGCGGCGGCGGTCATGCTGATCGGCGACCAACCTCGCCACTCGAAGCGGCCCGGCGTGCGTGCGCCACGACGCGGCCACATCCGGCCACCGCATCCCCACGCGTCCCCGCGCGGCCGCTTTGCTGGCTCGCCTGGTCCACACCGCGCCGCACCTCCGCCGACGAACTGGCGCATGTACTGAAGCGCTGAACTCTACTACTGGTTACGGCGATAAACTGCATTTCCACCAAATCTGTAGACTGCTTGTTGCCAGGCGGTGTGCCGGCTAAGTCAGGTGATTTGCTAGCGGCATACCGACCGCAGCACCGTCCGCCAGCGGCAGCGGGAAGGTTGTGGTGTGGCCGAACCAGAATTGCAGGCAGCACCACCTTTACCCGATCTTGACCGGGTGTTGAATCGTCTCCCCGACGATCGCGAATGTGACTACGCCTCCAGTGGTGGAACTGGGCGGTTTTGGGACCTCTCCAGGTCCGGCAGCATGGCACGCCGGTCGCAATCCCGGGCGCTAAACCTCGGGCCATCCTCACCATGCTTGGGCTGCACGGCGGTTTCGTTGTATCGGCCGAGACACTCGTCGAACTGCTGTGGGGCGAGGACCCGCCGCGCACCGCCGCCAAGGCCCTGCAGACCCATATCTCCGCGCTGCGCCGCAGCCTGGGCGACGGCTTCGTGTTGACGAAGGGCACGGGTTGGACCCCGGCCGAAACCGACGTTGATGCCTCGCGTTACAAAGCGGCCGCCCGGTTCGGACGCGACGCCGCCGCCGCCGGCGACACCAGCGGGGCAGTGGCGCGCTTCGAGGAGGCGCTTGCCCCGTGACGGGGCAATCCCGAACTGCCCGATGGCCGGCAGGGAACATCGGAGAAGACGCGCTGGATCGAGGACCACGCCGCGCTGCTCGAGGATCGGGCCGACGCGCTGCTGGCCACGGTCCGCGCGGCGGAGATCATCGGCGAGCTGGAGGCCGGCGTCGCCGAGGCGCCGCTGCGCGAAAGGCGTTGGGGCCAGCTGATGCTCGCGCTCTACCGCGCCGGCAGGCAGGGCGAAGCCCTCGGCGCATATCAACGGGCGCGGGCGCAGCTGGCCGATGAACTGGGGGTCGACCCCGGGCCGGAGCTTCGGCGGCTCGAGACCGCGATCGTCGCTCAGGACTCTGCGCTGGAAATGCCCGTGGCACAACATCTTCCCTCGGTAACTTGTGCGGTGACCTTCCTGCTGACCGACATCGAGGGGTCAACGGCCGCCTGGGAGGCGGACGCCGACGCCATGGCGGTGGCGCTGGCGCGACACGACGAGCTCCTCGAACAGGTCGTCACGTCCCGCGGGGACGGTTGATCAAGACGCGCGGCGAGGGCGATGCGACGTTCTCGGTCTTCGAGCGGCCGTCGGCGGCCGCCGCCGCCATCGAGCTGCAAGATGCGATCGCCCACGAGCCGTGGGCGCTGAGCGAGCCCATGCGGATTCGCGTGGCTTTGCATACCGGGGAGGTCGAGCTGCGCGACGGCGACTACTTCGGTCGGGCGGTCAATCGCGCCGCCCGGCTGCGGTCGTTGGCCGTGGGCGGCCAGATCCTGTGCTCGGGTGCGACCGCCGAGCTCGTGGTCGACACGTTGCCCGACGACGTGGCGCTCGCCGACCGAGGAATGCGCCAGTTGCGCAACCTCACTCGCCCCGAGCACGTTTTCGAGCTCCGCCTGGAGACCGCCGACGACCGTCGTCGAGATCCTGACCGACGACAGTTTCATCCACGATCGCCACGACGTGGTGAATACCGGGTTCTGGGACGGCCGCGATGCCGTGATCGCAAACCTGCAAGCCCTGGCCGAGGGGGCGCCCACAACGTGGGCCGTGATCGCGACCCGTGGCGAGCGCCTCGCCCTCACTCGTATCTGTACACCGAATAGCGACCCTCGGTACGGGGAGTTCAGCGTCGAGATGCTCATCATCGCCGAAATCGACACCGACGAGCGGATCGCGGCGCAGATCGCGTTCGGCGTCGACGACGTCGACGCCGCCTTCGCCGAACTCGACGCCCGCTACCTCGCCGGCGAAGCGGCCGCGTACTCGCGCACGTGGTCGGCCGTCACGCAGGTCCAAACCGCGTACAACCGACACGAAGTCTCCGGGCCGACGACGGAGGACTGGGTGAACATCGATCATCGGCGAGCTAGAGCGTTCGCGCCCGGCGACATGATGCCCTACATACGTGCTACCTATGACGTCGCCCCGGACGTCCAGGGTCACATCGAGGCTGTGCACCGGTTGAGCAACCTTGGAACGGTCATCACAGAGGTAGTGACTGGGACCTCGCAGGAGGGCTTCGATGCCGAGTGGCGCGAGATCGGCCTTTTCGCATTTGCAGGCGAACTGCCCTGCCGGTTCGAAATGTTCGACGAGGAAGACCTTGATGCCGCGCTCGCAAGGTTCGACGAGCTCGATCGGCCGCCGCTAACACAGTAGTCGCCGCTTAGTCCTCTGCCTATTCAAGGCTGCCGATTCTCGTGCGCAGCATGTGCGCGAGAAGCTCGGTTTGCCGGTCATCAAATCCGATGTCGCCGCACCGAACCGGCCACTCCTGCGCGGCGTCGACGATCGAATCAATCATGCGCGACGTAGCGCGTGGGCGCAGGCCGAGCCGTTCGCCAGCATCAACGAAGCAAGCCCGGGTAAGCCGATTCGCACGCCCAAACAGGCTGAGCGCCATAGGATCACGCCACCGCAGGTAGGGCTGGGTGCACAGCAGGTCGTAGGCAGGCGTCGGTTGCCACACACCGTCGGGGTTGTAGATCGACAGGTTTTTACCATGCAGGTCCCCGTTGCCGATCAGCCAGGAGAACACAACGGTTTTGAGCAATTCCAGGGCGGCCGCCGCCCTGGAACCGCCGCCGTGCGCACATGCGTCGGCAAGGGTGCCGATGGCGGTCTCGGCCTTGATGCGGTACTTGGAGGCCGGGTAGATATCGGCGACTTGGCAGGCGTCTTCCTGCGCGATACACGTCGGCCCGTCTCGGTCGAATCGTCGCACCAACAATGCACTCCGACCGTCAGCATCGTGGAGCAAAGATGTTGTGGCGACTCGTAATCCGCAAGCCGCGGCCATCGACATAAAGAAGTGCTCGTTCTCAACCAGCAACGGATAGTGCCCAGAATTGAGCTTGAGGATCGCCGGTCCGGAGCGAGTCAGTGTGGGCGCCGAAATTATCGCAGCACTTACTTTCGGCTGGACCCCCGCCAATCCGACAGGATCTGCGTCAACCGAACCGACGAGTTTGTTGAAAACGGCCCGAAAGTCGGTGTCACGCTCGGGGTCGAACATCGGTATCGGTCGAACACGGTCAGCGCCGGCCGGCACCACCCCGACATTGCCGACGGTGTCCGCGCCGATCGCCAACAGCAGTGTCAGGTGATCGTCGGCTGAGGTCTTTGTCGATGAGGTCACCACACCCAGCCGGACGCCCTCGGGAAGGAGCCCTGCGAAGAAGGCTGGAACTGCGCCACCTGTGGTGACGACGGGGTAGCTATCGGTGCGCAGCAGCGACCATGACACGGACCGTTCGCGCACGCTCTCATCGGCCGAGTGCTGATCGGGAATGTAGTCAAAGCTGATCGTGTCGCGTGGCCCGCGCACCAAGTGGGCCACGAGATCGTCACCGAGATACACGTCGGCTTCGGCAATCCCGCGTAGATCAAGCCGTGTTGGTGTAGTCATTCGGATGCCGTGCTGATGTCGACATGCATCCCGAGCACCTCGGCAATTTCAATGACTGAGCCGAATTTGATCGAGCCGCTCCCCCGCTCCAACGCCTGGACACTCGAGCGGGACACGCCAGCGAGGTCGGCCAGCGTCTGCTGGGTGAGCCGTAATGCGATCCGGCGCTCCGCAAACGCGCGGCCTATGCGTGTAATTTCAGGCATAGTCGCCTCAGAACGCGGTCGCGTCCGCCTTGGGCCAGCCATCTTATCCTTATGCTTGTAATTCGATGCATAAGGAGTATGCGATAGCTGATAGATCGATGTCAAGGGCTTATGCTTGTAATCGCATGCTTAAGCAGACTTTGCCGCAACTGGGCCACGGGACACCTTGGCGCCCGCTGAGAGTAGGCCCGTTGCGGTCACGGGTATGCAATACGTACTCTACAGAGGTACGTTTCGCATACTTGGAAGTCAAATGGTGCAGGACCGCAGTACTCCGTTGCCCACCGGTTTGGCCCAGGCGCCGCTCAGGACGATTCGTCCTCGCGACGCCGCGCAGACCTATGCTCACCCCCGCCCACAGCTGGCCCGCCTCATCGAGCGCGGGCTTCTGCATCGTCTTGCCAATGGGTACTACGTGGTGGTCCTGCAGGACATGGTCGGGCGCGCATGGATGCCGGGCCTCGAGATCGCCGCCGCGGGAATCGCTTCGGCGATCTACGGCACCGACAACATCGTTGTGATGGGCGTCAGCGCAGCACGACTGCACGGGGCGATACCGCGCGCGCTGGCCACCGCGATCGTCGCCGCGCCTGAGCAGCACCGCCCCATCGTGTTGTCTGACCGCCCGGCTGTCGTGCGGTTCGTCAAACGCAACACCCACGGCCTGGACGCCGAGCGTTACGAGACCGAGCTAGGACCGACGCTGGTCACCACGCCCGAGCAGACGATCCTCGACCTCGCGCACCGCCCCGAACTCGGGGACGCGGAAGCCGAGGTTCGGTCCGCTGTCGCAGCACTGTACGAACGCAGTGACAAAGGCCGGCTGCACACCCTGGCGGCCAACCAGCGGCGCCGAGCGTCGCTACAGCGCGCGGAAACCTGGGCTGGCAGTGAATAGCGACGAACAACGTACCGTGGCAACCCAATTCGGGGTCACGGTGGAGCAAGTCGAGCGTGACCACCTCATCTCCCACCTACTTGCCTTCCTCAGCCGAGATTTCGGCGACCGAATCCACTTCATCGGCGGCACAGCGCTCGCCCGAACCTACCTTCCGGATGGGCGGCTCAGTGAAGACATCGATTTGATCGCGATCGACGATCGCAAGACCGTCGCTGCCGAGATGGACGCCGCCCTGCCGCGGGCGCTCGCGCGCACTCACGGGCGACTCGTTCTCGACCCGGCGCTCAGCACCGTCCGCGACACCCGCTCGGCGGTTCTTCGAACCGCCGCAGGCCTTTCCGTGCGACTGCAGTTGCTCTCCGCACGGGACAGGACGGCGTGGCCAACGAAGCGACGGTCACTGGTTCAGCGCTACGCCGACGCGCCCACCGCAAAGCTGTGGGTTCCAACACTTCCCGCCTTCGCCGCATCAAAGACCGCGACGTGGACCGATCGACACGCCCCCCGCGACTTGTGGGACCTCTGGGCGTTGAACGGCATCGGCGCCATCGATGCCGCGGCCGTAGAGCTCTACCGGCGCTTCCGCCCAACCAACCGGCCACCGGCGCCGAACGACTTCACCAGGGCGCCCACCGAAGCCGAGTGGCAGACCCAGCTCGCTGGCCAAACCCGCCTCACCGTCTCGGCAAACGAAGCACTGGCCACGGTACGAGGCGCGTGGGCGCGGGCTGTCGGCGACTGACCGAGCAGAGTCGGTCCTATAACGTTGAATAAACGTCGGCGGCCACAAACTGATCTTGAAGAATGGGGCCTGATGTGGGGCGGGCGGGGCTCGAACCCGCGAAAAACGGATTATGAGTCCTTAGCCAACTTCACTGCGACCAGCAAGAATGGTTAGCCGAAACGGTTCAAATCACCTGTAACACAGTGAAATTGACTGTTGGGGGTGCGGCTCGAGTACGGCTCGAGTACGGCTACAAATCGCCCTCGGTCGCCGGGGTGACGCCGGGGTGAGATGGGTTGAGGGGTGTTAGTTACGCCGGACGCGAGAGGCCGACGCCGGGCTGGAGCTGTGCGCGGCGGTGTTAGCCAGGCGCAGATGGCGGTTAAGCTTCAGCATTCGAACCTGGATGGGCAATGCGCCCGGGGGTACAGTCCGTCGCCAGGCGTTGCGACCTGTCTCACTGGAGTTGATGTTGGCCAGAGCCTTGCTCCTGCCGGCTTCCTCCATCCCACAACCTATTCCGCTGTCGGTCGGCCGGTCGGCCTCTACCGGAGGCTATCGATTGATACCGTAGGTTTGCGAGAAACCTGCGTTGAACCTTAGCTGGGACGACGCTGGGCTGGAATCTTGCCGCAGCTACCTTTGCTTGCAGGCACGCGACCGACTGTAGCCCTCGCAGCGGCAGGGGCGATGTAGTTGCTGCAGGAAGGCCTGTAGCCGCTGCAGGACCAGGTCAGGTCGTTGCTCGACGATCCAGTGACCAGCTCCGTCAACAAGTTCGATGTCGAAGTCACCGATCCGCTCGGGATGGTCACGGAGCAGCGTCGGAGTGATGACGGGGTCTGCGGTGCCGTGCAGCCAACGCACCGGAACCTTCACCCGCGAATCGGTGAATTCGCCTGTCATCCATGCAACCGCTTCGCGCACAAGGAAAGTGCGGTACCAACGTGAGCCCGCGATGGCGTGAGCGCGCTGTCGCAGTGGCCGCAGGTAGACGTCGACTTCCGGAGTAAAACCGGCACCGGCCCAGCTGCACACCCTGCGGATGAACCGCCCCTTCGGGTCTGCGATCAGCTTCGGCCCGATCACTGGCAACGCGATTGGGACCTGGTACCAGAACCGCCACAGATGTCTCAGCAGTGCCCCGTCGGCTCTGAGCCATGGCGCGGCGGTGTTTATGCCGATGAACCCGGCCACCTGATCGGGATGGCGCAGCATCATAATGAACGCCACCGGGCCACCCCAGTCGTGGGCGGCGACCGCGACGGGTCCGACGTTCAGCCGCCGTACCAACTGGGCGAGATCGTCGGCCATGTCGGTCTTGCGGTAGCTCCCCGTTGGGGCGGTACTCCAGCCAGCGCCACGCAGATCAGGGCATAGCACCCGGTAGCCGTCGGCCGCCAAGGGCCCCATGATCTCGCGCCACTGCCACCAGTGCTGCGGGAACCCGTGGACGAGCATGACGGGGGCGCCGTCGGCCGGGCCCGCCTCGGCAAGGTGGATCATCACACCTTGGCCTAGATCGATGAACCTGTGCCGCACGCTATCCACCGCGGGCGGTGTTGCGGTGCTGCTCATAACGTGCTGACGGTCGTTTCGAAGCGGCACGCTGACGCTGGCCGTCGTATGGGTGAGCCCGGTGGGAGCGGCCGCGGCTGCGAAACACCGCACAGCCCAACGCTAACGGCGATGCCACAGGTCAAAGCTAGCCGCAGTCCGACGGCACGGGTTACTGATTGAGCGGCCATGGTTCCGTCGCAATCAGATGGGTGCTCTCCAGCGCGGCGGCCCTGTGCACGTGGGCGTTCTCGTGGTAACCCGGGTTGGTCACCATGGCGACGAACGCCGCGCGTGACGGGTACCGAACAACCACGATTGCGTCCCACCATGGCCGGTCGATGTCGCCGGCGACGACGTGACTGGCGTCGCCGGCGTAGACCACCGTGGCTTCGACCGAATCGAGATACGGCTGCACTTCTTTGGCGTAGCGTTGATAGCTGGCCGCGCCGTCGGGCCCGAACTGCAGCAGGTTGATCATCACGACCGGTTCCGGGTTGTTGACCGCGGTCTTGATCAGCGTCGTCCGCTGTGCCGGGCTTGGTTCGATGGAGGCCATGGCTCAGGCGTCCCAGCTCGTCACGTCGCGCGGCTCGATGCCATTGGCGGCGAAGTACGCGGTGTATCGCTCGATCATCGTCTTGTGGTTTTCTTGCCACAGGAGCTTCTTTTCCTCGTCGAGGAACAGCAGCTCGCCGATCAGGACGAAGAAGATTTCGCTGTCTTCCACGGTCTGGGGGGTGTGCGATGAGCCGGCGACCTCATAGACGGTGTCGCCCTCGCGCGAAACCCAGTTGTTCTCCTTGTAGCGCCACGCGCCCTTGACGGTGTGGGCGATCACGATGCCGGTGTGGTAGTGCGGCGGAAGTTCAAGTCCGGCGGGCATTTTCATTGAGACGACGATCTCGCCACGGACCGGATCGACCTTCCAGTACTTCAGGAATACCTGGTCGCTCAGCGGGGTGAACGGGATCCACGGATTGTCGGTGCCGCTCATGTAGTTGACGTCGAGCTCTTGCAGGGTTTGCATCGGATCTCCTCGTGTCGGGGTGTTTCTACGGCTGGTCGGCCGAATGCCCGAAACGGTAGGAGTCCCGGCACCGGAATGACTCGGCGCGCGGCGCCAAGGATTCGGGCTCTGGTTGTGCTCAGATCACAGTTCGACGGCCCGGCGCTCCTGGATGACCCCGGACGAGCCCCGGCAGCGTGGGCAGCAGCGCCAGCGCGACGACGAGGTCGAGGGTGTCGGTATCGATACTGCGGCCGAGTATGGACTCGGCCTGATCGACGCGGTAGCTCACGGTGTTGGGATGCACGGTGAGTCGCTTGGCGGAGCGGGCGCGGCTGCGGTTCTCCTGCAGATATACCGATAGCGTCATCGCCACCCGGTACGTGGCCTCGTCGTCGTCGGCCAGCCGGCCGAGCACCCGGCCGACGAATGACGCGGCATGCTCGGGGTCGGCGCTGGCCAATGCGGCGACCGCCACGTCACGATAACGGGTCAACGACCCCAGGCGTGGTCCGGCCAGCGACGCGACGCGACGCGCGTGGGACGCCTCAATGTGGCTGCGGCGGAAGCCTTGTAGGCCCTGGCCCGGCTGTCCGACGGCTATCCTCACCCCCGCCGGCAGCGCCGCGGAGAATACTGGCGTATCGCTGTCGACCGCCGTTGCGGGAAAGGCTTCTCGCCGGCTGAGCCACCCGGCGATGACCAGTGACCCTAGCGGGTGAATCAGCGTGGTTTCGGCGGTCATCGTGCGGGCCGCGTCGGCCACCGCCTCCGCAAGTAGTCGCTGCGCGTCGCTATCGGTCGGCACTGTGTCTACCCACGCCACGACAGCGACATGGTGACGGTTGACGTCGTAGCGTAACCGCTTCGACGCCCGTTGGGGATCGCGTTCGCGTTCGGCCACGATGTCGTCAATGGCTTCGGTGCGGGCCGCCGCCGCGCCGCGCAGCCAAGCCTCACGCTCGGCTTCGTAGGCTTCCTCGACGCGGATGAGCGCCGCGTCGATGTAGCCGAATATCCAACTCGTAGCGAGCTGCAGGGCCGCGGCTTGTTGGGTCGCGTCGGGCGCCGACGCGGTGATCCGGGCACACATCCACTGCCACACGACGTCTTGGGCAAATCGGTAGAACCGCATGAAGTTGGCGAGGGCGATCTGTCGCTGCACCCCGGCGCGGGCGATCGCCAACGTCGACACTGGAAGCTCGAATTCCCGTGGGTCACCGGCCAGTTCGATGATCTCGGCGACCTGCCGAATACCGGCCTGCGCGCTGACAAGATTCTCCTCGACGCTTTGCGCGTCGGCAAACAGCTGTGGCATCTCCGATCGCATCCGAGCCACAGTCCGTTCGGCCAGCTCCGGCGCGCGGTCACGCATCTCGGTGGCGATGGGCCGCAGTATCTCCCGCCAGACGCGTTGGTCACCGACCTCCATGGCGGCAAAACATACTCCGCTGTGACGGCGTCACAACGAAGATCCGTGATGTTGGTATCTGTGCACGAGTATCGATGGCCGCCGGCGCCGTAGCTTGCCGTCATGCTCAAGACCAAAAACCTCGCCGGCCGGGTGGTAGCCGTCACCGGAGCTGGTGGCGGCATCGGCCGCGAACTGGCCCTCTTGTGCGCACGACGGCGTGCCGACCTGGCGCTGTGCGACATCAACGACGCCGCCGTGGCCGAGACCGCCGACGCGGCGCGAACCGTGGGCGCGCAGGTCCTGAGCACGCGCGTCGACGTCTCCGACGCCGAGGCGATGACGCGATTCGCCGGGGCGACGTTCGCCCGGTTCGGCCGGGTGGACCTATTGGTCAACAACGCCGGCGTCGGGCTGGTCGGCGGGTTCCTCGACACCAGCCGCAAGGACTGGGAGTGGCTGATCGGCATCAACCTCATGGGCGTGGTGCACGGCTGCGACGCCTTCCTGCCCGGCATGATTGGCCCCGGCCGCGGCGGACACGTCGTCAACCTGTCCTCGGCGGCCGGCGTGCTGGCCAATCCGCAGTTAACCGCCTACAGCGCAACGAAATTCGCGGTTTTCGGACTGTCCGAGGCGCTGCGAATGGAGCTGAAGCCGCACGGCATCGGCGTCACGGCCGTGTGTCCCGGCATCATCAACACCGCGATCACGCAGACCAGCCCGATTCGCGGCTCCGGCGACATCGACCAGCGCCGCACGCGGCTCGCATCGACCTACGCAAAGCGCGGATATACGGCCGAGCGCGTCGCGCACAACATCCTGCGCGCGGTCGACCGCAACCGCGCAGTGGCACCGATCGCCGCCGAGGCCCACGCCATGTACGGGCTCTCTCGCGCCGTCCCGCCGCTGGCCCGGTGGGCCGCCGCGCGGCTAGCCGAACTCGCCAAATAACCAACCGAAACGAGGAATTGACATGCGACTCGAAGGCAAACACGTTCTGCTAACCGGCGCCACCGGAGGCATCGGTCGTGCCATCGCCAACGAACTGGCGGCGCGGGGATGCGTGCAGACGGTCACGGCCCGGCGCAAAACCGAGCTGAAGCGACTGGTCAGCGATCTGGGTCCGTCCGCCCGCGGGCTGACCGCCGACCTGACCAACCTCGACGAGGTACGCGATCTGATGACCCGGGCGGCGCCGGTGGACGTTCTCGTCGCCAACGCGGGCGTCGGCATCCCCGAGGACCTGGAGATGTTGAACGACGACGAGATCGAGCAAGCGATCCGCATCAACTTGCTCGCCCCGGCCGCGCTGGCGCGCGCGGCGTTGCCGGCGATGAAACAACGCGGGGCCGGCCACATTGTGTTCATCTCGTCGGGCGCGGGCCTCGTCGCGACTCCGGGCAACGGCACCGTGTACACGGCCACCAAGTGGGGCCTGCGTGGGCTTGGACTGGCCCTGCGACAGGAGCTGCACGGCACGGGTGTCGGTGTTTCCACGATCTTCCCCGGCCCCATCCGCGACGCCGGAATGCTGGCCGACACCGGCGTCGCCATTCCACGGGGCTTCGGGACCAGCTCGCCGCAGGACGTCGCGCGGGCCGTGGCCCAGGCGATCGAGGGTGACCGGCCGGAGACCACCGTCGCGTCGGCCGGCCTGCGCCTACTGGTCGGCCTCGGTGCCGTCGCCCCGGTACTGGTCGGCCGCCTCGCCCGGTTGGCCGGAGCGGGACGCGTGCGCGAGGCAATGCTCAGCCCCGCGCAGCCGACGCAATAGCCAATGAGAGTCAAGGCGTCGCCCGGCGTGATCGCCGGCGTTGTCGATGAAGGGTACGGCAAACTCGCCGACGAGTTCCGCCGAAATATGAGGAGCGGCAAGGAGATCGGCGCAGCCGTCGCCGTCTACCGCGACGGTGTCAAGGTGGTTGACCTCTGGGGTGGCTACCGAAACGGCGTCACCAAGGCCCCTTGGGGGCGCGACACCGTCGTCACCATGTTCTCCACCACGAAGGGCGTGTCGTCGATGACGGCCGCCGTCGCCGCTTCCCAGGGCTTGTTGTCCTACGACGCCAAAGTAGCCGACTACTGGCCCGCCTTTGCGCAGGCCGGCAAGGATTCAGTGACGGTGCGGCAGCTGCTCTCGCATCAAGCGGGGCTACCGGTCATCGACCCGCCGTTGACGCTGGCCGACATGGCGGACCCAACGAAGTTATCCGCAAAGATCGCGGAGATGGCACCCGCATGGGTTCCCGGCTCCCGGCACGGCTACCACGCCGTCACGCTGGGCTGGTACACATCCGAACTCATCCGCCATGCCGATCCGGCCGGGCGTACCCTCGGCCAGTTCTTCGCCGACGAGATCGCGAAACCACTCGGGCTGGAATTCTATATCGGAGTACCGGATTCGGTACCGCGTGATCGCCTGGCGCAGCTCCATGGGTGGCGCCCAGCCGAGGCGCTGTTGCATCTCAGGGCGCTGCCGCCACGCTTTGTGGCTGCACTTGTCAACCCCCGCAGCCTCACGGCCCGCGCGGCCCATATTCCCGGCCTGCGCAGTCTGGATGACATCAACCTTCCTGACCTCCGCGCCGTCGAGATGCCCGCCGTCAACGGCACCGGGACGGTGCGTTCGGTGGCCAAACTATACGGCTCGGTCGCCACGGGTGGCTCAGAGATCGGGATGACGTCAAGCACACTCGACGCCCTGATCGCCGATCCGGCAATGCCCACCAAGGGTTTTCGAGACAAGGTGTTGAAGGTCGACACGGCCTTCTCGCTCGGCTTCGTCAAGCCGTTTCCCAGGTTTAGGTTCGGTTCCTCCGACAAGGCGTTCGGAACGCCTGGAGCCGGTGGATCATTTGGATTCGTCGACCCCGACACCGGCATCGGATATGCGTACGCGATGAACAGGCTGGGATTTCACATATGGAGTGACCCACGGGAGCTCGCGCTGCGCCAAGTCCTGTTCCACACGATCCTCAGGGCCAGACCGCAAACGTAATTTCGTCGGTTTCAGCGATCGATGACCGTTTGTCGTGCGATCACAATCGTCGGGAGCCGCCTTGGCACGCTGCTACGAGCATCCTAGCCGCTCGCCGCCTATCTTTTGCAGCATGTTCGATGCCGGGCCACCGGTAATCGGCTGGCACACACCACTACTCATTCAAAGGACACCCCATGAACCTGATGTCACCCCTCGAGTCGATGATGTTGCTCGCCGAGTCGCCCGGCCACCCCATGCATGTCGCGGGCTTGCAACTGTTCGAGCCGCCACAGGGCGCGGGTCCGGAATTTGTCCGCGAGTACTACGAGGCGATCCGCGCACGCGAAGATGTCCAGCCCCTTTTCCGCAAACACCCAGCCACGTTGCCGGGAGGGCTGAACGCCGGCTGGTCATCCGCGGACGACATCGATTTCGACTACCACGTGCGGCGCTCGGCCCTGCCCAGCCCCGGGCGCGTGCGAGAGCTGCTCGAACTGACTTCCCGACTGCACTCCACCATGCTCGACCGGCACCTTCCGCTGTGGGAGAGCCACGTCATCGAGGGGCTCGACGACGGACGCTTCGCCGTCTACACCAAGGTTCATCACGCCCTGGTCGACGGGGTCTCGGCGATCAACCTGTTTCAGAACTCGCTCAGTGGCGACCCGGACCAACAGGAGATTCAGGCGCCGTGGGCGCTACCGAATACCGCTGACCCTGCCACCGGCGCCTCGTCGAGGCTGGGAACGCTGGTCCGGACCATCAAATCGGTTCCGCGCTTTGGCGCCTCGACGCTCGGCCTGGCTCGCTCCGCTCTGCTCGAACAGCAATTGACGTTGCCGTTCCGGGCGCCGCGGACCATGCTGAACGTCCCGATCAGCGGCGCCCGGCGCTGCGCCGCTCAATCGTGGTCAATCCAGCGTGTGGTGGACGTCAAGAACGCGGCCGGTGCGACCGTCAACGACGTGGTCCTGGCGATGTGCGCCGGCGCGCTGCGGGCTTACCTCACCGACCAGAACGCGTTGCCCGAGAAGCCATTGGTGGCCATGGTTCCGGTGAGCTTGCGCACCGCCGACGACGCGGCCGGGGGCAATGTTGTGTCGGCGGTGCTGGCCAATCTGGCCACGCACATCGACGACCCGGCACGGCGGCTGGCTACGATCAGCGAATCCATGCGGAACAGCAAGGCCGTCCTAGCCCAGCTGCCCCGGCCGCAGGCGATCGCGATGGGAGCGCTGCTGCTCTCGCCGGTCGTACTGGGCGGGATGACCGGAATGTCCACGAACCCCCCGCCGTTCAACGTCTGCGTCTCCAACGTGCCCGGCGCGCGAAACCCGTTGTATGCCAACGGTGCGCGGCTGCAAGCTACCTACCCGATGTCCATCGCCGCCCACGGGCAGGCGCTCAACATCACCTTGGTTAACGGCGGCGACAGCCTCGACTTCGGTCTGGTGGGATGCCGCCGCGCCGTGCCGCACCTGCAGCGGCTGCTCAGCCATCTCGAGACCTCCCTCAAGGAGCTCGAACGCGCCGCCGGCATCTGACCTACTGCCAAAAACAACACACCAGGAGAAATATCGTGACCAATCTCGGCGAGCATCTCATCGCCGCGGCGCGCGCCCAGCCCGACCACGTTGCGCTGCGGTGCGATGACCTGCCCGTCACCTACACGGAATTCGATGCCGCAGCAAGGCGAGTCGCCACACTGCTTGCCCGGGCCGGCGTGCAGCCCGGCGACCGAGTCGGGGTCATGCTGCCCAACACACCAGCCTTCGCGATCGCGTTCTACGGCATCATGGACCGCGGCGCTGTCGCGGTACCGATGAACCCGCTGCTCAAGGCCGGCGAAATCGAGTTCTACCTGTCCAACACCGGGGCCGTCGCGCTGTTCGCCACCCCGGTGTTCGCCAACGAGGCCAGCGCGGCAGCCGGCACAGCTGGGGTGCGGGCGTGCTGGATCGTCGACGATGCCGCACTCGATGATTTGACGGCCGGGCTACCCGGACACACACCCGAGCCACGCGACGACACCGACACGGCCGTCATCCTGCACACCTCCGGAACCACAGGCAAGCCGAAAGGTGCCCAGCTCACCCACGGTGGTCTTCATCGCAACGCGGAAATAACCGCGCGCACGCTGATCGAAATCGGACATGCCGATGTGGTGATCGGCTGCCTTCCCCTGTTTCACGTCTTCGGCCTGACGGCGGCCCTGAACGCCTCCGTGCTGGCCGGCGCCACGCTCACGCTGATCGAGCGATTCGACCCGCACAAGGCGTTGGAGGTGATCGAGCGCGACCGTGTGACGGTGTTCGAGGGCGTGCCCACAATGTACTCGGCGCTGCTGCAGGGTACTCGGCGCTGCTGCAGGGTACTCGGCGCTGCTGCAGGGTACTCGGCGCTGCTGCAGGCCGCAGGGTGCGTGTCGCCCACAGCGACACAGACACTACGAACCGCCGTTTCGGGCGGCACCCCACTACCGGTACAGGTCATCAACGAGTTCGAAAAGACCTTCAGCTGCGTCATCTTGGAGGGATACGGACTTTCCGAGACGTCACCGATCGCCTCATTCAACCATCCACACCGGGTCCGCAAGTCCGGCTCCATCGGCACCCCCATCGAGGGTGGGAGATGCGAGTGGTCGACACCGAAGGCAACCCACTGCCCGTCGGGGAAGCCGGAGAAATCCAGATCCGAGGGCACAACGTGATGACCGGCTACTGGAACCAGCCCGAGGCAACCTCAAAGGCAATCACCCCTGACGGCTGGTTCAACACGGGTGACATCGGCCGAGTCGATGCGGACGGCTACTACTACATCGTCGACCGCGCGAAGGACCTCATCATCCGCGGCGGATACAACGTCTATCCCCGCGAAGTCGAGGAAATCCTCTACCAACACCCCGCCGTAGCCGAGGCAGCCGTCATCGGCATGCCCCACCCCACGCTGGGCGAAGAAGTCGGCGCGGCAGTGACCCTCAAACATGGCGGCCGTGCCGACCACGACGAACTACGCGACTTCGTCAAGCACCGTCTTGCCGCATACAGGTACCCCGCCGGGTGTGGTTCGTAGAGAACCTGCCCAAGGGGGCGACCGGAAAGATCCTACGCCGCGAAATCACCATCCCGACCAGCGAAAACGACCACGTGACCATGGCGATGAGGAATTCCGTCCCGACCGGGACGGTCGACCGTAACGTCACACAACATGCAAAGGAGTTCCCCACCATGACAACACCTGACTCGCCCGCAGACGCCTTCAACGGGACCAAACACGTCGTCGACGGGCTCTCCGTGTACTGCGTGGACACCGCCCCCGCCGCAACCACCCGCCCCACCGTCGTCGCCGTGCACGGCATCCCCGAGTCGTCAGTTGCATGGCGGGATGTCGCAGCAGCGGTCGGCGACAGCGCCCGCATGGTCATCCCCGACCTGCCTGGGTTCGGGCAGTCCGACAAGCCCTCGGACTACGACTACTCGCTCGCCCGTCAGTCGCGGCTCTTGGAGAAGCTTCTGGCGCGCGTGGTGCCCGAGGCACCGATCCATCTGGCCGTCCATGACATCGGCGGACCGGTCGGGCTCATGTGGGCAATGCGCAACCCGGACCGCGTGGCGTCGCTGCTCATCCTCAACACAACGATGTTTCACGAGAGATTCCGTCCGCCCCCTATGGCGCTCAAGGCTCTGGTCCCGGTCATCGGTCCCCGAACGGTCGCAGAAGCGCTGTCGCGCGAGAGCGAGTTCAAGCGCGCATTCTTGCGGCCCTGCGCACGACCGATCGATGCGGCCACACTCGACGAGTTGCATGCACCGTACCGTCAGCCCGATGCTTGTCGCGCCGCCGCGCTGACCTGGTCTGCCTATAAGCGCGGCCTTCCCGAATTCGTGCGTACACGCAGGGCCCTCCCGCGGATCACCGCCCCCACCACCGTTTTGTTCGGCGCTCGCGACCCCTATTGCACTCCCGCCAGCGCCCGCGCGTTCGCGTCGCGCATCCCCCATGCACGCCGGCGCCTGCTCGACGATGTCGGACACTTCACCCCAACAGAGGCACCCGCCGAAGTTGCCGACGAGCTGATCAGCCTAGTCCAACAGGCAAAGTGATCCTCTGGCGCAGAATTTGCAGCTGGCGGGATCACGCGGTGAACGGATTGTGGATCGGGAGTGGCTTGATGAGCGGATCGAGCAGCTTGCCGGCCTGCTCCGTGGTCAGGACCTCGGAAGGGTCTAGCGGGATGACCTCGCGGACCGTTTCGTCATACTCCCAGACGTCTTCGCCGATCAGTCGACCCTTGTCGTCGTAAGGCCAAATCATGTGCTCGGCCGATTTGAGCAGATACATGGCGTCGGGATCGACGGGTGCGCCGTCCTCTGCGAGGAGGTGGCCTGGGGTCTGCTGGTACATCGTCGAGGTCGAGACGATCATGTTGTCGCTGACCGCGAGTTTTTCGCCGTCGTCGACGTAGAAGACATTCTGTCCTGTGCGGGTCCACTCCTTATATACGGTCTGGACGGCCTGCGCTCCGTCAAGTGTCACGTCCTTGCCGTACATGCGGAAGTGATAGACCGGTTTGTCAACAGTCATGTCGGGAGTGAAAATCTCCTCCCAACGGCCGGCCATCTCCAGATAGCGGTGCCGGTTGTATGCGTGCAGCAGATAAACATGGCGGGGATTGTCCGTCGTCTCGATCAATCGCTCCACTGCGATGTTTGTCTGCGTGATGTCGAAACGGCTCATTTCGGCTCCTTCGGGTTCGAGCCCTCGTGTGGATCATCGAATGAGTTCAGCCTGGCACCAATCGGCCGTGAACCTGGGCTTATTGGACTTTTCCAGTGATCGTGTGAGAGATGGTTGCCGACCAACTCGAAGCGATCGGTAGGTGCCATCTGGCGGAATCCAGCACGAGGTTCAGGCAACTATGCCGCGGTTATGTTCCCGCTTGTCGAGCGCATTGCGCCGTCAGACCGGCAAACATTGACTCGAGGCGATGGCCGATCAGGTGCGCCGCGACGCCGGCGAAAGTTCCTGTCAAGATGCCGCGCTCGACGAGTCGTGTGCCGCTGTCGCTGGATTCGATGATGTGCTCGAACTCGATGGTCAGGCCGGGCAGTTTCGAAACTGCGGCCCAGCGGTGTTGCAAATCGATCTGGGTGATCGTCAGCCGGGTGGTCGGTAATCCCTTGGGTTTCAACGTGATGCGCGAGCCGACCTCGAAGTCTCCCTTGATCTTTGCTGCGCGGATGATGTCCCCGGGCCACGCGGCCGGGTTGGTCCAGATCGTCCACACGGCTGCCTCCGATGCCGACGATCGCGCCGATCCTTCGAAGGCACGCGTACCGCGAGTCCCAGACATCTTCATCCGAACGCTACCGGGCGAACGCAACGTGTGTTGGACGGTTCCGCTGGGAATCAATCGATTCGGAGAACTGTGTCAGCTGTTTGATTACGTTTGGTCATGGATCGGATGAAGTCGCTGCGATTGATGAGTGTTCGAGGGAGGAATGGTCATGGCCGACGACCAGATTCAGGGCAATGGTGAGGGTAGAAATCGCCCCACTGGCGGATCCACGAGCACCGCAGCGACGGGCCGGCAGGTGCTGCCGATTCCCGATCCCCAACATGTCGGGTTGACGACATACGACGCGAGGGATCCGAACACGAAGTATCCGCCGATCACCATGCTGCGCCCACCTGCAGGTGCCCCGAACGTGCTGATCGTCTTGCTTGATGACATCGGTTTCGGCGCGTCGTCGGCGTTCGGCGGTCCATGCAACACGCCCGTGGCGGAGCGGTTGGCGTCCGGCGGGGTGAAGCTCAACCGGTTCCACACCACGGCGCTGTGCTCCCCGACGCGACAGGCCTTATTGACGGGCCGCAACCACCATTCAGTGGGAATGGGGGCCGTGACTGAACTTGCGACGTCGGCGCCGGGGAACAGCAGTGTCCGGCCCAAGAACAAGGCGCCAATCGCCGAAACCTTGAAGCTGAACGGGTACTCGACTGCGCAGTTCGGCAAGTGCCACGAGGTGCCTGTGTGGGAGGTCTCGCCCGTTGGGCCGTTCGATCAATGGCCAACCGGCTCGGGATTCGAGTACTTCTACGGCTTCGTCGGCGGTGAGGCCAACCAGTACTACCCAGGCCTCTACGAGTGCACCACCGCGGTCGAGCCCCCGAAAACGCCCGAGGAGGGCTATACGCTCACCGAGGACCTTGCGGATCGCGCGGTCACCTGGGTGCGCCAACAGAAAGCCCTGACCCCAGACAAGCCGTTCTTCATGTACTTCGCGCCGGGCGCGACCCACGCTCCGCATCATGTGCCGAAGCAATGGTCGGACAAGTACACGGGCAAGTTCGAAGAAGGCTGGGATGTGTTGCGCGAGCAGATCTTTGCACGGCAGAAGGAACTCGGCGTCATTCCTGAGAACGCTGAACTGACCAAGCGCCACGCCGAGATTCCGGCTTGGGACGACATGCCTGCCGACCTAAAACCGGTGCTGGCGCGTCAGATGGAGATCTACGCCGGTTTCCTTGAGCAGACCGATCACGAAGTGGGCCGGGTGATCGACGCGATAGGCGATCTCGGTGTGCTCGACGACACGCTGGTCTTCTACATCATCGGCGACAACGGCGCCTCGGCGGAGGGCACCCCGAACGGGTGCTTCAACGAGATGACCACCTTCAACGGCCTGCCCGGCATCGAAACCACCGAGTTCTTGTTGTCTAAGATCGACGACTTCGGCACCCCGCGGGCCTACAACCACTACGCGGTCGGCTGGGCTCACGCGTTGTGCGCGCCATATCAGTGGACCAAGCAAATCGCCTCACACTGGGGCGGCACCCGCAACGGCACTATTGTGCACTGGCCGGCCGGCTTCGACGATAAAGGCAAGACCCGCGATCAGTTTCACCATGTCATCGATATCGCGCCGACCATCCTGGAGGCTGCCGGGCTGCCTGCCCCGACCTTCGTCAACGGCATCCAACAGGCGCCGCTGGAGGGCGTGAGCATGCTGGCGATGCTGCGCGACAACGACGCACCCGAGACCCACGACGTCCAGTACTTCGAAATCATGGGCAACCGCGGCATCTACCATCAAGGCTGGACCGCAGTGACTAAGCACCGCACTCCGTGGCTGCAAGATGCGCCGCCATTTGCCAACGACATCTGGGAACTGTACGGCCCCGACGACTGGACGCAAGCCCACAACCTAGCGAAGGAGAATCCGGACAAACTCAGCGAACTGCAACGCCTTTGGCTCATCGAGGCGGTCAAGTACAACGTGGTGCCGCTCGACGACCGATCTGTCGAGCGCTTTAACCCCGACATGGCCGGGCGTCCACAACTGATTCGCGGCAACCATCAACTGCTGTTTGCAGGCATGCGGGTCAGCGAGAACTGCGTGGTGAACGTGAAGAACAAGTCGCACTCCGTGACCGCAAATGTCGTGGTGCCGGAAACCGGAGCCAACGGCGTCGTCATCACTCAGGGCGGCAGCGTCGGCGGCTGGACGTTGTACGCGCACGAGGGCAAGCTCAAGTATTGCTACAGCTTTTTTGGCATCGACTACTACATCGTGGCGGCCGAGCACCCGATCCCTGCCGGAAATCACCAGGTGCGCATGGAGTTCGCTTACGACGGCGATGGATTGGCCAAGGGTGGCACGGTCACGCTGTACTACGACGGTAAGGCCGTCGGAAACGGACGGGTCGACAGAACACAGCCGATGGCGTTCTCGGCCGACGAGGCGTGCGACGTCGGCGCCGACAGCGGCTCGCCGGCGTCCCCCGAGTATGGCCCGACGGGCAATGCGTTTTCCGGGGTCATCGATTGGGTGCAAATCGACCTCGGCGAGGACAGCCACGACCACTTGATCACGGCCAAGGACCGATTCAACATCGCGATGACCAAGCAGTAACGCCAGCCGCGACTGTCGTCATGGGTGTCGAAACGGCCGGCGACGCCTGCCCTTCCGCGTCGTGCAAGCTATCCAACGTGAGCACGGCACCGAATGTGAGCGTGGCGTTTCGCGGGAACAACCCTTGCGGGGTAGTCATGTGGTCACCGGACGCGGAGAAGAATTAAAGCGCGTCTCCAGCGGACCCCTTGCTCTGCTTGCATGCGGCGGCAGTTTCTCTCACTAACCCGACTATCGCCTGGATAGGCTGACGACGTTGCTCCCTGGGGTTGTCTGCATCGCCTCGGTGGGTGGCTCGGGCAGGTTGTTCGCGGCCCCACCGTCCTGCTCGGGAATGTAGTCGTAGGTGTCAAGCGTGAGCGTGAATGTACTGTGGCCCAGCCACTTCGACACCTGCATGAAGTGTGTACCCGGCGACAGCTGCAGCGTGGCGAACCTGCGCAAGCCAGCACCCAACATCCACACCCGCAACATCTCACGTACCTCGATCACCGAAACCTCCCGAAACGTCCAGCGGACCTCCTCCACATCGATCAATGTGAAGCGACCCGATCCAGTAATCGAGCAACCACCGGCACGACACGCCGGTGGTCCCATTACTGGCAAACGGGTGGTCCCATGACCGTGGCTAAACCCAGCTCAAACCGGTCCCATCACCGTGGCGGGCGACAGCCTCCGATCTGGCTACAAAACGCCCTCAGTCGCCGGTATCTCGCCGGTACGAGCGAGTTAGCTAAGGGTGGGGCCGGGGCGCTGCCGACATAACAGGCTGGCATTGAAGTACGTCAGGTAGGCGATTGTGGCCGTGAGGGCGGTTCGGCGAGTTCGGGTGTTGAGCAGCGCTAGAGACCCAGTCCTGTTTCGATGCTGCCGTTGATGAGCACGTGGGCGCGTATGCGGTCTTTGAAGGCCATCCGGTTTACCGGTTCGAACGCACGGGGGCACAGCAGGTGCGCGATACCTGACGCGGCGAGCGCCGAACCTCCGATTAAGGACCATCTTTCGGAACGTTTGCTAATAGATGTCATGTGGCTGACTTCGCGTGAAGAACGACGGGAAGGTGTATCGGGCCGCGTAGTGAGCTGTTGGTCGACCACGTGGTGGGTCCGGTCATCTCGATTCGCGTTACGCGATCGACGAGTTCACGGAGAACGGCTTGTGCTTCCATGCGTGCCAGCGGGGCTCCGAGGCATAGGTGTGGGCCGTAGCCAAAGCCGACGTGGGAGCGCGGATTTCGGTCCGCGCGGAAGGTGTTGGGGTCGTCGAAGGCAAGAGGGTCGCGGTTGGCTGCCCCGAACGACATCAGCACACGTGAACCGGATGGGATGGTCACATCCCCTACTCGGTAGTCGGCACGGGTGTAGCGGTAGAGGTTTTGTATGGGGCTGGTGTAGCGGACATGTTCTTCGATGGCTTGGGGTATGAGGTCGGGCTTGTCGCGGATCATGTCGTATTGATCGGGTTCTTCCGCGTAGGTGTGCAGCATCCCGCCGAGAAGGTTGGTGGTGGTCTCGTTACCGGCGATCAGCAGCAGGATGGCGATATAGAACAACTGGTTGTCGGTCAGGGCACCGTCGGTGCTGTGTTGCAACAGCCGGCCAAGGACGGTGTCCGATCCCTTGAGGTGTCCATCTGCGAGGTGCTTCAAGAAGTAGCGGCGCAGCGCTACAGCGGCCCGCATGGATCGTGCTGTACTCACAACGCCACTCACCGTGGGGGTGAAGTTGATCAGTTGGGTGCTGTCGTCTGACCAACGGCGGAAGTCGGCGATGTCGCTCTCGGGGACGCCGAGGATGGCGGCGATCACCCGAAGCGGCATCGGCATCGTTAGCCGCTGTACGGCATCACAGTTGCCAGCAGCAATCATGTCGTCGACGAGTCCGGCGGCAAGCTTGTCGATGATGTTGCGCCAACTGTCCAGAGCACCTTTCGTGAACGCCGGCTGGACTTGTTTGCGGAGGCGACTATGCTGCTCGCCATCGGTGACCACGACGAGATCGGCGACCATCCGTACTCGGGTCACTCCATGGCTGCTGGTTACCCGGTCTGTGTCGCGTAGGGCTGCGCGGACATCGTCGAGTCGGTGCAGAATCCATGTCGCGCGCCGAGGGTTGTAATGAACACGTCCGCTGCGGTGCAAGGCGTCATAGGCAGCGTGGGGTTGTGCGGCGACGGCTGGGTCCAACGGGTCATAGTCGGTATTGACCGCGCCCGTCCACCCGCTGTAGCCACGTCTGTGCGTGCGGATCGCCGCAGAGACGTTTAATCGTCCCGCCGCAATGAGGGGCGAGAACATCGAGGCCGCACCGTCAGCGACCTTTCCAAGCTTCAAGATTCAGCGCACCCTTCCCGACAGCACTCATCTCAGAGTCGGTGCCGGCCGCCCACACGGTCAATACGTGGCAGCGAAGTTGAAAGACCCCGCACAGGGCTGACGAGCACTCCTGGTCTCAAAATGACCAGAAGCTGCGCATATTGATGAGACAATTAGTCGAATGTGTCTCGCGGTGATAGAACGGATTTGTTGTCTATCGCTGATTTAAGGGGAAGGTTGACGGCCGTGACACGGAAGGATTGGGTCCTCGGGGCGGACCGTAGCTCGGAGGCGCGTGATCGGATTATGTCGGCTGCCTCAGAGCTCGTCTCACGCAATGGGTTCGACGCCTTCACCATCGATGCGCTGGCCGCGCAGTTGAACTGCTCGCCGGCAACCATCTATCGCCATACAGGAGGTAAGGCGGCGATCCTCGAACGCCTGATCTCCGCGTTCTCCCAGCGGATCATCGACTCGATACGGCAAGCCATAGCCGGGATTGAAGGAACTGAGCGGGTCGCGACAGCCATCTCCGTCGGGCTGGACTTCATGCGGGCAGAACCGCTCGGAAAACTGATGATGGGCGACATTCGCCCCGACCACGACACCGGAACCGTGACCGCATCACCCTTCGTGGTCAAGATGGCCGAAGAAATGATCGGGCGCAGCGACCCACTAGCCGCGCAATGGCTTATCCGCATCACCTTCGCCTTGTGGTACTGGCCTGTTAAGGACAAACACACCGAGCATGAACTGGTGAAGCGGTTCGCCGCACCATCGGTGACCCTGGGACTTCGCTAATTATTTGCTCCAGCTGCTCACGGTCAGTGCCGGATCTCTACCCCCTGGTGCTCAACCTGAATGCCCCCCAACACTATGGCGGCTCTACGACACTTCTCGGCGTGTTGCGGGGGTGTGTCGTCCGTGTGTTCGATGGCCCCGAGCGTGTTAGCTCGCGCCGCATCTACCGCGCCGCACGCCGGTACGACGCCGGTAAAGCCCAGCCCGCCTAGCCGACCCGACCGCCACTAATACCGTCTGACCAGGCGTTTCTCGGTGGGGCGGGCGGGGCTCGAACCCGCGACCAACGGATTATGAGTCCGCGGCTCTAACCAACTGAGCTACCGCCCCTGATCCTAACTAGCTGCAGATATAGGTTCTGCCTCGTTGTAATCGACTCTTGGATACCGCAGTGATACCGCAACGCTTTCGATCGCCTTGCCCAGGGCGTCCGCTACGCCTGCCAAGTCGTCGCTTAGCAAGTGCCCATAGCGGTCGAGCGTCATGGCCGCTGTCGCCTATCCTAAGAGCCTCTGCACAACCTTGACATTAGCGCCCGCGCTGATTGCCAACGACGCCGTGGTATGGCGTAGCCCGTGCGGTACAAGGCCGGCGATCCCCATAGCATTACAAGCTTTGTCGAACGCTCTGCGGTATTCCTCGATAGGCAGGTGCCCGGCTCATGGAGTCCGCGCACGTGCTGTTCTCCACGCGCGGATACGCGGCGGTTACCGTCGACGACATCGCCGCCGCCGTCGGTTGCAGCCGGGCGACCGTCTACGTGCATTTCCCGGGGAAGGTGGACATCATCCGGGCGCTCGCCGCCGACGGCATGGCACCGAGTGCGCTGTCGTTCTACCAGGACCTGGATCGGGTGCTCGATACCGGATCCCGTGCGGAGTTCACGGCCTGGATCACCCGGGCCATCGAATGGTTTCACCAGTACAAGCAGATGCTCCCGGCCTGGGACGAGGCGACCGTGCTCGACCCCGATTTCCGAGCTACCGCCCGGGCCGGGATACTCGCTCTCCTCAACGCGATGACGAGCTATCTGTCGCGTTGGCCGGAAGGGCGGCGCGATGAGGCACGGTTACGTGTCGAACTCCTCCTGACCCAGCTCGGGCGATTCTTCACCCGCTGGGCGATGCAAGCGACGATCGACGTCTCCGCCGACCTGGCTGCCGAGGTCCTCACAGACATCTGGTTCCCGGCACTGTCCGCTCCCGTCGACCAATAGCATGGCCACCGAATCGATCTTCGCGCACTGGCGACAGACATGGTGACGAGTCTTTGCGCGATTCCCAACAACCTTCGCCGTCGATGCCTACGCGCGCAGAGTTTGGGACGACCTACTCCCGTGTCGCCGCGCCAGACGGGATCGGAGCAACCTGGCGCGTCCGGGAGCGATGCCGAGTTCGGGGATCCCGGGCGCGGCCTGCGGGCCATCGTAAGCAGCGTTCCCGGGCGTTCCGATGGGGAGTCGGAGCAGTGGGTAGGTTCCTGACTTGTAACCAACGTAAGGACTCGATCAGATCTAGCGACCCTTTGTCGCTAGACGGCTCCACGACCAGTTCCCCCGCCGCGGCCGGACTCGCCACCGGTGGTCAACTCGCCGCGCGCACCCTGGCTTCGTTCGGGGTGCGGTCCATATTCGGGGTGCACGGCGGACATCTGGACTCCTTCCTCGTCGAATGCCAGGCGCTGGGCATGCGGATCATCGACCACCGGCACGAAGCGTCCGCCGGTAACGCCGCCGAAGGTTACGCCCACGCGACCGGCGGCCTGGCGGTGGCGTTCGCCACCGCCGGACCCGGCTTCGCCAACGCCTTCTCCTCGCTGTGCAACGCCGCCGCCGACCGGCTTCCGACGCTGCTGATCACCAGTTCACCACCGTTGCGTGAGACGGAATTGAACGTGTTGCAAGACGCCCAAAACTGTGTGCAAAAGCGTATCTATTTGATCCGTTTGCGCACATTGCGATCTGGGATCGGCTGGTTGAACTGGCCGCCGAGCAACATGGCTACGTCACGATTCGTGATGCACGGGACATCGGTGTCGACCCTGTACAGCTCCGCCTTCTTGCCGCCCGGGGACGTCTTGAGCGTGCCGGACGCGGTGTGTACCGGGTGCCCGTGCTGCCGCGTGGTGAGCACGACGATCTCGCCGCCGCCGTCTCGTGGACTTTGAGCCGTGGTGTCGTCTCGCATGAGTCGGCCTTGGCGCTTCACGCTCTCGCTGACGTCAACCCGTCGCGCATCCACCTCACCGTCCCGCGCGACAACCATCCACGCGCGGCAGGGGGGCGAGTTGTACCGAGATGCACCGCCGCGACCTCAGGGCAACCGACGTTACATCGGTCGACGGCATACCCGTCACGACGGTTGCGGCGCACCATCAAAGACTGCCTGAAGACCGGCACTGATCCTTATCAGCTTCGGCGCTTTCCGAGGGAATCGAGGACGTGGCGGCTAAGCGGTGCGGCCCACCCTTCGGATCAGACTTCGCCGGCTTCCAGGGTGGCGAGCGCCTCTCGGATGGCCTGGTTCATCTGCTGTGGGCTGGGGGCAGGGGGCTTGTTGACAGGCTGGTCACAGTTACACGTGGTCACGGGGGCGTCCGGCTCATCAGCCATAGCCGGTGCGGCCACCCCGATCGCGGCACCGACCGCGATAGCAACACTGATCAGCGCTTTGGTGATCATCTGGACGTTCTCCTTGTGCGCGTAGCCGCCCTACCCGGGCGCTGATTACAACGCTGTGTTTTCAACTACCCAGACCATGTCCGGTGCGTAGACGTAGATCGCTGCCGCGACCTCGAACGCAGCCTGTTCCACGGTCAAGTCCGTTTCATCGTACACGGCCTCCGCAATGGTCGATGCCCGCAACGGCGGGTTGTCTGCCACGCGAACGTCGTCGGCGATTTGCCGGCCCTGCGCTGCCACGTCGCAGTCGGTGCTCCCGGAAGCCGCACCGATCTGGCGGTGTGCCAGCAGTGCGATGTAACGCTGATCCTGCGCGCTCAAGACGCAGTCCGCCGATGCACGCGGCGGCAACGTCAGAACCTGCCATAGCAGCACGACCATCAGTGCGAGGCCGGTAATCAACCGACCCCGCGAGCTCATCTGATGGGCGTTCATTTCTCAACCTGCCATTGAGGGAAATCCGATCCTGGCCATATAAATCTAATTCAACGCCGAAATATTGCACAGTGCCAGTACTTAAAGGCGTGCCAGCCGCGGTGCCGCGTGCGACGTCTCAGGCGCGCGTCAGTTCACGAGGCTAGGGCTTTGGTGTGATCTTGACCGCGTAGGCCGGCCAGACGTCCAACGCGTCGGGGAATGTGACGTTGATGCGATCGGCGGCGCATTCGTGTTCGAGTGCGCCGCCACCAAGCAACTGGACTGTGGTCTCCGAGGTCCCCGATAGGCCGCGCAGCCCGACCCGGCGCTCCCCCGGGGCCTGCAGGAACGTCACATACAGGGCGTTATCGGTCTGGGTGAAGCGCAGCGGGGAGCCGTCGGTGGCAGCGGACTGCGGGGTCGTCCAGGGGCGGGTGTCGAAGTAGGCTTCGCCGGTCACGTCGAGCCATGCGCCGAAGTCGGCGAGCAGCCGCGCTTGCAGCTCCGGGATCGTCCCGTCGGGGTATGGCCCGATGCCAAGCAATAGATTGCCGTTCTTGCTCACCAGGTCGGCGAAGCTGCGGGCCAGATCGGTGAGGGTCAGCATCTCGTCGGGACCTTCTTGGCGGTTGTTGCCGAATGAGTTCCCCACGCCGCGGGTCGATTCCCATTTGTCCGGTTTGATCTCGTCGTACTGGGCGTATTCCGGGGTGCGGAAGTCGTAGTGGAAACCGGTCGGGAAGTCCAGGACCCGTACCCGGTCGGGCAGGAACCTCCACAGGGCACCGGCCAGCCCGAGACCTCCCATGACCAGGGGTTCCACCCCGGGGACTTTGGGCAGCTGCAGCTGGGCCCAGCGGTCGTTGATGACTCCGTCGGGCACCTGGTTGTAGTAGTGCGCGAACAGCTCAGCGAGTTTGGACTGGGGCGGGTAACCAATGTCGTTCCACAGCACTGACGGCTGGTAGCGGTTGACGAGCTCACGAATATGGTTGTCCGCATATCGGGCGTACTCGTCTGTCTGGACGAGCGAGCTCGCCAGCCCCGGCAGATCGGTGATGACCGTCGGGTCGAACGTCCAGTCGTACCCGCCCGAGTAGTACAGACCCATCTTCATGCCGCGGTCGCGGACCGCGCTCGTCAGGTCGCCGACCAGGTCGCGGTCGGCATGCCAGGAGTCCTTGTGCGGGTTGGGGTGTCGGCTGGGCCACATCGTGAACCCGTCGTGGTGTTTGGTGGTGAGCACCACGTACCGCGCGTTGGCTTGCTCGAAGAATTCGGCCCAGGAGTCGGGATCGAATTGCTTCGACGCTTTGTTGAACATCGGCTTGAAGTCGTCGTAAGTGAAGTCGGGGCCATAGGTTTCGGCGTGGTGTCGCTGCGACGGGCTGCCCGGGATTCCGATGGTGTTCTGATACCACTCGGCATACGGGTTGTACTTCAGCCAATACGCGGGTCCCTTGGTAGCCATCAGCTCTTGGGTGTCGGCCTCGAGCGGAGCCCAGCCGGGCACCGAGTACAAACCCCAGTGGATGAAGATCCCGAACTTGGCGTCCTCGAACCACTCGGGCACCGGATGCGTCGCGAGTGACTCCTTGGTCGGTTCATAGTGGGGCATCCACGCACCCTACTCGTAACGGTCGCTGCCCGTGGTTATGTCACGGATTTCGACGGCAGGGCCTGGCCACCGCAAAGTCCAACGAACGCAAGCGTTTTCGTGGATCGTCAAACGCTTCAGTACAGGTAGACGACGGCGTTGTCGCCGCCGCTGCACACCACCAATCCCCCGTCGGCCGAGCAAGTCATGGTGTAGGACTGGCCGGTCACGGGGCTGACGGCGTTGACCTGCCGAGGTGAAGGGCCGGCAGGTCCGCTGGCTCCGTAGGCAAGCCGAACCTGTTCGGCAAACTGGCAGGATGTCGCCGACGATCCGACCGCGGACTGGCTCAACCCGCCGGCGGGCCCGGCCGTGGCAGGACATGCGTGGGCACCCTCGGGCAGCGTCACCGGCGTCGTCGAAGTCGTCGAAGTCGTCGTAGTCGTCGAACTCGTCGAAGCGCCGGAATCCGGCGTCCACGTCGGGCAGCGCTTCGTCTTGAACGCCACGTCCGTCGGCGCAATCTGCACGACCTGCGGCCCGGTTCCGGCGCCGTTGGCGATGATGTCCTCGACGGTTCCGCCGAGCCCCCTGAGCCGTTCCCAATAACAGGCATTGCTGCCTTGCGACCGGTAGGTTCCGGGCCGGATGTCCACCCCTACCCGGTAGGTGCCGTCACCCGCAATGGTGCTTGCCGGACCCGCCGGCGTAGTCGACGGCGGGATCGACACCGTCGTCCCGGGATAGATCGGCGGCAGTCGTGATTCCTCCCGGTCGTGAACCGGCGTCGTCGGCCTGGCGGATTTGCCACCTGTCCCGAAACAGCCGACCAGCCCGCACGCCGACGCCACGCCCACCGCGGTGGCCAACATCGCCCGGACCATGGTTCCGGTGCCCATCGTCAACCGAACACCGTCTGACCGTCGGCCCCGATGAGATACCGTTCGGTGCCCTGCTCCACCCTCGGCTCGTCAGCACCCAGCGACACGGCAATCTTGTTGCTGGCGTTACGCATGATGTCAAAAGTCAGCTCGATGGCCTCAGCCTCGGAGAACCTGGAGCGCACCTCGGCGGCAACGTCGACGGCGAGGTGCGCAGGCGTCCAAATTAACGCATCCGTATACCGCAGGGCGGCTTTTGCGCAATCATCGAGCAAGATCGAAGTCTCGAAGCGCTCGACGTCGTCGTACAGCGTGTCCGAACCACCAGCATCCAGGGCGGTGCCCTCACGCAGCGACTTGCATAGCCGGCAGTTGTGTGCAGCCGCGCCCCGCAGCCGGACCAACTCGGAGGTGACGGGATCGAGTGCGCGCATCCGGGCCACAGCGGGCAAAAAGTCGTTGAACAAAACGCCGGGCCCCTCGGTCGCCGCGTGGTTCCACCTGATCGGTCCCCGCGCCCATCCCAGGTACTCCGAGCCGATGCCCAGCGCCTCCAGACCGGCGCGCACCCGCGGCACGAAGTCGGCGATGAATATCGACACAACAGCCCCAAATGCGCTGTCCCCCAACTGCTCAAGCAGACCAGATCGCTGCTCGGCACTAATCTGGGAGACGTCCGCACTGAACTGTTCGGCGAACTCGGCAACGGCGCGTTCCGCCTCGGACTCCGGTTCGTCGACGGCCACCTCGCAAGGCGCCGCGGGCAGCGACAGCGTTCGCGCACATACCTGCCGGACCAATCCGGCAACCCTCCCGTCGTCCGGAGACCACGCAACCAACCGGGCAAGCCCCACGCCAACCGGTATCTCCGCCGCCATCTTTCACACGCTAGGACGTGCCCCCCGTCCCGGCAATCGGCTACTGCGCCTGGCTGACCGACGACATGTGGAAGTCCGGTATCCGCAGCGACGGCATCGCCGCCCGGGTGGCCCAATCCGCCCATTCCCGCGGCAGGGTGATCTCGCTGACACCGGCCTCGGTGGCGCGTCGCAGCAGGTCCAGCGGGCTCTCGTTGAACCGGAAGTTGTTGACCGCCGCCGTCACCGTGCCGTCTTCGATGAGGTAGACACCGTCGCGAGTCAGCCCGGTGAGCAGCAACGTGGTCGGGTCGACCTCGCGGATGTACCACAACGTGGTCAGCAACAGACCCCGCTCGGTGGCCGCGATCATCTCCGCCAGGCCAGCCGAACCGCCCGTCATCAACAGGTTCTCGGCGGCCACGGCAGCCGGGGCGTCGTACTTGGCGGCGGTGGCCCGAGGATAGGCCAGCGCGTTGATCACCCCGTCGCGGATCCAGTCCACGTGGCCGATGTCCATGCCGTTGTCGAACACCGACAGCGTCTCCGAAGAGTTGCTCACCGCGACGAACGGCCGGCATGCCAGGCCCGGCGCCATCGGGTCGGAGAACAGGGTCAGCGGCAGTTCGGTGAGCCGCTCTCCTACCCTGGTCCCGCCGCCGGGGGCAGACAACGCGGTGCGGCCCTCTTGTGCGCCGCGGCCGGCCATCGACCATGACAGGTACAGCATCATGTCGGCCACCGTCGACGGCGGCATGATCGTCTCGTACCGTCCCGCGGGCAGCTCGACCCGGCGTTGCGCCCACCCCAGCCGGGTCGACAGCTGATCGAGCAGCACATCGATTGGCACACCGGCGAAGTCGGGAGCGCCAACTCCGGCCCAGGCGCTGGCGTCGCCGCGTTTGACGTTGATCTCCACCGCGCCGGCCGGCTGCGTGTAACGCCGCCGCAAACCGGTCGACGACGCCAGGAATGTCGTCGAAAGGCTATGGTGCGCATAGCCGTACAGCCGGTCGCCACCCCCGAACTCGCGGCTCAGCGAAGCCGCGACGTCGGCGAATGCCTCGACACCGGTGCGGGAAACCGGCGCGTCCCAGTCGACGGGCACCCCGGCGTCGGCCAGCAGGGTTGCGACGTCACCGGCTTCGGGAGCCGAACGGGCCGCGTCCTGCGACGCAGCCACCAGCCCGGGCAACACCGACGGGTCGACCTCACCGGTCTCCACCGCGCCGACGAAGGCGTTATCACCTTGGCGGACAATCGAAATCACGGTCACACTGCGGCTTGTCGAAAGCCCGTTGGTGGTCATGGAATTGCCTGCCCAACGCAACGTCGCCTCGGTTCGGTCGACGACGAGCACCATGGTCTCGTCGGCGCGGCCACGCTGCGCCGCTTCCGTCAAGACGATGTTGACGACGTGCTGCGCACTGATCATCGGCCGCCTTCGGTACGGGTGTTGAGCACGTTGACGCCGCGGAACAGCGCCGACGGACAGCCGTGGCTGACCGCGGCGACCTGGCCGGGCTGGGCCTTGCCACAATTGATCGCCCCACCCAGCCGCCAGGTCGACGGGCCGCCCACGGCCTCCATGGAATTCCAGAAATCGGTGGTGGTGGCCTGATAGGCGACATCGCGCAACTGACCGTCCAGGCGGCCGTCGCGGATGCGGAAGAACCGCTGGCCGGTGAACTGAAAGTTGTAGCGCTGCATGTCGATCGACCATGACTTGTCGCCGACGATGTAGATGCCGTCGCGCACCCGGCTGATCAGGTCGGCGGTGCTGAGGTCTTCGGACCCCGGCTGCAACGACACATTCGCCATCCGCTGGATCGGCACATGATGGGGCGAGTCGGCATACGAGCAGCCGTTGGAGCGCTGTTGCCCCAGCCGCCGGGCGAACACCCGGTCGAGCTGATAGCCGACGAATACCCCGTCGCGCACCAGATCCCAGCTCTGCGCGGCCACGCCTTCGTCGTCGTAACCGACACTGGCCAAGCCGAATTCGACGGTGCGATCGGCCGTCACGTTCATCACCGGTGAGCCGTAGCGCATGGTGCCGAGTTTGTCCGGTGTGGCGAACGAGGTTCCGGCGTAGGCCGCCTCGTAGCCGATGGCGCGATCGTATTCGGTTGCGTGGCCGATGGATTCGTGGATGGTCAGCCATAGGTTGGTCGGGTCGATCACCAGGTCGGTGCGGCCTGCGGTCACACTGGGCGCCTTGAGCTTTTCGGCCAGCCACGACGGTAGCTGAGCCAGTTCGTCGGTCCAGTTCCAGATCTCGTCGCCGGCGACCACCTCCCAGCCCCGGGCCGCCGGCGGCGCCAGGGTGCGCATGGAATCGAAGATGCCCGCCGTCGCATCCACGGTGATCGCCTCCAGCGACGGGTACAACCACACCCGCTGCTGGCTAATCGACGAGCCGAAAGTGTCGGCGTAGAAGGTCTGCTCCTTGACCGCATTCAACCTGGCCAACGCATGATTGACGCCGTCGGCGCTCAGCAATCGGCCGGAGTAGTCCTGCAGCACGGCGATCTTCTCAGTCGCGGGCAGGCCGAACGGGTCGATCTGGTAGTCCGACACCCAGCTGACGTCGGCGTAGACCGGCTCGGGCGCCAGCTCGACGCGCTCGGTGTTCAACGCGGCCAGGGTGGTGGCCACCTGCACCGCGCGACGCGCGGTATCGGCTGCCACCGACGGCGCCAGCTCGGCGTGCGAGGCGAAGCCCCACGTGCCGTCGACGATCACCCGCACCGCGAAGCCCAGGTCGTGACTGGCGATCGCGGTTTCGAGCTCTCCGTCGCGCAGCTGGATGATCTCGGTGCTGGTGCGATGAATCCGCAGGTCGGCATGGCTGGCCCCGACGGCGGTGGCCGCTGACAACGCGGCGTCGGCCAGCGCGTGGCGTGGCAGGTCCATGAAGTCGGAATCGATCCCACGGCTCGGTGTCACGACTCCACCGTATCGACCACGCTTTAATACACCCATGCGCGCCACGCCACGCCGACCCACCGCGCTGGCGTACGCCCTGCTGGCGCCCAGCCTGTTCGGCGTGCTCGCCTTCCTGTTGCTGCCCATCCTGGTGGTCGTCTGGCTGAGCCTGTATCGGTGGGATTTGCTGGGCCCGCTGCGCTTCGTCGGGCTGGCCAACTGGCGGTCGGTGCTGGCCGACTCCGACTTCGGCGGCTCGCTGGTGGTCACCGCCATCTTCGTGGCCATCGTGGTTCCGGCGCAGACTGTGCTCGGGTTGCTGGCTGCGATGATGCTGGCCCGGAGGCTTCCGGGCACGAATTTCTTCCGCACGCTCTACGTCCTGCCGTGGGTCTGCGCCCCACTGGCGATCGCGGTGATGTGGCGCTGGATCCTGGCGCCCACCGACGGCGCCGTCAGCGCCGTGCTGGGCCGCCGCGTCGAATGGCTCAGCCACCCCGACCTGGCCCTGCCCTTGGTGGCCGCCGTCGTCGTCTGGACCAACGTGGGCTATGTCTCGTTGTCGTTCCTGGCGGGCTTGTTGGCCATCCCCGACGACATCCACGCGGCCGCGCGCACCGACGGCGCGACCGCCTGGCAAAGGTTCTGGCGGATCACCCTGCCGATGCTGCGGCCGACGACCTTTTTTGTGCTGGTCACCGGGATCGTCAGCGCCGCACAGATTTTCGATATTGTCTACGCGCTGACCGGCGGCGGACCGGAGGGCAGCACCGACCTGGTGGCTCACCAGATCTATTCCGAGGCTTTCGGTTCGGCGGCCATCGGGCGGGCGTCGGTAATGGCCGTGGTGCTGTTCGTCATTCTCGTCGGCGTCACCTTCGTGCAGCACACGTACTTCCGGCGACGGATCAGTTATGACCTCACCTAGCCGCCGTTCGGCGACGACGCGGGCCGGCACGGCCCGAAGCGGCGCCGGACCATCCGGCCAGCGCCTTTCCAGCGCCGTCAGCTACGCCGGCCTGATCCTCGGCGCGGTGATCACGCTGCTGCCCTTCTTGCTCGGGCTGCTGACGTCGTTCACCTCCGCCCACCAGTTCGCGACGGGTACGCCGCTGCAGTTGCCGCGCCCGCCGACGCTGTCGAATTACACCGACCTGGCCGGTGCTGGCTTCGGCCGTGCGGCGGTGGTGACCGCGCTGATGACGGCGGTGATCCTGCTGGGGCAGATGACGTTTTCGGTGCTGGCCGGCTACGCATTCGCCCGGCTGGAATTCCCCGGACGAGACGTGTTGTTCTGGGTCTACATCGCGACCTTGATGGTGCCGGCGACGGTCACGGTGGTGCCGCTGTATCTGATGATGGCCCAGCTGGGCCTGCGCAACACGTTCTGGGCACTGGTGCTGCCGTTCATGTTCGGGTCGCCGTATGCGATCTTCTTGCTGCGCGAGCACTTTCGCATCATCCCGAACGACTTGATCAATGCCGCTTTCCTGGACGGCGCCAACACCCTGGACGTGCTGGTGCACGTGGTGATTCCGTCCAGCCGTCCGGTCCTGGCCGCCCTGACGCTGATCACCGTGGTCTCCCAGTGGAACAACTTCATGTGGCCGCTGGTGATCACCAGCGGCCACAAGTGGCGGGTGTTGACGGTGGCCACGGCCGACCTGCAGTCGCGGTACAACGCCCAGTGGACGCTGGTGATGGCGGCGACGACGGTCGCGATCGTGCCGCTGATCGCGCTGTTCGTCGCGGCTCAGCGACATATCGTCTCGTCGATCCTGGTCTCGGGGCTCAAATGACGCGTCATTGCGCCGAGATTGCCATCAGGGCTGTTGTGCTGGCCGATCCACGACCGTCACGGCAATCTGGATGCAAACCATGACTCGCCCCCGCTTTTCCACCCTGGTCGCCGCCGCGCTCACGTCGATCGCGGCGCTTCTCGGGGTTACGGCGGTGATGCTGGACCGCGCCGGCGAACCGGCTGGCGGCAGGATCGTCGTCACCGTCCGGCTGTGGGCCGATCCGATCGCATTGGCCTATCAGCGCTCGTTCGAAGAGTTCACCCGCACCCATCCCGGCATCGAAGTGCGCACGAATCTGGTGTCCTATTCGACCTACTTCGACACCCTGCGCACCGACGTGGCCGGCGCCAGCGCCGACGACATCTTCTGGCTGTCCAACGCCCACCTGGCCGCCTATGCCGACAGCGGCCGGTTGATGAAGATCGACCCAAAGCTCGATCCGGGTGGCTGGGAGCCGTCGGTGGTCGACCAGTTCACCCGCAACGGCGTCCTGTGGGGAGTGCCGCAGCTGACCGACGCCGGAGTCGCCGTGTTCTACAACGCCGACCTGCTGGCCGCCGCCGGTGTCGACCCGGCCGAGCTGGACCGGGTGCGCTGGAGCCCGGGTGTCGACGACACGTTGCGCCCGCTGTTGGCCCGGCTCACCGTCGACAGCGACGGACATGTCGCCGGCACACCCGGTTTCGAGGCCCGACGCGTCCGCCAGTGGGGCTACGACGCCGCCAACGACCCGCAGGGCATATATCTGAACTACATCGGCTCGGCCGGCGGCGTATTCCAGCGCGGCAACGAGTTCGCCTTCGACAATCCGCCTGCCATCACGGCTTTCCGGTATCTGGTCGGCCTGATCAACGACGACCACGTCGCACCGCCCGCCTCCGACACCAACGACAACGGCGATTTCTCCCGCAACCAGTTCCTGGCCGGCCGCATGGCGCTGTTTCAGTCCGGCACCTACAGCCTGGCGCCGGTGGCCCGCGACGCCACCTTCCGCTGGGGTGTGGCGATGCTGCCGATCGGGCCAGTGGGACGGGTAAGCGTCACGAATGGCATTGCTGCGGCCGGCAATTCAGCCACCAAGCACCCAGACGCGGTGCGCCAGGTACTGGCCTGGATGGGCAGCACCGAAGGCAACACATACCTGGGCCGCGAAGGTGCGGCCATCCCGGCGGTGCTGGCGGCCCAGCCCGTTTACTTCGCCTACTGGAAAGCCAAGGGCGTCGACGTCACCCCGTTTTTCGCCGTGCTGAACGGACCGCGCATTCCGGCGCCCGGCGGTTCCGGATTCGCTGCCGGCAACGACGCCCTCAAGCCCTATTTCGACGACATGTTCCTGGGCCGCGGCGATGTCGCGACCATCCTGAGGCAGGCGCAGACCGCGGCCAACGCCGCCGCCCAGCGCTGATGGCCGGACATGCGGGGCCCTAGGAACGCGCTGGACGGCGCTGATCCAGTGCCCCAAGTTGTAGGATGCAACCGCGGCTTTCCCATCAGCCACATCGGTCTCCGCGGGTTCGGGATGTCTCGTTTTGTCCACCTGGTAGCGACAAATTCGTTGCGCCCCCTGGGCTCCTCGCTCAAAGCGGTCGTGGGGCTGCGCCCCGGTGTGGGGAGATGGAAATCGCGTGCTGGTGCGGTTGGGTCGGTGGCTGGCGGCGGCGACTGTGCGCTGACGGCGGCGAGTGTGCGCTGGCGGCGTCGACTGTGCGCTGACGGCGTCGACTGTGCCGTCAGGGCGGCCGATCGCGGCGGTTCCCGCCCTCCATACACAGTCGCACCCGTCACTGCACACTCGATGCGGCGGCATGACAGCCGACTCGGTGAGCACGGGAGATATCCCCCGAACGCCTACCATCACAAGAGGTTTGAGCGAAGGTGCGGTATCGGCGTGCCGAAACAGAGCCCAAGGTGTGCCGGAAACAGAGCCAGGCGGCCAAGGCTGCGCACGACGGCATCGTTGACCAGCAGCATTTGTGGTCACCATGAACTTCCGAGTGAGGCAGTCAACGCGCACCGAATCGACTTGGGGTCAATGTTAACGATGTGATCGCTTGGTCCAGGACTCCGCTCAGCGCCGACCGGCGCTCCTAGCCGGGCAGCACCAATACCGGTACCGGACTGTGGCGGATGATCTTGCCGCTGCGGGAGCCGAGAAAGACTCTGGCGATATCGCCGCGCGGTGAGGTGCCCAACGCCAAAATCTCACCGTCCTGCCAGTCGGTGTGCTCCAGCGCGTGCTGCCACCCGTTTCCGGTAATCACTTGCAGCACAACGTCTTTTCCGACTACCCCGTCGGTCTTGAGCTTTTCCAGCATTTCTTGGGCCTGCGCCGCCCATGCCTCCAGCACCGACGACTCGGCGTGCAGACCCACCTCGGGTGGATACATCGTCCGGCCGCGGACCGCGAAAGTGATCACCCGCAACGGCAGGCCGTATCGCCGGGCCAGCTCGGAACACCGCGTCACCACCCCGGCCGAGTCCGGCGCCGCCGAGTAACCGCAGGTGAGCCTGGTCAGCCGGCCGGTGCGGGAATCGTACTGGCGGGGACTGATCGCCACCGGCACCGGCGACGAATGCAACAGCCAATCGGCGGTCGAGCCGATCAATACCCGCGCCCGTCGCCCGTTCGGGAACGAACCCAGGACCAGCATTTCGGCCTGGACTTCCTCGACCACCTCGATCAGTCCGCCCGATACCGACCGGTGTTCGTGATGGAGGTAGCTGACCTCAACCCCGTCGGCCGCGGTGCGAAGGTAACGCTGGGCCTCCATCGCAGAGTCAGCAGCCAGCTCATCGGCCCACCGCTGATACTCGGGCTGAGACAGCGAACCCGACAGCCATGGCTTCGGCACGATGGTCGCCACCGTCAGTGACGTGTTCAGCGTTCGCGCCACCCGCACGGCCAGCTGCAGCGCCGACGGACCAGCCCGGCCGGCCAGGTACCCGACGACGACGGTCACAGCTGCTCCGCACGTGGATCCGTAAGCAGCGCAGGGTTATTGAGCGCGCTGTGGTGGCGACCCCAGAAGAGGTAGAACAGCAGTGCGGCCACAACCCAGGCGGTGAACGCAATCCAGGTGTACCAGTGCAGGCTGTAGAGCAGGTACCCGCAGGCCAGCACCGACAGGACGGGTGTCACCGGGTAACCGGGGACCCAGAACCCGCGCGGCAGCTCGGGTTCACGCACCCGCAGGATGATCACGCCGACCGACACCACGATGAACGCGGTGAGCGTGCCGATGGACACCATGTCCGCCAGGCGGCCCAGCGGCACGACGGCGGCCAGGATCGACGCGGCGATCGCGACGATCACGGTGTTGCTCACCGGAGTCTGTGTGCGCGGATTCACCGCGGCGAACCGTGTCGGCAGCAGCCCGTCACGGCCCATCGCGAACAGGATGCGGGTCTGGCCGTACAACGTGACCAGCGTGACGGTGAAAATCGAGATCACCGCGCCGGCCGCCAGAATGGTGCTGGCCCAGGCGCCGTGGGTGACATTGTCCAGAATCGTGGCCAGCCCGGCCTCTTCCTGCCCTTGGAAACGCTGCCATGGCTGGGTGCCCAACGCGGCAAATGCGACGAGCACGTAGACGCCGGTGACGACAAAGAGCGCCGCCATCAATGCCCGCGGCACACTTTGCTGCGGGTTGTTGACTTCCTCACCGGCGGTGGACACGGCGTCCAGACCGATGAAGGAGAAGAAGATGGTGCCCGCCGCGGCGCCGATTCCGGCGACGCCGAAGGGGGCGAAGTTCCTGAAATGATCAGCGCTGCAGGCGGTCAACGCCAGGACCACGAACATGCCCAGCACACCGAGCTTGATCAGCACCATGATCGCGTTGACCTTCGCCGACTCACTGGCGCCCCGAATCAGCAGCAACGCGCACAGCCCGATGAGAATGACCGCCGGAAGGTTCACGTATCCGTGCGGTTCGCCGGGCTGCGAATCCCACGGCGCCGCCGACAACGCGCTCGGCAAATGGAAGCCGAACACGTTGTGCAGCAACTTGTTGACGTAACCGCTCCAGCCGACCGCGACAGCGGCAGTGGCCACGCCGTATTCCAGCAGCAGGCAGGCTGCCACGCAGATTGCCACCCCCTCGCCCAAGGTGGCGTAGGCATACGAATACGACGAACCCGAAACCGGTACCGCCGATGCCAATTCGGCGTAGCAGATGGCCGCGAGGCCGGCAGCGATACCGGCGATGACGAAGGAGACGATCACGCCCGGGCCTGCTTGCGGCACGGCCTCGGACAGCACGAAGAAGATCCCGGTGCCGATCGTCGATCCGACCCCGAACATGGTCAGCTGAAAGGTGCCGATGCTGCGCTTGAGGCCTCCGTCGACCCCCGCCGCGACCGTGGCACCGACCACCGGGCGGCGCCGCAGCATCTGCTCTCTCAGACTGGCCGAAGTTGCCGGCAAGTGCCCTCCTGGTACTGGACCAGGCTGATTATCAACCCGGCTTGCCGCAAACCGGCAGCGAACCGCTGAATGGGCTCGGCATCGAACCACCGCTTAGGTGACCCGCAACAGCGTCTCGATCGCCACTGCGGCGCCGCCGGTCACGGCGGTGATCGTCAGGGCCGCCCAGTCGGTGAGTTTGGGTCGCGCCGGGTACGCCGACAGCTGGCCGGTGCCGCCGCGGGCGGTGATGGCATCGCCCATCTCGTCTGCTCGCCGCAACGTCACGGTGATGGCAGCCGCAAGTAGGTCGATCACTTCGGTAGTGCGCCGCTGCCGCCGGGCCTTGCGGCTGCGCGGTATCCGTCGGGGCCGCAGCCGGCGGGCCGCGTAGAGCACCTGGAATTCGTCGATCAGCATCGGGAAAGCGCGAAGCGCGAGCGCCAGGGTGACCGCCCACTCGTCGACCGGGATCCGCAGCAGCCGCAGCGGCCGGCCCAAAGTCGCCAGCGCAGGCCCGATTTCGGCGACGTTGGTGGTCCAGGAAACCATCGCACCCAATGCGAGTAGCACGATCGACAGCGCGGTGATCCGCAGGAAGTTCAACGCTCCACCCAGTTCGAGCTCGACTCCGGCCATCGTGATCGACGGGGTGCCGCCGGCCAGCGCAGCCGTGATGCCGCCGATGGCCAGAACCACCCATAACCAGCGGGGTACCGACGGCACCGCACCGCGCGGGATGTGTGCGAGCCTGGCCGCCGTGAGCACCAGCGCCGCCATCAGCCCGATCGTCACCCAGCCCGGATAGAACGTCAGCAGCACCGAAATGCCGAAGACCACCAGCAGTTTCGTGCCAGCCCACAAGTCGTGGATGACCGAGCTGCCCGGTACCGGAACCAGCAGGACAACCGGTCGGGTGGGGTGCCGGGTGCTGCCTCCTGCCGCGTCGGAGGCGCCGGCTGCCGACAGCGTCATGACATGCTCCCCGTCCCGCCCGCGGCGCTCGTCGAGGCCGGTTGCATGGCGCCGTTGCGCAGATCCAGGGTCCGCGGGCAAAGCTCTTCCATACCGGCGAAATCATGAGAAATGACCACCACCGTCAGACCCTGCTCGCGGCGCAGGTCTTCCAGCAGCCGCAGCAAACCGCGTTGGCTGGCGGCATCCAAACCCGCCAGCGGCTCATCGAGAATCAACGCCCGCGGTGAACATGCCAGCAACCCGGCCAGCACCACCCGGCGCATCTGACCACCGCTGAGCTGATCGATGCTGCGCCCGGCCAGCGTGCGATCCAGCCCGACGACACGCAGCGCCGCGGCCACCCGGTCGTGATCGCGGGGCGAAAAGCCGGCCGCAGAGGCGACTTCCAGGTCCACCCGGCTGCGCATCAGCTGCAGCCGGGCCGCTTGGAATGACAACGCAACCGCACCGACCTGCTCGTGGGTGGGCCTGCCATCGAGCAGGCAAACCCCGGCGGTGGGAACCGTCAGCCCGGCCATGATCCACGCCAGCGTGGACTTGCCCGAGCCGTTGCCGCCGTGGATCAGCACCCCGTCGCCCTGTTCCACCACGAAGCTGATGTCCCGTAACGCGGTCTTGGCCCACGGTGTGCCCCTGGCGTATTCGTGTCCGACGCCGATCAGTTCGAGGGCCGGTTTGTGCCCCAGGTCACCCACCGCAACGGCGGGCGCCGGAACATCTGCCGTCTCGACCATGTCGGCGTTGTCGGGAGAGTCGCTGAGGTTGATCGTGCGGTCGGCCGAATCGGCCTCGTTGTTGTAGTGCGTGATGTGCACCAGCGCAGTGCGGTGACGTTTCGTCAGGCCGGACAACACGCCCAGCAGCGCATCGCGGCCTTGCTGGTCCACCATCGTGGTGACCTCGTCGGCGATCAGCAGCGCCGGTTCTCTGGCCAACGCCGCCGCCAGCGCTAGCCGCTGCAACTCACCACCGGACAGGCTGCCGGTGTCACGTTCGGCCAGCCCGTCCAGACCCACTTCGGTGAGCAACTTGGCGACGTCGATCCTGGTGCCCGGAGGCAGGCCCCACACCACGTCGTCGGCGACCCGGGTGCCCAGCACCTGGCTTTCCGGGTGCTGCAAAACCACCGCCGTGCCGCGCAGCTTGCCCAGACCCACCGCGCCCGGACGCTCCACCGTGCCCGACGTCGGCTGCCGGCCCGCCAGTACCAGCATCAGCGTGGTCTTGCCGGAGCCGTTGGCGCCGGTGATCGCCACGTGTTCACCGACCCGCACAGCCAGGCTGACCTCACGCAACGCGTCTTGGGCGGCACCGGGATATCGGAAGCGCACCTGGTCCAATCGCACCGGAACCGGCCCTATCGGATCCGTTGAATCACCGGCCGGAGCGTCCAGCTTGTGCACATCGGGAATGCCGCGCATCCGCTCCAGCAGCCGCGACAGTGCCCACCAACCGATCAGCGACACGATCACGATCCCGAACGTGAAGTAGCCCAGCAGCACCCACGGCCAGTACTGCAGACCGTCGGCGAAGTATCGCTTCAGGTCGGCGGCAGCGCCCTGCAGATGGATCCGGCTCATAAAGGACGCAAGGCCCTCCACGTTTGCGGTCATCACGTCGAAAATCAGGTGCCGCAGCCGGGTCAGAGCCGCCAGCATTCCGACCATCGCCGCGCCGAAGGCCAACCCGGCGATCAGCGACGACACAATGACCGTCGGCGTGCCCCGGCCCCGGCGTTTGACGATTCCGGTCAAGCCACCGATGTAGGCGCTGTGGACCACTCCCATGAAGCCGCCCATTCCCGCGATCAGGAAGGCGATCACCCCGGCGGCCACCGTCGCGGCAATCAGCACGCGCAGCCGGAAGCGGTAGGCCAGCAGCCCGGTGGGCACGGTGCCCAGCAGTGCCAGTCCCGCGGCGAACGGAACGACGACCGAGACGATCGCGGTCACCGCGCATAGCGCGGCCATCACCGACGCCTGGGCCAGTTCCACCGGTTGCAGCGGCCCGTGTCGATGTCGCGGAAGTCGCGAAGCAACGGGGGCCGGCACAGTCACCTCACCGATTCTGCCAGGTGAAGCCGCATGCGGCGGCAGCACACAGCCGTCCGCCGGATTGGCTTGCCAGCGCCCACGATTGGTCTCACATAGCAAAGCTATGCAACGATGGGACCATGAGTTCATCCGCCGCCACCGACCACGCCGGAACCGCGGTGCCCCATCAGGGCCTCGGCGCCGATTTGCTGGGCGTGGTCGCGCGACTCAACCGGCTGGCGACCCAACGGATCCAGATGCCGCTGCCGTCGGCGCAGGCCCGGCTGCTGGCAACCATCGAAGCCAAGGGCGAAGCCCGCATCGGCGACCTGGCCGCGGTCGATCATTGTTCCCAGCCGACGATGACCACCCAGGTGCGACGCCTCGAAGAGGCCGGGCTGGTGACCCGGACCGTCGACCCCGGCGACGCCCGCGCGGTCCGCATTCGCATCACGCCGGACGGGCAGCGCACGCTGGCCGCCGTGCGGGCCGACCGTGCTGCCGCGATCGAACCGCAACTGGCCCGACTGGGGCCGGCGGACCGGCAGGTGTTGGCTGAGGCCGTCGAGGTGCTGCGCCGGCTGCTCGACAACGCGGCGGCCACCCCGGGCCGCAACACCTTGTGACCGCTGCGGTGCATCCTGGATAGATAGACCCGCCCGCCGGGTACTCAGTCAATATCGGTCGTCGCTGCGGTGACGACATTCGGTGACGAAAGGTGGCGGCCGCATCTTGATATCGAACGCCCCGCCATTGACCGTCTGGTTCGGATCGATGCGGTACGTCTTTGCCCCGGGCCGGGACGTGCTGGTGGGGCCCGGCAAGCACTGCGACATCCGCCTGGACCACCCCGGTCCCGTTGACCGGCCCGCCCCGGATGTGGTGCTGCGGTTCCTCGGCACCCATTGGGTGGCCATGGACGGCCGCGGCAACGGCATTTTCGTCGACGGCACCCGGCTGTCGACGGTCGACATCCGCGACGGCCAGACGATCGCGGTCGGTGATCCCCGCACGGGGCCCCGGCTTACCTTCCAGCTCGCCGTGCCCGCGGGAGCGCCGACGGCATCGGCGGGTCCGCCGCAGCCGCATCGGCCGACCCCGCCGCCTACCGGTCAGTGGCGCAAACCTGTGAAACCGACCGAGCAACCCACGCAGCGGATGCCGGCCAAGTCGATCACCCATCCAGAACCCGCCCAGCCGGTAGCGCAGCACATCGTCGCGGAGTCGGCGACTCAGCGAATCCCCGCAGCCCCGACATTCGGCAGGACTACCCAGCCCATCCGATTGACACCACAGGGAACGTCGCCCGCGCCGGAGACCGGGCACCCGCCACCGGCTGACCAGCCCGCGCCGGCCGGTGAGCAGCCCAAGGGACGTGGCCTGGTCGAGCGCATGACCGACGCCACCCGAAAGCTGCTCACGGCTCGACCCGACGCCGGCCCGGCGGAGGAGGGTCCGGCGACCAGCCGGCTGCCGCTGAAACCCGGTGCGCGCACTGTCGGCGTGGCGGCATATCGAATCGGACTGACCGTCGACGGGCGCGAACTGCTCTCTGACATCTCGTTCACCGCACGCCCGGGTTCGTTGATCTCGGTCATCGGGCCGTCGGAAAACCGCAACACCGCCCTGATCGAGTTGCTTACGGGCCTTCGACCGCTCGGTTCCGGAGTGCTGACCGTGGACGGCCACGACGTGCAGGCCGAGCCGGAATGGGTGAGATCACGCATCGGGGTGGTGCCGCGCGGGGAGGCTGTTCCCGGCTGCCTCACCGTCGAACGGGCCCTGGGTTATGCCGCAGAGTTGCGGCTGCCGCCCGATACCACTCCCGAGACCCGCGGCCGGGTGGTGGACCATGTTCTCGACGAACTCGAACTGACGCCGCATCGCAACACCCGGGTGGCCAAACTTACGCCCGAGGTGCGCCGGTGCGCGTCGATGGCGACGGAACTCGTCTCCAGGCCCTCGCTGCTGGTGGTCGACGAACCGAGCGCCGGTCTCGATCCGCCGCAGGAAAACCACGTCATGGCGATCCTGCGCCGGCAGGCCGACCTCGGCTGCGTCGTCGTGGTGGCGACCAAGTCGCTTGCTCACCTGAACATGTGCGACCAGGTGTTGCTGCTCACCCCGGCCGGCACCTTGGCCTTTGCCGAGCCGCCGGTGCAGCTGGAACCGGCGATGGGCACTACCGACTGGTCCGAGGTTTTCGCACAGGTCCGTGCCGATCCCGGCGGCGCGCATCAGGCGTTCCTGAACCGGCAGCAGGCATCTGGTTCACTACCGCCGGTGCCGCCCGCGGTGGCAGCCCCCGGGCGGCCGCCCGCCAAACTCACTGCCGACCAGCAGCTCTGGTTGGCGATTCGTCGCCAGGTCCGCCTGTTCGTCACCCGGAGGGTGTCCTTCGTCTGCCTGTTGCTGCTGCCGTTTGTGTTGGGCGGCCTGACGCTGCTGATTCCCGGAGATTCCGGCTTCGACCGCCCCGGCCGGTCGGCGCCCAACCCGCACGAGGCCACCGAGATCCTGGCCGCGCTGAACCTCGCCGCAGTGCTGATGGGCACCCTGCTGACGGTTGGTGATCTGGTCGGCGAGCGCCGGATCTTGCGGCGCGAGCAATCTGTCGGGTTGTCGACGCCGGCCTATCTGGTCGCCAAGATCACGGTGTTCGGCCTGGTCGCGGCGATCCAGGCGGCCATCCTCACCGCCATCGTCGTCGCCGTCAAAGGTCCGCCCGTCCACGATGCGGTCCTGTTGCGCAATACCGCTGTGGAGCTCTACCTGAGCGTGGCGGCCACGGCGGTCGTCTCGGCGATCATCGGTCTGGCGCTGTCGACGCTGGGCAGGTCGCAACGGGAGGTTCTGCCGCTGGCGGTGCCGGTGATCCTGGCGTCCGCGCTTTTCGGCGGGGGGATGCTGCCGCTGGTGGGCACCTGGGGGTTCGACCAGATCTCCTGGCTGATTCCGGCCCACTGGGGCTTCGCCGCGGCCGCCTCCACCGTTGATCTGCGCCGGGTCGACCCGCTGGCGGCCCATAACGGGGTGTGGACACACTACACCGGCTGGTGGGCCTTCGACATGGCCATGCTGGTCATCTTTGGCGCGTTGTGGGCCGGTTTCGTGTTGTTCCGGCTGCGTCCGCCCGGTCGCACCCTGCGTACCCGATCGTGACGTCGCGGGCCGCTCACAGCACGGCCGCGATCAGCAATCCCACCAGATAGGTGGCCGCCACGGCGGCGGCGCCGAAGAGCAGTTGCCGCGACGCCGCCCACCACACCGCTTTGCTGGTGAACCGGGCGGTCAGGCCGCCGGCGACCAACAGCCCGGCCCCGCCGCACGCCAGCCCGGCGGCCAACGACCCGAAGCCGAGCAGGTAGGGGATCAGCGGCAGCAGCGCACCAATGGCGAACATCGCGAACGACGACCCGGCTGCCACCCGCGCCGACGGCTTGGCGGCCGGATCGACACCGATCTCACGCACCAGGCCGGTTCGCCGGATCGACCCGAGTCGCCTGGTTGTGACCCGGCTTCAGGATTCGCCATCGCGCTATCTAAACCCACCGGGGCGAAACGACATATGTGCCTTCCGTATTCGGACGCCGATACCGTCTCTTGCCGACACCGTGGTTGACGAGGTTACGGTTCGGGTATGGCGGCTGAACCTGGAGATCTTCCGCCCGCACTACACACCCAACACCGTCATCGCCCGCGCCAAGGTGGCCGAGCAGATGCAGTTTTTGGCCGCCGCGGGCGCCGCCGAAGACAGCTTCCGCAAGGAACATGGCGGCACCGGCAACGTGGGCGCGGCGATCACGATGATCGAGATGCTGGCCATGTCGGATCTGTCCCTGATGGTCAAGGCCGGAGTGCGGTGGGGCCTGTTCGGCGGTGCCGTCGAGAACCTGGGCACCCAGCGCCATCACGAGGTCATCAACCTCGACATCCGCGGCTGCTTCGCGATGACCGAGACCGGGCACGGCAGCGACGTGCAGTCGCTGGAGACCACTGCCACCTACGACGCCGAGACCGAAGAGTTCGTCATCGACTCCCCCACCCCGACGGCGCGCAAGGACTTACATCGGTGGGGTGGCCGAAACCGCCTGCCTGGCAGCGGTTTTCGCGCAACTGATCACCACCGGAAACGGCGGGCGGGCCAACCACGGGGTGCACTGCTTCCTGGTCCCGATCCGCGACGACGACGGCAACGACCTGCCGGGTGTGACGACGTCGGACTGCCTCTACAAAGGTGGCTTGCCCGGCGCCGACAACGGCCGCATCATGTTCGACCACGTCCGTATTCCGCGGGTGAATCTGCTCAACAGGTACGGCGACGTCGCGCCCGACGGCACCTACAGCTCGCCGATCGAAAACGCCAGCCGCCGCTTCTTCACCATGATCGACACGCTGATCCGCGGCCGGGTGACGGTCGGCGGCGGCGCGGCAGCGGCCGCCCGCGTCGCGCTGGACAGTGCCACCCGATATGCGTTGCAGCGCAGGCAATTCAGCGCACCCGACGACGACGACAGCGAAGTTCTGATCATCGACTACCTGGTCCACCAGCGGCGGTTGTTCCCGCTGATCGCGCGGTCGTATGCGCTGCAATTCGCCCAGAACGAGCTGGTGTCGAGGTGCCATGACCTGCAAACGGCAGACGACCCGGACGCCGAGGAGCTGCGTGAGCTGGAAGCCCGGGCCGCCGGGCTGAAGGCCGCCAATACCTGGCACACCAGCCGCGCCATCCAGGAGGCCCGGGAGGCCTGCGGCGGGGCCGGTTACATGGCCGAGGAGGGCAGCCTGTTCAACCGCGGCCCCCAGGTCAAGATGTTCGAGGACCGCGAGGAGTATCTGCTGTCCTCCGTCGCGCGCCGGCTGCAGAGCAAATCCAACCAGATGTCGGCGTTCGACGCCTTCAACGCGGTCCAGGATCACGTGCTGCACGCCGCGCAGTCGCACATCGACCGGGTGGTACTGGAGGCGTTCGTCGCCGGGATCGAATCGTGCCCGGACCGCGAGGCCCGCGAAGTGCTTGAGGCGGTGTGCGACTTGTACGCCTTGTCGGTGATCGAGGACGACAAGGCCTGCTACATCGAGCACCGGTTCCTGTCGACGGAACGAGCCAAGGCGGTTACCCGCGGCATCAACGACCGGTGCCGGGTGCTACGCCCCCACGCAAAGACGTGGTGGACGGCTTCGGGATCCCCGAACCGTTGCGCTACGCCGAGATGTTGCATCCGGAGAACCTGCCCGACTGAGCTCAGCGACCGACCAACTCGACGACTGCCGGCTGCGCCACGAGCTCGACGGCGGCCGGCGGCAGAGCCGGAATGTATCCCACCGGCCGGCGAACGTAGACCTTCCAGGTCAGGGCTGCCGCACCGGCGTAGAACAGCATGAAGATCCAGAACGCGTCGGTCGCGGCGCCGGTGGCCACGTAGGACTCGCGCAGCGCCAGGTTGATGCCGACGCCTCCGAACGCGCCCAAGGACGCCACCAGCCCGATGGCCACCCCGGAGATCAGCCTCGACCAGTCCCGGCGCTCGGCTTCGCTGAGATCCGAGCCGAGATGCAGCTCGCGGCTGCATGCCTCGAAGATCGTCGGGATCATCTTGTACACGGACCCGTTGCCCAACCCGGACAGGATGAACAACGCGATGAAGCAGACGAAGTAACCGGCCATGCTGGCTCCCCGCATGGGACCGGCGTGCCGGTCTTCCAGGCTGCCGGCGCCGATCAGCAGCCCGGCAACCAGCGCCATGGCGACAAAAACCGCCAGGGTGAGACGGCTGCCGCCGAGCCGGTCGGCCAGCCGGCCGCCGTAGACCCGGGCCAGCGCCGCCAGCAGCGGTCCCAGGAATGCAAGTTCGGCGGCGTGCACCGCCGCCTGCGCGGTGCTTTGGCCGGCTGCCACGAAGTTGGTCTGCAGCACCTGCCCGAACGCGAACGAAAACCCGATGAACGAGCCGAAGGTGCCGAGGTAGAGCAGCGACAGCAACCAGGTGTCGCGAATGGACACGACCGCGGAGATGATCGGGCGCAGCCGGTTGGCTTTCACCCGGTGTTGCTCGACGTTGTTCATGAACAGCGTCACTCCGATGGCCCCGCCGACCAGCAGCACCGCGTAGAGCCCACACACCAGGTACGGCTTTCCGTCCCCGAACACGGCAATGATCAAGAGTCCGACAAGCTGGATGGTGGGCACCCCGAGATTTCCCACGCCGCCGGCAATGCCGAGCGCCGAGCCTTTCAGCCGATGCGGGTAGAACGCGTTGGCGTTGCTCATCGACGCCGCGAAATTACCGCCGCCCAGCCCGGTCAGCGCAGCACACACCAGATACGGCCACAATGGCAGCCCCGGATGAGTCAACAGCACCAACGTGCCGATGGTGGGGACCAGCAGCGCGGTCACCGAGAAAATCGCCCAGTTGCGACCGCCGAAGATCGTCGTGGCCAGCGAGTAGGGCAGCCGCGTGCAGGCCCCCACCAAGGTTGCGACGGTGTCGAGCATGAACTTGTCGCCGGCGGAGAAACCGTAGACGCTCTGCGGCATGAACAGCACCAGCACCGGCCACAGCGTCCACACGGAGTAGCCCAGATGCACGGTGACCACCGACCAGAACAGATTGCGCCGGGCGATGACCTTGTTGCCGGCTTCCCATGCCGCCACATCTTCGGCGTCCCAATGCGAAATATGCCGCGAACTACTCCTGCGCCTTGCTGAAGTGTCCGAATTGTGCTGAGCCTGGCCGGAATTGCTCAGCGGCTCCTCGCGTTGCAGCAGCATCTGCTGTTCCATCACTCTCCTTAGCCCATCCTTAGCCCCGGCCACGTTGCTTCCCGCCGGGAAGCAACAACGAACTCCCAGAGTGCCAAACTTGCAGTCGCGCGGCACGTTGTGGGCAGCCTGAATCTGCTGAAGAACAGCTGGATAACACCTGTAGGCGCCCACCGTGACCGATTGGTGATGTCACCGGAACCGGCCTGTGCGTCAAAGCCACTGGCCGCTACCGGTCGCTACGAGTGCGGTATCGGCCCCAGTGCTTTCAGTTTGCCGTCAGGTCCGACCTGAAATCGCACCGTGCCCATAGCGCTGGGACAGCATTCGGGATCACCGCCGACTCGCCACCGGTACTGGACCGTCACGGTGTCATCACCGGGAGGCAGCACCGTTATGTAGGGCTTCGGATCGGGCGTCGGCGAACCCAACGGGGTGTTGCGGTCGAAGAACAGCAACTGCTGCGGAGTCGACTCGGAGGCGATGGTAGGGATGATCTGCACCCAGTACAGGCGGCATTTCCTGGTGTGCCCCCGTGCGATTTCCACCCAGCTGGAGCCCTGCACCTCGATCGGAACAGCGGCTATGGACTGTCGCACCGTGTCGGCTGCCGGGCCGTCGGATTGCTTGCAGGTATCCGGCGGCGGAGACGGCGGTGTCGACGATTTCCCCGCGCAACCCGCAGCCCCGGCAATCCCGGCGATCCCCAGCAACACACCCAGGCACAGACGGATCACAGTCGGCCTACGACACACCTCGCGAGCTTAGCGAAATCTGTGCAGTACCAGGTAAATCTCTGTGGGCAAACCTCTTGGGGTCTCCTCAGATCCGGTCCGGGAGCTTGGCGAAAACTGTCAATGTTCCCCAAGTTTGGTCAAAACTGCAGCTGCACCGCCCCGACGGGCGTCGCCGCAGCTAACTCGCGGGTAATCTGACCTCGAGTCACCGGTCGATGACGACCCGGGGATGACCGGGTCAGCGCGACGGCCCGACAAGCGTGTTCGCCGATTCCCAGCACCGCACTGGCACGGCTAACCCACGGCTAACCCGGTGCGACGAAACCGTAAGACGGCCGAAACGTCGGACATCCCGTACCGAAACATCCTTGTCGCAGGATTTGGCGAATACCCCGTTGCGCAGCGGTGCGTTAAGCAGCGGTTGCAGAAAGGACGTAAGGCGTGGCCAGGGAACTCATGGCGCCCGGTAAGGACGCCGTGGAGACTATGTGCGCTTATTGCGGCGTGGGCTGCGGCATTGTGCTGCAGGTCACAACGGACCCGGCAACCGGAAAGCGCCACATTGCCAAGTCAATTGGCCGCACCTCGCATCCGGCTAATTCTGGGCGGTTGTGCACCAAGGGCGCCACCACCGCCGACCTGCTCGCCGCACAGGGACGGCTGGAGTCGGCATACCTGCGCAATGACCGCGGGGAGCCCCTCGAAGCGGTCGGGACCGACGATGCGATCACCCACTGCGCCAAGCGGTTACGCGCCATCATCGACGAGCACGGCCCCGACGCCGTCGCGGTGTACGTGTCGGGACAGATGTCCATCGAGGCCCAGTACCTGGCCAACAAACTGACCAAGGGGTTCATCGGCACCAACCAGATCGAGGCGAATTCGCGGCTGTGCATGGCCGGTGCCAGTTCGGGTTACAAGCTGTCGTTGGGAGCAGACGGACCGCCCGGCTCGTATCAGGACTTCGACCACGCCGACGTGTTTCTCGTCATCGGCGCCAATATGGCTGACTGCCACCCGATCCTGTTCCTGCGAATGATGGAACGCGTCCAGGCCGGCGCCAAATTGATCGTCGTCGACCCGCGCCGCACCGCGACCGCGGACAAGGCGGACCTGTTCCTGCAGATCGCCCCCGGCACCGATCTGGCGCTGCTCAACGGCTTACTGCAGCTGATCGTCGAAAACGGCTATACAGAACCACATTTCATCGCTGAGTTCACCGAGGGCTGGGAGATGATGCCGAGTTTCCTCGAGCAGTTCACGCCCGAGGTGGTCAGCGAAATCACCGGCCTTCCTGTCGAAGACATCCGCACCGCGGCGCGCTGGATCGGCGAAGCCGCCAATTGGATGAGCTGCTGGACAATGGGACTCAACCAGAGCACCCACGGCACCTGGAACACCAACGCGCTGTGCAACCTGCACCTGGCCACCGGCGCGATCTGCAAGCCGGGCAATGGCCCCTTCTCCCTCACCGGGCAGCCCAATGCCATGGGCGGACGCGAAATGGGTTACCTGGGACCGGGTCTGCCAGGACAGCGCTCGGTGCTCTCAGCCGCCGACCGCGAATTCGTGGAGCAGCAGTGGGGTATTCCGCAGGGGTCGCTGCGCGCCGAGGTCAGCGCCGGTGTGGTGGACATGTTTTCCCGGATGGCCGCCGGCGACATCAAGGCATGCTGGATCATCTGCACCAATCCCGTTGCCACCGTGGCTAATCGGAAGACCGTGCTGGCCGGTCTGGAGAAGGCAGAACTGGTGATCAGCCAGGACGCGTTCGCCGAGACCGAGACCAACGAGTACGCAACCGTGTTGCTGCCCGCCGCCCTGTGGACCGAGTCCGAGGGGGTGATGGTCAATTCCGAGCGGACCATGACGTTGTTCCAGAAGGCCGTCGACCCGGTCGGACAGGCGCTGCCGGACTGGCAGATCATTGCCCGGATCGCTTGCGAGATGGGCTATTCGGAGTCGTTCAGCTACCAATCCGCCGCGGACGTGTTCGAAGAGATCAGGCGGTTCTCGAACCCGGCAACCGGGTACGACCTGCGGGGGATCAGCTACGACCGGTTGCGTGAGACACCGTTGCAGTGGCCCTGCCCACCCGATGGCAGCAGTGGGCGCAACCCGATCCGCTACCGCAACGACGGGGTCAGCCAGACACGGTTGGTGCGCGACGACGGCACGGTGCCGCGGTTGGCGTTCCCGACCGCCAGCGGACGGGCGGTGTTCTTCGCCCGCCCCCATCTGCTGCCCGACGAGATGCCCGACGGTGACTACCCGTTCCTGCTCAACACCGGACGCCTGCCGCACCAATGGCACACGCTGACCAAGACCGGCAAGGTCGCCAAACTCAACAAACTCAACCCGAGCCCGCTGGTCGAGATCCACCCCGATGACGCCGCGCAGCTGCACATCCGCGACGGTGACCACGTCGAGATAGCGTCTCGCCGCGGCCGCGCGGTGCTGCCCGCCCTGGTCACCGACCGGGTGCGGCCGGGCAGCTGTTTTGCCCCGTTCCACTGGAACGACGTCTTCGGCGAGTACCTCTCGATCAATGCGGTCACCAACGACGCCGTCGACCCGATATCGCGGCAACCGGAGTACAAGGTGTGTGCGGTCACCCTGACGAAGGTCGCCCAACCCGCGGCCCGGCCACATTCGGCAGACGAACCCACCGCCGGCGCGGCCGACCGACCGGAACCGACGTTGCTCGCCGGCACACCGCACCTCGGTGTGGCTGACGTCGACGCGCTCGCCGAGTTCCTCGGGTTGGCGAACGAGCCGATGCCGCAGTTCGATCCGTTCGCCCGCTGCTACCTTGCCGGTTTGCTGGCGGGGCTGCGTACCGAAACCGGTCGGCGGATGGCCGGGGTGCCCACCGTGCCGGTGAGCGCTCCCTTCGATACCCCCACCCGGCTATGGTTGGACGGCTTGCTCGCGGGCATGTTCGCGCGCGCCGAGACGCCGCAACCGGTGCCGGTCACCCGACCTCGCGGTGCCGACACCCGCCCCGAAGAGGCCGCCGAGGCAACCGCGCCGATCGTGGTGTTGTGGGCGTCGCAGACCGGGACGGCGGAAGAACTCGCCGCTGACGTCGCCGCGCAACTACGCGCGGCCCAGCTGCCGGTCGCGTTGCACGGCATGGACGAGTTCCCGGTGTCGCAGCTGCCGACGGCTCGGCGGCTGCTGCTGATCACCAGCACCACCGGGGACGGCGATCCGCCGGACAACGGCGCAGCTTTCTGGCGCGCGCTGGCGGCTGAAACCGCGCCGCGGCTGACCGGTATCGGCTACGCCGTCCTAGCGCTGGGCGACTCCAACTATGCCAATTTCTGCGGTCACGGGCGGGCACTGGACCAGCGATTTGCCGAGTTGGGTGCCACGCGCATCGTCGACCGCGTCGACTGCGAACCCGACTACGAGGATCCCGCCGCCGGCTGGCTGAGCCGGGTTCTGCACGAGCTGCGCGGTACGGCACCGACCACTGTCACGTCACCGCACGCGTCACCAACCGCTAAGCCCACGGCCTGCACCAAGAAGAACCCACTGGTCACCAGCGTGGTCCGCAATATCACGCTCAGTAAGCCGCGTTCGGCAAAAGACGTGCGGCAACTGGTGTTTCGCGTGCCCCAGCAAACGGTGAGCCACGAGGCCGGCGACGCACTGGGGGTGTGGCCACACAACGGCGCCCGGCTGGTCGACGAATGGCTGACAGTGACCGGATTGGACGGTCACACAGAAGTCGAGGTCGCCAACCACGGTTCGATGCCGCTGCGTGCCGCATTGACCGATCGGCTCGAGATCGCCCACATCAGCCCCGCCCTGCTGCACTTCGTCCAGCAGCGCACCGCAGCCCGCGACGTCGCCGACCAGCTCGCCAACCTGATGCGCCCGGAAAACAAAGCCGCGCTTGCCGATTGGTCCTGGGGACGCCAGTTGGTCGACCTGCTGGCTCAGGCGCCGGTCACCGCGACCGCCGACGAGTGGCTGACCGTACTCAAACCTCTACAGCCGCGGCTCTATTCGATCTCGTCCAGCCCCAAACAGCACCCGGGGGAAGTGCACCTGACCGTGTCGCCGGTGCGATACAACTTCCAGGGCGTGCCCCGGCGCGGGGTGTGCTCGACCTATCTGGCCAACCGCTCCCCCAGCGACGAGATCGCGGTCTATGTACAGAAATCCAGCAGCTTCCGGCCCCCCAGCGATCCGCACACACCCATGATCATGATCGGTCCGGGAACCGGCATCGCGCCCTTCCGGGCTTTCCTGCAGGAGCGACGCGCGCTCGGCCACACCGGGCCGAACTGGTTGTTCTTCGGAGAACGCCACGCCGCCACCGACTTCTACTACCGCGAGGAGATCCAGGCGATGCACGCCGACGGCTTCCTCACCGAACTCGATCTGGCATTCTCGCGCGATCAGCACGAGAAGGTCTATGTGCAGCACCTGATGCGCCGGCGCGGAGCGCAGCTGTGGCGATGGCTGCAAGACGGAGCGCAACTGTACGTGTGCGGTAACGCCGACCCGATGGCCAAGGACGTCGACCGCACGCTTCGCGACATCGCCGCCGAACACGGACACCTCGATACCGAAGCGGCCACCGCCTACCTGCGGTCGCTGAGCGCGGCCAAGCGCTACCACCGCGACGTCTACTGACCCGATCCCGTTCTTCTTCGGGCTCTTCAACGCGCGATCACGTCCCCGGCGTTACCGTGACTTGACTTGACGCGTCAGGTCAGGGACGGAGATGGTGATGAGCGATGCCCGGGTGCCGCGGTTTCCGGCAGCACTGTCCACCCCGAGTCTCAATCGCGGGGTCGGCTTCACCCACGAGCAACGCCGGCAGCTCGGCCTTGTCGGTCGGCTTCCGGCCGCGGTGCTCACCCTGGACCAGCAGGCCGACCGGGTGTGGCATCAATTGCAGAGCCTGGCCACCGATCTGGGCCGTAACCTGCTGCTGGAGCAGCTGCATTACCGCCACGAACTGCTCTACTACAAGGTGCTGATCGACCATCTGCCCGAACTGATGCCGGTGGTGTACACGCCCACGGTCGGCGAAGCGATCCAACGGTTCTCCGATGAATACCGTGGGCAACGCGGTCTGTTCCTGAGCATCGACGAACCCGACGACATCGCGGTGGCCTTCGAAACCCTGGGGCTCGGACCCGACGATGTCGACCTGATCGTGTGCACCGACGCCGAAGCCATCCTGGGCATCGGCGACTGGGGTGTCGGCGGCATCCAGATCGCGGTGGGCAAACTGGCGCTCTACACCGCCGGTGGCGGCATCGATCCCTGCCGCTGCCTGGCGGTGTCGCTCGACGTCGGCACCGATAACGAGCAGCTGCTGCAGGACCCGTTCTATCTGGGCAATCGGCACGCCCGGCGCAGCGGCGCCGAGTACGACGAGTTCGTCAAGCGCTACATCGAGACCGCCCACCGGATGTTTCCGCGGGCGATGCTGCACTTCGAGGACTTCGGGCCGGCCAACGCACGGATGATTCTGCAGACCTACGGTGCGCAGTACTGCGTGTTCAACGACGACGTGCAAGGCACCGGCGCAGTGGTGGTGGCCGCCATCGACGGTGGATCGCATGTCACCGGCGTCCCGGTCCGCGACCAGAAGGTGATCGTCTTCGGGGCCGGCACCGCGGGCATGGGTGTCGCCGACCAGATCCGGGACGCCATGGTGGCCGACGGCGCCACCGTCGAGCAGGCGACGTCGCAGATCTGGGCCATCGACAAGCAGGGTCTGCTGTTCGACGACATGGAGGGTCTGCGGGAATTCCAGGTGCCGTATGCGAAAAACCGTAACCGGCTGGGCGTCCAGCCCGCGGCACGGATCGGACTGGTCGACGCGATCAAGCTGGCCTCGCCGACCGTGTTGCTCGGTTCCTCGACGGTCTCCGGCGCGTTCACCCAAGAGGTCGTCGAAGCGATGACGGCATCCTGCGAACGCCCGATGATCTTCCCGCTGTCCAATCCGACCTCGCGGATGGAAGCCATGCCGGCCGACGTTCTGACGTGGTCGAACGGAAAGGCTCTGGTTGCCACCGGTACCCCGGTCGCGCCCGTCGAGCACCACCAGACCACCTACACCATCGGCCAGGCCAATAACGTGCTGGTGTTTCCGGGCATCGGTCTGGGCGTCGTCGTGGCCGGAGCCCGGCTGCTGACCCAGGGTATGCTGCGCGCGGCGGCCAAAGCCCTTGCGCGCCGGGCTAATCCGGCCAAGACCGGGGATTCGCTGCTGCCCGACGTTCAGGACCTCCGCGGGATTTCGGCGACGGTCGCCGAGGCCGTCTATCACGCCGCAGTCGACGACGGCGTAGCCACCAAAACCCATGCTGACGTCAAGCAAGCCGTCCTCGACACCATGTGGCTGCCGGTCTACGACTGAATACGGGGCATAATCCCGCTCAGCCGGCGTTTGTGCCGCCCTCGGCGATCCGGCGTACCGCGCTGATGAACACGTCGATCTCGTCGAAGGTGTTGTAGAAAGCGAACGACGGGCGAACCGTGGCCTCCAAGCCGTAGCGACGCAGAATCGGCTGGGCGCAGTGATGTCCGGCACGCACCGCGATGCCCTCGGCGTTGAGTGCCTTGCCGACCTCGAGCGGCTCGTGTCCGGCCAGCACGAACGACAGCACGCTGGCTTTCTCGGTCGCGGTGCCCACCAGACGAACACCAGGGACATCGGCCAGCCGCGGGGTCGCGTACCGCAGCAACCCGTGCTCGTAGGCGGCGATGCGCTCGATCCCCACCCGCTCGACGTAACGCAACGCCTCCCCGAGACCCACCGCATCGGCGATGTTTCCGGTGCCGGCTTCGAACTTGCTCGGCGGCCCCTGATACAGCGAGCGCTCCATGGTGACGTCGGTAATCATGTTGCCGCCCCCCTGCCACGGCGGTGTCTCGGCGAGAGCGTCCTCGCACCCGTAGAGCACACCGATTCCGGTGGGGCCGTAGATCTTATGCCCGGAGAACGCGAAGAAATCGGCGCCGAGCTCGGCGACGTCGATCGGCAGGTGCGGAATCGACTGGGCGCCGTCGATCAGCACCCGGGCGCCGTATCGGTGTCCGAGCTCGACGATCTGGTGTACCGGTGTCACGGTACCCAGAGCATTCGAGACATGCGTCGCCGCAACGAGTTTGGTCTTCGGACCCAGCAGGGCCTCGAACTCCGCCAGCAGCAGATTGCCGGCTTCGTCAACCGGTGCCACCTTCAGCACGGCACCGGTCTGCTGCGAAATAAGTTGCCACGGAACGATGTTGGCGTGGTGCTCCAAGTGGGTGATGACGATCTCGTCGCCCGGGCGCAGATGTTTTCCGCCCCATGCGTAGGCCACCAGATTGATGGCCTCGGTGGTGCCGCGGACAAAGATGATCTCTTCGTCACAGGCGGCGCCGATGAATCGGCGGACGGTGTCGCGGGCCTCTTCGTAGGCATCGGTGGCCCGGGCCGCCAGCTCATGCGCGGCGCGGTGGATGTTGGAGTTTTCGTGGGCGTAGAAGTGCGCGAGCCGGTCGATGACCACTTGCGGCTTTTGAGTGGTGGCCGCGTTGTCGAACCAGATCAACGGCTTGCCGTTGACCGTCTCCCGAAGGATCGGAAAGTCGGCGCGCACGGCCTCGACGTCGAAGACATCGATCGCCCGGTGATCGTCGGCCGGCTTCGGCGCCGGGTGGGCCCCGGTGAGCAACGGGGTGGGCAATGGGGTGAGGAAGGAGTAGTTGCGCTCGTCGCCGAGCGGCGTATCGCGGCGGACCGGCACCGTGTCGGACCAACCGAGGTCGCCAACCGACGGCGCCGCACCCGGCCAGTCGGGCCGCAGAACCGGCATCGAGCCGCGGGGAGCGACCGGAACGTGGGGCGCCACCCCCGCCAGCACCCCCGGCGCCGTCGGCGCCGTCGGCGCCGGAATGTAGATGTCTGCTACGCCGACCGACGGAACCGCGGCCGGCACCGCATCGGACGCGCCGGCGGCCGCCCGCCCGGTCGACGCCGCGGCCGTCGTGTCGGGCACGTTGCCGCGCGGGGCCACCGGAGCCGTCTGCGGCGGGCTGTCGAAGCCCGGCCGAATGCCGGCGGCGTAGAGCTGACCGGCCAATGCGGCCAGCTCCGCGGCGCTGATCGGCGGGTCGCCCGCGGCGTCTGGCGGGTATTCACTTGTACTCATGGAACTGGTCCACCGCCACGTCGTCGAGCACGGCAAGCGCATCGTCGGTGAGCACCGCCAAGGACGTGTAGAGAGTCACCAGATAGGTCGCGATCGCCGATTGGTTGATGCCGGTGAACCGCACCGACAGCCCCGGCGCCTGCTCCCCCACCAGCCCGGGCTGGAACAGGCCCACCACGCCCTGGCGTTCTTCGCCGGTGCGCACCAGGATGAACTTGGTCTTGCCGTCGACAACCGGCACCTTGTCCGACGGAATCAACGGGATGCCGCGCCAGGTGATGAATTGCGCGCCGAACAGGCTCACCACTGGCGGCGGCACGCCACGGTAGGTGGCCTCACGGCCGAACGCCGCGATGCCCTGCGGATGAGTCAGGAAAAAGCTGGGCGTCTTCCAGACCTTGGTGATCAGCGCGTCCAGATCGTCGGGCGTGGGCGCTCCGGCCAGCGTCCGGATGGTCTGCCCGGGTGTCGCCTGGGCGAGCAGGCCGTACTCGGGGCTGTTGACCAGTTCGAACTCCTGGCGCTCCTTGATGGTTTCGATGGTCAGCCGCAACTGCTGCGCGATCTGGTCGTGGGGGCTGGAGTAAAGGTCGGACACCCGGGTGTGGATATCCAGCAGGGTGGAGATCGTTCGCAGCGTGTACTCCCGCGGGCTGGTCTCGTAGTCGACGTAAGTCTCCGGCAGCGGCCCGTCCGTGCCGGCGCCCGCTTCGGCCTTGATCGCCACCCGCTCCGGGTTGATCACCCGGTTCACCCGATAGATACCCGCTTCCACCGGCACCCAGCTGAGCAGATGCAGCAACCAGCGGGGTGTGATCGTCGAAAGTTGCGGGACGGTCTTGGTGGCGTTGGCGAGCTGCCTGGCAGCAAGATCACCCAGTGCCTGAGACTCGTTTTGCGGCGAACTCATCGCTGTCCTTCCATGCCTTTCGTGCGTGATCGATCCCTGCGCAAGGCGCCGGGCCAGGAGGTCGGGCGCAGTCATCGTCGGCCGCGCCCCCGACGTGCGCTGAGCGTATTCGACGCCGTTGCCCGCGCAAAGCGTTACACCTTCGCTGAGCCGAACAGCTGATATGCGGCATGCCTTATAATGGATGCCATGCAACAGGCCGTACCGCTGCGCTTTGTCCGTACGCGCTGCATCGCCGCGGACTGTTGTTGTTGCTGTTGATTCCTGACGTCTTCTGACCGTTCAGCAATCGTCGCGCTGCGGCGCTTCACGCCATGATGACGCGCGCGACCCAAAGTCCTCAGGAAGAGCAACCGCCCCTATGACTGTCTTGTCCATCCCGCACCGCGCGCCGGCCCCGGTGGCGACCCGTCGGCGCATCCGGGTGCGACCGCCCACCGAGTTGACCCGGATGACCCGCTACCGAGGCGGGACGTACTCACATACCGTCGACCGGATCGTGTTCGCCGACGGCACCACCGCCCGCACCGACCTGATCAGGCTGCACCCGAACGTGCAGGCCTACTCGCTGGATTTCACCGGCGTCGCACCGCACCACCCGTCGCCCTACCGCCTGGGCACCTGGTCCGCACTGCCACATCTGCGCACCCGCGACTGCGAAGCCGAGGTGGACTGGATACTGCGCAACTCCTTCCCGATGTGCCCGATCGCCGAGCTGAGCCGACGGCTGCGCGCCGCCGGGTACCCGCTGGGGCCGGCCAACATCAGCGAACACGAAGCCATCGCCGCAACGCAGGCGGCGATCTGGTACTTCACCAACGGCATGGCGCTGGACACCCGCCCGCTCAATGCCCCCATCGCGGTGTGCCGCGGACCGGGGCCGGTGCTCACCTTCGAATTCGACGGGCGCCCACAGCTGGGCGGCTATTCACTATGGGCGGCGTCCGACACCCCGGTGGCAGTGAAGCTGCAGAAGTCGACGGATGGCCTTGTCTGGCAAGACATCTCCGGATCCCAACTGACCACCGACGCCGGCCGAGGACGCTATCAGCGCACCCTCGGCGTCGGCAGCACCTTATCGACAAGCAGCCACGGGTACGGAGCGCACGGCTACCGCTGCTACCGGCTGGTCGCCACTTCCGACACCACGCCGGTGATCGACCACGTCGACTTCTGGCTGACCGGTTCCAGCCACTATCGCAACGCCGACCGAGTCGTGCACCTCTACAACTACCTGCTCGCGGGGGCGTACGCGGCCTTGCGAGAGAATGGCGAACCGCACCTCCTCGACACCGCCGCCGCTGTCGACTCGGAACTCGTGGGGCCGTTCCGGGTCCGAATTCCCTTGACGTTCAGCGTGCCTGACGGCCACGAACTGGTCGACGCCGACGGGCGTGCCGTCACCGCAACCGTTCAACCCGGTGCGGACTTCTATCTGCGCCGAGCACCCGGCGCCACGGCGACGACACTGACTGCCACCACTACCCACAACCACCTGGGTGGAAAGGTGCTGACCGGAGTGGCATTGGAGAGTGCAACTCAGCGGCTCACGCCGGTTGCGCTGACGACACCCGTGCACGTGACAATCGAGTTCGACATCGACTGGCAGGCCGCCGAGGCCCGCGCCGACATCGCTGGAGATCGCCAATGACCATCGCCGAGAACATCACTCAACTGATCGGGGGCACGCCGCTGGTCCGGCTGCGACGGGTCACCGACGGCGCAGTGGCCGACGTGGTGGCCAAGCTGGAATCCTTCAATCCGGCGGGAAGTGTCAAGGACCGCATCGGGGTAGCCATGATCGACGCCGCCGAGAAAGCGGGCTTGATCAAGCCGGACACCATCATCCTGGAGCCGACCAGCGGGAACACCGGCATCGCGCTGGCTATGGTGGCCGCGGCGCGCGGCTACAAATGCGTGCTCACCATGCCCGACACCATGAGCATCGAGCGACGGATGCTGCTGCGCGCTTTCGGCGCCGAGCTGGTGCTCACGCCCGGCGCCGACGGGATGGCGGGCGCCATCGCCAAGGCCGAAGAACTGGCCAAAACCGACGAGCGGTACTTCATCCCGCAGCAATTCGAAAATCCGGCGAATCCCGCGGTCCATGCCGTGACGACCGCAGAGGAGGTGTGGAAGGACACCGATGGCAAGGTTGACATCTTCGTGTCGGGCATCGGCACCGGCGGCACCATCACCGGTGTCGCGCAGGTCATCAAGGAACGCAGGCCGTCGGCGCAGTTCGTCGCCGTCGAACCGGCCGCGTCGCCGGTGCTGTCCGGGGGTCAGAAGGGACCACACCCCATCCAGGGCATCGGCGCCGGGTTCGTTCCGCCGGTGCTCGACATGGGCTTGGTCGACGAGGTCATCACCGTGGCCAACGACGACGCGTTCAACCTGGCGCGGCGGCTGGCCAAGGAGGAAGGTCTGCTCGTCGGCATATCCTCGGGCGCGGCCGCGTGGGCCGCGGTGGAAGTGGCCCGTCGGCCGGAGAACGCCGGCAAACTCGTCGTCGTCGTACTCCCCGACTTTGGCGAGCGCTATCTGAGCACGCCGTTGTTCGCGGACCTGAGTGATTAGCCATGCTGGCAGAGATACGGCGCGACATCCGGGTGGCCAGGCAGCGCGACCCGGCCCGGCCGACCGTATTGGAGGTCGTTTTCTGCTACCCGGGTGTCCACGCGGTGTGGGGCCACCGGATAAGCCACTGGCTATGGCTGCACGGTGCGCGGTTGGCCGCCCGGGCGTTGGCCGAACTCACCCGCATCCTGACCGGTGTCGATGTCCATCCCGGCGCCGTCCTCGGCTCGGGCCTGTTCATCGATCACGCGACCGGCGTGGTCATCGGTGAAACCGCCGAAGTGGGTGACGACGTCACGCTCTACCACGGCGTCACGCTCGGCGGCACCGGAACGGATATCGGTAAGCGCCACCCCACTGTCGGTGACCGGGTGATCATCGGAGCCGGCGCTAAGATCCTCGGCCCGATCAAGATCGGCGACGGCAGTCGGATCGGCGCGAACTCCGTTGTGGTCAAAGAGGTTCCGTCCGCCGCGGTGGTGGTCGGCGTCCCCGGGCAGGTCATCAACCGCAACGGTTCGTCCAGACCCGACGACTCGGTGTTGCCCGATTTGGTGGGGGTCAGTCTCCAGTCGCTGCTCACCCGGGTGGCCAGGCTGGAGGCGAAAGTCGACCACCACCCCCCGGCCGGACGGGTGATCCGGCCGCCCGAAGCCGGTGTGTGGCATGGCGAGGACTTCTCCATCTGATCGATCTGAGGAAGACCCGACTATGACGACGACGGGAAGCGTGGCGAGCCGATGAGCTCGATCGCAATGGCCTCGGCTGCGCTCATCGCAGCGTTGACAGCTGCGACGGCGATCGGGTGGATGGTCAATCGACGGTCCGGCGTGCTGCGGAAAACCGACGCCGCAGTTCATCAGGACACCTCCGATCTCGGCTTGTCCGCCACGGGCCCCACTGTCGTGCACTTCAGTGCAGCGTGGTGCGGTCCGTGCGCAGCGGTGCGCCGCGTGGTCGACGAGGTGTGCGCCGGCTTGCCCGATGTGGCACATGTCGAGATCGATATCGACGCCAATCCGGTGGCCGCACAACGAATCGCCGTGCTTTCGCTACCCACCACCCTCATCTTCGACGCGGACGGGCGGCAGCGATACCGCACCGCGGGTGTGCCGAAGGTGGCTGACCTGCGAGCAGCGTTACAGCCCCTGCTCAACTGAAATCATTCGCAAAGGAGCGGTCCTGATGTCGAACCATCCCGGACAAGTGGACGTCCGCGGTCCGCGATTTGCCGCGTGGATCACCACGACGGTCCTCATCGTGGCCTTGATCGTCTCGGTGTTCAGCACCACGGCGGCGGCGGTGATACTGGTTGCCCAGGCCGTCGTCTTCGCCATCAGTGCGCTGCGCGGCCCGCGCAATAGCCCCTACGGCCTGCTGTTCGCCACGCTTGTGGCGCCCCGGCTGGGACCGGTGACCGAACGCGAACCGGTGCCACCGTTGAAGTTCGCCCAATTGGTCGGGCTTGTCTTCACGGTCATCGGCGTAGTCGGCTTCGCCGTGGCGGTCCCGGTGCTAGGCGTGGTCGCGACCTCGTTCGCGCTATTCGCCTGTTTCCTGAATGCCGCCTTCGGCATCTGCCTGGGTTGTCAGCTTTACCCGTTCGTCGCCCGGCTCCGTCGAGCGCCGGCGGACCAAGCGCCACATCCCTAACCGACACCGAGACGGCTGTGAATAGTCCGGCTACGGGTCAAGGCCGGCGCAGACCTGGCTCCCCCGGAAGGACTCGAACCTTCAACCCTTCGGTTAACAGCCGAATGCTCTGCCAGTTGAGCTACAGGGGACCGGCACGTCCGCGCCAATGCTGTCGCGGATCGCGGGACGACTCTAGCGTACTGGCATATCCGCGCCAACTAGCGGGATCAGCCAGACTGCCGAGCCCCGTCGGTGGCCCCCCGCCTCGCGGCGTCGGCGCGCCCGTACTCCGGCGGATGAGGCAGGATGGAACGAACCGCGCTGATAGTCGGAGGGACCGCTTTGATCGGGTATGTCGCCGTGCTGGGGATTGGGTACGTGTTGGGGGCGAAGGCCGGCCGTCGCCGCTATGAGCAGATCGCCGGCACCTACCGCGCGCTGACCGGGAGTCCGGTGGCCAGGTCGATGATCGAGGGGGGCCGCCGCAAGATCGCCGATCGAATCTCCCCCGACTCGGGCTTTGTGACGGTGACCGAGATCGACGAGCAGACAGCCATAGTTGAGCGGGCCGAGCGGGCCGAAAGAGTTGTCGAGCGCCAGGCGAAATAGCGCCCTGCCGCGTCACCCTCACGCGGTCAGGTCGTTGCCGCTGGCCTGCTCCAGCAGGCTGCGCCGGTAGGCTTCCATGGCCACCAGATCGCCGAACAGCGCGTGATATTCGTCGCCCTGTTCGATCGGCGACATACGCTGCAGCTTGGATTTGACTTCGGCGATCTGCCGGCCCATCCACACCTCCTGTAGGCGGGCCAGCACTCCGCCGATATAGCGCGGCAGCTTGTCGTCGTCGACCGCAATCGCCTCCACCGCCAATTCGTTGATCAGGCCGGTGGTCAACGGCGACGTGGTCTGCCGGGCCACCATGTCCATCCACTGCGCCCCGGTGACGCCGGCCGATGTCCCTCCCGCCGCCTCGATGGCCGCCCGCACGGCCGCGTAGCCGGGGTGGGTGAAGCTCTCGACGGTCAACGTGTCGAAAACCGGTCCGGCCAGCGCCGGGTACTGCAAAGCCGATTTGAGCGCCTCACGCTGCGGCCATAGCGTCGGCTCCCGGGGGTCGGGACGAGCGGCGGCGGGCTCGGCCGAAGGCGCATCAGCGGGCTGCTGGCCAGGCCGCCGGGTCGCCTTCGATCCGGGCGCTCCGAGACCACCCCTACCCGGCGTTTTTACGGTTCTGGCCTGACTGCGCACCCGGTCGACGACCTGGGCGACGTCATCCCAACCGACCCAGCCGGCCAACTGCCGGGCATACTCGTCGCGCAGCATCGGGTCTTTGATCTGGCCCACCATCGGCACACACCGACGCAACGCAGCCACCCTACCCTCGGCGCTGTTCAGGTCCGTCTCGGCGAGCGCGGATCGAATTGCGAACTCGAACAACGGGGTTCGCCGTGCCACCAAGTCCCGCAAGGCCGCGTCCCCCGATGCCAGCCGCAGGTCGCAAGGATCCATGCCGTCCGGGGCTACCGCCACGAAGGACTGACCCGCCAGGTTCTGTTCGCCGTCGAGGGCCTTCAGTGCGGCGGCGCGGCCGGCGGCATCGCCGTCGAAAACATAGATCAGCTCGCCGCGGAAGAAGCTGTCGTCCATCATCAGCCTGCGCAGCATGGCCAGGTGCTCGTCGCCGAATGCGGTGCCGCAGGACGCGACCGCGGTGGTGACCCCGGCCAGATGCATGGCCATCACGTCGGTATAGCCCTCGACGACCACCGCCTGATGTCCTTTGGCTATGTCGCGTTTAGCCAGGTCGATGCCGAACATCACCGACGACTTCTTGTACAGCAGCGTCTCCGGGGTGTTGACGTACTTGGCTTCCATCGGGTCGTCGTCGAACAGGCGCCGAGCTCCGAACCCGATCACCTCGCCGGCCGACGACCGGATGGGCCACAGCAGCCGCCGATGAAACCGGTCCATGGGGCCGTGCCGCCCCTGCCGGGACAGTCCCGCGGCCTCCAGCTCCTTGAACTCAAAGCCCTTGCGCTGCAGATGTTTCGTCAGAGAGTCCCAGCCCGACGGCGCGAACCCGCAGCCGAAACGACGAGCCGCCTCGGCATCGAAGTTGCGCTGGGTCAGGTAGTCCCGGGCCGGCGCCGCCTCGTCGGACTCCAAGGCGGCCGCATAGAACTCGGCCGCGGCCGCGTTGGCCGCGATGAGCCTGCTGCGACTGCCCCGGTCGCGCTGCACGCTGGTGGCCGCTCCGGTGTAGCTGATGGTGTAACCGATCCGGTCGGCCAGCAGTTCGACCGCCTCGACGAAGCTGACGTGCTCGATCTTTTGGATGAACGCATAGACGTCGCCACCTTCACCGCAGCCGAAGCAGTGGAAGTGACCGTGGTTGGGCCGCACATGAAACGACGGCGACTTCTCGTTGTGAAACGGGCACAGACCGCGCAGCGAGTCCGCCCCGGCGCGCCGCAGCTGGACGTAGTCGCCGACCACGTCGTCGATGCGGGCGCCGTCACGGATGGCCGCAATGTCGCGGTCGGAGATCCTGGAGCGCCCTGCCGGACTCGACATTCGCTCATCTTAGGGCTCAGTGAAAAACCTTGTTCTTCTCGCCGAAGGGCCAGTGTCGATGCGTTCCAGCCGCCCCTCGGTGTAGGAGGCGATCTGATCGACGATGACCCGCATCCGGGCCGTATCGCCGGTCGCGGTGTGAAATGCCGCGGCAAACACCGGGTCGAGCGTTCGCGGCGCGCCAGCGTACAGCCACTGCGCCACCCGGTGGATGCGTTCCCGCTGGCGAGCCTGGGTTTCCAGATGCCGTGGGTCGGACATGATGAACTGCAGCGCCAGGATTTTCAGCACCGCCACCTCGGCCCGCACCAGGTCGGGCACCTGCAAGTCGGCCTGGTAACGCGTCAACGGCCCGGAACCGGCCACGGCACGGGTAGCGGCGATGGCCGCCGAAGCAAACCGCCCCACCAGTTCGCTGGTCAATCGCTTCAGCGCGACCGACGCCGCCAGGGTGGCGTCGTATTTGCCCACCGCGGCGACCACCGGCAACCCGGACAGCCGGCGGGCGGCCTCCACCAACTCATCGGCACTGACCCTGGTGAATTCGCGTTCCCCCAGCTTGGCCAGTGCGGCCGCGTCGTCGTGATCGGCGAGCACCCGTAAGTCGATGCGTTCGGAAACGACGCCGTCCTCGACATCGTGCACCGAATACGCGACATCGTCGGCCCAGTCCATCACCTGCGCTTCCAGGCATGGCCGATCAGCCGGGGCGCCGGTGCGCACCCAGGCCGCCGGTTCCCGGTCTTCCTCGTAGAAGCCGAACTTGCGTCGCCCGTCACCGCGCGTCCACGGGTATTTGGTGACCGCGTCCAATGCTGCGCGGGTCAGGTTCAGCCCCGCGCTGAGCCCTTGGCTATCAAGGACTTTCGGCTCAAGGCTGGTCAGGATGCGGAAGTTCTGGGCGTTGCCCTCGAAGCCGCCGCAGCAGGCCGCGACGTCATCGAGTGCGCGCTCACCGTTGTGCCCGTAGGGGGGGTGCCCGATGTCGTGGGCCAGACCGGCCAGCTCGACAAGGTCCGGGTCGCAACCCAATCCGATCGCCATGCCCCGACCGATCTGTGCCACTTCCAGCGAATGTGTCAGCCGGGTGCGCGGTGTGTCACCTTCCCGCGGTCCGACGACTTGCGTCTTGTCGGCGAGGCGGCGCAGCGCAGCGCTGTGCAACACCCGGGCGCGATCCCGGGCGAAGTCGGTGCGGTGCTGCCCTTCCGTGCCCGGCAGACCAGCCGACTTCGGCGCTTCGGCTACCCGCCGCCGACGGTCGAAGTCGCCATAGGGGTGTTGCTGATTCGTGGTCACCGACCGACAGTCTGCCAGGCAGGTCGCTGCCGGTGGTGTCGTTGCGGCCCCGTCCCGGCAAGGCGGACGCATCCGAGCCTCGCGTGCCTCAAGCCGGCGCGCTCGCGGGGCTAAATTAGCCGTATGCGCATCGCTCGCCTGCTCGGCGTGGTTCTGACGATCTTGACCATGGGCCTCGCCGGGGGCGTGCTGCTGGCGCCGCCCTCAGGGGCGCAACCGCCGTTTCGGCTGCCGGGCTACGTGACCGACAACTCCGGCGTGCTGAGCGGTTCTGACCGCTCCGAAGTCACATCGGCCGTCAACGAGCTCTACGCCGATCGCCACATCAGGCTGTGGGTGGTCTATGTCGACAACTTCTCCGGGCAGAGCGCGATGAATTGGGGACAGAGCACGTTCCGCAGCAGCGAGCTGGGGAGCTATGACGCCCTGCTGGCCGTCGCCACCGTCGACCGGTCCTATGTCTTCCTGGTGCCGTCCACCGTGCCAGATGTCAGCGCCGGCCAGGTCGAAGAGCTCCGCCGAAATCAGATCGAACCCGCACTGCGCAGCGGCGACTGGGCCGGTGCCGCTGTTGCGGCGGCCAACGGGCTCAACAAGTCACCGAGTTCGTCGGGCCGGGTGATATTGCTGGTGGCTCTGGGCCTCATTGGCGTCGCGGTGGTGATCCTGCTGGTGGTGATGCGTTACCGGGCCCGCCGGCGGCGCGCTGACGCGTTGGCTGCGGCACGACGCGTGGACCCCACCGATGAGCGGGCACTGGCCGCCGTGCCGCTGGACATCCTCGACGACTTGTCCCGGTCGATGGTGGTCGCTGTCGACAATGCGGTGCGCACCAGCTCCAACGAGCTCGCGCTCGCGATCGACGAGTTCGGCGAAGAGCGGACCGCACCGTTCACCCGTGCCGTGAACAACGCCAAAGCGGCTCTGGCCCAGGCGTTCAGCGTGCGCCAACAGCTCGACGACAGCGCTCCCGAGACACCGGCACAGCGGCGCGAGCTCCTGACCCGGGTCATCGTGTCGGCGGCATCGGCCGACCGCGAATTGGAGGCGCAGACGGAGGCCTTCGAGAAGCTGCGCGACTTGGTGATCAACGCCCCGTCCCGGCTGGATCTGCTGACCCAGCAGTACGTCGAACTCACCACCCGCATCGCCCCGACACAGCAGCGGCTGGCCGAATTGCACCACGAATTCGGCGAGATGGCGCTGACTTCCGTCGCCGCCAACGTCACCGCAGCCCAGGAACGACTGGCGTTCGCCGACCGCAACATCAGCATGGCGCGTGAGCTCGCCACACAAGCCGTGAGCGGCCGGCAGTCCGGATTGGTGGATGCCGTTCGCGCTGCCGAATCCGCGCTCGGACAAGCCCGTTCGCTACTCGACGCGGTGGACAGCGCAGCCGGCGACATCCGGCACGCGGTCGCCGAGCTGCCGTCGGTCCTGGCTGACGTTGCGGCGGGCATCGAGCAAGCCGACGAGCAACTGCAGAAGACACCGGGCAACACGTCGGCGCAAACCCGCGAACTCGTCGCTGCGCGGGATGCAGCCGCGCAAGCCCTGGAAGATACCCGCAACGCTGGCGGCGCCGGCGTCGTAGATCCGCTCGCCACTTTTGGCCGGCTGACCAAAGCCGGCACGGATCTCAATCGCCTCTTGACCGCCGTGGCCCAAGAGCAGGCCAACGTTGAGCGACTCAACCGTTCGTTCGAGCAGGCGTTGTTCACTGCGGAGTCGCGGGTGCGCGCGGTGTCGGACTATATCGACACTCGCCGCGGCAGTATCGGGCCCGAAGCACGGACCCGGCTGGCCGAGGCGAAGCGTCAGCTGCACGCGGCACGTGACTCACGTTCGACCAACGTCGCCGAAGCGATCGGTCACGCCAATGCGGCATCGACGCTGGCAGCCAACGCCCAGGCGCTGGCCAACGCCGACGTGCAGGCGGCTCAGCGCGCCTATACCCGGCAGGGCGGCGACAACGCGGGAGCGATCCTCGGCGGCATCATCATCGGCAACCTGCTCAGCGGAGGCCTGCGGGGTGGTTTTGGCGGCTGGAGCCCGACGTCGTTCGGTGGTTCTTCCAGCTCGTCCGGTGGCTCGTCCGGCGGCGGGTTCATGGGTGGCGGCGGGCGATTTTAGCGACCGGACCCGCACGTCACAGCGCAACAAAAAGTGCGCACGCCTACGCATAGGGCATCCCATGCGTAGGCGTGCGCAATCAACTCGCCGAGGCCAGCGCACCGGCTGCAATGAGCCGCCGGAAACGCAAACCTCTCAGGCCGGCAGAAGTCAGGCCCAGCTGGAACCGACGGCGCTGTCGGTCTGCGCCATGTTGCTGCCGGCGGCCTGGACCTTCTGGCCGTGGGCGTTGGCCTGCTCGTA
>NZ_LQOX01000005.1 GCF_002102175.1 Mycobacterium gastri | reverse complement strand
GATCCGATCAGGATTACGGGTCCGTCATTGAATTTGGTGGTGGGGGGTCCGGGTCAGTCGTTGCAGTTGGGGATTTCGGGTCCGGGGGTGGGTCCGGTGGTGATTCCGGTGTTGCAGGTGTCGGCGGGTCCGGGGGTGGGTAATTCCACGGGTGCGCCGTCGTCGGGGTTCTTCAATAGTGGTGCGGGTGGTGCGTCGGGGTTTGGGAATGTTGGTGGGGGTTCGGGGTGGTGGAATGTTGGTGGGTCTTCGGGTGCGGGGAATGTGGGGGTGTTGGGTTCGGGGGTGTTGAACCTTGGCGATGGGGTGTCGGGGTGGTTTAACACGATTCCGAGTATGGGTTCGGGTGTGGGCAATGTGGGGGATCAGCTGGCGGGGTTGTTCTCGTCGGGTCCGGGTCGGCCGAGTGTGTTCAATGTTGGTTTTGGTGATCAGGGTGGGTGGAACCTGGGTCATGCCAATGTGGGTGATTACAACCTGGGTGGCGGCAATGTGGGTGGCGCCAATGTGGGTGGGGCCAATGTGGGGGATGCCAATGTGGGGGTGGGCAATGTTGGTGGTCAGAATGTGGGTGGCGGCAATGTCGGGAACGCCAATGTGGGTGGCGGCAATGTCGGTGATTTCAACCGGGGTTGGGGTAATAGCGGCAGTTTCAACGTTGGTTTCGGTAACACCGGTTTCGGGAATTTCGGGTTGGCGAACCAGGGGAACAATAATATCGGGATCGGGCTGAGCGGGGATAATCAGATCGGGTTCGGGGGCTTCAACAGCGGTGCCGGTAATGTGGGGCTGTTCAACTCCGGAACCAACAATATCGGGTTCTTCAACTCCGGTACCGGTAACTTCGGTGTCGGTAACTCGGGCAGCTTTAACACCGGGATCGCCAACACCGGTAGCACCAACACCGGGGTGTTCAACGCCGGGCTGGGCAATACCGGGTGGGCCAACCCGGGCAGCTTCAACTCCGGTGGCTTTAACGCCGGTGCGTTTAATACCGGTTCGTTTAACCCCGGCGACACCAACACCGGCTGGTTCAACATCGGTGACACCAACACCGGAGCGTTCAACACCGGCGACCTCAACACCGGCGCGTTCATCTCCGGTGACGGCAACAACGGATTCTTCTGGCGCGGCACCGGCCAGGGCCTCATCGGCGCCGACTACACCATCACCATCCCCC
>NZ_LQOX01000004.1 GCF_002102175.1 Mycobacterium gastri | reverse complement strand
CGTCATCAAATCCCCGCGGCAATCTTCGCGGGCCCGCACCAGATCACGGGCTGCTTCCTGAGACTCGGTCGGGACCTTCACCTCCACGATATGACCCAAGTGCAGCAGACGGGCCAGATGCGCGGCATCACGGGCATCGGTCTTGACCCGATCCCCAGGAGGGCGCTGCAGCTTCGAGGGTGCGGCCACCAGACACGTGATCCCCGCCGCAATCAGAAACCGCGCGAGCCCGAACCCCGTTGGGCCGGCCTCATAGGTCACCGCAACCCGACCCGGCAACGACCGCAACCAATCCACGATCTCCTGGTGATTCGGGGTCAACCGGCATTCGAACACCTCCCCGGTGTCCCCATCCAACCCACACCCGACAACAGATCGTGCGTGCACATCCAAACCGACGCTCGTACGATGATCCTTCACTGGGGCCTCCTACATCTGTGGCTCTACCGGCCAGGACCCAATTCCTGACGGCAACCCACGATCACATGCAGTGAGGCCCCAGCCTCCCCATACCGTCTAGTGCTGGCACGATCCCTTGGCGCCATTCCTACTCTAAGTACTGCCACACTTGACGTAGCAGCTTAGTGGGTGGGGGGGAACCCTGAAACTGCCAGCGCCACGAGCCTCCGGTCACCATCGCAAGCAGCGTAGCGCCTTGCGACGGATGTCTCGCGACAAAGCCAATCAGATGCGGCCAAACGTCGAAAAACCCAGCAGCGCTGAACAATGTTTTTCTAACAGCCAGATTTCCCATTTCGGACGTCACACGATAATCTTCCGTACCGTCGACCTCTCTAGAAAGCTGAAACAGAGAAGCAGCACACCGTTCCAGCTGACCGAGATGCGGGTAAGAACCGCCAAATCCGCGTTGCAAACTCACGAAATGAAATTCAGGTGACTTCCAACGGAATCTCCATGGACTCCGGAGTAACACTTCTGCCGGAGGCATGGGAGTTCGGTCGTGTTGATGAATCACCGTTGTCGCCACTCTGCGCGCCGACGAACTCGGATCCAGCAACCGATGAAATATTTCAAACATCTCCCTGTAGATTTCATCTTGGCGTCGAGCCAAGATGTCGCGTGGCTGTACGAAATGTTCGATGGAGCCATTAGCGATGATGCTGTCGAAACGCCCATTCCAATCGTCGCCTAGACGTCGATAGTTCATTAGTCGAACATCAAGACCCTGGCTGCGGCAGCGGTTCACTTGCTGCGGTGAGACCGTGATACCTACGGCATCGGCTCCACGCCGTTGGGCAGCCGCGACCAGCCGCCCGTTGCCGCAGCCAATATCAAGGATGCGGGAGCCGCTTGTGCACCCCACCTCGTCAAGTAACCAATTACACTGATTACCCTGCGCTTCGTCATAAGGTATAGAATCATCACCGTAATACATGCCGTCTGTTAGGTCGAGGAGTCCGCTGGCTGGGAACAGAGTTTCAAAGAACTCGTAGCAGTTTACGACGGTTGGTTCTGCGTCAACAGTGTTCTCGTGTGCGTCACTTTCTAATTGCATGAAGGACCTCATTTCGTTACGCTAGTTTGAATTTAGATTGCCCCGAACATCGAGAACTATGTAAAAACGTTCGAATAGGTAATGGATCTACTCTCGAACAGCCGGTGCAGTGGGGTCGCGGCGAAGGTCGTGACGATTGTCATCAACGCCAGGATCGTATACAACTCGCCTGTGATAACTTTATTTTGAAAACCAATATTGAGTAGGATGAGCTCCATTAGACCCCGCGCATTGGTAAGGGCGCCAATTGAACCAGCCTCACTCCAGCTTAACCCCTGCCATCGGGCAGAAAGAGCTACTCCACCAAATTTTCCTACGAATGCCGACAGTAGAACAACAGCGGCGGCCATCAACACCGATCTGTTGAAGATCAACTCGATATGCGCATTCAGGCCAGAATACACAAAGAAGCATGGAAGTAGCAGGTATGAAACCAGAGGGTCCATTCGTTGCGTAATCGTGAGAAGTAGCTCTCCTCGTGGCATCACCGCGCCCGCAACGAAAGCGCCTAGAACGCAATAGACTCCGACGAGGTCTGTAACCCAAGCCGCAGTTAATATGACTACCAAGACGCCGCAAAAATGCGCAGTTGGAAACGCTTTATTCCCACCTTGCAGATCAACACGGCTAGCCGACCATTGAAAAAACGTCATCAGCAGGGGCCTAACGGCTAAGATCATTATGGCAACGAATGCCACCCCCCCGCCAAGCGCCAACAATGCACCGGATGTCTTGCCCTTCGTCGACGCCACCACGGCAGCCAGTATTATCCAGGCGGCGGCGTCATCGATTGCCGCACACGCCAACGCCAACGTGCCCATGCGAGTATCTACCAATCCGGAGTCATAGATAATCCACGCGAGCATAGGGAACGCAGTTACAGCGACGGCAGCGGCCATGAATATGCCACCCTGCCAAGGCTGAATATCTTGGGTGAAGAAGCCACGCGAGCTAACCAGCCACCATCCCACCGCACCGCCGAGAAGCATCGGACATGCGATGCCGACTGCAGATATCGTAGCTGCCTGCCGCAAGTGTGTGCTAAGAAGTTGCAGATTGAACGACGCTCCCACCATAAACATATATAGGACTAGCCCCAGTTGGCCTACAACGTAGATCGCGACGAGATTCGGGTGACTGAGGTTATGATCGCCGAATGTAACTTTCGTTGGGAAGAGCCAGGCTTGCCCCGCGGGCCAGAGCCACCCAAGAACACTGGGACCGAGTACAAATCCTGCCACCATGATCGCAATGACCTGCGCCTGGCCCAGCTTGCGGAACACCGGCGTAAGCGCCAAGTAAGTGAGAAGCACTATGGCAACCTGCAGAAAGAAGTGCATAGCTATGTGAAGGAAAGACGGCATTGATCAATAAATCCTTCGTCATGAAAAGATATTCGACAGTAATTCGAGTGCCGCCCGGTGCAGCGGCACTTCAAGTGCGATTATCCGCGAAGCTACATCGATTTCTATGAATATTATTTACAAAGAAAATCTATTGCGATCTGATGGCAAGCTGTGCTGGTTCTGAATTTGCGAAACGCTGGAGCTTCAGTTCGTCTTGACGGAATCTCCTCTCTGTGAGCCAATCTATCAATCTGCCGTATAGGGATGCCCGTGAGAGAAAGATCACGAGCGGCAGTAAGAACGTCATTTGATAGTCGTTTCTGCTCCAAAGCCGGCTGACCGCCGCATCTCGTTGGTCATCGTCATTCAGTAGCATCTGAGGCGCACCCGAAGGACTTAAGAATGCCTTAATGGCGCTCGTTGGACTTTTCGTAAATAGTCTGAAATATTTGGGCTTAATGCCCGTCAGGCGACCGAGGTCTCTACTGTAGATGAACGGGCTGACCAGGGTCGGCGGCCTTCTCCTGAAGTTAAAGAAACGGTCCCGCTCCAGTGCGTCTCGATGTGCAATCGCGGCCATAGATTTCTCATCCGGAAGATGCAACTCTCCGGCGAGCACGTCAAACGCGTATCGACATTGGAATTCAGTCATAAGGGGGATCGAACTGATCGTCGGGCGAGCAAATCCTATGTAAAGTAGGCTTGTATCTCCAGTGTCAAATATTAGTTTGAAAAGTTTGGAAAGAGGTCGTTGCCTGAAGAGTTCGGGAAGAAAGCTGAAGTCGGCAGTATACCCAGTGCAAAGGATGACGTGGCTGAACTCTCGTTTCTCTCCATCGTCGAACACTACCCCTGAATTGAACGCAGATTTTACGTCTCTCTTAGGAATCACTCGTCCATTTCGGACGAAGTCAACTACGTGACCGTTCTTGTTCGCGAAGGCGCGCAAGAACGGAATGTCATTGTGCCATTCTGGTATCCCATGACCAAGGTAATCAGTTGGGCTACCCGTGGAGGACCTCCGACATATCCATGCGTATCCGGGCTTCCCATCGTCGGGAGAACTCAACATTTGAACGAGGGGAGCCGACCCTTCGTCCAGCGCTCTTGGAGCATCTTTTCTGAAATATCCGACGGGAGTGTCTCGATATTTTCGTGACTTTCTGAAGAAGTGCTGCCCACCGGGGCATGCCCAAACTATCTCCGCCCGTGTTTCCACGAGCAGTTCCACAATGTCACTGGCCGTTTCGCCGCCGCCGTATACCAGAATGCTGTCCGTTTCGCTGTAACTGTCTGATGCAACATGTTTGATGTGCCCCGAGTGTATAATTTGGCCTTCGTAATCATTGAACACATCAATATCATTTCTTTCAAGTTGGTGAAGTCCAGAACACACGACCAGATTTCGCGATTGGTAAGTAGAGTCCTGGGTCTCGACTCTCCAGAGACCATCAGCCTTGTACGCGCGCAAGACCCGCGAATTGAAGAGAAGATGGTCAGTGAGGCCGAAATACTTAACGTAGTCTTGAAGATACTCTAGAGCCTCGTCGTGACGTAAAAATTTCCCGTATTCGGATTTCATGTAGAAGTCCGAGGACTCGGTCACCGTGCATGAACTCGACATGACTGTCGACTTCATCACGGTAATAGTATCCGGGTCACTGCTGTAATTCCAGATGCCCCCCAGGTCCTCACGAGCCTCCAAGACTAGTGCGCTAAGCCCTTTCTCTTTTGCAAATTTGCACGCTTGCAATCCGGCCCATCCGGCTCCGACGATAAGGCAGTCGTAGATCATTGCATCAAACTTTCATGTGGGTTGTAAGGGTGTTTCCGTAGAGGCGTAGTGCCCTGGGAGTGAGCATTTGGTGGTGACAGCAGTCGATGTGGTATTCAGTGATGGCGCCGGTGATGAACCGACGCCATCGTTGTCGTTCGGCTTCGATGTAATTGTCACCATTGGCAATGAAGTGGATGATGTCGCCGTTGAAGACGTCTGGGATATGTCGTGCGAGCATGTGTGTCGCGTTCAGTGCGTTTCTAGCAACAATGTCCAGAAGCTGGGCCGATGAGGCGTCGGACTTCAGGCCGGTGTATCGGTTGATGAGTGCGATAGCGCGCTCGTAGGTCAGTGGCGTGTCCAATTTGGTTGTCTCGATGCCGACGGCGTGCAAGATGTGATTGAGGATGGCTTCGGTCGGCTCGGCGACAGCCTCGGGACCGACGTCCGTGGGGGCATCAAGCAGTACCAGGGTGCGAACGACGAGTCCGCGTTGTTGCAGGTAAACCGCACTTTGTTGAGCGATAGTACCGCCTAGTGACCACCCGAGTAGGTCGTAGGGGCCCAGGGGCTGCTGAATTTGAATAAGGTTGGCGTAGTGCTGTGCCAGGTGCGAAATTGAGCCGGTCAAAGGTTGTCCGTCCGGCTCGACTTGTTGGATGCCAATAATGGGGCAGTTTAAATAAGTGCCCAGACTGCGGTAAGGCCAGCTGACCCCGCCTGCGGGATGAAAGCAAAACAGCGGGTTTCCGCGTCCTTGTTGCAGCGTTTCGACTGGTGATAGTTGCAAAGACCGCGCCCACAACCGGGTCCCACCATCACCGACAGCCGCAGCCAACCCGCCAACCGTGGGCGTCTCGAACACCGCCCGCACCCCAAGATCGACAGTCAACGAGGAGTTGATCGCAGCGACCAACCGCATCGCCGACAAGGAGTTGCCGCCCAGATCGAAGAACGAGTCATCGACACCGACCCGTTCGAAACCCAGGATCTGGCCGTAGATACCGGCTAGGATCTCCTCGGTTGGGGTCCCTGGGGCCCGATAAACCCCGCCCGGCTGATAGTCAGGTGCCGGCAACGCCCGGATGTCGAGTTTGCCGTTGACCGTCAACGGCAGCGCATCCACCACCATGATCGCCGCGGGCACCATGTAGCCGGGCAAGCGTTCGGCCAGGGCCGCGCGGATCGTGGCGGGCTGGGCGGTCCCGGTGACGTAGCCGACCAGTTGTTTATCGCCCGGACGATCTTCGCGAGCGATGACTACAGCTTGATCCACTCCGTCAAGCTGCGATAGCGCAGCGCTAACTTCGCCGCACTCGATTCGATAACCACGGATCTTCACCTGTTGATCGGCGCGCCCGACATATCGCAGCTGGCGGTCATCACCCCAATGCACCAGGTCTCCGGTGCGGTACATCCGCCGGCCAACGGCGCCGAACGGACACGCGACGAACCGAGACGCCGTCAATCCGCTGCGGTGCCAATATCCGTACGCGAGCCCACCACCAGCGACGTACAACTCACCAACCACACCGGTTGGCACCTCCTGCAACCAGTCGTCGAGGACGAAGAACACCGCGCCTGGTATCGGTGAGCCGATCGGCGGGACCCCGGAACCAGCTGTCAATGGCGCGCTCATCGCCACATACATGGTCGTCTCGGTGGGCCCGTAACCGTTCACCACCAGACGCCCAGGCGCCCAACGATCCACCACCTCGGCCGGGCATGCTTCACCGACCATCATCAAAGCGGCCGACGGCAACGCTTCCGGCGACAAAGCGGCTATCGCCGAAGGCGTCTGATTTATCACTGTGACGTGCTCATCAAGTAGTAATGCATGAAAATCCGCGGCCGAACGAGTGACCTCTTCCGGCACCACGACCAGTCGGCCGCCATGCAGCAGGGCGCCCCACATTTCCCATACCGACACATCGAACGCGTAGGAATGACACTGCGTCCAAACTTGTCCGGCTGCTGGCCGCAGGCCCTCGCCCGGCGATGACAACAATTGCGTGACGTTGCGATGGGTGACGGCCACGCCCTTGGGGAGACCAGTGGTGCCCGACGTGTAGATGATGTAGGCGATCTGGTCGGCATCAGGAGTCGGTAACGGCCCATCAGACTGCATTTCCGCAGCGGGGTCGTCGATATCGATAATTGGGACGCCGTAGTCCGTTAAGCGGTCCCGGAGCCTGGTAGTTGTGACTAGCGCGATTGGCTCACAGTCATTGAGCATGAACGTAACTCGCGCCCGCGGAAAGGCAGGATCGACGGGTACGTACGCAGCTCCGGTCTTCAAGACGGCCAAAATCGCGACAATGGCCTGCACAGAGCGCTCCAAGAGGATCGCCACGCAGCAGCCGGGCCCGGAACCCTGACTGATCAGCAAGTGCGCCAGGCGATTAGCTGCCTCATCAAGCTCGCGATAGGTCAGTGAACTGGATCGGCACGTAACCGCCAACGTCTGTGGGCGACGGCCGACCTGCAGGTTGAACATCGCCGTAATCGACATCCCAGCCGGCGTCGGCCCGGCCAACCGTGCGACTTTCGCTATACTTTCGACGTCGGTGCGTTGACGTTCGCCGGGCGCATCCACGGCAGACAGTCGCCGCATTGGGTCGGCGGCGAATGCCGCCAATACACGCTGCAACTCTAGAGCCCAATCGGCGGCGTCGAGACTCGCAAGCGGCTGTCCGGCACCGACGGTACTCAAGAATCGCCTATCCGCCGATTTAAGGAAGACAAAGCCGAAGTGTCCGGGCAAGAATGCGATAGGTGTTGCGGATGCTTTTGCACCGGCAAAAGCACGGAGCGAAGTCGAGGGAACTAAATTCACGCTCACGCGGTCCATGACCTCGCTGGGACCGAGTCCGTTGATCTTGCGCTCTAGAGCATAGGCCGGAAACCTCTGATGTTGGGTCGCCTCTCGGATCCGATTGTCAACGTGCTTGCAAAAATCGGTAACCAAAGTCCCAGGGTTCGTCTCTAATACAAGGGGGACGACTCCCGCGAACATGCCCGGAATCGTCAATTGTGCGATACGTAATCGCCGGCTCACCGGAAGATCGAGCACCATCTGAGACCCTTCTCCGCACCACCTGCGAATCAATAATGCGAACGCCGCAGTGATAACGGATGGCCGACTTACCTTGAGCGCTCGAGCCAATCGTTCGGCGCTCTCTACAGGCAAAGGGTCGATGCTGACCGGCGCCGAAGTCAGAGACGTATCGCACTTGAGCCCGGGCTGTGCTGAATGAGACACTGCCACGCCTTGGGAATCGAGCTGGGACAGGCGCTTTGTCCAATACGCCAAATCGTCAGCGTATTCGCCGGAAGCTTCATATGTCGTCTCCGTGTCGATCAAATCCCGCAGTGAGCCAAAAAAGGAGGGTGGCACGGGATCACCGGCGATCAGTGCAGAATAAACGTCTGCAACCCGATTGGCCATGAGCACCGCGCCGAAAGCGTCGAGGACTATGTGGTGGCAACAAGATAGGACGTGAGATTGGTTCTCCCCTGTCTGCATTAAGGCGAATTTGAACAGCGGACCGGTTAACGGCATTGGCATTTGGAGTATCGATTCCGCCATCTTGTATGCCTCCGCTACTGGATCGAGCGAATTTCTGAGGTCATAGACTGGGAGAGCGACGTCGCGATATTCAACCGCCTTTTGCAACACGAGACCATCAGTTTCGAAAAAAGCCACCCTTAACGGCTCAGACTCCGTGACCGCACAGGCGATCGCTCGCTTAAGAACTTCGGGTATTACCGCGCCCTCAATCACTACAAAATACCCGGCGTGCCATCCGGTGTCACGCTCGTGCATTTGCTGAGAAAACCAGATGTCAAGCTGAGCGCGTGTCAGTGGAAAAGCATTGTCATCAGGCTTCATCTGGCCTCCAACGTCCCTATTTCTGACGGATTCGAACGCCCATATCCAGGGTTTCGTAGATTCGTAGCTCATCGACCCAGAAAGAGCCTCTGAACACCAACAGGACACCGCGGTCATCCCGTGTCATCGAAAGGATGTCAATCTCGCTTCGGGTCAACTTGTTATTCGGTAGCACTTGACCACGAAACTTCCAGCTGAACGGCTCGCCCACCGCAACGGGTTCAAATTCGGATCCGCCGTCCGCCAACCCCAACAGCCGCGCCGTCGCGCGCGCCGCCTGCTGCATGGCCTCCAATCCGAGCGAGCCGGGTTGCACTGGATCTTGGAAGAAATGCGCCTTGAAGAACCATGCGTCGGGGTGAACGTCGTATTCCGCGACCAGCCGTCCCAGACCTCTAGGTCCCCCACTGGGCCAAAAGTTCACGCGGTCGATCACCTGAAGTCGCCCCTGCGCGAGCCACGGGGCCCGGCAGAGTGCGTCGGCGTCGTATGGTAGGGCGACCGGCGCCGTTGCTGAGATCGCTCTCAGCGCAACCGGTTCCGCCCGCAGGCCGACCTGATTCCTCAGCGCCTCTGGACTGAAGAACCCGAACGCAGTCTTCATCGTCATGACGACGTCGTCGCCTTGGTTGCACACGACGTCGAAGAAGACAATTGTCGAGCCGCCGCCTTCTGCGTAACGCTCGAGAGTCGATTTCACCCGCAGAGTGCCGACACCCGCGTGCTTGTGTAACACCACCTCGTTGCCATCGAGGTTTCGGAACACCACGTCGTCTGGGCGGTTGGCGGCGAAACCATTATACGAGGAAAGCCACCCGCAGGGTTGCAACAGGATTTCGATCAACACCGACAACGGGACTGACGTTGACTTAGTGTCCTCGAAATACCATGCGTCGCGGGGAACGTCGTATTCCGCGACGACTGTGCCGCCGGTAGTCGGCACTCCCGGCTTGCTGTCGACGCTCAAGATCCGCGAAACGAAATGGTAAGGCTCGTCAGGCAGGCGTGGTGCCCGACGTGTGCCGTCGAACTGGGCGTAGAGAGCGCCAAACGCATCCGACGGCACACCACGTGCACAGGCCAATAGCGCACCGTGATCGCCGCGAACGTCCTTGGTATTAGCGAGTATTCGAACCGGTCCGGGCGCACCCGCCGGCATCGGCCAGTCCGGGACGAGTCGGATCCCGAAGCGACGGCAGTGGAACACGCTGAATCCATCACTGCGGCAGAGCAGCGCCGCATAGATCGTCGGCGTTGGTTCGTCGATCATCTCTTCGACGAACACTTCGTAATCAAGCACGTGGTCTTCGTCCGGTGTCACTTGGCCCCGACAGACGAAGCGCGCCGTTTCGTCAGGTACCGGTTCGAACCGCCAACCGTCCCGTTCAATCGTGAAGCCGTAGGCCGCCATGGCGAATGACAGTGCCTGGGCAGCTGCGTCAGCCATCAATGTCCCGGGCATGCACGGGTCATTTTTGAAGTGTCCGTCGTAAAACCATGCGTCGGTGGGCACCGCCGCTCTGGCGCGAAGATAGCCGCGGCCCCATGGACCGCCCTCGGGGTCGAACTTCGCGACTTCGTCGATTAGCCGTAGCCTTCCTCTCGGAGTCGTCGGCGTACGTGTGTGGACTGCGGCCCTTTCAAATCCGCTACCGAAGCACGCGAACGCGTGTCCTTCGACAAACGCATCGAGGTCCGCGCGACCGAATGAGCGCTTTTGCGTTATGCACGGCGGTTCGTCCCGCCGCGAGCCCTCGCGGGGAGCATCATCCGCGGCGTTCCACAAGACGCCGTCCGACTGGCTCAGTTCTTCGTCGGAGAAGAACCCGGCCTGCCCGTTTCGCACGGAAATCATCAGCCGATCGTCGCTGTAGCAGTCGTAGTGGAAGAAAAACAGCCGCGTCGCGCCGGTTTTCGCGTGGCCATCGATACGGATGTCGTAGCGCAGCGTCTCGCCACCGCGCGGCAGTTCACCCATGAATGTCAAGTCGCAACCGAGCAGCCGGTAAACGCGCTCCCCGCGATTAGAGAAGTCGGCACCCAACCACGATGCGAGTAGTAGGTCGGCCTGGCCGGCCTCGATCACCAAACCGGGCGACATCCGGCCTACGTGCATGTACCAGGCGTCTGGGCTTACGTCGGTCTCCGTCACTATCCGACCTGTGCCCATCGAACCGGGTTCCCCGTCGATGCTCATCACACGATCGGCTAGCAGCAGCGGCGGTTCCGGCATGCGCACCAAATGCTCGTACTGGTCCAGCTCGGCGAAAAAGGGTCCGAAAACCTCCGATATACGCCCGGCGGCTAGGATTTCGAGCTGGGAGCGCGTATACAGCGGTCGTGGCGTCACCGGCGTTGCCGGCATGCCGGTGGTCGGTCCATCAGCCGGCACCGCCCAACGCGGGTCCGCAGCAGCCGTCGCCAGCTCGCCGCGCATCTTCAAGAACCGGACATGCGCCTGCGCCTGCCGCTCGACGAATAGGGCGTGGGCCTCGCTCACCGACGCGACGAGACCAAGCGCGGTGGTTGTCTGAGCGCTGACGGCACTTTGGCACGCCTCATCCCGGGGGAGTACAAGGTCCGGTCGCGCAAGCACGAGCGGTCCAGGCTGCCGAGGCGCCAATGGCATCATTTGTGGACTCCGCCATGTTGATTGCGTTATTGGTTCACCGCGCTGCGCCGATTCACCGTTCAGCGACGCTTTGGGCGCTAAGACGACGTCAGGCGGGTGGGCCGGCAGCACCAGCTTGCGCTGGCCTTGATTTGAAGCTGGAACAGCTTGCGCGCGTAACTGTTCGATGCGAGCCTCGATGGCTTCGATACGTACCGCGAGCCCGTGAACCCAAAGCTTGGAGACGGATTCTAAAAGCGCGCGAAGTCCACGTCGTTCCTGTGGGTCCAACGCTACCGCGAGATGTGCACGCTCACCGAGGATTTGCGATATCGCCCCAGACAGTATGCTGCGCGGTCCATGCTCGACGAAAACGCGAATACCATCCGCCCAAGCTTGAAGTATCGTTGCGGGAAAGTCGATTGGTTCAACCGCTTGCCGCGTGATCGCTTCGGCAGCGGTATCTTTCGTCGGTACGTAAGTTTCGTTACCGGCGTTGGTGTAGAAGCGCACATTCGGCACCGCATGAGATTCTCGAGTGTGAATGCGCCGCCATGTGTCAGCGAATGGTTCCATCGCACTGCAGTGAATGACCATGTCGAGGCCGAGTGGTATCGCGCTTGCACCCTTCATCGACTCGATTACACGTCGGCAGGCAGCGGGATCCCCGCCGATCACGCAGTCGTCAGGTGATTGGATAATGGTCAAGTACGCGTGTGGTTCTCGGTCCAGTGCCGATTCAATCACCGCTCGTGGCGCGGCGACCCGCCAGCATTCCCACGGCACAGGTCGTTGATCCCCCAGTCCCCAAGACGCGGCCGCCGCTCGACAGTTTCCGGTCAGCTGCTCGCCGTAGAGCCCCGAAGCCTCGATCTCATCAAGCATCGTCTCGAGGTCGCGCCAGACCCCGAATGCAAACAACGCATTCGTCTCCCCCGACGACAGACCGACGGCGGCGCTCGGGGTAAGACCGAGAACTGTACGAGAAAACTCCGCATGTGTTTGACATACCAGGGCGCAGCTGGTGAGTTGTGCACGCGGATCAAGCGTTGCGACGCCGGTACCGTACAGCCGCCGGGTCAGGTCGCTGGCCGTGGGCACGCGGGCGGCGATTGCGTCGCCGAGTTCCGGCCAAGCCAGCAACAGATCACGCCCCGCGCCCGGATATGCCGCCGCCGCTCCGGTGAACACGAACGCCAGTTCTCCGGCGATCGGGGTGTCGGCGAACGCGACGCCGGGGCCTTTAGGCATCGCGCCTTGTTGCAATTGAGCCACGGTCGCACGCCGAAGTTTGTCCATCGTCAACTCGCCGTTAGCTACCAAACAGCAACGGACAGAACCCTTCCCGCCCACTTCCCCTCGCACCATGCGGGCTAGCAGACCGGCTTGGGTCTCGGCTGCGTAGCGTTCCCAGGCGGGAATGACGCCAACGGCCAGGGGCTCTGGATCGTTGACCACAGATACCGTGATGCAGTCGGTTCGGCCTCCTAGTGTCTCTTGCCGCACTGCCGTTCGGGTGCCGCCCGGTGCGGGCTGCGCCCCGCTGTGGTCCACACGAACCCGCGCGCGCAGGGCCACCACGCGTGCGGCGACTTCGGTGGCGGCGCTCGCCGCATGCGTGTGACCAAACCGCTGTGCCGCAAAATTTTCGTCCGATGGGGTGTCGGCGCTGTCGATATCAATGAGGGCGATAATGTCATCGCCCGCGTTCTCTGCGTCTTCGCGCCGTTTCAAAACAAACGCTACCGCCGAATCGCCATGCAGCCCAGCCCTGTTAGTCATCAGAGCATCTGATGCTTGCTTATGTACCGGTTCGCAGCACATGTCGACCGCACCGGCGACGACGGTGTCCAGCTCGCCGCTTCGCAACGCGCGTACACCTAAGCGCAACGCCGTGATGCCTGAGAGTTCCTCGCTGGAAACAGTGCAGCCGAACCCACGGAAGTCCCGCTGAGCGTGGATGCGGTTGGCCGGGATGTTGGGCATCGTTCCGATTACGCCGTCGGCGGTTAACCCCGGGGCCGCTTCGACATTGGCGACCAGCCATTGCTCGTCTCCCCCGTGCAACACCCGCAACCGTTGACGGCCGATGGTGGCGTCACAGCCCATCCCGATGAATACCCCCGTCCGGTCGGGGTCGGTGCTGACGTGCTCGAGTGCTTGCGAAGCGGCCGCCAGCATCGTGGTCTGCTGACTGAGGCTCGCCTTGAGCTCCCTTGGCGGAAACCCGAGGCCCACAAAATCCAGTTCTACGGTTCGTAGCGGTGTAGGTTCGACCGCGGGACCCACCGCACGACGGCGAAACGATGCGATTCCGCCCGCGTCACCCGTCACCACTCCCATACCGCAGATAACAACGTCCCCCGATCCAGGTTGCCGTCGGACCTTCGAACCTGTTGTGGGGAAGTAATTCTGGACGATCAGGTGGGCGTTGTTTCCCCCGAACCCGAAGTTGCTGACCGCGGCACGTTTAATTGCCCCCGTCCACGGGGAAGAAGTCGTGGCCAACGTGAATGGGGTCGTTTTCAGCGCTTCTACCGGGTTGTCGCACAACGTCGGCGGAGTAACCGACGCCTCCATGGCGGACAACACATTCACCAGGCTCGCCGCGCCGGACACAGTAATCGTATGACCAAGATTGCCCTTGAGCGCACCGAGCTTCAGCGGCACTTCACCGTAGGCGGCTAGCAAACTCTCAAGCTCCGTAGCGTCGCCCAATGGCGTGCCGGTGGCATGACAGTCGACGTAATCGATGTCTGCAGGCGACAGCCCCGCCTGCATCAGTGCGGCAGTCATGGCTCGTGTCTGGCCGGACACGGCAGGTGCCAGAAACCCGCTCTGGCGTCCGTCGTTGGAGAGCCCGATTCCAGTGATCACGCCGAAGATGCGATCACCGCAATATTCGGCGTCCTCAAGGCGCTTCAGTGTGACCAAAGCTGCGCCGTGCGCCGGGACTAGCCCGTCGGCCTCAGCATGAAACGGACGAGACCTGCCAGACGGGCTAAGTGCCTGCAGCGCCGTGAAACCAAGGTGCAGAAACAGATCGTCGGCGCCATTCACACCGCCGGCGAGCATTGCGTCGGCCTCGCCGTCGTGTAAGGCGTCGCAGGCAAGCTTGATCGCGTAAAGCGACGACGCGCATGCCGCGTCCAACGCAAAGGCTGGTCCGGTCAATCCCATCGCATCAGCGACCAAGTGCACCGGCAGTCCGGAGGAGAAGCGGTTGCGCGGATCAACATCGCCGCCACCGCTCCACACGCTTTCCACAAACTTGGTGTTCAGAGCGGAGGGGTAAGAAAGGTTACCGACTACGATGCCGGTCCGGGCTGCCCCAACGGGACCGCACAGCGACTGCTGCACGCAGTAAACGAGCCAATGGACGAGTGGGTCGAGAAGCTCGAACCCGGGTATGCGCGAAGCAATTCCGATGGTCTCGATGGGCGCGTCTATATAGCCTCCGGTCGCTGACGAAACGCGCATTCCAGGCTTGTCGCTGGCCAACAGCATCTCGGGATCCAGCCCGCGCCAGTGGTCTCGCCGGGTGCGAGAAAGAAGGCAACGTCCGCCCAGGGTTGCAGCGAACAAGGCCTCTGGCGTGGCAGCACCGGGCAGGATGCAGCCGCGTCCGACAACCGCGACAGGCTCGAAAGGCGTCACGCCTCCGCGTCCACTCCGGTACCGGCGACATAGAATTCAACGCCCTCGAGCTCTGCAACAAGCTCGCCATGGCTGGTTTCGAACACGATGTCGAAGTCCACCTGCTTGTCGCTGATCGGATGCGCAGCAAGCCGACAGCGTAGACCGCCGTCACCGAAAGGGCGGACGAGAGCGAAGCGCCCGACGCGTACAGGTAGCACAAGGGGACGTCCATGCACACTCGCCCAGAGGATGCCCAACTGCAGCCCGCCATCCACAGCGACCGGATCGATCGCCCAGTCGTTGGCCGGCCATCCGAGATCGTCCCAATGCTTGAGGTTCGCTGTCCCGCCACTGGCTCCGAGGACCCCGAGGCGCTCGATCGCCGCGAACCGGGGCCCGTGGAACAATGCGCTCCGGTAGGCGTCGTCCACTCTCATCGGCCACGGCGAGTCGGCGATTCCCGGAATCGACACTTGGGGGAGGGAATCCGGCTGCGTCTCCAAGATCGCGCGATATCGTTTGCGGCCCTCACCGTCTTGGACAGTCGCTGTGTACGACAGTTGCGACGGCTCGAAGTCGACAGTGAAAGCAACTTGCTCGCTTTCGGCGAACGTCACCCCCGACAAGACCTGGAAGTCGCGCACAACAGGGCATGCATCCGGGAACAAGCCGCGTGCAGCACGCAGCATTGCGTCGAGAACGATCACTAGCGGCATCACGACCCGGCCGCGTACCTGGTGGTCTGCCAGCACCGACAGGCTTTCGGCCGACACCTCCCAGTCCAGGCGAGCCGCCCGAAGACGATGCGCCGAGGGCGCCGCGACCACCATTGCGGGTGTTGGGGTGCGAACCAACGCGTGCTCAGCGAAGAAGCGCGCACCTTCATTCAGCGGGATAACGCGTACCCCGGCCTCCAGGAGCCGGCTCTTGACCGTTGAGTTGACCATTCCGCCGTCCCACGGGCCCCAGCCGAATGCCGTTACCGCGCAGGCGCTACCGCGCCGTACCGCCTCCCGCGCCGCGATGGACTCCAGCGCCGCGTTGGCGGCGGCATAAGCGCATTGCCCGGCGTTGCCAGCTCGCGCCGCGATAGAGGAGAACAACGAGATGAACCTCAGGTCGTCGGAAGTTGTCGCGTCCAGCAGCGCCTCCGCACCAACCACTTTCGTGCTGAACACCCGGACGAACTGATCGTCATCGAGAACCTCCAAACGTTTGTCGGCTAATACGCCCGCGCCATGGACAACACCGACGATCGGGCCGAAGGTGCGTCGGACTTCGTTTAGGACGCTCTGCAGATCTGTCCGATTGTTGATGTCGGCGGTGAAGTATCGTGCCGCTGTGCCTTGTTGTTCGGCGGCCGACAGTGTCGCGCGGACTTCCCGCTCGGCGTGCAAGCGTTCCGCCAGCGCCCGAGCCTGCGACAAACCAATTGTCTCGCCCCGAGCCGTCCCGGATGCCACCAAGGCCGTCGCTATCTCGGCGACGGTGTTACCGGCAGGTTCGTTCAAGGACGCTTCACGAAGTGGTGTGCGGCCGAGAAGTGCCAGCCGCAGGCGGTAGCGCGCCGCCAGTGCCAGAGCCGACCGCGCCGTCACGCCGCGGGCACCCCCGGAAACAACTACAACACCGTCCTGAGGAGCACTGACCGCCTGCCCCACGAGCGATGCTTCGACGTCATCGATTACCAACCGTGCGCCGTCGTCGCGCAGTGCGACCTCGACCCCACTGCCACCCTCGAGCAGCTCCGCCGTCAACCGTTCCGCGTCGAAACTTTCGATGTCTATTGCCCGCACCGAGGCGTTGGCCCACTCCCATGCGGCTGTCTTCACCAGACTAGCCACACCCACCGGTACTTCCGCTTCAGCGAATCGGGCGCCCGTCGACTGCACAGTGACGAAGAGCCGGGTCCGCGCAGCGCACTTGGCTACGCTGCGCGCCGCGCGGAAGGCACGCAGATGCATCTCAACGCACTCCTCCGGTGAACCGATGACACCTAGCGCGGCAAGACAGACCACGGCGGCCGCACTGTCCGGCACCTCGTCGACGGTCCGAGCCTTAATTCCGCGGCTGACCATCACACGCTCGAGAGCCTCCGCAAAGACCGGAGCTTCACGCGTGATCAAGACCTCGCCGTCCCGCAATCCCGCCATCGCAAAGCCGCTCGGCGGCACGGCCCTTAACGTCGCTTGGGTGCAGCGCAGCTTGGTAGATGGCGGATCTGTTGGTGCCGAAAGCTGTTCCTCGACAGCGCTATCCGGGTGCTCACCAAATGTGATTCCCGCGAGGGCGTCGACTACGTCCTGCAGAGTCCGCAGACCTACCAGCTCTGCAGGCGGAATCTCGGGCGCTCCAGGGAAATTCGCCTGCAATGCGGCCAGGATCTCTACTTGCTTGATGGAATCGATTCCAAGCTCGGACTCCATCTCCATGTCGAGCCCGAGCATATTGGCGGGGTAACCTGTCTTCTCGGCCACAATCGCCAACACGACCTCACCAACCGACTCCGACTGCACTGGCCGATGGTCGGACACGACACTGGTAGTCAAGCCCACAACGTCACAAGTAAAGGCGGAGATGGCGTTCACCACGTCCTGCAAGGTCCGCAGACCTACCAAGTCTGCGGGCGGAATCTCCGGTGCCCCGGGAAAATTCGCCTGCAATGCGGCCAGGATCTCTACTTGCTTGATGGAATCGATTCCAAGCTCGGACTCCATCTCCATGTCGAGCCCGAGCATATTGGCGGGGTAACCTGTCTTCTCGGCCACAATCGCCAACACGACCTCACTAGCCGACCCCGACGGAGCCGGCGACGAAACTAGGGCCGCCCGATGTTCGACCACAACCTGTACGTCCGGTTGTGGTAGTGGCTCCGGGATTGAAGGCGCGACAGCCTCTGGGACGGAGCGCGTGGAATTCACACCAACGTCCGCAGTAGCGGTCACAAGTCCGCTTGGCATCGACGGCGGCACGTGCGAAACCACGGCGTGTTCGCCGACGATTTCGGCCATCATCTGCGCGGACACATCAAGAAAAACTTGGTGACTTTGCGTCACTGCGTCCAGATAGCGTCGGTGCTTCTCCGCGGTCTCCTGCTGGATGCGATCGATGACACTTAGCGCATCTGTGGACAGTGACGCTCGAAGCGGTGGGGCCGCGCCGTTGTGCAATTGTTGCGTGTGGGCTGCGGCGGGCGACTGAAATGCCGGCGCCGCATTGCCATCGCGTGGGACCACTGGCGTGGGCTCCGACCTTTCGGCAGGCGGCGACTGTGCGCTCGGTAGGTTCATGCGTGCGTGCTTCGGGGTGATTGAGAGCTTCCCATCCGTCGGCGGATAAGGCTTTCCAATGTTGGCTCCTCCCACCATGACGGCGTACTTCGGTGTCGGAATGTGCTTCTCTGGCTGGTGGTAGTTGTCGTAGAGAGCTGCAAGATCGAGCGCCACACCATCTGCGGCTAACGTCGCGAGACCGCGATGCCAACCGAGTAGTCCGCCAGGCTTCGGATCGTCGAGGGCCACGGCGATATGCCTTGTCGTGCTGAGGATCTGATCGACGAGCTTCGTCAGGACCCGACCCGGCCCGACCTCTATGAACCGCGAAAACCCGTCGCGGGCCATCGCCTCGATCATTTCGCGGAACCGCACAGGCTGACGCACCTGATCGCCAAGCTGATCTGCCACCTGCCCGCCGTACGGTTGCGCTGTCGCGTTGGCATACACCGGGAAGCGGAACCCGCCAAGGTCTATCGTCTTCAGGAACGCTGAAAACGGCTCCGCGGCCGCAGCCACGATCGGTGAATGGAACGCCGACGCCACGGGCAGACGGACCGACGTCCAACCGGCTGATCTCGCCGCGTCTTGCGCCCGTTCGATGTCGGACTCACTTCCAGCCAGCACCACCTGGTCAGGTGCGTTGTCGTTGGCGATGACCAACTTTCCATCGTGCTGTGGTAGCGAATCGAGCAGGGCTCGAACATCCCGTCCGCTAGCCGTGATAGCGAGCATCGCGCCGTCCTGGCCGCGACCCGCCTCGGCCATCAGCGCACCACGAGTGCGCGCCATTTCGACGAGTCGCTCCACCGGGAGGACGCCCGCCGCCGCCAATGCGGTGACCTCTCCAAAGCTGTGGCCGGCGGCGCCACTTGCACTCACGCCCAGCACGTCGAGCAGTGCAAGCTGCGCAAGGCTTGTGGCAGCGATGGCTGGCTGGGCATTCTCCATCGCAGTGAGCTCAGCCTTCTGTGCGGCAACCAAACCCGCGTCGAAGGCCGGCTCGGGGAACACTACGCGGTGGAGGTCGGCAAGATCTCCGTCGAGTGCATCCCACACCGTGATTGCCTCCGAAAAGGTGAGTGCGAGATCAGCGCCCATCCCGACGTATTGGCTGCCTTGGCCGGGGAAGAGAAAAGCCGTCTTCCCTTCCCTCGCCGGCCCGAAGCCCACCGCGACGTTGGTATCCTTGAGTTGCGCGCCAGCGCTTTCGGAAAGCGCCATACGCAACCGCTTAGCGAGGGCCTCGAGCGATACCTCGTCCGTTGCAACCAGACCTGCGCGCGCCGCATGAGACGCGTCGAACTCTCGCGCTGATTCGAAGGCAATTCGCGCAAGGCTCTCGCCGGAGCGGACAGCAGCAAGGACTTCGGCGGCCCGTCTCTCGAGAGACTCTTCGGAGTGCGCGCTGAGCACAACGAGTTCACTGGGCAGGGTCCGCAACCGCTTCGCGCGTTGCTTCCCGCGATACTCTTCCAACGTCACGTGAAAGTTACTGCCGCCGAACCCGAATGAACTGACGGCAGCGCGGCGTGGCTGATCGCCTGTTCGCACCCACGGGCGAGTCTGCGCATTGACGTAGAACGGCGTCTCGGCCAAATCCAGGGCCCGGTTCGGACGCTCCACTTTCAACGTGCCCGGCAGTGTCGAATGTTGGAGTGCTAGCACAGCTTTGATGAGTCCCGCAGCTCCGGCGGCGGCCTTTGTGTGACCGATCTGAGACTTAACCGAACCGAGCGCGATTCGCGCTGACTCGTCGGCAAACACCGACTTGAGTCCGGCAAATTCCGCGACGTCGCCGGCTTTCGTCGCTGTGCCGTGTGCCTCGACGAGTTCGACGGTCCAAGGTTCGTAGCCTGCGTGTTCGTAGGCACGGCGCAGAGCCTTGGCCTGCCCTTGGGAGCGTGGCGCGTAGACGCTGGATGCACGACCATCCGATGATGAGCCCAGGCCACGAATGACCGCATGGATCTGATTCCCATCGCGCTCTGCATCACTGAGGCGTTTAACGGCTAGCATGCCCACGCCCTCACCAATAATGGTTCCGTCGGCGCTATCCGAGAACGGCCGACAGTTACCCGTCGGCGAAAAGGCCGGCGTCTTGGAGAAGCACATGTACATCATCACGTCGTTCAGCGCGTCGACGCCGCCGGTCAGCACCAGATCCGACTCGTGAAGGTACAGTCGGTGCAGTGCGGCCTGCAGCGCCGAGAGTGAACTTGCACAGGCGGCATCTACGACGAAGTTGCTGCCCCCGAGATCAAGACGGTTGGCGATGCGTCCGGCGACGACATTGCCCAGGAGGCCCGGAAAGGTGCTTTCCTGCCACGACGGGTAATGATCCGCGATGTCGCGGCATATCTCATCTGCCGCATCCTCACGTAACCCGTGCTCCAACAGTGCCTTACGCCAGATCGGCCGCTGCATTCGTGAACCCATCTGGACGACGAGTTCGGTGGTGGAGGCGACCCCGAGCACCACATCGACACGGTCGAGGTCGACTTCGGTGCTCCCACGCATCGCATCGTCAAGCGTCTTCTTGGCCGCGATGAGTGCAAGCAACTGCGCTGAGTCGGTAGCTGGTAAAGCATTAGGCGGCAACCCGAATTCAACTGGGTCGAACAGCACCGGGTCGATGAAGCCGCCCCGTTTGCAATACGTCTTGTCCGTCGCCTTGGGATCAGGATCGAAATAGTCCTCGATCAGCCAGTGCGAGGGCGGCACCTCATCGATGGCGTCCCGACCGGCGGTGATAGTGCGCCAATAGCCTTCGAGGCCCGCCCCTCCGGGATAGATCGCGGCCATTCCGACCACTGCGACTGGAGTGGTAGTGGGGTGCTGCGTCTTTTCGGTCATGGCACTTTCATCCTGGCTTGCGACGGGAGGTGGACGGAGAACTATCCGAGAGGGCGTGGACGAAAGTCAAAAGCGAACGCCGGCAGGGCAACACCGGCAGCGCGTAGTTGACCGGCTCGCGTCACAGTTGCAGCTCCCTCGAGCAGATTGAGCGCAATCTGCCGGACCGTGCGTGCCTCCAACGGTTCGAGGAAACTTCCCCGCACCCAGTCGTTAAAGGCACCCATCGCTGGGCCGCACCAGATCTGATAATCCGCGCGCCGGGCAACATCTCCGTCGCGCGCCCACTGCGAGCCCATGAACAGATACCAGCGAAAGACGAGGGCCATACGATGTCTGGGGTCCGCTCGCGCACGCTCCACCTGCCGGGGATCGCTTTTCGAAAAGTGCGATTCGGTCTCGGCCCAGATGTCGGCTACTTTGCGGCCAAGCACGGTGGTTTCGAGGTTCGTTACCTCATCGACTGGGGCTTCTTCGAACGACAAGTATTTACTGTAGAATTGCGCTAACCGCTGGCCACGTTGGGCAAACAGCGTACCCCGCTTGAGCACCTGCACCGTCACTCCCATCTCGAACATGTCAGAGGCCGGCGCCATTGCCACGTCGGTGGATTGAGCCTGAGCGAGCAGATTTCGGGCATCCCCGGACAGGCCGCTCTCCACCGCCGACTGGTTGGCCGAACCGGTTAAGACGTACGCTGCGCCGGTGGCGAATGCGGCCGCCACGGCGGCAGGTGTTCCTAGTCCTCCCGCCGCACCTACCCGTGGTACAACCGCGTAGTTGTAGGCGGCGGCGATCTGGTCGCGCAGGAAAATGAGGCGCGGAAGCAGCACAGTCAGCGCACGATTGTCGGTGTGGCCGCCGGAATCGGCCTCGGCTGTGATGTCTTCGGCTACCGGGATTCCAGTTGCCAGTTGCGCTTCCTCGGCGGTGATCCGGCCTTCTGCGACAAGCGCACGCAACATCGCGTCTGGCGCGGGTGAAAGAAATTGTCGGGCGACCTCCTCACGAGAAACCTTGGCAAATATGTGTCCCGCCCGGACGATCCGTCCATTGGCATCACGGCGCAGTCCCTTTGCCGCGTAGAGGACGATCGCGGGCGTAAGACGCATGAACGCCGACGCCGAAACGTAACGCACGTCGAGGTGATGGAAGAGCTCTGCTGTAGCCAGCTCATTACCTTCATCGTGGAGATTGTGGATGAGATTGGCTCCCCAGCCGCGGGATTCGCGTCCGAGCGCATCCTGGATCTCCTCCACCCCTGTTCGAATGGCGTGCAAATCCAATCCTGCGCTACCGAAGAAGGCCATCGCACCAGCCCGCACGCCCTCGACCGTCATTCGCGCTGTGGCGATACCGCGGGCCATCTCGCCAACCACATACGGGAATCTGACGCCATGCGCGACGGTGAAGCCACGTTCGCCCAGCCACTCGGGATATACGGGCGGGAAGACGGCTAGCAGGTTTTGGCTCATGATCTCGGGGGTGAGATGTCCTGCGTCGTCAAGGACGACGGGGCGCGGCCCACGATCCGACCCGACTACCGCCACCGGCCTTCGAATCTCAGCGAGCGCTTCGCCGACGTCCGACCTCCTGGGCACCGCCGCCGCCGAGACGGCAGCCTGACGAAGCATTGCATTTGATTGCATGATGAGGCGCTCTAACGGTTATGCTCGCGCAGAAAAAATGGTGCCGCGGTGAGTTGTGAGACATGCGTGGTGTAGGAGGGCAGGCAGCTCATTCTGGGCCTCGACTGACGCGAACCGCTTTGACACGGTTTGTTGGGTCAACGCGAGTTCGCGGACGGCGACGTCGAGACTTCCCGTCTCAGCAATGTTCTGAAAGATTTCGACCGAGCCAAGTTCTGGCATGCGCGAGCTCAGCCGTAGCGTTGCGCAGTCGGCCGCAACCGTCATCGTAACCATCGCCTTTGCCTGGGTAACCCGCAGCGCCGCGTTGAGTGTGTCGGTGCCGACGTTCTGACATGGATGTTAAGGAGGTTGCGACAGGCCGTCTCCTCGCCACACCCTTCACTTGGGCAATCGACTGAGAGCTTTGAACCGCGCCTAGACCGCATCGCATTACTATCGAGCGCCGACCTTAATAAATCCTTTACGGTGAGGCCCGACTGAGGCGCGGCCGGCCGATGACGTGCATGTCGCTAATGCGAGCCTTGTGACCCGTCCCGGCGTGTCCGGAGACTCCCGATCTTGGGAGGATCTGAGTTATGGGACGCGTCAGCAAGTACGCCGACGAGCTTCGTGAGCGTGCGGTGCGCATGGTCGCTGAGGTGCGCCGCAGTACCCCTCGCAGTGGGCGGCGATCACCGCGTCGCGGGCATGTTGGGGATCGGCACACCGGAGACGTTGCGCACCTGGATCCGCCGCTCGGAGGTCGATACCGGCCAGCGCCCGGGTGTGACCACTGCTCCCGGAAAGTGATTCTGTCAACTATGGTTGTCTAATTCGCCAGGGCAAACCTGCGGTACCGCCGGGGAACCAAGTGGGTTGCTGCCGGCCGGCATCCGCGGGCGGTCCCGCCCATCGCGGCCGCCGGCGGCACCCGGACACCGCCGAACCGCGCTGACCTCTCGGCCGGCGGCGACTAATGCAAGTGCAGGGCAAGCGCCAGTGTCACCACCACGAACAGCAGCACGAAAAGCGCGACGACGACAAGGCCGACGAGCTCCGCAGGGGTGATTCTGCGCCGGGGCCGCGGTTGGGGCTCCGACAGCCCGCCGTAGTAGCGAAGTCGCCTTGCGCCCGGCTGCTGCACATGGCAAACCGTCAACCGTGGGAAACCTCACACCGTCTGCCGACACGGCCGAAAATGTCAGCGCCGCACCGGATTTTTCCGCTACCGGCGCCCTCGCTAATCCCGTTGACTTCCAAGGTGATCCGAACCAGGACCGGGACGGCCGCAGTACATCACGGGAATTGCGGAACCGATTTGTGCACCGCCGGCCTTCGACCGCCGACGGTTTCACAGCCACGGCACGGCGCCCCGAGCGATCTAATTAGATGTACTATCGGTCGGTCGGATCTGCGGCGCAACGCGTCGCCATGCCGCGTCAACAGATGCCAACGGCAACGCCGCCGGTTGGGTCCGCAACATGAGGAGTGGTCGATGAACGGGATAGTGGCGTCGGGTGTCCGCGGCACAATGACGAAAATTGCACTGGCCGCGGCGCTTGTCGCGATGCCCATGGCGGGTGTGACGGTGCCGGCGAACGCGACGCCGGGCTCCGCTCGCACGCTCGCCCCGCCGATTCTGCTCGACGATCCCACCTCTGACGATCCATCCGGCCCGGACGCTCCCACCTACCCCAATGATCCGCGATGCATCCAGATGCCGTTGGACCCGATATGCCATGGCGGCCCCTATTATCAGGGCCCGCCCACCGGGCCGGACGATCCGCAGTGCGCCCGGATGCCCGGCGATGGGGTGTGCGCCGGGGGTCCGTATGCCCCCAAGCCCATAGAGCCCGTGGCCCCACCGATCGCCGCCCCACCGCCCGAGGCGCCACAGCTGCCCGAGGCCCCGCACATCGACGCGCCACAGCTGCCCGAGATGCACTTCCCGTCGGCACCTGGTCGCATTTAGCGGGCCATGTTTTCGGCCGCAATGGCGGCTGCGACGCACCCGGCGCCGACGCAGACCGGGCAGGTGCTCGCACTGCCGGTCGGTCTGGCACCGAATCCCGCTGAGCGCCAGCGCCTTCGGCGCACCGATCAGGGGTCGGCGGCCTGGCGTCTGAACTCGAGCGTCGACCGATTCCAGCCCTGCGGCGGGCTGGTGTCGGCAGCGTTGCCCGGCGTCAGGCGGCGATGCGTTCTGCCGCCGCCTGATCGAAGCGATCCAGGACCGTCTCGGCAACCAGATGGTGTGCACCCAAAGGAGCTGTGATCGGAATGCCGGCGCGATCGGCGTAGCTGTGCACCCGGTCGGTCAGCACGCCCGGCGCGAGGAACCACGACGCGATCGCCAGCCGGCGGGCGCCGCGGCCGAGCAACTCGTCGACGGCGACCGGCAGCGAATCGGACGCGGTGGCGAAGGCGGTCGTGGCCGCGGCCCATCGCGTGCCGGCGGCCAGCTTCGACGCCACTGCCGCGGTGCGGACGTTGGCCGAAGCGCGAGACGAGCCGATCGCGACCACCAGCACACCGAGGCCATCATCGAGGCGCGAAACCCCCAGCTCGCCCAGCCGCTCGCGCAGTACCGTCACCAACCGGTCGTCCTCGCCCAGCACATCGGCCTGCCGTACTGCACTGGTGCGCCGTAAGGCGCCCGAGCCGGCGATCTGGCGGGGGATGTCGACGCGGGCGTGGTACGCGTCAGCCAGCAGCAGGGGAGCGATGACGGCATTGGCAGCACATTCGCTGAGCACTTCAACCAGGCTCGGCGGATTGTGTTCGCAGAACGCCACCTGCACGTCAAGGCCCGGCCGCAGGCGAGCCAGGCGGCCCGCCACCGCCCGCGCATTGGCTGCCGACCGCGGATCCGCGCTGCCGTGGGCGGTCAGGACGAGTGTCGTCACGATGCGTGCAGCCCGCATTCGGTCTTGGCCAGCCCTTGCCAGCGCCCGCTGCGCGGGTCGGCGCCGTCGGTCGGCTTGGCTGTGCACGGGGCGCAGCCGATCGACGGATAGCCTTCGTAGACAAGGGGATTGACTAGCACGTCGTGTTCGGTGATGTAGTCCTGCAGGTCTTGATCGGTCCAGGCCGCCAGCGGATTGACCTTCACCAGTTTGAACGCTTCGTCGAAGCTGATCAGCGGGGCGTTGGCGCGGGTCGGTGCCTCGACCCGGCGCAGTCCGGTCACCCAGGCCGAGTAGCCGCGAAGCGTCTTGCTCAGCGGGACGACCTTACGCAACCGGCAGCACTCGCCCGGATCACGGGCGAACAAATCCTTGCCCAACAATTCGTCCTGTTCGCCGACCGAATGCTCCGGAGTGACATTGAGGACCCGGACGTCGTAGACGGATTCGATCGCATCGCGGGTGCCGATGGTCTCCGCGAAGTGGTAGCCGGTGTCCAGGAAAATCACCGGCACGCCCGGGCGCACCTTGGCGGCCAGATCGACCAGCACGGCGTCGGCCATATTGGAAGCGACCACATAGTTGCAGGTCGCCCAGCCGCGGGGTCCGTTGACGCCGCCGAAGGTTTCATCGGTCCAGCGCAGCAGTTCGGTGGCGCTGGCGCCGTCGAGTTCGGCTGCGGCGCGCGCCGCCAACTCCCGCAGCTCCGGTTCGGTCGGTTTAGTTGCCGGGGAAGTCATCGCAGGTCGTCCTCCTCGGCCCGCATGGCCCACTGTGCGAATCGTTCGCCGTCGGCCCGATGCTTGATGAAGTTGCGTACCACCCGCTCGATGTAGTCGCCCAGCTCGTCGCTGGTGACCTTGTGCTGCCGTAGTTTGCGACCGAAACCGCTGTCCAGGCCGAGGCTTCCGCCCAGATGCACCTGGAAGCCCTCCACCGAGCCACCCTGACCGTCGTCGACCATCTGCCCCTTGAACCCGATGTCGGCGACTTGGATTCGCGCACACGAGTTCGGGCAGCCGTTGACGTTGACCGTGATCGGTACGTCAAGCGCTGAGTTGATGTCTTCCAGCCGGCGCTCCAATTCGGGCGCCAATGACTGTGCACGGACCCGGGTTTCGGCGAAGGACAGTTTGCAGAACTCAATTCCGCTGCACGCCATCAGATTACGGCGCCAGCGCGACGGGGTGGACTGCAGACCAAGCGCCTCCAGGCCGGCGACGGTGGCGTCGAGCAAGGCGTCGGGTATGTCGAGGATGACCAGCTTCTGGTAGGGCGTGAACCGGATCCGGTCCGACCCGGCCCGCTCGGCCAGCTCCGCCACCGCCGACAATATGGTGCCCGACACCCGTCCGGCGATCGGCGCGACTCCGATCGCGTTGCGGCTGTTTTTCAGTCGCTGCACCCCGACGTGGTCGATCGGATGCTTGATCGGTTCGGGGGCTGGGCCGTCGACGAGGGGACGCTGGAGGTATTCGGTTTCGAGCACCTGCCGAAATTTTTCGATACCCCAGTCCTTGATCAAGAACTTGAGCCGCGCCTTGGAGCGCAATCTCCGGTAGCCGTAATCCCGGAACACCGACGTCACCGCCGCCCACACCTCGGGCACCTCTTCCAGCGGCACCCAGGCGCCGACCCGCTGGGCCAGCATCGGGTTGGTCGACAAGCCGCCGCCGACCCAAAGGTCCAGACCCGGCCCGTGCTCGGGATGGTTGACGCCGATGAACGCGACATCGTTGATCTCGTGCGCGACATCCTGCAGGCCCGAGATGGCGGTCTTGTACTTGCGCGGCAAGTCGGCGAAGTCAGGCTTGCCGATGTAGCGGCGCACGATTTCGTTGATCGCCCAGGTCGGGTCGAGCACCTCGTCCAGCGACTCACCAGCCAGGGGGGAGCCCAGGATCACCCGGGGGCAGTCACCGCACGCCTCGGCGGTCTGCAGGCCGACCGCTTCCAGTCGGCGCCAGATTTCGGGGACGTTTTCCACCTCAATCCAGTGGTATTGGAGGTTCTCCCGATCGGAGATGTCGGCGGTATCCCTGGCGAACTGGGTCGAAATCTGGCCCAGCGTGCGCAGCGCCGCCGCCGAGAGCGCGCCACCGTCACAGCGGACCCGCATCATGAAGTACTTGGCCTCGAGCTTCTCGATGTTCTCGTCGCCGGTCCACGAACCGTCGTAGCCCTGCTCACGTTGGGTGTATAGGCCCCACCACCGAAACCGCCCCCGCAGATCGCCCTTATCGATGCTGTCGAATCCGCCTTGGGCATAGGTGTTTTCGATACGTTGCCGGACGTCGAGCGGATTGCCGGCCTTCTTCAGCTCCTCATTGGCGTTGAGCGGCTCGCGATTTCCCAGCGCCCATTGGCCCTCATTGCGGGGCTTGACAGGACGTGCTGTGGTCATTGGACCGTTCTCCTTTGCGAACATTGCCGACCTTGGCGCGCGGAAACCACCGATTCTTACGGCGAGGCGCAGATCCGGTGGCCAGCTGGAGGTACAGGTGGGCTGGGTCTACGACATCAAGGCCGACAGCAACAGCTGCAGACGCGCTTGAGGTCGATGTGCCGACGCAGTACCAGCGCAAGACGCGGGGTCGAATGGGCGACGGTCACGCCGACATTCTGCCATGGCCCGCAGCCGGCCGTGCGACCAGGTCCGATTTGTTCTCACCGTGAGCAAAACAAGGGCCAGTCCCGGGCGATCGGAGGAGGCGCCGGGCTGCTGATGCCCCGGTCGGGAGGTCGGCCCGGGAGATCGCCACCAAAATGTTATTTGGCCGCTATAGAAACTATTGCACTAAGAAAATATTGTCGCCTTCGTTTCCGGATTGGGGGCTCCTCGCTCCTAACCCACCAATGATCCGTCGTAGCTAGCAGCCTGACAGGGGAAGCCTTAGGTGAGCAATGTGGTCTAGGTCCAAATATGGGGCCCGTCGGGCCCATACATTCGCCGGCCAGGGTTCAGGGGCAACGCCGGGTGCCCAAGACGGCGTACCGGTGGCAAGAGTCAGCCGGTATGCCGACTCGGCCGGTGTCGCTCGCTCGACCAGACGCAACCATCGGTGGCTCGACGTGGTTGCGGTGGCCGTCGTTGCGGCGTTGGGTGGGCTGGTTTTCGGCGGCTGGGTGCTGTTTCAGCAGCACCAGAAGGATGAAGCTGCCAAGGAGGCGCTCGGCGCGGCGCAGAACTACGTCCTCAAGCTGACCAACCTTGATTCGGAAACAGTCGACGCCCGTTTCGCCGACATCATGGACGGCTCGACCGGTGAATTCCACGACTCATACCGCAAATCCAGTCAGCAGTTCCGCCAGGAGCTGGTCGAACGCCAGGTTCATACCCGCGGCTCTGTGGTGGCGGCCGCGGTGAAGTCGGCGACGCCGGACAAGGTTGTGGTCTTGATGTTCGTCGACGAATCGATAGGTAACCGAGACAATTCGCGTTCGCAACTCGACCACGTCCGCATCAAGGTGACGATGGTGAAGCTCCACGGTCGTTGGATGGCGAGAAAGGTACAGCTGCTATGAGTTTCGGGACAACGGCGATGTGCGCCGGCCGCAGCGCGGGCGCCATCGCGCGGAGGGTTTTCGCCGTGGCGGCCGTCGCGGGCGCCGCGTGGATCTTGGGGCCCGCCGTGTCGCCGGGCAGCTCGCGTGCCGATAGCGTCAATTGGGAAGCCATCGCGCAATGTGAGTCCGGCGGCAATTGGGCCGCCGACACCGGCAACGGTTTTTACGGTGGTTTGCAGATCAGCCAGCCGACGTGGCAGGGCAACGGGGGAGCCGGGTTGCCGTCGGCCGCCAGCCCGGACGGGCAGATCGATGTGGGCGAGCGAATCATGACGACTCAGGGGCCAGGCGCATGGCCAAGGTGCAGCTCCTGTAGCCGTGGTGACGCCCCGGTAGGTTCGCTGACACACATCCTGACAGCCCTGATGGCGGCAAACGGCGGTTGTACGGGTAACACCGACGACTGAGCCGGGCCCTGCCAGGGATGGCGGCGAACCACAGCGAGTCGTTCGGCGTAACTTTCCAAATTGGCGGAACTCCCGCGTCGGCTCCCGCAGTCAATAATCGCCGGTACCGGACGCTCAGCGGTGGACGGCGATCGTGCCCTGAGTGGTCTAATTCGTGACGAGCACTCGGGAGGTATGGGTGTTTTGTGACGACGACGCCCGAAATTGTGGATGCGGCGGCAACGGATTTCGCAAGAATCGGTTCGGCTATCAACGCGGCGGCCCAGACCGCGGCCACCCCCACCACGCGGGTGTTGAGCGCCGGTTCCGATGAGGTGTCGGTGGGTATCGCAGCGCTGTTCGGAAGCACATGGCCGGGCATATCAAGCGCTCGCCGCCCAAGCCTCGACATTTCATGACCAGTTTGTCCGGAATCTCGCCGCGAGTGCGGGCGACTATGCCTGCGCCGAGGCCGCCAATGCCGCACAGAGCTTGCTGAATGCGATCAACGCGCCCAGCTTGGCGCTGCTGGGCCGTCCCCTGATCGGCAACGGCGCCGACGGGGCCCCTGGGACCGGGGCCAATGGCGGGCCTGGCGGCGTCTTGATCGGAAATGGCGGCGCGGGCGGCTCTGGCGGAACCGGCCGAAACGGCGGAAACGGCGGGCCCGCTGGGTTATTCGGCAACGGCGGCGCCGGTGGCGCCGGCGGCCAGGGCGCACCCGGAGCGACTGGGGGCAACGGTGGCCTGGGGGCGACGCCGTCGTCACCGGTAACGGCGGCGACGGTGGTAACGGCGGTCTGGGCCCACCCAACGGCAACGGCGGCCTGGGCGGCACCGGCGGGTCGTTGCTGGGCCAGCCGGGTCTGACGGGCACCGGGTAAGGCGGCGCCGCGCACCGGCACGCCGTGCGAAGATTTGGCATGACTCTTCGCGAGCGAACGGTGGAGCTACCCGGGATGCTGCGCAGTCCCGGACAGCCGTTCGGGCTGTACGTGCATGTCCCGTTCTGTGTGACCCGGTGCGGGTATTGCGACTTCAACACCTACACCCCGGCCGAGCTGGGCGGCGTCAACCCGGACGCGTGGTTGCTGGCCCTGCGGACGGAACTCGAGCTGGCGGCAGCACGGCTCGACGCACCGACGCTGAACACGGTATTCGTCGGCGGTGGGACGCCGTCGCTGCTGGGTGGTGAGCGTCTGACGACGTTGCTCGGCATGGTTCGCGACTGTTTTGCGGTGGCGCCCGATGCCGAGATCACCACCGAGGCGAATCCCGAGTCAACCTGGCCGGAGTTCTTCGACGCGATCAGGGCGGCCGGGTACACGCGGGTGTCGCTTGGCATGCAATCGGTGGCGCCGCGGGTGCTGGCCACTCTGGATCGGGTGCACTCGCCCGGCCGGGCCACGGCCGCCGCGCGCGAGGCCATGGACGCAGGCTTCGAACAAGTCAACCTCGACCTGATCTACGGCACCCCGGGGGAGTCCGACGACGATCTGCTGCGTTCCGTAGAGGCCGCGATCGACGCCGGTGTCGACCACGTGTCGGCCTACGCCTTGGTCGTCGAGGACGGAACGGCGCTGGCCCGGCGCGTGCGGCGCGGTGAGCTGAGCGCCCCGGACGGCGACGTGCTCGCCCATCGTTACGAGTTGGCCGACGCGCGGCTGACCGCGGCCGGGTTGAGGTGGTACGAGGTGTCCAACTGGGCCCGTCCGGGTGGCGAGTGCCGACACAACCTCGGGTACTGGGACGGTGGCCAGTGGTGGGGAGCCGGTCCCGGTGCGCACGGTTACGTCGGTGCGACGCGATGGTGGAACGTCAAACATCCCAACACCTACGCGGAGCTGGTGGCGGGTGCGACGCTGCCGGTGGCGGGCTTCGAGCAGCTCGGAGCCGACGCGCTGCACACCGAAGATGTGCTGCTCAGAATCCGGTTGCGTCAGGGGTTGCCGGTGGCCCGGCTCGACGCCGCCGAACGCCAACGCGCCGAAGCCCTGTTGGCCGGCGGGGCGGACGAGGCGTTGCTCGTCGCCGAGGGGGACCGGTTGGTCCTGACGGACCGGGGGCGATTGCTGGCCGACGCCGTGGTGCGCACGCTGCTGGGGTGATCCGCGATCACGCGGTGGTATGGAACCACTGCCCGACCATGCGGGCGACCTCGATGTACAGCGGGATCCCGATCGTGACGTTATAGGCGAACGTCAAACCCAGCGATGCGGCGAGCGGCAGCGTCGGACTTGCCTCGGGGATCGCCAGCCGCTGCACCGCCGGAACGGCGATGTAGGACGCCGCGCCGCACAGCACCGCGAACAACACGTAGGTGCCCGGCTTGAAGTCGCTATTGGTCAGGTAGGCGTAGCTGTGGGCGACCAGGATTCCCAGCGTCGCAAAGAGGTTCGGCGCCACTAGGCCGAAGAAGATGAAACCCCGACCCGCGGTCCTCAGGTCTTTGAGCTTGCGGGATGCCGTCATGCCCATCTCGAGCAGGAACAGGGCCAGTACACCCTGGAAGGCCGTGACGAAGAAGGTGTCGTCGTCGTGGACGACTTTCTCTCCTTGTAGTCCGCTGACGAGGCCGATGACGATGCCGCCGAGCAGCAGACACAGCCCAGGGTTGAGGAAGACTTCCTGCAGCAGCTCACGCGAGAACAGGGATGCCTTGCGGCTGCCTTCCCTGCCTTCCCCGGCTTCCTCCCAGTCCGGGTGCTCCTGCTTTTCCAGCGAGAGCTCCAGCTCCTGCTCGATTCCGCGTTCGTGGTTGGCCTCGAGGGTTTCCCCGCGGGCCGGCCGTGCTGCGGTTCCCGGTCCGAGCGAGACCTTGGCCGGGGGGGTGTAGCCCGGCTCGTCGGGCATGTACCCGGCCTCGTCCATTCCGCGGTGCCGCAGGCGTGCCACCAGATAAAGCGCCACCAGGCAGCCGGGAATCTCCATGACAGCCAACATCACCGGCATGTAGGCGTTGAAGGCGATGCCGACGCTGGTAAGCACGGCGACGCAGGTGGCGAAGGTTCCCGCGGAATCCGACCCGTAGTAGCCGGCGACGGTCGCTCGATCGATTCGCCGCATCGAACTCATGCGGCTCAGCAGCAAATAAGCCAGACCGCCGATCGCGAAGTTCAGGACAAAGCCCAAGACCATGAATCCGACGATCGTGCCGATGCTGGACGGCTTGATCTTGGCGAGCTCTTCACCGCCATGCCAGCCGATGGCCAGCAGCAGGTACATGGTGAGGCCCTGGTAGATCACGTAGGGGAACTCGAACCGCACCTTGAGGATCGGGATCAAGAACCCGAAGTAGAAGAACAGCAGCAGCGGTTTGAACAGGTTGTGGGTGAAATTCTGCCAGAACTCATGCAGCATTGGCGCCTCCCATGCTTCGTGCCCCGATCCAGGAAGCAACCACCTTCAACGGAACGACCGGGAACAACCCCAGACAACGCTGAGAATTTAGCGAGGCTGGGGCGCGACCGCCACTCACGACGCGCACAAAATAGCTGGATTCACGGTATTTTCGGGCACCGGCCGATCCCCTGAACTGCCGTGTGGCAGTCGGTGGTGACAATTGTGCTGGCAGTGCGCTGTAAGCGCCCTAATGGCGTGACTTCAATGTGAATCAGCTGCCAATTTGCTGCGAACTCCGGCTCGGGCCATCAGCGCGCGGAAGAAATCAGTGATGGCCGGACACCGATGCCCCGCTTGCGGTGGGTCACCTTCCGCCACGCAATGGGCGAGTAGTGCGTCGTGGTCTCCTCGAAGCCGTCGACCTTGCATACCGTAAGCACGCCGGTGTCCTGGTTGATTGAGAGCTCCTCGCTTTCACCATGGACTTCTTCGCCGTCCGCGAGATGGATCACGAACATATGCTGGTCCCTCCTCGTGCTTGCCTGCGGGTGGGCATACGACTGTTGCCGGCGGACACAGCCGGTTAGGCAGTGATGCTAGGAGAGTCGCGCGCACAGCAATCTGTCGTTATGTGGCTGGCAAGTAAACGGTTGGTAAACGTTTGGCGTTTCCTGTGTCTGGCGTGGCCGCTGGCGAGCCGCCGGGAACGACCGGCCACCTGGCGGCAGCCTGCGGAAGAAGACCGGAACTCGGCCCGGCCAGGTGGCGCCACTGCGGCCCGATGATGCCATGAAGCCCGATGATGCCATGAAGGAAGTAGGCCCCGACAGCGATCGACTCACGGTGAGCCCTGGTGCGGACGGCATCTGCGCGGGAAGGTAGCGGGAGACATTTAGTTTAGTAGGTTAGGCTACATTTACTAATGCTGTGGAGGGGAGCATCGCGATCAGTACTGCCAGTACCGCTGAAGTGTCGATTCCGATGCCGGCCGACCTAGAGCCGGCTGATCTTGCGGCCGGTTTGGCCGCCGCCCTCTGCGAGACCCGCGGCGAGTCGTACCTGCTCTACGAGTACGACGGGCAATGGGTCCTGGCCTTGGGCGTGCAGGCGATGGTGGAGCTGGACAGCGACGAGCTGCGCGTGATCCGCAACGGCACGACTCGCCGGCAAGCCTGGTCAGGGCGGCCGGCGCCGGTGCTGGGCGAAGCCATCGACCGGCTGCTGCTGGAGACCGACCAGGTCTTCGGCTGGATCGCCTTCGAATTCGGTGTCTACCGATACGGGCTGCAGCAGCGGCTGGCGCCCCGCACGCCGTTGGCCCGGGTATTTTGGCCGGGAAGCCGCATCGTGATGACCCGGAGCCAGATTTGCTTCATCGGAGCCGGGGCGCAGCACCGCCAGGCGGTGCACGAGTTACTGCGCGACGGGATAGGCGGCGTGCCGCAGTCCCGCACAGTCGACTTGTCCGCCGACCCGTCCGGCTACCGCGACCGGGTGGCCACGGCCCGACGCGAGATCTTGGCCGGCAAGTACCGCAAGGTGATCCTATCCCGTTGTGTCGATGTGCCTTTCGAGCTGGACTTCCCATCGACCTATCGCCTGGCGCGTCGGCACAATACTCCGGTGCGATCGTTCATGTTGCAGCTTGGCGGAATTCGGGCGCTTGGCTTTAGCCCCGAACTTGTCATGTCCGTTCAGCCCGACGGCGCCGTGGTCACCGAGCCATTGGCCGGCACACGTGCGCTGGGCCGAGGCGTCGCAGACGACCTGCAAGCTCGCCGCGACTTGGAGTCCAACGCCAAAGAGATTGTCGAGCATGCTATTTCGGTGCGCACGTCATTCCGGGAGATTGCCCAGATCGCAAAACCGGGAACCGCGGCCGTCACCGATTTCATGACGGTGCGCGAGCGCGGGAGTGTGCAACACCTCGGCTCAACGATCAGTGCGCGCCTAGACCCCACGAGCGATCGGATGGATGCTCTGGAGGCACTTTTTCCTGCCGTAACGGCGTCGGGAATTCCCAAAGCAGGCGGGGTCGAAGCCATCTTGCGTCTCGACGAAGGTCCGCGGGGATTGTATTCGGGTTCGGTCGTCATGTTCTCCGCAGCCGGCGGCCTCGATGCCGCGCTGACGTTGCGGGCGGCCTATGAACGTGACGGGCGCACGTGGCTGCAAGCCGGCGCCGGGATCATCGAGGCCTCGCAACCCGAGCGGGAATTCGAAGAGACCTGCGAGAAGCTTTCTGCGTTGGCGCCGTACCTGGTTGAACGTCGGTAGCCGGCGCCGGAGTCCGGTTCGACCGGACCCGCGTGGTGATCAGCAGCACATCTTCACAGGGACTTTCGGCCCTAGCGGACCGTGAGGCAGCCGGGGACGCTTCGACTCAAGCGATCAGTTCGACTGCTGTTCGGGCCGAAGAAGAAAGCGGGGTCGCTGCGGCGTGTACGCGCTCAAGCCGTGGTCGGTGCGGGAATTCCCCTATGTCACTGTGCTTTCCGGCCCACGGGTGTCGGCTTCGCAAGGTGAGTACGTAGCGCGTTCGGTGGGGCGGGTGCTGGCCCATCACGAGATCTCCGGAGGCGCTCGGGTTCGCCTGAAAACTGGAGCCTGTGGCCGCGGGCCGATGGTCATGCAGGTGAACCTGCGCGTCGGTGAGCTTCCGGCGCGGGTGCTCGCCGTCACGACGGGTATCGACGACCTGACACCGGCATTGCTGCGGCTGGATCATCATATCGTGCGGATGTACGGACAGTGGCGACCTCGTCCCTGGCCCGATCTGACCCGCACTCTCTTGACCATCGCCACCGGGGCCGTCGTGGTGCGCCGGAAATCGGTGGTGCTGCAGCGCACTACGCCGTTGGAGGCGGTGGCGGTGATGGATGCCATGGACTACGACGCGCACCTGTTCACCGACGTGGAAACCGGCGAAGACGCGGTGGTGTACCGGGCCGGCCCCTCGGGGCTGCGACTGGCTCGCCAGCGACATGTGTATCCGCCGGGATGGGCGTGGTCGTCGAGCACGTCAGAGCCGGCGGTGCCGCTGATCGTGAATTCCCGCCAGACGCCGTGTCTCACCGAGGACGCGGCAGTGCACCGCGCCGGTGAATACCGGCTTCAGCTGCTGTTTTTCACCGACCCGGCCACCGGTCGCGGCAACCTGCTCTACCCGCGCTACGACGGCAACCTCGGATTGATCACTCCATTCCAGCGTGTCTGACTTGCATGTAACCGTGGTTCACAGATATATTCACTGTTACTGAACGGCACACATAGCTGGGAGACCCCTTATGCCGAAGGAAATGACCAACCTACAGCTACTCAACGAACTTGAGCCCGTGGTAGAGCAGCTGCTCAACCGCCACCTCTCGATGTTCAAGGAGTGGAACCCGCACGACTACATTCCTTGGTCGGACGGCAAGAATTTCTATGCTCTCGACGGCCAGGACTGGGAGCCCGGGCAGAGCCAGCTCACCGATGTGGCCCAGGTGGCGATGGTCCAGAACCTGTTGACAGAGGACAACTTACCGTCGTACCACCGCGAAATCGCGATGAACTTCAGCATGGATGGTCCCTGGGGGCAGTGGGTCAACCGGTGGACCGCCGAGGAGAACCGGCACAGCACCGCGTTGCGTGACTACCTGGTGGTGACCCGCGCGGTGGATCCGGTCGAGCTGGAGAAGCTTCGCATGGAGCAAATGACGCGGGGCTTCAGCCCGGGCCAGAACTACCAGGGCGATATGTTTGCTGAGAGTGTATTCGACTCGGTGATGTATGTCTCGTTCCAGGAGTTGGCCACCCGCGTGTCGCATCGCAACACCGGCAAGGCCAGCAACGACGCCATCGCAGAGCAGTTGATGGCCAGGGTGTCTCACGACGAGAACTTGCACATGATCTTCTACCGGGACGTCAGTGCAGCCGGACTCGACATTGCGCCCAACCAAGCGATCAAGTCGGTGCACCGGATTCTGCGGAACTTCAAGATGCCCGGCTTCACGGTGCCGGAGTTCCGCCGCAAGGCCGTGATCATCGCCGTCGGCGGCGTCTATGACCCGCGCATCCACCTCGACGAGGTGGTCATGCCGGTGCTGCGGAAGTGGCGGATTTTCGAGCGCGAGGACTTCACCGGCGAGGGCGCGTGGATGCGCGACGACCTTGCCGTGCTGATCAAGGAGCTCGAGGAGGCCAGCGACAAATTCGAGGACTCCAAGCAGCGTTATCTCGAGCGCGAGGCTCGCCGGGCCGAGAAGATCACCGCTGACCGGGTGCTCAAGACCGCGGGAACGTTGACGCTCAGCCGACGGTGAGCTGCTCACCGTGCCTGTCGTTACCCGAGTCCGGCTCCCCATCCACGCCGACCTGGTCGACGAGGGTTGGAAGCTCAGTGTGAACACCGTCGTGACGACATCACTGAAGCCCCCGCCGGCGAGGGGAAGCCCTTGTGGCCTCGAGGCTTGATTTGTGCGGACGCCGGCTGCTGACCTGCCCGATGGTCGGAGCACCCGGACGCCCAGCTAGCCGGCGACGCGATGAAGATAGCCGCCACGGTGCGCGGCGGGCGCGCCGTGATCGATGGCGTGATCTTTCATAACCGACCGCGGATCCACTTATACCGCAAATGATTTCACGAAGCTCTGCCGAAAGCTCGGGATGCGCCAATCGCCGGGATGCCTCCGGTCCTGCTTCGACAACGCCTTTAATCCGGCTCGTGTCGTAAGGTATCGCTCGCTCAGTTGCGAAGCACGGCAACAGGGCACGACCGGCCCATCCTGCCGCGGGCGATGAGCCGGTGGTCGCGTCGCCGCGAGCCCTCGTCGCTTCCCTGGGCGCCGCGGACTCCGGGGGATATGACAACGACGACGGCACACCCGGCGCAGCAGCGGCGGCTACGCTGGGTGGCCGGTCATCGCCCGGCAACCGCCCGACCGTCGACGTGGGCGCCACGGCCTGCACCGGCGCCGATCACCGCCGCCGATGAGGTAGGCCCCAGGATCAGCATCCGCAGCATCTCCGGTGTCATCGAATCGGCTAACCCCAACGTGTGCCCAACCGCACCAGTGGCCATGTCCATCCGCTGTCTATACCCCATAGGGGTAATATCACCAAGCGCACGGGTGCTCACAACGTCCGCTCACGCACCACTTTGGCCACGTCCATTCGTCCGATGACGCGGAACGCCGGGATCAGCGTCAGCAGTGAGGCGATCAGGACCCCCGCCGTGACAAGGAGCGGAGTCGTGGTGTGCATCATCAGGTGCCATTGATACCCCTGCGTTACGTAGGTCGCCAAGAACGATTCAGCGAGCCACGTCCCGGCTATCAGACCAGCCGGCAGACCGATCGCAACCAGGGTCATATTCTCCGCCGCCACCAACCGGCCCAGTAGGCGGGCATCCATTCCGGCGGCCTGCAATGTACTGAGCTCACCGGTGCGTTCACTGACGTTGGCCGACATCGCGTTGTAGAGCAGCGCCGCGGACATCACACCGGCGGACAACAAGGTCAGTGCAACCAGCACGTTATATAGCTCGAAAGCCTTGCGGATGGTGGCGGAGACCGAGTCGGTGGGCACATAGGCCGCCACGCCGCGCAACGTCGTCACGTCCTGGCCCTTCGCATCCTGGTTGACGCCGGGGGCCAGCTTGAGCAACACGCCCGACGGCACAAGGGCAGGCACTTGCTCGGCCGCGACATATACGACCGGGCTCATCGGCTCGTCGGCGAAGCCGACGACGGGTTGCTCAAGACGGATTCCTTTCTGGGCGTTGGTTATTGCGATTTTGTCACCGGCGGCGACGCCGAGAATGGCCCGTAAGCCCGCTCCCAGCACCACACCGTCGGGGGGAAGGTCGCGGCTGGATCGACCAAATGGGAAGCGGTGCATCTGGGTTGCCCGCGGCAAGGCGATCAGCAGGGTGTCATAGCGGTTGTTGCGAACCTGCACCGTGACATCCAGTCGGGTGTACGGTTCTGCTGCGGCGACTTGGGGGTCGGCTCGTAAGGTATCCGCGACGGCATCGGCAGCGCCCGCGGCGGTGATGACTTGAGCGTCTTGAAGTTCGATCTCTCCGTACTGTCGATCAATGACGCCATTGACGGTGTCGCGCATGCCGGCGAACACCATCACCAGGCAGACCGAAGCCACCACCCCGGCCACGGTAAGGATCGTTCGGCGACGGTTGCGGGTGATGCCGCGCAACGTCATTCGCCAGCGGGTGGGTATACGCCGCAGCGGCGGCAGCAGTCGTTCCGCGACGCTTACGCCGCCGCGTACGCTGGTCGGCGCGATTCGCATCGCTTCCGCCGGGCTCACCCGCGATGCGGCGCGCGCCGGGGCCCACGCCGCAAGTGCGGATGCCGCAGCGCCGGCGATGGCTCCGATCAGCAGACTGCTGGGATACAGCGATGTCGCGCGCTGCGGCAGTCCCAATGCCTGGGTGTATTGGGCGGTGTACCAGCCACCGAGAACATAGCCGCCGATCGTCCCTGCCATGGTCCCCACAAGTCCGACCGCCACACCATAAGTCAGGTAGTGGCTAAGGATCGTTCGGCCGGACAGTCCGTTGGCTGACAGGGTGCCGATCACCGCTCGTTGCGCGGCAACCAGTCGCGACAAGAGCACCTGCGTCCCGACCACCGCTGCCACGAGAAACACCCAGGGCAGCAGTCTTGCGAACTTGCCTACCGATTCCATGCCGTCGTGCAAGAAGCTATAGGACGGCAGCTCGTCGCGCGACGTGGCCACCATTGCGTGTGAGGACGCCAATTCCGTTGCAGCGGTGACCAATGCGGGTGCTTGGTCGCGGTCGCGCGCATACGCCAGCAGCTGATCTGCCGGGCCAGCCGCGAACTGCACCATATCGGGTGCTGGTACGAACACCACGCCGAAGTACTCCGGTGTGGTGACCGTCTCCGCACGCGAGCGGGCCGGCCACAAATATTCCGTCGACACGGCAGACCCCGAAACGGACACCGGGCGCCAACCGGACGGTCCAAGCAGTTCGATGGTGTCGCCCGGATGCAGGCCGTAATGGGCGGCGACGTGCTCGTCCACCAGCAGCGACCCACGAGGCGGCAGACCACCGGATCGAACTGCCAACTTCGACACTGCGGGTTGGTTTGCAACGGGCACGCCGACTGCGCGGCCGAACAGGGTGCGGCCCTTGATCCGGATACTGACGTCAGATTGTTGGCGAAGTTCAACGTTGGGATGACCGGGAAGGGTTCGGGCAGCCTCGTCGAGCCCGAACACGCCGGGCCCGCTGATGACAACATCCGGCAGCAGTTGCGTGGCATAGACCCGGGTGAATGACTGCTGCAAGTTGGCATAGGCATCTGTGGCGCCGACGAAGACCGCCACACCGATCCCCATCACGACCGCCGCGGCCAGGAACTGCGAGCGCTGCCGCCACAGATCCCGGCGTACCTTGCGCAGCAGGATGCGGCTCACCAGTCGAGGTCCTGCGCCGGCACCGGGGCAGCGACCCGTTCCTGATGGGCGACCCTTCCGGAGCGCAACCACACCACCCGATCGGCAATCTTGGCGATCGCGGAATTGTGCGTAACCAGAAGGACGGTGTGACGGCCCTCCCGGGCCAACTCTCGCAGCATCGCCAAAACCTGCCGGCCTGTGGTCAGGTCCAGACTGCCGGTCGGTTCGTCACACAGCAGCAGCGGCGGCTCTTTGACGACGGCACGGGCAATCGCCACCCGTTGCTGCTGACCACCGGACATCTGTCCGGGAAACCGGCCGGCGAGGTCGGTGAGATCGACTTTCACCAGAGCTCCGCGACTGCGCTGAGCACAATCCTCGCCGGCGAGTTCAGCGATGATCTCGACGTTCTCGAGCGCAGTCAGGGTCGCTACCAGGTTGAAGAACTGGAACACAAAACCAACCTGGTCCCGTCGATATGCTGTGCGCTTCCTAGCGCTTAGCGCGGCAATGTCGTTACCGGACACCAGGATTCGTCCACACGTGGGCGCTTCGATGCCGCCCACCAGATTGAGCAGCGTCGTTTTGCCCGAACCGGACGGACCCAGTATTACGACGAACTCACCGGGCCAAACCTCGAGGTTGACATCCTTGAGCGCGTCCACTGCTGTCGGTCCGGATCCATAGGTTCGGCTCACCGCCTCCAGCCGTAACGCGGGACGCCCAGAGGCTCCCGCAGCCTCAGTGGCGACGTCCGACGATCGTAATGGTCCGCTCATGACACGCCCTGCGAGTATTCGCTTGAAGATTGCGTCACCCGTTGATGTTGGTCCTCGTAAACATGCTTGCCGGCGGCGCAGGTCGGGCGACCGGAACGCGACCACTTAACATTGGGCTTCGTTCTGCCCACAAGCTGGTCGGGCGTGCAAAAGAGCCCGGAAACCTCAGTGGATCCGGCTCGGATTAATGTGCGTTCGAGTTGTCGGCCGTACATACAGAGCGATTGGGTGGTCAGCATTTCTTGATGCGTGGAGTTGACCGAGTGCACGGTAATGTCGCCCGTAACGTAAGGTCGCCAACTTTGCAGCAGAGACAAACTCCGATCGCTCTCATCCCGCACAGCTGAGAATATGATCATGTCACCATCGAATACATCGGGTTCGTGGGTCTGATACAACGCCATACCACTTGCGATGTTTTGCACAAACAAATCCAGAAGCGGTTTGTATCGGAGAAATTCGGTGGCGCCTGGCTCTCGGATCAGTTTTTCTATCTGCTCGTAGGTGAGCGGTTCGTCTTGTTCGGGAACATCGATGCCATAGAAGCGCAGGACTTCTATCTGCTTCCTCCAGTCGCCCAGATCCTGGATGTCGTCGATACCGGGATCCGCGTCAAGAAGGACAAGACGTGCAATTGCACATCCGCGTCGCTGAAGCTCGATCGCGAGTTCGTGGGCGACGACGCCTCCAAAAGACCAGCCAAGAAGGTTGTAGGGGCCGGTGGGATAAACCCCTTGGATCCTGTCGGCATAGTTTTTCGCCATATCGCGAATTGATCGAGGTTCGGCTTCTTCGCCCTGCAGAATTTGCTGGATTCCAATGATCGGGCAGTCCAAGTAATTACCAAGAGCCTGATACGGCCAACTCACGCCACCGCCGGGATGAATGCAGAACAACGGAATGCCGGCACCCTTTTTCAGAGTTTGAACCGGAACGACTTCTTGTACGGAAATCGTGTTTGTGTTGCGGTGCAGGTGGTTGGCGAGGTCGGCGACGGTGGGGGCGTCGAAGATAGACCGCACTGGTACTTCGGTGTTCAGTGCTAGTTGCAGTCGGGTGCTTAGCCGGGTGGCGAGCAGGGAGTCTCCGCCGAGGGCGAAGAAGTCGTCGTCGAGGCCGGCGCGGTCGAGGCCTAGGACGTCGGCGAAGATGTCGGCGACGGTGTTTTCGGTCGGCGTCTGCGGTGGCCGGTATTGTGCGGCGGCGAACACCGGTGGGGGTAATGCGGTTCGGTTGAGCTTGCCCGAGGAGGTCAGCGGGATCTTGTCGAGCAGCAGCACTTGAGTCGGGACCAGGTAGGCGGGCAATCGTGTGCTGAGCTGCTGGCGTATCGCGGTGGGGTCAAGGGAGGCTGAGCCGCTGATGTAGCCGATGAGGTGGGCGGTTCCGGTGGTGGTGTGGTGGATGGTGGCGGCGGCTTGGGTGACCTGCGGGCAGGCCAGTAGGGCGTTTTCGATGTCGCCGAGTTCGATGCGTTGGCCGCGCAGTTTGATTTGGGTGTCGGCGCGGCCGAGGCAGTCCAGTGTTCCCTGGGGTGTCCAGCGCGCCAGGTCGCCGGTGCGATACAGCCGTGTTCCGGGCGCCCCGTAGGGATTTGCCACGAATCGTTGGGCGGTCAACTGCGGTTGGGCTGCGTAGCCGTGTGCCAGGGCGGGCCCGGTCAGATACAGTTCGCCGACCACGCCGATGGGGGCGGGGTGCAGTCGGGCGTCGAGCACCAGCGCGCACACCCCCGGGATCGGGGCGCCGATGGTGATGGGTTGTCCGGGTGACAGCGGCGTGGTGCAGGTGGCCCAGATGGTGGCCTCGGTGGGGCCGTAGGCGTTGAACATGCGCCGCCCCGGGGCCCAGGCGGTGACCAATTCCGGCGGGCAGGGTTCGGCGCCGGCGATCAGGGTGGATAATCCGCCCAGCCGGGTGCGGTCCAGCGACGCCAGCACCGTGGGGGTCAGGATGGCGGCGCTGATCTGCTGGTCGTGCAGCAAGCTGGTCAGCGCGTCGCCGGCATACACCTGCGGGGGTGCCACCACCACTGGCGCCGCCGATCCGGCCGCCCACAACCATTCGAAGATCGACAGATCAAAGGTCGGGGCGGCCACCATCAGGATCCGCGCCTGGGCGCCGACTGCGAACAGCTCGCGTTGGGCCGCGGCCATCCCCAGCAGGCCGGCGTGGCCGACCGCCACTCCCTTGGGGGTGCCGGTGGAGCCGGAGGTGAAGATCACATAGGCGGTGTTGTCCACGCTGAGCGGCGAGCGCCGCTCGGCGTCGGTGATCGGGTCGGCGCGGCGATCCGAGAGGTCCAGCTCGTCGACGCGGAGCACCGGGCGCGCCCCGGCCCCGGCCAGGCTGTGGGCGGCGCAGCTGAGCACACACACCGCGTCGACCGTGTCGAGCACCGCGGCGATGCGCTCGACGGGATGGGCCGCATCCACCGGCACATACACCCCGCCGGCCTTGACCACGGCCCACCACGTCACCACCAGCTCGGCACATCGGTCCATGGCCACGCCCACCGCGCGTTCGGGCCCCACCCCCGCCTCGATCAGCACCCGCGCCAACCGCGTCGATGACTCATCGAGCTGGCGATACGACACCTGCCGGGCACCGTCGATGATCGCCACCGCGTCCGGATCGGCCGCCACCGCCGCGGCCAACACCTGCGACACCACCCCCACCGGCGCCGCCACCCCGGCGCCAGAGAACCCCGACACCACCAGCTCACGCTCACCGCCATCGAGCAACGACACCTCACCCACCACCACCGGCCCATCCGCCACCACCGCCTCAAGCAGCCGACGGTAGAAGCCGGCGATCCGCTCGACGTCGGCGGCATCGAAAACCTCGGTGAGGTAGCTGAACTCAACCCGCAACCGAGCATCGAAACTAACCGCCAAACTCAATGGATAGTGCGTCGCGTCAGCCACTTTGAACCCCTCCACGTGCAGTTCACCCAAGGATTCAAGGAGCTGTCGCAGGGCGGTGGTATTGACGGGGTAGGACTCGAAGGCTAGGGCAGTGTCGAACGCGGCTCCGGGGCCGGCGAGGCGCTGAATGTCGGCCAGGCTGCGATGGTGGTGATCGATCAGAGTCGCTTGTTCGGATTGCAGGCGATGCAGTGCCGCGGTGACGGTTTCAGTGGGGATGATGCGTACGCGGGTGGGCACGGTGTTGATGAGGAGGCCGATCATGGTGTCCACGCCGGGCAGTTCGGCGGGCCGTCCGGAGACGGTGGTCCCGAAGACGACGTCGTCGCGTCCGGTCAAGTGGCTCAGCACGATCGCCCATGCCAGTTGGATGACGGTGTTGAGGGTGACCCCGGTCCGGGCGGCGAAGTCTGCAATGCAGGTGCTGTGCTGGTCGTCGAATTCCAGGACGTGTTTGGCTGGGGCAGAAGCGATTTGGCGGGCCGGATCGACCGCGGCGAGCATGGTGGGTTCGTCCAACCCGGCCAGCGCGTGACGCCATGCCTGTGCTGATTGCTCGGTGTCGATCAGGGCGACCCACTCGAGGTAGTCGCGGAATGGCCGGGACGGCGGCAGCGCTGAATGCTCGCCATCGGCGGCATAGAGGGTGAGGAATTCTTGCAGCAGCATCGGCGAGGACCAGCCGTCGAGCAGGATGTGGTGGTGGGTGATGACCAGCGCAAACTTGTTGTGTCCCTTGGCTACCAGGGTGAAACGCAGCAGCGGCGGGGTGGTCAGGTCGAATTGCTGCAGCCGGTCGGACTGGGTGAATCGGGTGAAGTCCTGGCCGGCGTTGGCCGAGCCGGTGAGGTCCAGTTCGTGCCACGGTACCTCGACGTCGGCGAGGACGACCTGCACCGCGGTGCCCTGCGAGGTGGTGACGAACGCCGTGCGCAAGTTGTCGTGGCGGTCGATGATGCCTTGCGCGGCGGCGTGCAGGCGCGCGGTGTCGACCTCGCCGGCGATGTCGATGACGGTTTGCACGGTGTAGGCGTCGACGGAGGACGCTGCCAGCAGAGCGTGGAAGAACAGGCCCGCCTGCAGCGGCGCCAACGGCCAGACGTCGACCAGGCGGGGGTAACGCGCTTCCCAGGTGGTCAGGTCGTCTTGGGTAACCGATACCAGCAGGAAATCTGAGGGGGTGCGGCCGCCGGCTCCCGGCAGTTGGGTGTGCCGGGCCAATCCGACCAGCACCGCCCGCCACAGCTCGACGAGTTCTTCGACGTCGTCTTGGGCGAGCAGTGTTGCCGGATAAGCGATCTGGGCGCTGAATTCGTCATCGAGCACCATCGCGTTGATCTGGATGGTGGCCGGTACGGGCATGTCGGCGTCGGGGGTGCTGGTCAGTGCGGTGAAGTCCGGGGTGACCCACCATGCGCCATCACTTGAGCCGGCCGACAATTCGGTGCCCGCGATACGGCCGAGATAGTTGAACATGAGCTGGGGATGCCCCGCGTCCGGCAAGGCGCTGGCCCCGGCCGGCGTCAGGTACCGCAAAACGCCGTAGCCGATGCCGTGTTGCGGGATGGCGGCCAGCTGCTCTTTGATGGCCTTGATCAGCACACCGGCGGCTGCCCCGCCGCGCAACACGTCATCGACATCGATACCGGACACGTCCAGCCGGGCGGGGAACACCGAAGTGAACCATCCCACCGTCTGTGACAGATCCGCCCCGGCCACTACGGCCTCCTCGCGGCCGTGGCCTTCGAGATGAACCAGTACCGAGGATTCGGCGACCCCGCGGCGCGACCGCCACACCGCCACCGCCGCCGCCAATGCCGCCAGCAACCCGTCATGCACACCGCTTCGGAACAGCGCCGGCAAGGTGGTCAGCACCGGCTCGAACACCTCGTGCGGTAACCGCAGCTGCACCCGATCCACCGTCGACATCACATCGACACCCGGATCGAAAGGACGAGATCCCATTGACGGATCGGGGCCGTCTGAAATCTGGGCCCACGCCGCCAGCTCGGCGTCGAACTGCCCCCGGCGGGCCGCCTCCTGAAGCCCGTGAGCCCATCGGCGCATCGACGTGCCCGCCGGCGGCAGCACAGCACGCCGCCCCGCGGCCACCTGCTCCCACGCCCGCATCAGGTCAAACACAATGATGCGCCACGACACCGCATCGACCACCAGATGATGTGCGACGATGACCAGCCGGCCCGAGCGATCTGAAACACCTTGCACGCCAGTAGGATCCAGCCAGACCATGCGCAGCACCGATCCCGCCGACGGGTTCAACCGATCCACCGCGGCGTCCAGCGCCTCGCTGGCCAGCGACGCCAACTTCTGCGGAAGCGCATCGGCCGCAAACGGGATCCGGTGCAGCAGCGTATCCACGTCGACAGAACCCATCTCACGGGTCTGCATCCGCCAACCCGCCGACGGATCCCGCCACAACCGGGCCCGCAACATGTCGTGGCGCGCCATCACCGCCGAAACGGTCTCCACGATTCCCGCCCGATCCACACCAACCGGCAACTGCACCATCACCGACTGAACGAACCGGTCGAAGCCGCCGCCGCGGTTCACCAGATCCCACACGATCGGGGTGAGCGGCACGTCACCCACACCGCCGCCGGGTAACTCGTCCAGCGCCGGGCCAGCCGGGGCCGCCGCGGCCACCTCCGCCAAGCGAGCAGCTGTCCGGCACTCGAACACATCCCGGGGCGACAACCACACCCCCCGAGCCCGGCACGCCGACACCACCTGAATCGACACGATGCTGTCCCCGCCCAAGGCGAAGAAGTCGTCGTCGAGCCCAACCCGGTCCAGGCCTAACACCTCGGCGAACACGTCGGCGACGGCTTCTTCGGTCCGGGTCCGCGGCGGTCGGGAAGGTGTGGCGGCAAACACTGGTGCCGGCAACGCCTTTCGGTCGATCTTGCCCGAGGAAGTCAATGGGAACTCGTCGAGCACCACCACCTGAGCCGGCACCATGTAGTCGGGCAACCGCGCAGCCAACCACTGACGCACCGCGGTGATTTTGGTGTTGGTGCGAGGATCATTGGCGTTAGTGGTGTGTTGGTGGGCCCCGGTACGGGGTGAGTAGAGGCCGGTAAGCGGGCCGGGGTCGGAGATGAAGACGGCATCGACGGTGCCGGGTTGGGCGCCCCAGGTGACGGCGACGTGGTAGCCGGTGGTTTCGCCGAGGCAGTGCAATTCTTCGGGAATGGCCGTGTCGCCGGTGGCTTGCGCGAGTGCATCTGTCAGGGACAGCCCGTCGGCGACGGCGTGTCCGAGCTGGACGTCGGTGATCAATCCGGCGCGAGGTATGTGGGTGACACGCACGGCGGCGGGCCGTAGGGATGTCAACCGGGTGTGCAGTCCGCTCAGGCCCGCGCATGCGGCCCACTCCCAGGTTGGTGCGGCGGCCACCGAACGTACCGGTGTGGGAGTTTTGTGGATGATGACGTCATAGCGGTACCGGTTGAGTTCGTTGTCGGCCGATCCGCGTTTGACTTGGATGTCGAGTCCGGCCACCGACGGATGGTCGGCGGCCCAACTGGTAAAGAACTCCGGGGCCAGTAGTAGCTCGCGTTCGCTGAGCATGGCGCGGCGGACCCGCTGGCGGATCTCGGTGGCTTCAATGGTTGGGGCGCCGGCGGTGCGGGCAAGCGCGACGGCGGTGTGGAACGCGCCCTGCAGGGTGTGGTTACGGACGTCGCCGATGAACACCGCCCCGCCCGGGGCCAGCAGATCCACGACCTTGTCGATGAGGCCGGCGAGATATTCCGCGTTAGGGAAGTACTGGACCACCGAGTTGAGAATGACGGTGTCGAAGTAGCCCTGCGGTAGTGACTCGGTGATGTGGGCCGGCCGGGTCAGCAGCTGGACCCGATCACGCCACGGAATCTGCGACTGCTTCAGCGAACGGGCAAGGTTGTCGATGGCCACCGCCGACATGTCGGTGGCCACATAGTGCTCACACTGCGGGGCGATCTGGGACAACACCAGCCCCGAGCCCGCGCCGATCTCCAACACTCGCCGCGGCCGCAGGGCCATGATCCGATCCACCAGGGCCGAACGCCACTCCACCATCTCCTCGACTGGAATCGGTTCATCGGTGTAGCTGCTGTTCCAGCCCCGAAAGTCCATGCCGAGCTCCGACACCTGAATTTCAGCGCGGTACAGCTCGTCGTACATCCATTGCCACTGTTCGACGATTTCGGCGTCTTGAACGACGGTGGAGGCGGGGCTGGTGTGCTCGAGGGTGATGTAGCCGATGAGGTGGGGGGTTCCGGTGGTGGTGTGGTGGACGGTGGCGGCGGCTTGGGTGACCTGTGGGCAGGCCAGTAGGGCGTTTTCGATGTCGCCGAGTTCGATGCGTTGGCCGCGCAGTTTGATTTGGGTGTCGGCGCGGCCCAGGCAGTCCAGTGTTCCCTGGGGTGTCCAGCGCGCCAGGTCGCCGGTGCGATACAGCCGTGTTCCGGGCGCCCCGAAAGGATTTGCCACGAATCGTTGGGCGGTCAACTGCGGTTGGGCCGCATAGCCGTGTGCCAGGGCGGGCCCGGTCAGATACAGTTCGCCGACCACGCCGATGGGGGCGGGGTGGAGTCGGGCGTCGAGCACCAGCGCGCACACCCCCGGGATCGGGGCGCCGATGGTGATGGGTTGTCCGGGTGACAGCGGCGTGGTGCAGGTGGCCCAGATGGTGGCCTCGGTGGGGCCGTAGGCGTTGAACATGCGCCGCCCCGGGGCCCAGGCGGTGACCAA
>NZ_LQOX01000003.1 GCF_002102175.1 Mycobacterium gastri | reverse complement strand
ACATCATGCTCGCTGAGCCAAACAGGTGGTCCCTAGCTGGTGGCAAACCAGTGGTCCCTTCCCGGTGGCAAATGACACCAATCTATGGCACTGCCCCCTGTTGAGTGCTAACAACTGAGTGCTATCACTGCGTGCAACCGATGTCATGAGGAGGACCCGCGATCGGCAAACTTGGCTTCCGGAGCGTTGTGATGCTCGGGATCAACTCGATAATCGGAGCCGGCATCTTTCTTACCCCCGGTGCGGTGATCAAGCTCGCGGGACCATGGGCGCCCGTCGCCTACATCCTGGCGGGTCTTTTCGCCGGCATCATGGCACTGGTCTTTGCCGGTGCGGCCAGATACGTCAAAACCAATGGCGCATCGTATGCCTATACGACAGCCGCTTTCGGGCAGAAAATCGGCATCTATGTCGGTGTGACCCACGCGATCGTCGCATCCATCGCCTGGGGCGTGCTGGCGTCGCTGTTCGTCTCGACATTGTTGAAAGTGACTTTCCCCGAGAAGAATTGGGCCGACGATAGCGAGCTGCTGAGCGTGAAGACGGCGACGTTTCTCGGGTTCATCGTCGTGCTGTTGGTGATCAACATTTTCGGTAACCGGGCAATCAAATGGGCAAACGGAACCTCGACGGTAGGCAAGGTTTCGGCGCTTTCCGTCTTTATCGTCGGCGGCCTGTGGCTCATCGTCACACATCACCCGAGCCATTACGGAACGGCAACTGCGCCAGGCGTTTACCAACCGGCCCGCTATGCTTTGTTCGGCGGGATTCAGCTCGCGCACGGTGCCGTCTCGGGATTGATCCTTGCCACTATCGCGGCGTTGTATGCATTCACCGGTTTCGAATCGATCGCCAACGCCGCCGAGGAGATGCATGAGCCGGAGCGGACGCTGCCGAAAGCCATACCGCTCGCGATCCTCGGTGTCGGCGCCGTCTACGTGCTTGCTGTCGCAGTGGCGATGCTGCTGGGATCGGACAAGGTTGTCGAATCCAACGCCACGGTGCGATTGGCTGCGGCCATCGACGACGGTCCGTTGCGCACGACCGTCATTTTCGGCGCCTTGGTCTCGATGTTCGGCATCAACGTCGCCGCCTCGTTCGGTGCGCCGCGCGTGTGGACAGCGCTGTCGGACACCCGGATCCTGCCGGCACGGTTATCGACGCAGAACCGATTCGGAGTCCCGATGATCGCGTTCGCGATCACGGCGTCGTTGGCGCTGGCGTTTCCACTGGCTCTTCGCTTCGATAGCGTGAACCTGATCGGGCTTGCGGTGATCGCCCGGTTCGTCCAGTTCATCATCGTCCCGATCGCTCTACTCGCGTTGGCCCGGACCACCGCCGGCAACCGGCCGACGGTGAAGCGAAACCCATTGACCGACAAAGTGCTACCGATAGCTGCCGTTACCGTCTCGGTGGCGTTGGCGGTGTCCTTCGACTACCGGACCATCTTCGCCACACCGCAGGGTGGCGCCAACTATTTCTCGATCGCGTTGATGGTGATCACGTTCTTGGTAGTGCCGGCGATCGCCTATCTGCACTACTACCGAACCTGCGATCGCTAGGTGCCGGGACGGCGCAGATCTGGCGCCCCATGGTGTAGGACGCAACCGCACGCGGTTGGAGTGTTCGCTATTCCCGCCTATCAGCAGTAAAGTCGTTGCAGGCCTTGGTTTGTCGCTACAAGCGGTCGTGGGGCTGCGCCCCGGTGTGGGGAGATGGAAATCGCATGCTGGTGCGGTTGGGTCGGTGGCTGGCGGCGCCGAGTGTGCGCTGACGGCTTTGAGTGTGCGCCGACGGCGCCGATCGTGCGCTGGCGGCGAGGAGTGTGCGCCGACGGCGCCGATCGTGCCGTCAGGGCGGCCGATCGCGGCAGTTCCCGCCCTCCATACACAGTCAAAGCCGTCGCCGCACACTCGATGCGGCGGTATGGCAGCCGCTTCGGCGAGCACGCGAGACATCCCCGAAAGCCGTATCAGCGTGCCGAAAACAGAACCAAGACGAGCGTCGGCATCCAAGGCTGGGCAGCCGACATCGTTGACCAGCGGCATTCGCGGACACCACGGAATTTCCGAGTGAGACGGGCAAATCGCATCACCTCCGCACCTGCCGAGGCACTCGACACCCGCATCGAGCGTCTCGGGCTCGGCCTACCGCTTGCCGGCGGCTGCTGGCAGTGATTCACAGCTTGAGAACACGACCCGCGATCAGCACGTGCACCTCGTCGCAAACGTTTGCCACCCGTTGGTTGATCGTGCCCAGCAGATCGCGGAACATCATCCCCGAACGATGGGCGGGCACCACACCTAAGCCGACCTCATTCGTCACCACGACCGCATCGGCCAGTTCGGTCAGTGCCGCGCACAACTCGTCCAGTCGTTCCTCGACCGCAGCGTAGGCTTCGGCGGTCGTAGTGTTCCACAACGCCTCACGATCCATGAGAGCCGTTAGCCAAGTGCCCAGGCAGTCCACCAGGACGGGACACCGGATGTTGGACAAAGCCATTGCGACGTCCGCGGTTTCGATCGTCAGCCAGGTCGGCGGGCGACGAGCGCGGTGTAGTGCGACCCGGGAATCCCAGTCCGGGTCGCTGCCATCGGCGCGGCGGCCCGGAGCGATGTAGACAGCCTCTACGGCATTGGCCAACAACGCTTCGGCGTGCGTGGACTTTCCCGAGCGGACTCCACCGGTGACCAGTATCCGCATCGCGTCATCGTAAGCACCTCGTTCGCGCGCAACCGACGATGACCGCCCGCGGGCTGGTGTGCTGGACTTTGTAGTTGGCAACGACGGCGGCCATGCTGCCCCGTCGCGACAATATCGTTGCCTACGAAGGTCAGTCGTGGGGCAGCGCCGAGTCGACGCCCCACGTGCCCGGCACCATCGGCGCGCGTGGGCTGCCGGGCAACGTATCGTCTGGGAGCGTGATCAACCCCGCGGCTGGTCTGGAACCGGACAGTTGCGTGGTCCCGGCGAACCCCAAGGTTCCTGCTCCCTGGTCTGGTGCGGCCGAGGTCGTCGGCTCGCTCGGGTCGTGCTCGCCGTCTGGGTCCAAATCCAGGTATTCATAACCGCGGCCGAGCCGTTTGGCTTTCACCCGTCGACGCCACTGCGGTCGAGGTTTTTCCTGAGGTGTGGCCGTGACCGCTGGGGCCTCGGCGCTGTCGGGTTCTGGCGCCTTCTTTCGGGAACTGGCGCTTGCGGGCCTCTTGGCATCCGCGCTCAGGCCACCCACCAGGTACCCGAAGTTTTCCATCCCCACACCGAGCGCCGCATCGCTCACCGGTGGCGCCGCGGAAGCCGGCGGCGGTGGTCCGGGCGCGGGCGCCTGGACGGTCACCTCCGCGGGCGCCTGAACCGGGGCCGTGGTAGAGGTCGGGGCGCTCGTGCTGAGGGCCGCAAGGGGCGGCGTGGTGGGTGTGACGGGCGGCGGCGGTGGCGGCACGGCAGTCAGCGCCACCAGCCCTTTGACACCGACTGGCGCCAGCACAGCACCCGCAGCCAACGGAACCAACGGGGCCGTCAGCAGCGGCACCACAACAGTGAGCAGCACCGCAGTCTGCTCCAACAGCGTCTTAAGCAGCGCAATCGTGTCGGTGACGACCGTGCCGATGGCTTCGACACCGGTGAACAAAATGGTGAAACCGATCGTCACGGGGTTACCCGTAGCGAAGGCCGCGGCGAGATCTGCCCCGATAAAGGTGAAGGTTTGTGACAACAGAGCCACATACGTTCCGATATCCATCGGGTAGCCAAGTGCGAACGCGATGTTCAACGGGCTCAGATAGGTAAGCGGGTTGCCGAGGATGACCAGGTAAGGGTCGATCCCCGCAAACATCGTTTGGAAGAACGGCAGGTTCGCCAGCCAATCGACGAACGGTTGAATGACATTGTTGTAGAAGTCGGTATACATCTGCCACACCCATTGCTCGAACTGGTGCAGCGGGTCCGAACTTGATATTCCTGCCTCAGCGGCCCTGACCAGCTCCGCGTCGGCTTTCATGATCGGCGGCGCCGGCGCGGCCTGCGGTGCGGCGACAACAGCCGCCGTCGAGACCGCGTGATAGGTGCCCATGACGGCGGCGGCCTGTACCCACATCCGTACATAGTCGGCCTCGTTGAGCGCGATCGAGATTGTGTTGATGCCGAAGAAATTTGTCGCCGTCAATACTGCGTGCGCGGCATGGTTGGCGGCCAGCTCCGCCAACGTTGGCATCGCAGCCACGGCGGCGGTGTAAGCGGTAGCCGCGGTTTGTTGCTGAGCGGCCCTTGCGGCGCTGTCGGTGCTGGCCTGCGTCAGCCAAGCAAGATAGGGGGCATGGGCGGCCACATAGTCTTCGGCGCTCGGGCCTTCCCAGCTGTCCGCCACCGCCCCGGCCACCACCGCGGCCAGCTCGTCTGCCGTCTCGGCGTAGGCAGTGCTCAACGAATCCCAGGCCGCCGCCGACGCCAGCAACGGACCCGGGCCGGGGCCGCTGTCCAGCAGCGCCGAATGCACCTCCGGGGGTGTAGCCAACCAGATGGGGGCGCTCATCACCAGCCGCCCGCGGGTGGATGCACCGACCGGCTGATCAGCAAGCGCTCGGCAGTGCCGCGGTCTGCCTCACCAACCGTGAACTCGCAGCGGCGCCGGCTCTTCGACGCCCCTACCTGCCGCGACGTCATGCTTGTGGCGCGAGATGCCGACGGCGCCGGCGAACGACACTGTGATCGGCGGTGCTAGACCAGCGTGCACGGTGCACCGCCGGCACCCGGTCAGCGTTTGGACGAGGATGGCGGAAGCCGAGCCGCCGGATATTCGCGTGCGTCATGACGTTCGCTCTCTCCGGGGTACACCGCCCCAGGTTCGCAGGGCACGATGACGCGAGTCTCCTGGCTCTCGGATCGCCGCTCGCCTCGCCTTCCAGCCCGTGGCCGTGGCCGATGAGGGTCGCTCCCCGATTACAGTGGCGGGACCGCGCCGGTTTCGCACCGGCTTCCTGCATTCGTCATCGCATTACACACAGCATCATCGCACCCCGGCAGCACCGTCGCCATCCCAACTCGTTGCCTGCGTTTGCCGTAAACGGTGACCGTCCTGTCGTCGCCCCGCAATTCCAACCCGCTGATCTTCACCGGCCGTGCGGTCACAGATCGACCAAACGGGGCCGAGCCCAGTGGTTTCGCGTCTGATGTCACGGGATCAGGCGACGCTGCCGCGATGTACCACCCACTCAAAGTCGGCGTCCTAGCTGAGTAATTCCCAACTGCTCGCCGAGTGTGCTCCGGCTGCGCCGAGCGTGCACTGGCGGCGGCGACACGCCGGGCGGCGCCGCCGTGGTTGCACTCTCGGCGTGCCGGCTTGTGAAGGATGTGGCTGAAGGGCACCGATGGACAGTTGTGAAGACAGACCTCGATGCCCTCCTGAGCGACCTGTCTGTGACGATCGATGACCACGTGGTGCACCCCGACCGGCGGCGCGCGCGACGGCCGAAGCAATCGACCGACGCCGAGCTGGTGCGCCTGGCCGTGACTCAGGCGCTGCTCGGCGCCCGCAGCGAACACCCTTGGCCGCGAATGTGTTACGGCCGACTCGGGCACCCGTTTCCCTACCTGCCGAAACAGCCCGGCTACCACAAGCGGGTCAAGGCGGCGCCACCGCTGATCTGCAAGGCCATGCTGTAGCTAGCCACCCAATGCCCGCCCTGGGCCGACGATCTACGCCTGATCGACGGCACCCCAGTGCCGTGCGGTGCGCCGCGGGAAACCGCGAAACGCTTCGAACTGGCCGGTGTCGCCAACTACGGGAACTGCGCCGCGCACTGCCGCTGGTTCTGGGGGTGAAGCTGTATCTGATCACCACCGCCGAAGGGATGCCCGTCGCGTGGTGTCTGGCCGACCCCAAAAACGGCGAACGAGAAGTCGCCGCAAAGCCTTTCGCGCACACCCGAGACCTCGGCGCGCTGCGCGAAAAGATGATTGCGCTGACCGACAAGGACCTATCCAGCACCGTACTCATCCAGTGGAGTCGTGGTGGATGAGTGTGACCGCGTGGTCAGCGGCAAGTACGGCGATCAAGAGCTGCGGGACAGGCACTTTCGCCTATCAACACCCGGGCCGGCTAAGCCACGTACTCCACCTCGCCGTCGTCGAGCACCACTCGCGCCTCGGCGCCGTCGGAACCGCCAGCCTCGGTTCGATACACCGCTTTGCCCGGTTCGGTGCGCCAGATCAGCGTGGTCAGCGTCTCGCCGGGGAACACCGGCGACGTGAACCGCGCCGCGATCGAAGTGATGTTGGCGGCCACGCCGCCGCCGAGTTCGGCGACCAGCGCGCGTCCGGACACGCCGTATGTGCACAGCCCGTGCAGGATTGGTTTGGGAAAGCCGGCCATCTCCTTGGCGAACCACGGGTCGCTGTGCAACGGGTTGCGGTCGCCGGAGAGCCGGTAGATCAGCGCTTGGTCCTCGCGGGTGGGCAGGGCGACCCGGGCGTCCGGCTCGCGGTCCGGGAATTCCGGCGCCGCCGGCCGCTGACCCGGCTCTCCCCCGAAGCCGCCCTCGCCGCGGATCACCAGTGTGGTCAGCGTTTCGGCAATGAGCGCACCTGATGCCGGATCAGTGCCGCGGCCCCGCAACATGATGATGGCGTTCTTGCCTTCGCCCTTGTCCTGGATGTCGGCGACTTCGGAGACCACCGACAACTTTCCGGCCGGCGGCAGCAGCGCATGCAGCCGCACGGTCTGCGAGCCGTGTAACAGCCTGGCCCAGTTGAATTTTCCCACCTTGCCGGCCGCCCCGAACGCCGGGCAGCAGATCACCGCGTAGGTCGGCAGCACCTGTTGGGCAATGCCGTGGCTGTTCTCGGTGGTGAACGACAAGTCCTCGGTCCCGGCACCCACCCCGAGCGCATAGAGCAAGGTTTCCCGGTCGGTCCATTCGAACAACATCGGCTCGGTCACCGCACCGATGGCGCCGGGGTCAATGGCCATGCGAGGCTCCTCTCGATTCCAATCAAAGCTTTTTCGCCACTCAACCATCGCAAACCCTTCCCACCAAGGCCGTCGGCAGGGCAGGCTATCGCCATGGCCAAGCGCACCGTGATCTGGAAGATGACCTGGAAAACCTCCAACGTCCTAGCTGTGCTCGCCTCGGTCATGATCGTCGGCGCCTGCGGCGGCGGAGGCACGCAGGCCCGCAACATCACCGTGACCTTCATCCGCAACGCCCAATCGCAGGCCAACGCCGACGGGGTGATCAACACCGAGGTGCCCGGCACCGGGCTCACTGCCGACGGCAAGGGGCAAGCCCAGCAGCTCGCCCACCAAGTTGCGCACAACGAATTCGACAGCATCTACTCTTCGCCGATGGCCGAAGCCCAGCAGACCGCCGCACCGTTGGCAAGCGAACTGGGCAAGCAGGTCGAGATCATTACCGAGCTGCAGTCCATCAATGCCGGCTGGTACAACGGCGAACCCGAATCACGGGCCAGCTCGACATATCTGCTGGCTCCGGTCGGTTGGATCAACGGCGACGCGGAGAACGCCATCCCCGGCTCGATCACCGGCAACGAATTCAACAGCCGGTTCAGCAGTGCCATCCGCAAGATCTACGACAGCGGCCATAACAAGCCGGTGGTGTTCTCCCAGGGCACGGCGATCATGGTGTGGACGCTGATGAACGTGAAGAACCCCAAGCTCAACCTCTTGAACAACCACCCGCTGCCCAACATCGGTCGTGTTGTGGTCACCGGCAACCCGATCGACGGTTGGAAGCTGGTGGACTGGGACGGCATCCGCAACTTCACCTGACCGGTTGACGGGTGCGGCCGCCAGCCGCCACGATGGGCTGCATGCGCTATGTCGTTACCGGCGGTACCGGGTTTATTGGTCACCGTGTCGTCTCTCGCCTGCTCGACGCCCGGCCCGACGCGCAGGTGTGGGTGCTGGTCCGCCGTCAGTCGCTGGGACGCTTCGAACGCCTGGCGACCGAGTGGGGTGAGCGAGCCAAACCGCTGGTCGGCGAGCTGCCGCAGCTCGCGCTCAGTGACGAGACGCGCGCCGAGCTGGGCCGGGTGGACCATGTCGTGCACTGCGCGGCGATCAGCCACAGCACCGACATCACCGCGGGCGAGGCCGAGCAGCGGGCCGTCTATGTGGACGGCACTGCCGCTGTCATCGAATTGGCGAAACGGCTCGATGCGACCTTGCACCACATGTCGTCGATCGCGGTGGCCGGCGACTTCGCCGGCGAGTACACCGAGGACGACTTCGGCGTCGGCCAGCAACTGCCGACGCCGTATCACCGAACGAAATTCGAAGCCGAGCAGCTGGTGCGGTCGGCGCCCGGACTGCGCCACCGGATCTACCGGCCGGCGGTGGTGGTGGGCGATTCGCGCACCGGCGAGACGGACAAGATCGACGGTCCGTACTACTTCTTCGGGGTGCTGGCCAGGTTGGCGGTACTGCCCACGTTCACCCCGATCCTGTTGCCCGACACCGGACGCACCAACATCGTTCCGGTCGACTATGTCGTCGACGCGCTGGTGGCACTCATGCACGCCGAAGGTCGCGACGGGCAGACGTTCCACCTGACCGCGCCGAAAACCATTGGCTTGCGCGACATTTACCGCGGCGTGGCCCCGGCGGCCGGGCTGCCGCCGCTGCGCGGGTCACTGCCCCGCTCACTGGCCGCCCCGGTGCTGAACGTGCGCGGGCGAGCCAAGGTGCTGCGCAATATGGCCGCCGCCCAGCTCGGCATCCCCGCCGAAATCTTCGACCTCGTCGACCTCAAGCCCACCTTCGCCTCCGACGAAACCCGGAAGGCGTTGCACGGCACCGGGATCGAAGTTCCCGAGTTCGCGGCGTATGCACCCCGGCTGTGGCGATACTGGGCGCAGCACCTCGATCCCGATCGTGCCCGCCGCGACGATCCACGAGGACCGCTGCACGGCCGGCACGTCATCATCACCGGCGCCTCCAGCGGCATCGGGCGGGCGTCGGCCATCGCCGTCGCGCAGCGCGGCGCAACGGTGTTCGCGCTGGCCCGCAGCGCCGATGCGCTCGACCAGCTGGTGGCCGAGATCCGGGCGAGCGGCGGCCAGGCGCACGCGTTCACCTGCGATGTCACCGACTCGACGTCGGTGGAGCACACGGTCAAAGACATCCTGGGCCGCTTCGGTCATGTCGACTATCTGGTGAACAACGCCGGCCGGTCGATTCGCCGCTCGGTGGTCAACTCCACCGACCGGCTGCACGACTACGAACGGGTCATGGCGGTCAACTACTTCGGCGCGGTGCGCATGGTGCTGGCGCTGCTACCCCACTGGCGGGAGCGGCGGTTCGGTCACGTGGTCAACGTCTCCAGCGCCGGGGTGCAGGCCCGCAACCCGAAGTACAGCTCGTATCTGCCCAGCAAGGCGGCGCTCGACGCGTTCGCCGACGTGGTCGCCTCCGAGACGCTCTCCGACCACATCACCTTCACCAACATCCACATGCCGCTGGTGGCCACGCCCATGATCACCCCGTCGCAGCGGCTCAACCCGATACGGGCGATCAGCGCCGAGCATGCGGCGGCCATGGTGGTGCGCGCGCTGGTCGAGAAGCCGGCGCGGATCGACACCCCGCTCGGCACGCTGGCCGAGGCCGGAAACCACGTCGCGCCCCGCCTGTCGCGGCGCATTCTGCATCAGCTTTACCTGGGCTACCCCGATTCGGCTGCGGCGCAAGGTATTTCACCAACAGAGACAGACCGCGCCCCCCGCCGACCCAAGCGGCCGGCCCGCGCCATGGCCGGCGTGGGAGTCCCCCGGCCCGTCAAGCGGCTAGTGCGGTTAGTGCCCGGCGTGCATTGGTAGTCACTTCTCACAGGTGAACTGGTTGACGTCGATGTAGCCGATGCGGAACATCTCGGCGCAGCCGGTCAGATACTTCATGTAGCGCTCGTAGACTTCCTCGGTTTGCAGCGCGATCGCCTGATCCCTATGGGCTTGCAGCGCCGCGGACCAGATGTCGAGGGTTTTCGCGTAGTGGGGCTGCAACGACTGCACCCGGGTCACGGTGAAGCCGTTTGCGCTGGCGCGGTCGGCCACCATCGGTATCGACGGCAGCCGCCCACCCGGAAAGATCTCCGTCACAATGAATTTGAGGAATCGCGCGAAGGTGAACGACATGGGCAAGCCGCGTTCGTGGATCTCTTTGGGGTGCAGCCCGGTGATGGTATGCAGCAGCATGATTCCGTCGTTGGGCAGCAACCGGTGCGCCAGGGTGAAGAACGCGTCGTAGCGCTCATGCCCGAAATGCTCGAAGGCACCGATGCTGACGATCCGGTCGACGGGCTCGTCAAACTGCTCCCAGCCCTGCAGCAGAACCCGTTTGGAGCGCGGGCCTTCGGATTTGGCGATCAGCTGCTCGACGTGCTGGGCCTGGTTTTTGCTCAGCGTCAGTCCGATGACGTTGACGTCGTATTTTTCCACCGCGCGCATCATGGTGGCGCCCCAGCCGCAGCCGACGTCGAGCAGCGTCATACCCGGTTGTAATCCGAGCTTGCCCAGCGCGAGGTCGATCTTGGCGATTTGCGCCTCCTCCAGCGTCATGCCGTCACGCTCGAAGTACGCGCAGCTATAGGTCTGGGTGGGATCGAGAAACAGTCGGAAGAAGTCGTCGGACAGGTCGTAGTGCGCCTGTACGTCCTCGAAGTACGGGGTTAAGTCGTCGGGCATTGGGCCAGCCTAATCGGCGTATCGTGACGGCGGTGAACGTCGTTTTCGCCGACGTCGACACCGGCATCGACGACGCGATCGCGTTGATTTATCTGCTGGCCGGTGACGACGCCAATCTGGTCGGCATCGCCTCGACCGGCGGAAATATTTCGGTGGACCAGGTGTGTGCGAACAACCTCGGCTTGCTCGAATTGTGCAGGGCCGCAGCGATTCCCGTTTCCAAGGGCGCCGATGCGCCGTTAAGCGGGCGGTGGCCCGATCACGAAATGTCGCACGGCCCGAAGGGCTTGGGCTACGCGACGCTGCCGCCCACCGATCGCCGACTCACCAGCTACGACGCCACCGCGGCCTGGGTTGGCGCCGCACACACCTTTGCCGGTGAGCTGATCGGCCTGGTCACCGGCCCACTGACCAACCTGGCGCTGGCGCTGCGCGCCGAACCCGCGCTGCCGACGCTGCTGCGCGGGCTGGTCATCATGGGCGGTGCGTTCGGCGGCGACGGCATGGCCGAATGGAACATCCGCGTGGATCCCGAGGCGGCCGGCGAGGTGTTCACGGCGTGGACTGGGCAACGACAACTTCCGATCGTGTGCGGTTTGGACCTCACCCGCCACGTCGCGATGACACCGGACATCCTCGCCCGGCTGGCCTCCGTCTCGGGTCCGTCGCCGGTGATCCGGGTGATCGAGGACGCGCTGCGGTTCTATTTTGAATCCCACCAGGCTCGAGGGCATGGGTACCTGGCCTACCTGCACGACCCGCTGGCCGCCGCGGTGGCACTGGACCCGGAACTCATAACGACCCGCGTAGCGACGATGCATATCGAGCCGACGGGTGCGACGGTCGCCGACTATTCAGGAAACCGAAAACCGAACGCGCAGATCGGCATTCACGTCGACCCGACGGTATTCTTCGACCGGCTTATCGACCGGGTGGCATCCTTTGCCCGTCAGCGTTGCGTCTAGGTCCCGTTGGTGCCCGGGGTGCCGGGGAGTGCCGAATAGCGTCCCACGGGTGCCGCCAGGGGCGCCGAGCCCACCGGTTCCGGCGGTCGCACCGGTTCCGCCGTTGCCACCACTACCGCCGGTACCGCCATTGCCGATCGTCTGCGCATTCCCGCCGGCACCTCCGGCCCCTCCGGCGGCCCCGTCGCCATTGGCGCCGCTAGTGCCGGGGGCGACGCCGGCGCCGCCGTTGCCGCCGTTGCCGGCGTTGCCGTAGAGCATCGCGCCGTTGGCGCCGGCCCCACCGCTGCCGGCGCTTCCACCGTTGCCGGCCAGCCGCCCACCGGTCCCACCGGGATCCGCCGTTCCCGCCGCGGCCGCCGTTGCCTTAGTGGTCCCGCTCGCAAATCTGCGCCAGATCGTCAACGCCATCCGGATCGCCGGCGATATCGATAGCAACGGGGTGCATAGTTGGGGCTATTGGAACGCCCAGCTGGTGGCGATGAAGTCGGATATGCAGGCGACACTCGGCGCGGGCGGGGGCAGGGCCTGACGTCACTCATAGGCCCCCTCGAGGTACCAACGCCGCTGGCGATAGCACAGCAGCAGCGCGCGCTCGCTCTCCAGCAAGACCTGGGCTCGCGCGGTGCGGCCCTTAGCCAACTCGGGATCCCACCACCGCTCGTCGACCGGCCACGGTCCGGCCCACCAGCACACCCGGTCGTCCCGACCGCGCAGGGTCAATCGCACCGGGTCGGCGGAGAACATCCCCCGGCTGGTCACCCGTATCGGATTCCTTTGAGCGTCAAGTAATTCCACCGGATCATCGAGCAGCACCGCCGGCGACGGATCCGGCAGTTGGCCGGGCCACGGCTGACTCGGATCGGCTTGTGGGATGGGCTCGTCGCCCAGCGGGGTGAACGTGATGCGTTCGGCCGGTCCGCGACCACCGGACAGCGCCGGCACCTGCACCGCCTCCGGGCCGAGTAACCCCTGGACCCGCACCAGCGCCCGACGGGCCCGAAGCCTGTCCTCCTCTCCCAAGCCGCCCCATAGCGGCAACTGCAGCGCCCTGGCGGACACCACCTCTATCGCCTGCAGCCGTAACAGCGTCAGCTCGGCCGTGGGCCGGTCGCGGGCAATCCGATTGCTCAACCACCCGTCCAGTTGCCAGCGCACCCGGTCGGCGGTGGCGTCCTCGGTCAACGGCTCGGCACATCGCCACACCCGGTTCAGCTCTTCGCCGTTGGCGGTGACGGCAGCAATGGCCAGCCGGGTACATCCCACTCCGGCGGCCAGCAGCGACTGATGCAGCGTGGCGGCCAGCGAGCGTCCGGCGAATGCCGCGGCGTCGACCCGGTCGATCGGCGGATCACAGTGCAGCACGGCATCGAGTTCCGGCGGCGCCTGGCGCCCGGCGGGTGCTCGTTCCGGTTCGCCGCGGGCAAACCGGTGCGCGGCCACCGCGTCGGCACCGAACCGGGAAGCCACGTCGGTGCGAGACAGTGCGGCGAACTGCCCGATGGTGCGAATTCCCAACCGCCACAACAGATCCGTCAGCTCCTCCCGCCCGGGCCCGGACAGGCTCGGCTCGGTGGCAAGCTGGCGGATCGACAGCACCGACAGAAACCGCACGTCGTGTCCCGGCTCGATGACGCGGCCGGCACGCGCGGCGAAAACCGCGGTGGACAACTGGTCGGCGATCCCGACCTGGCACTCCGCGCCGGCTGCGGCCACCGCGTCGATCAGCCGCTCGGCCGCCTGCTCCTCGGACCCGAAAAAGCGGGCCGCCCCACGCATCGGCAATACCAAAAGCCCAGGCCGCAGCACCTCGGCGCGGGGCACCAAATCGTCCACCGCCGCGATCACCCCTTCGAAGAACCGGGCGTCCCGGTCGGCGTCGGCGGTCGCGACGTGCAGTTGCGGACAACGCGCTGCGGCCTCCCGGCGCCGTAGCCCACGCCGCACTCCGGCCGCCCGCGCGGACGCCGAGCAGGCGATCACCCGGTTTGCCAAAGTGACCGCGACCGGAGCCGCCGCGGGTTGGCCCGCGGCCGCGGCCGCCGCGACCGCGGGCCAGTCCATGCACCAGATCGCCAGCACTCGAGAAGAGACCACCCGATTCACCCCGTATGCGCTCGGCCGATCGTCTGTCCACAGCCGGTGATCTGCAGCCGCACCTCACTGATCCGGCCAAACCCGGGGGCGAACTCATAGCCGCAGACCCGGGCCTGCAGCCGCGTCGGGGCCCCTTCCCAATCCCCGTCGGTGACCAGCAAAGTGCAACCCTTATGCCGAGCCCGGGCCACCACCGCCCGCGCCCGCGTCCGCGTCACCCGGCGCCCACCCAGACCGAGCACCACCAGATCCATGCCGTCGATGAGCACCGCGGCCACCTCAACCGGATCGGTTCCGGGATCCGGTATCACCGCAAGCCGGCTCAGATCCGCCCCCATCTCCACAGCGGCCAGCAGCCCGATATCCGGTTGGCCGACGATTGCGGCGTTACCCCCGTCCGCCGTCACCTCGGCCACCACCCTCAGCAACAGCGACCGGGCCCCCGACAACACCGTCACCGTTCCCCGGGGCAACAGCGCCGGCCCCGACGGCAGCAGGTCCGCTGAGCGAGTGTGCCGCCCGGACATTGCTGCCATCCGCTGCCGCAGCGATTCGAGCTGGTCAGAGGCAACAGCCGCAGTCATGACTAGCCTCCCGACTCAACATCATTCGAATATATGTTCGAGTAAACACCTGCCTTCCGACAATCGTCAAGCAACGTGAGAGGCTGCTTTATGCGTTCGGTGCTGGTGTGGCTGATGGTGTTTTGTGGCAGCATTTTGACGGCCACGCCGGCCCGCGGTGACGAGTCAACCTGCCGGCCGGCAGAGCTGTTCGTCGCCGACGACGAGTCGCCGCTGTTCGAGCTGCAAGCCGATGTGACGATCGCCTTAGCCGGCGCGGTGGTGACGGGCTCGACCCCGGCCGACGGGGTGTTCTGGTCGAACGAGCCGCAGCAAGTCACCTACGAGAGCGCGCGCGAATTTCATCTGTGCGTTGTCGACGAGCCCACCTTGCACACCGTTGCCGAGGCGCTACGCCGCCAACTCAACCAAGAGGCGGTGCTGACCTTCGCCCACCTGCCCGAAGCGAACGCGGTCATGATCACCGTGCCCAACATCGACGTCGCGCACTTTCGCGAGGCCTTCGTGGCCGATTCGGCGGCGCACCACCGACTGCTGGGCGGCTCCGTCACCACCGATCACACCTTGATCCTGATTGCCGACAACGACGATCTCGACCTCGCCCGCCGGCTTGTCGAAGCGGCCGGCGGCCGCTGGAGCGCCGCCACTATTGCTTACGGCAGGCGCGAATTCGTCAACTCGGCCTAGCTAGCCGCTGAAGCGGCGGACACACGTTTTGCCCGCACAGCGACAAATCGAATGCAGCCAACGCGTTGTCGCTGTGAGCGGTCGTGGGGCTGCGCCCCGGTGTGGGGAGATGGAAATCTGTGCTGGTGCGGTTGGGTCGGTGGCTGGCGGCGTCGACTGTGCGCTGACGGCGGCGACTGTGCGCTGACGGCGGCGACTGTGCGCTGACGGCGTCGACTGTGCGCTGACGGCGTCGACTGTGCGCTGACGGCGTCGACTGTGCCGTCAGGGCGGCCGATCGCGGCGGTTCCCGCCCTCCATACACAGTCACACCCGTCACTGCACACTCGATCCGGCGGCATGACAGCCGACTCGGTGAGCACGGGAGATATCCCCCGAACGCCTACCATCACAAGAGGTTTGAGCGAAGGTGCGGTATCGGCGTGCCGAAACAGAGCCCAAGGTGTGCCGGAAACAGAGCCAGGCGGCCAAGGCTGCGCACGACGGCATCGTTGACCAGCAGCATTTGTGGTCACCATGAACTTCCGAGTGAGGTGGGCAAGAAGCGCATCCCTCCCGACGGACGCCAATGTGGCAGGTGCGACAAAGCCGCGAGCCCAATCTGGGCCCGCACCACCAAGAACGACCTCTCCTGCTAATCCGAGGACGGCCGGACGAGATCTGTCTTATAGTCCGCCCGTAGCGCGGGCCAGGGCTCACAGAATGGATCACGGACATGAATTTCTCAGTGTTGCCACCGGAGGTCAACTCAGCGACCATGTACGCCGGCGCTGGTTCGAGGCCGCTGCTCTCAGCGGCGGCGGCCTGGGATGGGCTGGCAGCTGAATTGGGTGCGGCGGCGGGCTCGTTCGCATCCGCAACCTCCGGACTGGCGGGTTCGGCATGGCAAGGCGCGAGCTCGGCGGCGATGATGGCAGCGGCCACACCCTACGCCCAGTGGTTGAGCACGGCGGCAACCCAGGCTGGGCAGGCGGCCGGACAAGCGCGGCTGGCGGCCACCGCATTCGAGGCAGCGCAGGCGGCGACGGTGCATCCGGCGACGGTCGCTGCCAACCGCACTCAGCTGGTGTCGCTCGTGGTTTCAAACCTGCTGGGTCAGAACGCACCGGCGATCGCGGAAACCGAAGTCCAGTACGAGCAGATGTGGGCACAGGATGTGGCCACAATGTTTGGCTATCATGCCGACGCTTCGGCGGTCGCCTCGGCGTTGACGCCCTTCGCTTCGGCGCTGAACAATTTGGCGGGCCTGCCAGGCAGAGCAACCGCGGCCGCCGCGGCCCTATCCTTCAACGTTGGCTTGGGCGACATCGGCAACTTCAACCTCGGCAGCGGAAATCGAGGCGACGCCAACCTGGGCTCCGGAAACACCGGCAACACCAACGTAGGCGGCGGAAACGTCGGCGGCGGAAACGTTGGCAGCGGAAACGCCGGCGACTCCAACCCCGGCAGCGGAAATCGAGGCAACACCAACTTCGGCAACGGAAACACCGGCGACACCAACCTGGGCAGCGGAAACATCGGCAATCTCAACTCGGGCAACGGAAACCTCGGCAGTAACAACTTAGGCGGCGGAAACACCGGCAGCGCAAATGTCGGCAGCGGAAACACTGGTAACCACAACGTCGGCTTGGGCAATACCGGTGATACCAACGTCGGCTCGGGCAATACCGGCAATGGAAACGTCGGCTCGGGCAACTTAGGCAGCAACAACTGGGGTTTCGGCAACAATGGTTCGGGTAATTTCGGCTTCGGCAACAAGGGCAATGGGAATATCGGGTTCGGACTTACCGGCGACAATCAAATCGGTTTTGGGCAGCTGAACTCGGGCAGCAACAACATCGGTTTCGGCAACTCCGGTAACAACAACATCGGCTTCTTCAATTCGGGCAGCGGGTGTGATGGCTTCTTCAACTCAGGCAACGGGAACATCGGAATCGCAAACTCAGGCTCGGTGGGCACTGGCGGCACCGACGTCAACATCCTGATCAATGAAGCAGCTTCAAACTGGGGCGTCGGAAACTCGGGCATTATCAATTTCGGCATCGGCAACTCAGGCAACTACAACACGGGTTACGGGAATGCGGGTTCAGTAAATACGGGTTTCGGAAATGCGGGTTCGTACAACACGGGTATCGGGAATTCGGGTTGGGTAAACACGGGCAGCTTCAATGCCGGAGTCCTGAACACGGGCGGCTTCAACGCGGGCGACATCAACACCGGCTACTTCAACGCGGGCAACGTCAGCGCGGGCGGCTTTAACTCGGGCATGGTCAACACGGGCGCCTTCAACGCGGGCGACAGCAACACAGGCGCCTTGAACGCGGGCAATCTCAACACCGGCGTCGGCCAGTCCGGCAATGGCCCCGGGCCAAACTCGGGCAACAATAATCAGACCAACGGCACCTTCGGCTCCTCGGGCTTCTATGAGGCGGGTTCGTTGCTGTCCGGCATCGGCAACGGCGACTACTACAACACGGTCGCTACTTCAATTAGCGGGCAACAAAACTGGGGAAGCTTTAACGACTCGGGCTTATTAAATCTTGGAAACAATCTCTCGGGCGTGCGAAACTCCGGGCCCAACCCGTCTACCACCCTCAACTCGATCATGGCCAACAATTCGGGCTTCGTGAACGTGGGAATGTTCAATTCAGGCGTATTCAACGCAGGCACCAGCAACTCCGGCTTCCTCGTTGCGGGCGAGCGCAGCGCCGGGTTCTTCAATATCGGCGCCAACCAGGCGGGTTTCTTCGCCGGTTGATATTTACTCCCACTCGATCGTGCCGGGCGGTTTGCTGGTGATGTCCAGCACCACGCGGTTGACCTCGGGGACCTCGTTGGTGATGCGGGTCGAAATGCGCTCCAGCACCTCGAAGGGCACCCGAGTCCAGTCGGCGGTCATGGCGTCTTCACTGGACACCGGTCGCAGCACGATCGGATGCCCGTAAGTGCGGTTGTCGCCCTGTACCCCGACCGAGCGGACGTCGGCCAGCAGCACCACCGGACACTGCCAGATCTGGTTGTCCAGGCCCGCCGCGGTGAGCTCCTCCCGTGCGATCGAGTCCGCGAGCCGCAGCGTCTCCAGCCGCTTGACGGTGACTTCACCGACGATCCGGATACCCAGACCCGGTCCCGGAAACGGCTGGCGCGCAACGATTTCCTCCGGCAGGCCCAACTCCCGTCCCACCGCGCGCACCTCGTCTTTGAACAGCAGCCGCAGCGGCTCAACGAGTTTGAACTTCAGGTCGTCGGGCAGACCGCCGACATTGTGATGGCTCTTGATGTTCGCGGTGCCGGTACCCCCGCCGGATTCCACCACGTCCGGATACAGCGTGCCCTGCACCAGAAACTCAACGCACTTGTCCCCCATAACATCCCGCACCGCGCCCTCGAAGGACCGGATGAACTGGCGGCCGATAATCTTGCGCTTGCCCTCGGGGTTGCTCACACCCGACAGCGCCTCGAGGAAGGTCTGCGCCGCGTCCACGGTAACCAGCCGCGCACCGGTGGCCGCCACGAAATCGCGCTGCACTTGCTCCCGCTCGCCCGCTCGCAACAGCCCGTGGTCGACGAAGACACAAGTCAACCTCTCGCCGATGGCGCGCTGCACCAGTGCCGCCGCGACCGCCGAATCCACTCCGCCGGACAGGCCGCAGATCGCGTGGCCGTCGCCGATCTGCTCCCGCACCTGCTCGATCAGCCCGTTGGCGATGTGGGCGGGCGTCCAATCCGCACCGAGCCCGGCGAAGTCGTGCAGAAACCGGCTGAGCACCTGTTGGCCGTGCGGGGTGTGCAGCACCTCCGGGTGGTATTGCACGCCGGCCAGGCGCCGTTCCCGAGCTTCAAAAGCGGCCACCGGGGCACCCGGGCTGCTGGCCACCACGTCGAATCCGTCCGGGGCGGCCGTGACCGCGTCACCATGGCTCATCCACACCGGCTGGACCCCGGGCAGATTCGAATGCAGTTCGCCGCCAAGGACTTTCAGTTCAGTCCGGCCGTACTCGCTGGTGCCGGTGTGGGCGACCGTCCCGCCGAGCGCTTGCGCCATAGCCTGAAACCCGTAGCAGATACCGAACACCGGCACACCCAGGTCGAACAGCGCCGGATCCAGCTTGGGAGCGTCGTCGGCGTAGACACTCGCCGGTCCGCCGGACAGCACCAGCGCCAGCGGATGACGGGCCTTGATCTCCTCGATGGCGGCGGTGTGCGGAATCACCTCCGAAAAAACTCGGGCCTCTCGGACCCGGCGGGCGATCAATTGGGCATATTGCGCACCGAAGTCCACCACCAACACCGGCCGCGGCGGCGCATGTCCAGCTGCTTCGGGATCATCAGGTTTCGCCACGCCGCAAGTTTAGTGGGCGCCGCCACCCGGTTCGCGCCACCGCAAGGTGTGCCCGCGGGTGCCCTCCGACCCGCCGCGCGGCCGTGCACCATACCGCGAATCTCGCCGGACCCCAGCGGCCCGTGGCCACCGGCAGCTCGCCGACTCGCTTATTTGAGGGCTAGCAGCCGGACGGCAACGAAAATGCTTGGCGCACTGCCTCGATGGCGTCGTGGTCGCCGTCGAACCTGATTCGGCGCAGCGCTGCCTGGCGGTCGGCCTCACCGGCACCGAGGCGGGCGGCGACCAGATCTGCCGCGCCGGCGGTGATCGTGACCAAAGGCTCACCGCGGGCGCCGCCGAGACGGCCGTGTGTCACCGCGAACTCGAACCGGCGCCCGTCGACCTCGACACGGCAGGTCGCCTCCACACCCGAGGCCTTCGCCGGGTCGAAGCCCAGGGAACCTCACGCTTGCACTCGCTGACGGACGGCTGCGAGTGATCCGGGGACTCGGCAGAACCGGGCCCGGGGCAATCGGTTAACTCCTTGCCGCCATTGGATTTCCATCGCGAAACGCACCCATCGGCACGAGCTCTGACGGGTCGTTCCGGGCGGCGAGGCATCGGATCATCGCACCGCGCGCGTGCGGCGCGGGACCGAAGCGGTAACGCGCTGTCGCCAGGTCCCGCACCTCCGCCGGCGCGCCGGCTTACCATGGCCGCTCACCTCGGGTCCGGATCCACGGCTCCGTGGTGCCCGATCCACATCAACGTTTCAGGGTCAGGCGCTAGGGTGCGTGATCGCCAGGGTGACATGGTGAACTGGTATCACCCGAAATAACTGTGAGCGGGAGCGAGGTTGCCTGTGCTGGGTCTACCGGAGAACGTGCGTGCCTGTTTGTTCGATCTCGACGGTGTGCTCACCGATACCGCCAGCGTGCATTCCAAGGCCTGGAAGGCCATGTTCGACGCCTACCTGTCCGAACGGGCCGAGCGCACTGGAGAACCCTTCGTCCCCTTCGATCCGGCCACCGACTACCGCCGGTACGTGGACGGCAAGAAGCGTGAGGACGGGGTGCGCTCCTTCCTGGACAGCCGGGGAATCCAGCTGCCCGACGGAAATCCCGACGACCCCGGCGAAACCGAATCGGTTTACGGGCTGGGCAACCGCAAGAACGACATGTTCCAGCAGATCCTGCGAGACGAGGGGGTCGACGTGTTCGAAGGGTCGCGGCGTTATCTGGAAGCGGCCGCGGCGGCCGGGCTGGGCATCGCCGTGGTGTCGTCGAGCGCCAACACCCGCGACGTGCTGGAGATCACCGGCTTGGACCGCTTCGTCCAGCAGCGCGTGGATGGCGTGCGGCTGCGCGACGAGCACATCGCCGGCAAGCCGTCCCCCGACTCCTTCCTGCGCGGGGCCCAGCTGCTCGACGCCGACCCGGACACGGCCGCCGTGTTCGAGGACGCGTTATCCGGCGTGCAGGCCGGCAGAGCCGGTAATTTCGGGTTCGTGGTAGGCGTTGACCGAGTGGGCCAGGCCGAGGACTTGCGGCGCAACGGCGCCGACGTGGTGGTCAACGATCTCGCCGAACTGCTGCAGGGCATGATCACCGATGATCACTGAGGAAGCCTTCCCCGTCGAACCGTGGCGGGTTCGCGAGACCAAGCTCGACCTGAACCTGCTGGCCCAGTCGGAGTCCCTGTTCGCGTTGTCCAACGGACACGTCGGTCTGCGCGGCAACCTCGACGAGGGCGAGCCGTACGGTCTGCCCGGCACCTACCTGAACTCCTTTTTCGAGATCCGCCCCCTGCCCTATGCCGAGGCGGGATACGGGTATCCGGAGGCGGGCCAGACCGTCGTCGACGTCACCAACGGAAAGATCCTGCGATTGTTGGTCGATGACGAGCCGTTCGACGTCCGCTACGGCACGCTGATCTCCCACGAGCGGGTTCTGGACCTTCGCGCCGGAACACTGACCCGCCGGGCGCACTGGTGCTCGCCGGCGGGCAAGCAGGTCAAGGTGATGTCCACCCGACTGGTGTCACTGGCCCACCGGGCCGCCGCCGCCATCGAGTACGTGGTGGAAGCCGTCGGCGAATTCTCGCTTGTCACAGTGCAATCCGAACTCGTCACCAACGAGGACCAACCGGAGACCTCCGCCGACCCGCGGGTGTCGGCGATCCTGGAGAAACCGCTGGAGGCCGTCGACCACGAATGCACCGAGTGCGGCGCACTTCTCATGCACCGCACCCGCAGCAGCGCCCTGATGATGGCCGCCGCGATGGACCACGAGGTCGAGGTCCCCGGGCGGGTCGAGATCACCACCGACGCCCGCGCCGACCTGGCCCGGACCACCGTGATCTGCGGGCTGCGCCCGGGACAGAAGCTGCGCATCGTCAAATACCTGGCGTATGGCTGGTCCAGCCTGCGCTCCCGGCCGGCGCTGCGCGACCAGGCCGCCGGGGCGCTGCACGGCGCGCGCTACAGCGGGTGGCAGGGACTGCTGGATGCGCAACGCGCCTACCTCAACGACTTCTGGGAGAACGCGGACGTCGAGGTGGAGGGCGACCCGGAGTCCCAGCAGGCGGTCCGGTTCGGGCTCTTCCACCTGTTGCAGGCCAGCGCGCGCGCCGAGCGGCGCGCCATCCCGAGCAAAGGGCTCACCGGCACCGGCTACGACGGACACGCCTTCTGGGACACCGAAGGTTTCGTGCTGCCGGTGCTGACCTACACCGCGCCGCATGCGGTCGCCGACGCGCTGCGGTGGCGGGCGTCGACGCTGAACCTGGCCAAGGAGCGGGCCGCCGAACTGGGCCTTGACGGCGCCGCGTTTCCCTGGCGAACCATCCGCGGCGAGGAGTGCTCGGCCTACTGGCCGGCCGGCACGGCCGCCTGGCATATCAACGCCGACATCGCGATGGCGTTCGAGCGGTATCGGACCGTCACCGGCGACCACTCGCTGGAGAAGGACTGCGGCCTTGCCGTGCTGGTCGAAACTGCCCGGCTGTGGCTCTCGATGGGCCACCACGACCGGCACGGCGTGTGGCATCTCGACGGGGTCACCGGCCCCGACGAGTACACCGCGGTGGTGCGCGACAACGTCTTCACCAACCTGATGGCCGCCCACAACCTGGTGACCGCCGCCGACGCGTGCCTGCGCCATCCCGAGGCGGCGGAAGCCATGGGCGTCACAACCGAAGAGATGGCCGCCTGGCGTGACGCCGCCGACGCCGTGAACATCCCCTACGACCAGGAGCTGGGGGTTCACCAGCAGTGTGAGGGGTTCACCACGTTCGCCGAGTGGGACTTCGAGGCCAACACCACCTACCCGTTGCTGCTGCACGAGGCCTACGTGCGGCTCTACCCCGCGCAGGTGATCAAGCAGGCCGACCTGGTGCTGGCCATGCAGTTCCAAAGCCATGCCTTCACCGCCGAACAGAAGGCGCGCAATGTCGACTACTACGAGCGGCGGATGGTGCGTGACTCGTCGCTGTCGGCGTGTACTCAGGCGGTGATGTGCGCCGAGGTCGGACACCTGGAGCTGGCACATGACTATGCCTACGAAGCGGCGCTGATCGACCTGCGCGATCTGCACCGCAACACCCGCGACGGCTTACACATGGCCTCGCTGGCCGGCGCCTGGACGGCGCTGGTCGGCGGCTTCGGCGGCCTGCGCGACGACGAGGGCGTGCTGTCCATCGATCCCCAACTGCCCGACGGCATCTCGCGGCTGCGCTTCCGGCTGCGGTGGCGGGACTTCGGGGTGACCGTCGACGCCAATCACTCCGACGTCACCTACACCCTGCGCGACGGGCCCGGCGGCGAGCTGACGATCCGGCACGCCGGCGAAGACATCAAACTGGACACGTCGTCGCCGTCGACCATCGCCGTGCGCCCGCGCAAGCCGCTGCTGCCGCCACCGCCGCAGCCACCAGGCCGCGAGCCGGTCCACCGTCGGCGCATCGGCGGCCACTGACACCGACGCAGCCGGTGTCAGTGCGGTTCGAGTATCCGGGCGGCCTCGGCGATCACCCCCTGCCGCAGTTCGGCCTGCGGCAACTCGTCGAGTCCGGCCGCCGAGCGCAGCATGGGTTCGAACAACCGCCAACCCAGTTGCAGCGCCAGGTAATTGGCGACCGCCAGCCGCGCGCTGGAGTCGTCGCGGTGGCGGGTCCGCACGTAGTCCAGCAGCTCGGCGACGTTGGGAAAGCGGGTCTGTAGCTGCTCGGCCGAATACCCGTCGAGCAGGGTACGGGCCCACACCCGCAGCTGCCGGTCGAGTGCGCGGTCGAGCACCCCGGACGACGCCCCGGAGTGCAGCAGCCCGGTGAGCTTGGCGCCCAGGTGGTTCAGCACGGCGCCGACGAGTTGGTCCTTGGTCCCGAAATGCCGAAACACCAACCCGTGATTGACCTTCGATCGGGCGGCGATGTCGCGGATCGAGGTGGCGGCCGGGCCGCGCTCGGCGAACAGATCGGCGGCGGCCTCCAGGACTGCGGCGGCCACCTCGTCTCGCCCGGTGGGCGTGGCCCGGCGACCGCTTGCCGTTTGTGTAGTCACTCGACTACGTGACCTCATGTAGTCAACCGACTACACCCGTCTCCGAAGGACCACGCAATGACTGGCCTGATAGCCGTGCAGAAGCTGGGCAGCCGTATCGGCGCCCGAGTCGACGGCGTCCGCCTTGGCGGTGATCTCGATCCCGCCATGGTCGACCCGATCCGCAAGGCACTGCTGACCCACAAGGTGATCTTCTTCCGCGGCCAACACCACCTCGACGACCAGCAGCAGCTGGCCTTCGCCGGCTTGCTGGGCACGCCGATCGGCCACCCCGCCGCGGCCATGCCGGCCGCCGAGAACGCGCCGATCATCACCCCGATCAACTTCCGAATACGGCAAGGCCAACCGCTGGCACACCGACGTCACCTTCGCCGCCAACTTGCCCTCGGCTTCGGTGCTGCGCGCGGTCACGCTGCCCGGCTACGGCGGGTCGACGCTGTGGGCCAATACCGCATCGACGACTACGACGACCAGCACCGGCTGATGCACCGGGTCACCCTGATGGGCGACGTGCCCGTCGACGTGCACGGCCGGCGCAGCCGCGTGGTCAGCGGCGCGCCGCTGGCTCTGGCCGGCCGACGAGCCGGCTGATCAGCCCGTCTTGCTGACCGGATCGACCGGCAGCCACCGCAGCGCCCCCGGCGCGCCGGCGGGCACCACCGGGTGCTCGGGCTCGATGGGCTGCAGCCGGCGATAGGCATCCCCCTGCAGCGGCCGCTGGTCGTTTTGGCCCTTGTTCGGCCAGAGCGACGCGGCGCGCTCGGCCTGGGCGGCGATGGACAGCGACGGGTTCACACCGAGGTTCGCCGAGATCGCGGCACCGTCGACCACGAACAGTGTCGGATAGCCGTAGACCCGGTGATAGGGGTCGATGACGCCGTTCTCCGGGCTGTCCCCGATCACCGCGCCGCCGAGGAAGTGGGCCGTCAGCGGGATGTTGAACAGCTCACCCCAGGTGCCGCCGGCCACGCCGTCGATCTTGGCGGCGATGCGGCGAGTGACCTCGTTGCCGATCGGGATCCAGGTCGGGTTGGGCTGGCCGTGTCCCTGCTTGCTGGAGTACCAGCGGATGCCCAGCTTCCCCCGCTTGGTGAACGTGGTGATCGAATTGTCCAGGTGCTGCATCACCAGCGCGATCACGGTCCGTTCGCTCCACTGCCGGGGATTGAGCAGCCGGATCATCTTGCGCGGATTCTCCCCGGCTTGCACCAGCAGCTGCTTCCAGCGCGGCACTGCGCTGCCCTCGGGACCGGTACCGTCGGTCATCAACGTCTGCAGCAGGCCCATCGCGTTGGACCCCTTGCCGTAGCGGACCGGCTCGATATGGGTGTCCGGCGTCGGATGGATCGACGACGTGATCGCCACCCCGTGCGTCAGGTCCAGGTCCGGGGAAACCTTCAGCCGCGCGGCGCCGACGATCGACTCGGAGTTGGTCCGGGTCAACACGCCCAGGCGCTTGGAAATTCGGGGCAACTTGCCCTTGTCGCGCATCTTGAACAGCAGATGCTGAGTGCCCCAGGTGCCCGCGGCCAAGATCAGGTGCGTGGCGGTGAAGGTGCGCCGGTCGCGGCGCGCCCAACTACCGGTGCGGACGGTGCGAACCTCCCACAGCCCGTCGGCCCGCTGTTCGAAGCCCTTCACTGTCGTCATCGGAATCACTTGCGCCCCTGCCGATTCCGCCAGCCCGAGGTAGTTCTTCAGCAACGTGTTCTTGGCGCCGTGACGGCAGCCGGTCATGCACTCACCGCATTCGATGCAGCCGGTCCGGGCCGGCCCCGCGCCGCCGAAATAGGGGTCGGGCACGGTTTTGCCCGGCGCCTTGGTGCCGTCGGGTCCGAAGAACACCCCGACCGGGGTGGGCACCCAAGTGTCGCCGAACCCCATCTCGTCGGCGACCTCCTTGACGATGCGGTCCGCGTCGGTGAAGGTCGGGTTTTTCACCACGCCCAGCATCCGCTGCGCCTGCTCGTAGTGCGGCATCAGCTCGTCGCGCCAGTCGCTGATGTGCTGCCACTGCTGGTCTTTGAAGAACGGCTCCGGCGGTACGTACAACGTGTTGGCGTAGTTCAGCGACCCGCCGCCCACCCCGGCGCCGGCCAGGATCATCACGTTGCGCAGCGGGTGGATGCGCTGGATGCCATAGCAACCCAATCGGGGTGCCCACAGGAACTTACGCAGATCCCAGGACGTCTTGGCGAACTCCTCGTCGGAGAACCGGCGGCCCGCCTCCAGCACGCCTACCCGGTAGCCCTTCTCCGTCAGCCGCAGCGCGCTGACGCTGCCCCCAAAACCTGAACCGATAATCAGGACGTCGTAATCCGGTTTCATCGATGCAGTATGACCTTCTTTACATCGGCCCGTTAACCCCACCCTGGTAAGTGACGGCCACGACAGCCGCAGCGGTGCCGGGGCGTGATGCGTTGATGCGCTATCATCAACCGGTGCGAACGACGCTGGACATCGACGACGATGTGGTCGCCGCGGCCCGGGAACTTGCGGCCAGTCAGCGCCGGTCGCTGGGCGCGGTCATTTCCGAGTTGGCGCGCCGCGGCCTCACCCCCGCGCGTGTCGAGACCGACGACAAGTTGCCCGTGATCCGGGTCCCGGCCGGCACGCCGCCGATCACCCCCGAGATGGTTCGGCGCGCCCTCGACGAGGACTGACCCGGCCGTGGCGCTGCTCGACGTCAATGCCCTGGTCGCGCTGGCATGGGATTCGCACATCCACCATGTGCGTATCCGGGAGTGGTTCGCCGCCAACGCGTCCCGGGGCTGGGCTACCTGCCCGATCACCGAAAGCGGCTTCGTCCGGGTGTCGACGAACCCGAAGGTGCTGCCCAGCCCGGTCGGCATCGCCGACGCACGCCGGGTGCTGGCGGCGTTGCGGGCCGTCGATGGTCACCGCTTCCTGGTCGACGACGTGTCGCCCGTCGACGGCGACGTGCCGGCGATCGTCGGTTACCGCCAGGTGACCGACGCGCACCTGCTGACGCTGGCCCGCCGCCGGGGAGTTCGCCTGGTCACCTTTGATGCCGCCCTCGTCGCCATGGCGGAAGGGCGCGACGTCGAGTTACTGACGCCGCTGTAGACCAGCTGCGCCAGCGATCAGCTGCCGACCGTCAGGCCGACCTTCTGGAATTCCTTGAGATCGCAATACCCGGCCTTGGCCATCGACCGGCGTAACCCGCCGACCAGGTTGAGGGTGCCGAACGGGTCGTCGGACGGCCCGTTGAGCAGCCGTTCCAGCGGCGGCCGCTCACCCACCGCGATCTGCAGCAACGCCCCGCGCGGCAACGACGGGTGCGCCGCTGCGGCCGGCCAGAACCAGCCCTGGCCCAGCGCCTCGGCGGCCTCGGCCAACGGCGTGCCGAGCACCACCGCGTCGGCCCCGCAGGCGATGGCCTTGGCCAGTTCACCGGAGGTGTGGATGTCGCCGTCGGCCAGCACGTGCACGTAGCGGCCGCCGGTCTCGTCGAGGTATTCGCGCCGTGCGGCCGCGGCGTCGGCGATCGCGGTGGCCATCGGGACGCTGATGCCCAGCACCTCGTCGGTCGTGGTCACTCCCTGCGTGGAGCCGTAGCCCACGATCACGCCGGCGGCGCCGGTGCGCATCAGGTGCAGCGCCGTGAGGTGATCCTGCACGCCGCCCGCTACCACCGGAATGTCGAGCTCGGCGATGAAGGTCTTCAGGTTCAGCGGCTCCCCGTCTCGTTCCTTATCCAAAGCCACCCGCTCGGCCGAGACGATCGTGCCCTGGATGACCAGCAGATCGATCCCGGCCTGCAGCAGCACCGGGGTCAGCGACTGGGCGTTTTGCGGACTGACCCGCACCGCGGTGATCACCCCGGCTTCCCGGATGCGGGCCACGGCGGTGCCGAGCAGCTCGGGGTTCAACGGGGCCGCATGCAGCTCCTGCAGCAGCCGAATCGCCGCCGAGGATTCGGGTTCCTTCTCGGCAGCTTCTACGAGTTGGGCGATCCTGGTTTCGACGTCGGCGTGCCGGCCGATCAGTCCCTCGCCGTTGAGCACGGCCAGCCCGCCCAGCCGGCCCAGCTCGATCGCGAACTCCGGCGAAACCAGGGCATCCGTCGGGTGTGCCAGCAGGGGGATCTCGAACCGGTAGGCGTCGAGCTGCCATGCCGTGGACACGTCTTTCGACGAGCGGGTACGCCGCGACGGGACGATGCTGATGTCACTGAGTTCGTAGGTGCGCCGCGCCGTGCGGCCCATGCCGATCTCGACCATGATGCGCCGTCAGCGTGCGTAGTAGTTGGGCGCTTCGACAGTCATGGCGACGTCGTGCGGGTGGCTCTCTTTGAGACCGGCCGCCGTGATCCGGACGAACTGCGCCTGCTGCAGCACTTCGATGGTGGGTGAGCCGGTGTAGCCCATCGCCGCGCGCAGGCCGCCGGTCAGCTGGTGGATCACCGAATTCAGCGGACCGCGGAACGGCACCCGGCCCTCGATCCCCTCGGGCACCAACTTGTCCTCGGAGAGCGCGTCGTCGGCGAAGTAGCGGTCCTTGGAATAGGACTTCGCCGCCGAGCCAGAACCCCTGCCCGCCATGGCTCCCAGCGATCCCATGCCGCGGTAGCTCTTGTATTGCTTGCCGTTGACGAAAATCAGCTCACCGGGTGCTTCGGCGGTGCCGGCCAGCAGCGAACCGAGCATGGTCGTCGACGCGCCCGCGGCCAGCGCCTTGGCGATATCGCCGGAATACTGCAGTCCCCCGTCGGCGATCACCGGCACACCCGCCGGCCGGCACACCGCGACGGCTTCCAGGATCGCGGTGATCTGGGGTGCGCCGACGCCGGCCACCACCCGGGTCGTGCAGATCGAGCCCGGACCCACGCCCACCTTCACCGCGTCGGCACCGGCGTCGACCAGGGCCGCGGCCGCCGACCTGGTGGCGACGTTGCCGCCGACCACATCGACCCGGTCGCCCACCTCGGCCTTGAGCTTGCGGACCATATCGAGCACCAGCCGGTTGTGGGCGTGCGCGGTGTCGACGACCAGCACGTCGACCCCGGCGTCCACCAGCATCATGGCGCGGACCCACGCATCACCGCCGACCCCGACGGCGGCACCGACCAGCAGCCGGCCGTCGCTGTCCTTGGTGGCCAGCGGATGTTGCTCGGTCTTGACGAAATCCTTCACGGTGATCAGGCCGGTCAGCCGGCCCCGCCCGTCCACGACGGGCAGCTTCTCGATCTTGTGCCGGCGCAACAGGCCCAGCGCCGCCGACGCACTGACCCCCTCCTGCGCGGTGATCAGCGGGGCTTTGGTCATCACCTCGGCGACCTGCTTGGCCTGATCGACCTCGAAGCGCATGTCCCGATTGGTGATGATGCCGACCAACGCTCCGTCGTCGTCGACCACCGGCAACCCGGAGATCCGGAACCGGGCGCACAGCGCATCGACCTGGGCCAAGGTGTTGTCCGGTCGGCAGGTGACGGGATCGGTGACCATGCCGGCCTCGGAGCGCTTGACCATTTCGACCTGGCCGGCCTGTTCGGCGACCGGCAGGTTGCGGTGCAGCACGCCCATGCCGCCGGCCCGGGCCATCGCGATCGCCATCCGAGATTCGGTGACGGTGTCCATCGCCGAGCTGACCAGCGGCACCCTCAGCCTGATCTTCTTGGTGAGCTGGCTGGAGGTGTCGGCGGCGGCCGGCACCACATCGGAAGCCGCCGGTAGCAGCAGCACGTCGTCGAAGGTCAGCCCCAGCATGGCAACCTTGTGCGGGTCGTCGCCACCGGTCGGCACCGGGTCACCGGTCAGGCCACCGACATGCGCGTCGCGCACATACGGGCTGCCGACCAGGTCGGAGCTTTCTTCCAGGCGAGACATGCCACGGGACATCGTGGGCCCTCCATACGCATGCGGAGTGAGAAACCCATCCTATCGGCTCCCGCCCAGGTGACGACGCAGGCCGCGAGGCGGGTGAGATGGGGTTGCGGCGCGGCCGGGTCCGACCCGTACGGCGCGCCCACTGAATTTCTGGCGCGATGGCTGCCTGGCTGCGTAGTGTAGAGGGGTGCGCGACCACCTGCCGCCGGGTTTGCCGCCCGATCCGTTTGCCGACGACCCCTGTGACCCGTCGGCGGCGTTGGAGGCCGTCGAGCCCGGTCAGCCCCTCGATCAGCAGGAGCGGCTGGCGGTAGAGGCTGACCTGGCCGACCTCGCCGTCTACGAAGCTCTACTGGCGCACAAGGGGATTCGCGGCCTGGTGGTCTGTTGCGACGAGTGCCAGCAGGACCACTACCACGACTGGGACATGCTGCGCGCCAACCTGCTGCAGCTGCTGATCGACGGCACCGTCCGCCCGCACGAGCCGGCCTACGATCCCGAGCCGGACGCCTACGTCACGTGGGATTACTGCCGCGGATACGCCGATGCGTCGCTCAACGAAGCGACGTCAGACGCGGACGGCTTCCGCCGCCATCACTAGGTGGTCCGCCCGCTGTAGCTCCTTCTAGCCGGGTTCCCCGGCAGGCGCTGGGGATGAGCCGGGGTCTGTTGTGCCCGCAGCCGCAGACACCGGCGTGCTGGTGGGCGGCGGCGACGACGGACTGGTCATCGGCTTCGACGTTGGTGCCGGGCTACCGGTCGACATCTCGGACGTGACCGGACTGGTCGGCGCCGTCGATTCCGGTGCCCCTGATGTCGCTGCCGCCTCGGTGTCGGGAGCCGGCGGGGCCGACGAGGTCACCGGGGAGTCACTCGGGGCAAGGACCCGGGAAAGCACGGACCGGGGCGACGGGGTCGGCGGCAGAGTCGCGTTGGGATCGCGTTTTTCCACCTTGGTGTTCAGCTGGTTCAACTCGTTCAGCAGGTTCTGCCGTCGGCTGCCGTCATTGACGGCCTGCAAGGTGCTGCTGACCTCGGCCAGCTGGGTTTCGGCCTGGTCCCACTGCCCCTGGGCGATCAATTGCTCGACCTTGGCCAGGTCGGCCTTGGCGGACAACACAATCGGGTCGTCGCTGACCCGCGGCTCGTTGAACATCATCGCGTGCAGCCCGTAGAGGGCATCGCCGGGTCGGGCATCGGCGACCAGCGCACCGAACCCACTCAGCGCGAGCAGCGTCGCAGCCACCGATCCTGCCGCTGCCAGCGCGCGGCGAGAGCGCCGGCGCTGCGCGATTCCTTCGATCAGCGCCTCGACGGCCTCATCGGGCGACACCAGTGCACTGGCCGGTGGCCACCGCAAATCGTCGCGCCACTGTCCCAGCAGGGCGGCCAGCGTGTCTTCGTGTGGATCGTCGAGGGTGACGTCGGTGCGGCTGGCGAGCGCGTCGAGGAGTAGCTCGGTGCCGGCCAGTTCGTCCAGGCCGGGCCGATCGAAACCGGAATCACGCATAGTCACCTGCCGCGACAATTTCGTCTTTGAGCCGCTGAAGTGCGCGATGCTGGGCCACCCGGACCGCTCCCGTGGTGCTGCCGACGGCGGCCGCGGTCTCCTCGGCGGATAGGCCGACGACAACACGCAGGATGAGGATCTCCCGTTGCTTGGCCGGCAAGATCTCGAGCAATTCGTTCATCCGGGTCACCGAATCGGCCTCGATGGCAAGCTGTTCGGGGCCGGCGTCGGCCGATCGGCGGTCTGGAACCGCCTCGGCGGGATACGCAAGGTCGCGGCCGGCCGCACGATGAGCGTCCGCGACCTTGTGCGCCGCGATGCCGTAGAGGAAGGCCAGGAACGGGCGCCCTCGGTCCCGATAGCGCGGAAGCGCCGTTATGGTGGCCAAGCACACCTCCTGTGCCACATCGTCTGCTGAGAGGCCACTGCGCTCGATCGTGCCGACTCGCGCCCGGCAATATCGCACCACGATCGGACGGATGGTCTCCAGCACCTCCCGAAGTGCGTTCCGGTCTCCTGCCACGGCCTCCGCAACCACAGCGTCGAGACGTTCCCCTTCAATTGTCATTGACGGCGATATCTCCAACGTTACGAACCGGACACATCCCGGGCTAACTCACGAATTGACAATAACGGTCGAGCGGCGAATCAAGCGGGACGCCAGGTCCCACCGGCGCGCCGTATTTGATCTGCGCAGATATCACGAATTTCGCGCAACTGGCGCGTCGAAAACGTGACACTCCCGATATCGATCAGCAAGCAGGCCAACGCCCAGCGCAGCGGAATCAGATCCAGCCGGCCGGTAGTTGCCATCGCCTCCTCACCCACGCCGCGAGCCCGCTCGGCAGTGCCGGCACTGCACAGCGCCGCCGCCAGCACCACCTCACTTTTGACCTGGTGCCTGGCCGACCCGCCGGCCCGCGCCAACTCGGCCGCTTCCTGCGCGCAGTCCACGGCGGTCGCCGCCTCACCTGAGAACATCGCCAACTCCGCGGCCACCCAGCCACGGCGTACCGCCAGCCGGTTCGCCACGTCGGCCGGCAACCCGGCCGCATCGAGCACCGCGTCCGCACGCGTCAGCAACGTCGCCGAGACGGCGAAGCGGCCGATGCCCAGCGCGTCGGCCGCCAGCCCGATCAGCGCATCGGCGCGGGCCTCCGGATCTGCCTCGGCCAGTGCCATGGCGTGTCCGTCCCAGCCCCGCGCCAGGGTGTGCCAGCCGAGCTGGCGCAGAAAGGACCCGTGGGTGCTGTGCGCCAGCGACGCCAAACGGCCCGCCGGGACGCGGCGTCGCAGCAACTCCAGGTCGGTGTACGCCGAGCCGTAACGACCTTGCCCCCCGGCGGCCACGGCGCGCAGCCACAGCTGGCGTGGCGTCGTCGCCGTCGGCAGCGGCCAACTGCCCGGGCTACTTCCGAAGGCTGCATCGGCCAACCGCGACTCAATCGATTCAATCGCCATGTCGGTCGACGAAGCGTGTCGAGTTTCCTGCATGGTGATAGCTGCACCCTAACCCGAATCCGCTGCTGCAATTGCCACGAGTGTCTCGTGGAGACAGGAGCGGCACCTGCCGGGCCCACGGCGCCGTGGCCGGCGAAATCCCGTGGTGGGTGAATTGAGAATGGGCGCGCACCACGCGCCGGCCACCGATCGCGGAGCGCGACATTAGTGTTTCACTCACCGTGAGCGGTAAAAAGTTTGTGGTTTCTGTGTTACGTACACATTACTCACAGCCATCTCTCGGCAAATTACAGCATGCTCACAGCAGCCCGCTGAGCTGCAAAGATGAGATTTTGAACCGGTTTCGATAGCACGCTTGTCCGTCGCCAAATGCGTGACAGATGAACACCGAGTTAATTCTCGTCCAACGCACAGGTATTTGGTCGCTCCGGCGGGCTATTGACGGAAATTCGGCAGTCCCCCTAGCGTTTAGCGTTGTCTGGTAGTCATCGGTGACTCCTCTGAAGTATCAGTTGCACACCTCGCGCGTTCGCGAACCTAACCTCCACTTGGATGTGCCGTGCAGAGAGGGAATGAGCAATGCCACAGCCGGAGCAGCTACCTGGGCCCAACGCCGACATCTGGAACTGGCAGTTGCAGGGTTTGTGCCGCGGAGTCGACTCATCGATGTTCTTCCATCCCGACGGCGAGCGCGGCCGCGCCCGCATGCTGCGCGAGCAGCGCGCCAAGGAAATGTGCCGCCGCTGCCCGGTGATCGAGCAGTGCCGCTCCCACGCACTCGACGTGGCCGAGCCCTACGGCGTATGGGGCGGCTTGTCCGAATCAGAGCGCGACCTGCTGCTCAAGGGCGGCATTGGGCGCAGCCGGGGGATCCGCCGCTCCGCGTGATGGGCCGCCCGGCTCTGCGGCGGTGATCAGGCGGCGACCGGTCTCCGATAGATCGTGCGCCCCTCTTTGATCGTCTCGACGATCTTGATGTCTTTGATGTCCATCGGGTCGACGGTCAGTGGATTGCTGTCCAGGATCACCAGATCGGCCAGTTTGCCGACCGTGATCGAGCCCTTGGACTGCTCCTCGCGGTACTGATATGCGGCGTTGATGGTGATCGCTTTGAGCGCCTCGAGGGCCGTGACACGCTGATCGGCGCCGATGACTTCGCCGCTGCGGGAGACGCGATTGACCGCCGTCCACACCACGAACAGCTGGTCGAGTGGCGAGACGTTGAAGTCGGTGTGGTTGGTCGGGCGCAGGCCCATGTCGATCGCTGTCCGCATCGGGCTGAGGAAATGCGCCTGTTCCCTGCCGCGCAGCCGGACATGGGTGTCGCCGAAGTAGAACGCGTGCTCGGTGAACAGCGACGGGATCAGGTTGTATTCGACGTACTTGTCGAGCTGGTCGCGCCGCACGAACTGGGAATGGATGACCGTGGTGTGGCGGTCTTTGGAAAGGTCGTCGGCGCCGGCGTATTCGTGCGCCTTGAGCAGGACGTCGATGGCGGCGTCACCGTTGGCGTGGATGTTCAGCGGCACACCGAGGTCGTAGACACGTTTGAACCAGGAGTCGACGGTTTCCTGCGGGAACGGGAGTTCGCCGGTCCAGTTCTGCTGCCCGTCGGGCCCGTCGACGAGGTAGGGGGTGGTGAAGAACGCCGTCCGGCCCTGCGGCGAGCCGTCGAGGGTGACTTTGACGCCACCGAGCTTGACGCGGTTGTGGTAGGTCCCGAATGTGTCGGGCGGATTGTCCTGCAGAACCGCGTCGAGGTCGAGGATGAACGGATAGGCGACGATGTCGATGAGGGTGGCGCCGCCGGCAGCCGCCCGCTGCATCACAGCGATGTCCGCCGCGTGCGTCGCCCCCTCGTGGGCAGTCGTGATACCGGCTGCGGCGTAAAGCATTTGGCCGGCGATGCTCCACTGCACCTCTTGCTCGCGGGTGGGTTTGGGCAGCGAGGCGAAGATCGGCAGAAACGCGGTTTCCATGACCAGGCCGTCGGGTTCGTCCGAGCCGTCCTTGCGCACGATCACCCCGCCCGGCGGCGTGACGGTGCTCGCTGAAATGCCGTACCTGTCCATGGCCGCGGAATTGAGCACGGCGCCGTGCAACGACACGTGCCCAACCATCACCGGGTTGTTCGGGAACTCCTTGTCGAGGTCTTCTCGGTGCAGGGTGCGGCCCTCAGGCATGACCGTCTCGTCGTAGCCGTAGCCCATGATGAGTTCGCCCTCACCGATGTTGCGCGCGTCACGGAAGCGCTTCAGCTCCGCGACGATGGCGTCGACGTCGGCGCCGGGGCCTGCCGGTGGTGCGAACACATTGACCTGGTTGGCCACCGTGAGCGCATTGATGTAGTGACTGTGCGGGTCGATGAAGCCCGGCAGCAGTGTTTTGCCGGCGAGATCGACGGTGCGCGTTCGCGGGCCTTGGTGTTGTTGTACAACGTCGTCGCAAGCCCCGACGGCGACGATGCGACCGTCCTTGATGGCGACTGCTTCGGCCGTCGGCTGCCCGTCGTCAATCGTGACGATGTCACCGTTCAGATAGATGGCGTCAGCTTCGCCAATCATGTTGACCTCCTTCTGATCGTCAGCCATCTTAGTGCGGCATTCACCAATCCGCGCAACTCCGGTTGTCGATGCCGGCTACGCTGATCCGTGAATCATGTTGCGCCACAACATGTTAACTAGGTACTGGCGGCACGCCTGAACGCCGGGCCGGTCGAGCGACTCGGCCGAGGCGGTCTTGTCACCTGCTCCGATCAGCGAATCGCTCCGGTCTGAATTCTGCCAAAAAACCAATATTTGCGTTGCAGTCGGCGTAGCCTGCGTGGCGAGTTACTCGATCCCACGTCGGCACCAGGTCGCTTCGAGAGCTCCGCGTGATATTGACAGGGGGACTGTCGTGTCCAATTTCATGGTGTTGCCGCCGGAGATAAATTCTTTGCTGATGTTCACCGGTGCCGGGTCGGCGCCGATGCTGGACGCGGCAGCGGCCTGGGACGGGCTGGCCTCGGAGTTGGGAACGGCGTCGTCGTCATTCTCGTGGGTGACCTCAGGGTTAGCCATTGAGTCCTGGCAGGGTGCGGCCTCGGCGGCGATGGCGGCTGCGGCCGCCCCGTATGCGAAGCTGCTGAGCGCGGCCTCGGCCCAGGCCGCGGGGGCGGCCGAGCAGGCGCGGACGGTGGCCGGTGCGTTCGAGGCCGCGCGCGCGGCAACCATCCATCCGTTGGCGGTAGCGGCCAACCGCTCGGCGTTCTTACAGCTGATCCGGTCGAACTGGTTGGGGCTCAATGCGCCGGCGATCATGGCCGCCGAGGGCCAGTACGAGCAGATGTGGGCCGCGGATGTGGCCGCGATGGCCGGCTATCACACCGGGGCGTCGGCTGCGGCAGCGCAGTTGCCGAGCGGTCTACAGCAGTTCCTGCAGAACCTGCCCAATTTGGGCGTCGGCAACAAGGGCAACGCCAATGTCGGCAATGGCAACACCGGCAGCGGAAACATCGGCTTCGGAAACAGCGGCGTTGGAAACAGCCAGCTGGTCCCCCCGAAGCCGGGCAACAATAACATCGGCAGCGGAAACAACGGCAACAACAACGTCGGCGCCGGAAACAGCGGCAATGGAAACTTCGGCTTCGGTAACTTCGGCAACGGGAACATCGGCTTCGGAAACGGCGGACCGACCGACTTGTCCAATCCAAACCTGTTCACGTTCTCCCCCACGCCGGGCAACAACAACGTGGGCATGGGTAACACCGGCAACGGCAACTTCGGCTTGGGGAACCTGGGCGTCGGAAACATCGGCGGCGGGAACTACGGCGATCACAACATCGGGTTCGGGCTCAAAGGCAGCAATTTGGTCGGTGTCGGGGGTGCGTATTACGACCTGGCAGCTGGCCAGTTGCATCTTGACGGCCTGAACTCGGGCAGCGGCAACATTGGCTTGTTCAATTCAGGAAACAACAACATCGGCTTCTTCAACTCCGGCAACGGCAATATCGGCCTCTTCAGTGCCGGCACCAATACCGTTTATCCAGGCCACCTCAACAGCTTCGGCTTTGCGAACTCGGGCACCGGCAACCTCGGCTTCGGGAACGCGGGCAGCGGAAACAGCGGCTTCTGGAACTCGGGCCTGCTCAATACCGGCTTCGCGAACGCGGGCTCGATCAATACCGGCGGCTGGAACGGGAACAACCTCAACACCGGCTTTTTCAACTCGGGCTCGGCAAACACCGGCTTTGGCAACTCGGGCCACGTAAACACGGGCTTTTGGAATGCGGGCAATCTGAACACCGGCTTCGGGAGCGCCATAGACCAGGGTCCGGTCGGCTTCGCCGCCACTAGCAACTCGGGATTCTCTAACATCGGTGTCGGAGTCTCGGGGCTTGGAAACACGGCCGCTAACGGCGGTCACGGTATCTCGGGCTTCTTCAACTCGGCCTCCGGCGGCTCGCTTGTCACCGGCGTCAGCTCTGGCTTTTTCAACACCGGTGTCACCGACGTCATTGGCCCCTTCCCAAGCGGCATGGTCAGTGGGTTCAACTCGGGCTTCTTCAACACCGGTCTCGCCAATTCGGGCCTGCTGAGCCTCGGCCGGCTGATCATGTTGGCTACCTGAACGGGTTGGCCCCAATGGCGGGGTAGGCCATAACGCGGCGTGGTCGCCGCAGTCGCGGACCGCACCGTGATCTCGGGTCGTTCGGCGTTCGCTGCCGGGAACCGGGACATCAGTCGTGCACACTTTTGCACCATCCGTTCGCACGAATTGGGACATTGTGACCTTTGGCGAGCGGTGCTGCGGCCTCGATGATGGAGAACACTTCGAGCACCTCAGCTCATTGCGCCCGGCGCTGACGTCGAGGTCCGGCCGAAAGGATCCAGCCGAATGAACACCACGGCAAGCGACGGCAAGTCCAATCCCCGAGTCTTGATTTCCCGCGGGCTGGTTTTCGACGGCAGCGGCACGCCAGGGGTGATCCGCGACATCGCGATCGCCGACGGGGTGGTGATCAACGTGTCCGCGCAGCCGCTGAATCCCGGCAGCTTCGACGAAGTTATCGACGCCGCCGGAAAATGGGTGATGCCAGGCTTTCTGGAGATCCACTCGCACTACGACGCCGAAATTGTCACCGCCCCTGGGCTGCCCGAGTCGGTACGGCACGGGGTGACCACCGTGGTCACCGGTAACTGCTCGTTGAGCATGGTGACCGTGGATGCCGACGATTCGGCGGACCTGTTCGCCCGGGTGGAGGCCATCCCGCATTCGGGCATCAAGACGATTCTGCAGCAGAGCAAGACTTGGAGCACGCCAGGCGAATACCGGCAATGGCTTCAACAGCAGCCACTGGGCCCCAACGTCGCGGCCATGCTGGGTCACAGTGATCTGCGGGTCGGTGTGCTGGGTTTAGAAGCGGCCACGGACAAGCACTTTCAGCCGAGTGACACCCAGATGGCTTCAATGGAGCGCATTCTCGACGACGCTCTGGACGAAGGCTTCCTGGGGTTGTCGACGATGACCACTCGTCGCGACAAGCTGGCCGGTGACCGGGCCTGGGCAGAACCGTTGCCGTCGACGTTCGCGAGGTGGCGCGAATACCGCAGGCTGCACAAGCGGCTGCGCCGACGGGGCCGGATCCTGCAGAGCGCCCCCAACGCCGAGACTCAGGTGAACGTGCTGGCGTTCGCATTGACCGCGTCCGGCATCGGTCGTCGGCCGCTGCGCACCAGCCTGCTGACCGCAATGGACTTCAAGTCCAACCCGATGCTGCACCGGGTGTCGCGCCTGCTGGCGTGGCTGACCAACCGAATTCTTGGCGGCAACTTGCGTTTTCAGGCGCTGCCCGGCCCGATGACGATTTTCGTCGACGGCGTGGATTTCGCGGCCTTCGAGGAGTTCAGCAGCGGTATCGCGCTACGCAAGCTGCGCACCGCCGACGATCAGTACGCGCTGCTGACCGATCCGGAGTTCCGGGCCCAATTCATCAAGGACATGGGCGGATTCATGATGAACGGCCTGTGGAACCGGCGATTCGACGATGCCGTCATCATCGATTGCCCCGATGTCTCGGTGGTGGGTCGCACCTTCCAAGACCTCAGCCGCGAGCGCGGCCAGCACCCCGCCGAGGTATTCCTGGATCTGGCCGCCACCTGGCGGGAGAAGTTGCGATGGTACACCGTCGTGGGCAATCACCGTCCCGACATCGTGCTCGACTTGCTGGCCAGCCCCGGCACCCACATTGGATTCGCCGATTCCGGCGCGCACCTGCGCAGCCTGGCGAACTACAACTTCGGAGTGCGTGCCCTGACGATGGCCAAGCGGGCCGAACAATCGCCGCTCCCCAAGATTACCGTCGGCGAGATGGTGCGCAAGCTGACCTCGGATCTGGCCGACTGGTGGGGCGTCGAGGCCGGTCGCCTGCGCATCGGCGCCCGCGCCGACGTGGTGGTGGTCGACCCCGACGGGCTCACCGACCAGGTCTTCGAGATCACCGAGGCACCCGCCCCCGACGCCTTCGGACTGGACCGCGTGGTCAACCGCAACGACGACGCCGTGCACGCCGTGCTCATCAATGGGCGCACCGCTTACACCCAAACATCTGGGTATGCAACGGATCTCGGCCAGTCTCAGGACTACGGGACGTTTCTGCCGTCCACCCACACCGCACTCAGGTAACGCAGGCCCCACCAGAAGCGACCATAAAAGACCAGAAAAGAGACGTGAGTCCTACGTGGCCGGTTTGCCGCGCCATTGCAGGAGTTCGAGCGCGACGGCGACGTGAACGCTGCTGTGCTCCAGGGGCCGCGGCAGGAGTTGCTCAGCACGCTCGAGTCGACGCAGCAAGGTGTTGCGGTGTGTGTACAGAAGCTTCGTGGTGCGCCCGACGCTGCACTGCTCGTTGATGTAGGTCAGCACCGTCTTGTGCAGCTCGGGGCCGGCCGACTCAAAGTCCCCCAGCGTGTTTTTGATGAATTCCTCTGCGGCTTCCCGGTTTTGGGTGATCAATGCGATCAACTGGACATCGGCGAAAAACGCTACCCGCTGCTGGGATTGCAGCCCGGCCACCATGCGCTGTGTGGTGAGCGCCTCAAGGTGGCTGCGCCGGAAGCCTTCGATTCCCTTCGCGGTGGTGCCGATGGCGATTCGCGCACCGGGTGTGCCCTCGACCGCCCGCCGAACCAGCTCGACATCGAGGACGGACTCGGGCACCCACACCCAACGGGTAGCCGCGCTCGCGATCACCGTCAGTGGCCGCGCAAAACCGGCGGCATCGCCGAAGGCGTCAGCGACGCGATCGAGCTGGCTGAGGTCGCCGTCGGGTTCGTCGCTCCAGATGACCGCGCCGATGTGGGCGCGGTTCAGGGCGTAGCCCAATCGCGCTTCGGCGCGCTGGCGGCTGATCGGTGCGCCGTCGAGGATCAGCGCGGTGACTTCCCGGCGCTCGGCGTGGGTGCCGCGCGCCAATTCGTCGCGCTCCCGTTGCACCTGAGCGGCGATACCGGCAGCCGTGGCATCGATGAAATTGCTGACGGACCGGAAGGACACGTCGAGCAGCTCGCGCAGCTCGTCGGGGTCGGAGGCGAGCGTGAAGGCGATATCCATCCAGAGCCGCCAGCCCACGGTCAGTGCCGGGCGGAAAGTGAACGGCTCCAGGCCACGGCGTGCCATGTCCCGGGCGATACTCAGCGGCTCGGGGCCCACATTGGGCGGCACCGGAGCGCCCGGGTTGCTGACATTCGCCGCGGCCCAATGCATCAGGCTGGAGCGAATGCTTCGTCGGGCGGCCGCTGCCAGAACGGGATCGTCGGCTATCGACGGGTTGGCCGCCATAGTTTGCCGGTCATATTCGTCAAACCATTCCGGGGGAGCGTTGAGGACGATCCGCGCTCCCTGCCGGATCATCTCGCACACCTGCGGCGACGGACTTTGCCATACCACCCATACACCCTAGACCGGAATGCACACTTTTGCACCATTCATAGGCCGAATTGGGAGGTTTAGCCCTTGGACGGCAACGGCCCGATAACGATGATGGATCACAGATCGTCGGCAGCCATAGCCGTCTGCGGCGGTGGTGAGCAACTTGCCGGGCACCGGCGCGGCGACGAGCGCGCATTGTGTGATGGCGGCCGCTCCGCCACCGAGGTCATTCCGACCGCCGCCGAGTATTCCAATATGGGGAAACATGAAAACCACATCACTTCCGCTGCACCATTCTGGCGGTGCGACGAAATCGCCGGACCAAGCCAAGCTACTCGGCCGCGTCCTTCCGGCCGGCCCACTCGGATACGGCTGGATCGGACTGCATTATCCGGTTAACCCGTACCCGTTAGCACCGCACATTCAAAATGCGGTGATCGAAGCGGTCAGAACTCAAATCGCAGCCATCAACAACTATCCCGACAGTGACACGAGTGTATTACGAACGAAGTTGGCGGGATACGTTGCCGACCACGCACGCATCGCCGTGACTCATGAAAACATCTGGGTAGCCAATGGCTGTAACGAAGTATTAAGGCAGATCTTTCGCACATTCGCCGGGCCGGGGGGAACCGTACTCGGTCTGGAACCGTCGTACAGATATTTCCCGGTCATCGCGGAAGCCGCCGGCACACAATGGAGTAGCGTACCGACACGCACTTTCCCGCAGCGAGACATAGACGCGGCCCTCACCGCTATAGGAAAATGCCAGCCCGACGTCGTGGTCATCGCAAGCCCGAACAATCCCAGCGGCGACAGTTTCAGCATAGACATGTTCGAGGAAGTACTTCACCGGTTGCGCTCAGGAATACTGGTTATCGATGAAACATACATCGAAATGTCAACGAAAGACAGCGCGGTCCAACTGATACACCGGTACCCGGAGAAGGTGGTGCTCTGCCGGACCCTGAGCAAGGCGTTCACTTTCGCCGGCGGCAGGTTAGGCTACATGATAGCTGGTCCCCAGATTATTAATGCGCTGCGTGCAACACAGCTTCCGTATCACGTGTCATCCATAACACAAGCCGCGGCGGCTGTGATCATAGATCGCGCCGACGAGATCCTGGCTAAGGTCCCCGAACTCCTGCTGGAGTGTGAGCGGATGGTCGCCTATCTACAACGCGAAGGGTTCGACATTCCCCACAGCGACGCCCACTTCTTTCTCATGGGGAAATTCAAAGACGCGCACGCGGTCTGGGAAGCCTATGCAGACATCGGCATCGTGCTCGGCGACGTAGGTTTACCGCACTATCTACGCGTTTCCGCCGGTTTGCCGCACGAAAACGACCAGTTTCTGGAGGCAACCAGCAATTTGCTCGATCTCGGCAAGATCGCTTTGTAGTTAGGAAGATGTCGTGAACGCTCCACAGTTGTTATTGACCCGCGGACCGGGTGACTATCACGGCGGACCGCTGCCGGCCTATCGACGTCCGAATATCCCGGAAATACGGCCCACCGCCATATCGCGGCGGCCGTCCGTAGCAATAGTTATCCCAGCCTATAACGAGGAGCGAATTATCGGCAGATGCCTGGAATCGTGCATCGCCCAGACATCCGCGCCGGACGAAATCATCGTGGTCAACAACAAATCGACCGACGACACCCTGGCAGTGGTACGCCGATATCAAAGACACCACCGGCAGCTAAACATCCGCCTGCTCGAGCAGAATGAGCATCAAGGACTCATCCCGACGCGCAACCACGGATTCGACCATGCGTGCAGCGATGTCATCGGCCGCATCGACGCCGATACCTTCATCGCCACTGACTGGGTGGAGACAATTCGGCGCCGATTTACCGACCCCACCGTGGACGCGGCGACCGGTCCGGTTTTCTATCACGACATGCCCCTGCGAAGGCTGGCTTTCTGGGGAGACCACCGGATTCGCAGCTACTTGCGGCGCCACTCAACGGATCAGCGGTTTCTTCTGGGCGCCAACATGGCAATCCGGGGCTCGGCGTGGCGGGCGGTCCGTCAGCTGGCCCATCGGGATCTCGAGGATCAACTGCACGAAGATATCGATCTTGCTCTGACGCTGTTCAAGAATGACTTCGAGATTGCCTACGAGCCGGCAATGATCGCAGGCATATCGGGCCGGCGGTTGGAATCTCCGGTACGCGACTTTTACCGATATATCACGCGTTATACCAGGACAACAAAAGCTCATGGCGTCAAGAGCTGGACCGCGCTGCTGACGATGGTCATTCTGCTGCTGGTGTATTTGACGTTCCGGCCGGTGCGGTTTTTCTACGACGTCGAAAACAATCGATTCACATTATCGAAGCTGCGCGCCAAGCTTGGCCGGACAGCCACGACGCCGCCGTTCGGGCGCAGGGACGCAGCGACGGCAGGGCACACTGCGGAACAACGCGTGGCCGACAGTGTCGGGACCGGCATTTGGGCGGGGCCGATAGTCCTAAGCAAGCCAACATATTTGGGGTCCTTGCCATGAGACCTGGGTAGTGGCACGGACTCCGGCATGAACCGGAAATCACCCTAGCGCCGCGCGGTAGGCGACGTAGCGGTAATGAATCGCAGTGGGGCGCAACGGGTTGGTAGCCGCGGCCGGACAGGCCACATCGAGCGTGACAACGAAGTCCGAGGATTCCTGCAACCGGACCAGACACCGCAGGGGCGTGGGCACAGGCCTGCGGCATCCGCGGGCGGCGACCACGTCGGCGCCGATCGCGCGGTGTGCGCACACTTTTGCACCATCCGTCGACTTGGGTTGGGTCATTTCACCCTTGGGCGGCGGTGCTGTGGTCTCGATCATAGAGAGCACTTGGCCTGTACACGGCCAGTTCAGGGACCAGCTCACAGGTCAACTCAGAGGGAGGTAAGCGCATGTCTTTCGTGACCACTCAGCCACCGGCGCTGGTGGCCGCAGCAGCCGATTTGCTGGGTATCGGCTCGGCGATGAACGCGCACAACGCGGCCGCGACAGCCACGACCACCGCGGTCGTGCCACCCGCTGCCGACGAGGTTTCCGCGCTGATCGCCGCTCAGTTCGCCGCGCACGCCGTCCTGTACCAGGAGATCAGCGCCCACGCCGCGGCCATTCACGACCAGTTGGTGACCACGTTGGGCACCAGCGCCGCCTCGTACGGCGCCGCCGAAGCCGCCAACACCGCTGCGTTCGGCTGAGCGGGGGGGCCGCGATGGACTACGCAGTTTTGCCGCCGGAGATCAACTCCGCGCGCATGTATGCCGGAGTAGGTTCCGGGCCGCTACTGGCTGCGGCGGCGGCCTGGGATGGCCTGTCCGCCGAGTTATACTCCACCGCCGCTCGGTGCTGGTCGGTGATCTCGGGGCTTGTTGGCGGGCCCTGGCAGGGTGCGGCATCGGTGGCGATGGCGACCGCGACCGCCCCCTACCTGGCGTGGCTGAACGTCACGGCCGGGCAGGCCGAGGCGACCGCCGGGCAGGCCACCGCAGCCGCAGCCGCCTACCATGCGGCGTTCGCGATGACGGTGCCGCCGGCGGAGGTCGCGGCCAACCGCGCGCTGCTGATGGCGCTGGTAGCGACCAACGTCCTGGGCCAGAACACTCCGGCGATCGCGGCCACCGAGGCCCACTACGCCACGATGTGGGCCCAAGACGCCGCCGCGATGTACGGCTACGCCGCCGCCGCGGCGGCCGCAACCCGATTGACCCCGTTCGCCGTAGCGCCGGAGGTCGCCCACGCGGCCGGCCGGACGGCCAGTCAAGCGGTCGCCAGCAACGCGGTGAAGTTGTCACAGTTGATCACCGCCGTGCCGTCGCTGCTGAAGTGGTTTACCCTCCGTCCGCTGGTCGCCGGCGCGGTGACGGTTGAAGAAGGAATGCTGACCCCGGTCGAGGTCGTCATGGGCAGTACGTCGGCGACGATGTCCATCACGTCGGTCCTGAGGTCGTTCATGTCGATGGGGCAGGTCGCCGCACAGGCCGCGGGACCGCTGGCGCAGGCGGTCACCAGCTTTCCGATCAAGATGCCGGGTCTGGGCCGGGCCGGTATGGTGTCGGCGGGTATGGGCCGGGCCGGTTCGATCGGGGCATTGTCGGTACCACACAGTTGGGGCGCCGCAGCCCCGAACATCAGCCACGCCGCCACGGCATTGCCGAACACCGGGCTTGCGTCCACTTCCCAGATTGCACCGGATGCAGCAGCCCCCATGCTGGGCGGTCTGCCAGCGGCGGGCAGAACCGCCAACACGAGCAGCGCTAGCGCATCCCGATACGGCCTTGCGCAGCGCTTCGTGATCGTCGGCTCGCCCGCCGCCGGTTAACCCGACTCGCCCCACACGTCAAAACGGAGGAACCCCCATGGCTGCGCTCTACACGCAAACCCCGTCGGCCCAGGACAAGCTGACGTTCGCCCAATGGATGACCGTGCTGGCCATGGGTCTGGGCTTCGCCATCACCGGCGTCGACCCGGCTATCTTCTCCAGCAGCCTGGTGCCGGTGCGCGAGGGCCTGCATATGAGTACCGCCGCCGCCGGATTCACCGCGAGTCTGGCCACGCTGACTCTGGCCGCGACCATCCTCGGCGCCGGCACGCTGGGCGACATCTACGGCAAACGCCGGATGTATCTACTGGGCCTGGCCGGCGTGATCGTCAGCGGTCTGCTCGCTGCGCTCTCGCCCAACGCGGTGATCCTGATGATCACCCGTGCGCTGACCGGTGTGGGTTTCGCCTTTCTGCTGGGGCTTTCCCTGGCAATCATCAACGCCGTCTTCCCGCCCGCACAGCGAGGCAAGGCCATCAGCCTCTTCCTCGGAACCGCATTCCTGGCCGGGGCGCCGCTACCACTGATCGGCGACATCCTGGTCGAGTCGCTGGGGTGGCGCTGGGCTTTGGTCGTCGCCCCGGCCGCGGCGTTGATCACCATCCCCATCACGCTGCGCTTCGTCCCCGAGACATTCCGCATCCAGGGCCGCCGGATCGACTACCCCGGCATCGGCGCGGCCGGCCTCATGATGGTCAGCCTCGTTTACGGACTGTCCCGCCTCGCTCATGGCCCCGGCGCGGCCATGCCGCCGCTGCTGATCGGGCTGGCCGCCGGAGTCTTCTTCGTCTGGTGGGAGCAGCACACCGACCAGCCGGCTCTGAACCTGCGGATCTTCCGGGCCGGCCCCTTCAACGCCGCGGTCATCACCGGATTGGCCTTCAACTTCCTGCTGGCCGGCCGGGTGCTCCTGCTGGGCTACTACACCACGGTGGTCCGCGGGTTTTCACCGACGGTGCTGGGCCTACTGCTGGTGCTGGCCGCCGCGGTGCAAGCGCCCGCGGCCGTCCTGGGCGGTCGCATGATGATCCGGACTTCGCCACGTACCACCATGCTGTGGGGTCTCGGACTGCTCACCCTGGCCAGCTGCATGTTCGCCACCTTCGGGGTGAGCACATCCCTGCCGGTGATCGGCGTGGGGGTGGTGACATTGAGCGTCGGGGTTGCCATGGTTGAGCCCCCGCAAGCCAGCATCATGATGAGCTATGCCCCGCCGGGGCTGGAGGGTTCGGTGTCGGCGGTCAAACCGGGGGCCGGCCAATCCTTCTACTCCCTGGGTCCCACCGTTGTCACCCTGCTCACGACCACGTTCTACGCCGCACGAGCCCGGGAGCGGCTCGCCGGCACGGGTGTCTCTCCCGCTCAAGCCGCCAACGCCTTGGAAGCGTCGCGCTCGAACGGCGGGGGTCACCTCGGCGGCCTCGCAACTCTCAATCCGGATTTGGTGCATCGGGTTTTGGCAGACACCCAGGAGCTCATTGCCTCGGCATTGCGCACCACCAGCCTGGCCATGGCACTGATACCGCTGGCCGCGGCGGTCGCCGTCTGGGTGCTGCTCCCACGGAATCGAGCAGATCAGAACGCATGACGGGTGATGCGTTGGGCGCACCGGTCGAATTCCACACCCGCGAGCAGATCCTGGCGCGGTTCGGCCCGGAGGGGCTCACCTCGTATGCGCCCGCCTACGGCGGCGTCGGCATGGTTACCGACGACACTCAAATGACGCTGTTCACCGCCGAAGGACTGCTGCGGTACTGGGTTCGCGGAAGTAGGCGGGGCGTGTCGACGTATACCGGTGTCACGGCCAACGCCTATCTGCGGTGGCTGCACACCCAGGGTGGATCTCCCGTGCACCGAGTCGGGATCGGCGAGCCATTCGGTGAAGGGCAGCCGGGCTGGCTCTACCAGCAGCGCAGGTTGCACAGCCAACACGCGCCGGGCAATACCTGCGTCTCGGCGCTTCGCGGGATGCGCCGCCTCGGCGACCCCGCGAACAACCACAGTAAGGGCTGCGGCGGTGTCATGCGGGTGGCTCCGGTAGGGCTGTTTGTCTCGCGGCGGCCCGAAGCGACCCTGCACCAGGCGTTCCAGATCGGTACCGAACTTGCCGCCCTGACTCATGGTCCCCACGGGCTCGTTGTCGGCCGGGGTCTTCTCGGCACTCATCTACCAGCTGGTCCGCGGAATACCGCTGGCGGAGGCACTGCCGGAGGCCAAACGCATCCTCGCCGAGTTCGGTGACCACGCCGAAACCCTCACCGCGGTCGAGGCCGCCCAGGCTGCCGCCGGTCGGGGCGGGCCCCGCCATGCGGCCCATGAGGCCATTGCCGGGTTGGGGCAGGGTTGGGTGGCCGAGGAGGCGACTAGACCCCTTCCATCGCTTCGCCGAGTTCCTCTAGCGCCACGTGTCACCGGTAGGCGTCGCTGCGCTTGGCCACGTTGAATACCGTCACCTCACCGGCGACGTCGTCGATGGAGTACACCACGCGATATTGCCCGAAGCGAGCACGCCAATCACGCTGACTCCCAACGAGTTTCTTCGCGTTGACGGGTCGCGGATCGTGGGACAGACCGATTATCAGCTGCAGAGCTGTTTCCAATTCAGCACGCGCAAGCCGCTGCAACTGCTTGAGTACATCAGGGTGGAACGAAATTCTCATCCGGCCGCGAACGCGTCCGCGCCGACACCGAGCTCGTCGAGCATCTCTGCCAGAGGCACCGCACGAAACGGGTTGGCCCGTAGCTCGCGCAGCCTAAGGGCGTCGACGACATCAGCGTGCTCATGCAGCCGCTCATAGTCGGCCAAGCTGATGATCACGGCCACCTCGGTACCACTGTCGGTGATAATGGCTTCTTCGCCTGTCGAGGCCACCGCCCGCACAACCGCTCCCAGGCTTTTGCGAAGATCCCGCAAGCTATGAGTACTCATGTGTACATATGTTACACACTGCTCCAGAATGTGGCAGCGGCCCTGATCAATGGGCAAGGCACGCGCGTCGCCGAAAAACACCCCCGGTCTGTGAGGACCGGGGGCGCTCCGCATTGCTTACTCAGTGATGGTGGTGGTGGCCATGACCGTGGCCGTGGTCGTGCTCCTCCGCATTGGCGGGCTTGTCGACAATTGCGGTCTCGGTGGTGAGCACCATCCGGGCCACCGATGCGGCGTTGAGCACCGCGGAGCGGGTCACCTTGACCGGGTCGACGACACCGTCGGCGGCCAGGTCGCCATAGGTCAGCGTGCTGGCGTTCAACCCGTGTCCGGCGGGCAACTCGCTGACCTTGCTGACGGCGACCGCGCCGTCCAGCCCGGCGTTGGTAGCGATCCAGTACAGCGGCGCGGCGAGGGCCTCGGAGAACACGTCGACGCCGATCGCCTCGTCGCCGGACAGTGACGCGCGCAGGTCCTTCAGCGCCTGGCGGGCCTGGATCAGCGCGGAGCCGCCCCCGGCCACGATGCCCTCCTCGAGGGCAGCCTTGGCGGCAGCGACCGCGTCCTCGACGCTTTCCTTGCGTTCCTTGAGCTCCGTCTCGGTGGCGGCACCCACCTTGATGACGGCCACCCCGCCGGCCAACTTGGCCAGCCGCTCGCCCAACTTCTCGCGATCCCAATCGGAGTCGCTTCGCTCGATCTCGCCGCGCAGCAGATTGACCCGGGCCGCGACCGCTTCCGGAGCGCCGCCGCCGTCGACGATGATGGTCTGGTCCTTGCTGACCACCACCCGACGGGCCGAGCCCAACACCTCCAGGCCCACTTCCCGCAGCACCAGGCCGGCGTCGGGATTGACCACCTCGGCGCCCGTCACCGCCGCCAGATCCTGCAGGAACGCCTTGCGCCGGTCGCCGAAGTACGGCGACTTCACCGCGACCGCTCGCAGCGTCTTGCGGATGGAGTTGACGACCAGCGTCGCCAGCGCCTCGCCCTCGACGTCCTCGGCGATGATCACCAGCGGCTTGCCGGCTTCGGCGACCTTCTCCAGCAGCGGCAGCAGGTCCGGCAGCGAGCTGATCTTCTCCTGGTGCAACAGGATCACCGCGTCTTCGAGGACGGCCTCCTGCGAGTCGAAGTCGGTGACGAAGTACGCCGACAAAAAGCCCTTGTCAAAGCCGACACCCTCGGTGAACTCCAGCTCGGTGGTCAGCGTCGAGGATTCCTCGACGCTGACCACGCCGTCGGCGCCGACCTTGGTCATCGCCTCGCCCACCAGCTCACCGATCTGCTCGTCGCGCGAGGACACCGTGGCCACCTGCGCGATGGCGTCCTTGCCCGATACCGGCGTGGCCGCCGCGAGCAGCGCCTCGGACACCGCGTCGGCAGCCTTGCCGATGCCGGCGCCGAGCGCGATCGGGTTGACACCCGCAGCGACCAGCCGCAGGCCGGCCTTGAGCAGAGCTTGGGCCAGCACGGTGGCGGTGGTGGTGCCGTCGCCGGCCACGTCGTTGGTCTTGGTGGCCACAGATTTCACCAGCTGGGCGCCCAGGTTCTCGAAGGGGTCCGCCAGGTCGATCTCACGCGCGACGGTGACGCCGTCGTTGGTGATGGTGGGTCCGCCGAAGGACTTGGCCAACACCACGTGCCGACCACGCGGGCCCAACGTCACCCTTACCGTGTCGGCGAGCTTGTCCGCGCCCGCCTCCATGGCGCGACGCGCGATTTCGTCGTACTCAATAAGCTTGCTCATCAGGTTCCTTCCGCCGGGCAATGTCCACTACGGCGTCCACTAAGGCGTCCACTACGGTCTCGGCTGCTAACGCGAGCCGCCCCGGAAATCACCCGTGGCCGAGCACGGGGATCGCCGGGGCGGAACACGGTTCTGCTACTTGGAAACGACAGCCAGCACGTCGCGTGCCGACAGGATCAGGTATTCCTCGCCGTTGTACTTGATCTCGGTGCCGCCGTACTTGCTGTAGATGACGGTGTCGCCCTCGGCGACGTCCAGCGGGATTCGCTTCTCGCCATCCTCGTCCCACCGGCCGGGGCCGACAGCGACGACGGTGCCCTCCTGGGGCTTCTCCTTAGCGGTGTCGGGAATGACCAGACCGGATGCGGTCGTGGTCTCGGCCTCGTTGGCCTGCACGAGAATCTTGTCCTCGAGTGGCTTGATGTTCACCTTCGCCACGATTGGAGCCCTCCACTATTGGGTCGGGTCCGGGTTCAGCCCCGGACCGGAGTTGGCGGTCGGTCCGGGGCTTGCCCCGGAACCGTCCGAATTACCAGGTGATTCGGCATTCTTCCGTGCCCTCGCGCCGTCGTCGCGGGTGCCGGCAACAGGGGTCGTCCGACTGCCACCTAGCACTCTATACATGAGAGTGCTAGCACTCAAGGGCACCCCGGTGCTTCTGCGTGTTGGCGTCGTGGAGGCTGCCGACACCGAGATTGCCGCCATGGTTGTGATCGGCGCACCAACCCCAGCCATGACGGCAATTTGGTGAAAAAGGGCTAGCTCTGGGCTAGCTCACCTGCCCTATTACCACGGGTAGGCCGGGATCGGTCGCCGCTTCCAGCGGTGACGGCGGCGCCCCCGCGGCCACCAGGTGCGCGGCGAACGCGGCGATCATGGCGCCGTTGTCGGTGCACAGCCGGGGCCTGGGGATTCGCAGACTCAGCCCCACCTCGGCGCAGCGCTGGGTGGCCAGCTCGCGCAGCCGGGAGTTGGCGGCCACACCGCCCGCGATCAGCAGGGTCGACACCCCCAGGTCGGTGGCCGCGCGCACCGCCTTCCTGGTCAACACGTCGGCGACGGACTCCTGGAATCCGGCCGCGACGTCGGCGGGCCGGAAGTACGGATGGCTTTCCAGATAGCGGGCCACCGCGGTCTTGAGCCCGGAGAAGCTGAACGCGTAGGGATCATCCGGCCCGGTCATGCCGCGCGGGAACACGGGGATCTCCGCGGCCTCGCGGCCGCAGGTGCGGGCCAGGTCGTCGAGCACCTTGCCGCCCGGATAGCCCAGCCCCAGTAGCCGCGCCACCTTGTCGTAGGCCTCACCGGCCGCGTCGTCGACGGTGCTGCCCAGCTCGACGATCGGTTCGCCGAGCGACCGCACGTGCAACAGGTGGGTGTGCCCGCCCGACACCAGCAGCGCCACGCACTCGGGCAGCGGGCCGTGTTCGTACACGTCGGCGGCCAGGTGCCCGCCCAGGTGGTTGACGGCGTAGAACGGCACTCCCCACGCCGCCGCATAGGCTTTGGCCGCGGCCACCCCCACCAACAGCGCACCGGCCAGGCCCGGGCCGATGGTGGTGGCGATGATGTCCGGTCGTTTCACACCGGCCGCCACCAGTGCCCGACGCATCGCGGGACCAAGCGCTTCCAGGTGCGCCCGGGAGGCGATCTCGGGAACGACGCCGCCGAACCGCACGTGCTCGTCGACGCTGGAGGCCACCTCGTCGGCCAGCAATGTCACCGTGGCCCCAACACCCGTGCCCTCCAGCCGTGCGATGCCGACTCCCGTTTCGTCGCACGAGGTTTCGATGGCCAGGATGATGGTCATCGGCGCGGCTCCCGTCGCATCGTGTAGGCGTCGGCGCCGCTGACCCGGTAGTAGCGCCGGCGCAGGCCGATCTGCTCGAAACCCACGCTGCGATACAGCGCGAGGGCGGCCTCGTTGTCGGTGCGGACCTCCAGGTATACGACGCCGCCATCGGCGAAGGCGAGCAGGTCGTTGAGCAGCCGGCGGCCGATGCCTTGTCCCTGGTAAGCCGGATCCACCCCGATGGTGTGCACCTCGTACTCGTAGGGCGCGGTGCTGCCCAATCGTGAAATGCCGGCATAGCCGACCAGGGCGTCGCCGCTGCGCGCGCCCACGTAGTGGTTGCGCGCGCTGGCCAGTTCTCGTTCGAACGCCACCGCCGGCCACGGGTCGTCGCCGTCGAACAGCTGCGCTTCCAGCTCGGCGCACCGCTTGGCGTCCGCGGGCGTCAGCGCACCGAGGATGACGGGTTCGGTGTGGGCGGTCATGCGCGAGCCGCCAACGGCTTGGCATCCGGCCTGCGCAGATACAGCGGCATCAGCGGCGGCGGGTTGTCGGACCATTCGCTCACCGCAGCCACCAGCCCGACTGGGGTCGGATACACCGGCTCACACCGTGGCAGGCCGAACAGCACCGCGTGCTCGGGCGAGCCGGCGACGGCGCGGGCCGGCCCGGGATCGACGTCGGCCGGCGCGTCGACGGCCGGCCCGGCAATGCGGACCCCGTCGCGGTAGCGCGCCCAGTACACCTCGCGCCGGCGTGCGTCGGTGACGACCAGCGTGTCACCGGTGGTATGGCCGCCGATGGCGTCCAGGCTGCACACGCCGTACACCGGGATCTGCAGCGCATGCCCGTAGGCGGCGGCCGTCGCCATCCCGGCCCGCAGACCGGTAAAGGGTCCAGGCCCGCAGCCGACCACCACGGCGTCCAGGTCGGTCATGCTCAGTGCCGCGTCGGCAAGTGCGGCCAGCACGTTAGGCGTCAGCCGTTCGGCGTGCGCCCGCGCGTCGACGGTGACCCGCTGGGCCACGGCGACAAAGCCATCGAGGCGCACCACGCCCGCGGTCACGGCCGGGGTCGCGGTGTCGATGGCAAGGACGAGGCTCATGAACACACCCACTGCCAGGTCGCGATCCGCACGTCGGAATGGCTGACTCGCTCCAACCGGACGTCGAGGTATCGCTGCGAAAGGCGTTCGGCCAGGCCCTCACCCCACTCGACCACCACCACCGCGTCGTCGAGTTCGGTGTCGAGGTCCAGTGAGTCGAGCTCGCCGAGCAGAGCGGCAGTTGTGTGATCGGGCCGGTCCAGCAAGCGGTACAGGTCGACGTGAATCATCGCCGGACGGCCGGGGCGGCGCGCCGGGTGTACCCGCGCCAGCACGTAGGTCGGCGAGGTGACCGGACCGTCGACATCCATGGTCGCGGCAATTCCCTTGGCCAGCACGGTCTTTCCAGCACCCAGCGGACCGGAGAGCACCACCACGTCGCCGGCCCGCAGCTGCTCACCCAGCCGGGCTCCCAGTGCGACGGTGTCCTCGACGCGCTCCAGTTTCTGCCGCTCAGCCATGACGCAACCGTTCCCGGAATCGCCGGTACCGCAACGTCATCGCGCCCGGGGTGGCTCGGTCGACCAGTCGAGCCAATCCCTCGTTGATGGCGTCGGGCTTCTCCAGCAGAGCCAGGTGACTTGCCCCGCCGACGATGACCAACTCCGACTGCGGCAGCGAAGCCGCCATCTTCTTCGAGTATTCGTCCGGGGTGAGCAGGTCGTGGTCGCCGCAGGCGATCAGGGTCGGGACCTTCAGCAACGTCCACAGCCCGGCGGTTTCGTCGTGGACTTCCAGGGCCTGCAGGAACTCCACCAGGGTGGCGATCGGGGTGTCGTTCATCATCCGCTGCGAGAACGCGTCCAGGCTCCGGCTGACCTGCAGGTCGCTGAAGGACGCGGCGCGCAGGATCGGGGCGATCAACGACCGGGACACGGTGCGGCCCCGGTGTACCAGCTTGGGCGCGGAGCGGGCGGTGAACCGCACGGCTTCCAACGCGGGGTTCTTCAGGAACTCGCCGAGCGGTGAGCGCGTCACCCCTTCGGCGGCCGAGGAGATCACCGCTGCCCCCACGATCCGTCGCCGGCGTCCATAGTGCTCGGGGAACTGGCGGGCATGCGACAACACCGTCATGCCGCCCATGGAATGACCGACCAGCACAATCGGCCCGCGCGGCGCGGTGGCCCGCAGCACCGTTTCCAGGTCCTGGCCCAGTTGGGTCAGTGTGTAGGTCTCGGGTGCGGCTTCGCCGGACTGGCCATGCCCACGCTGGTCGTAGAAGACCATCCGCACCCGCGGTCCCCAGTGTTCGCCCAGCCGCATCCGCTGAAAGTGGAAGGCGCCCATGCGGAGGCAAAAGCCATGGGCGAACACCACGGTCACCGGGGCGTCGGTCGGCCCGGCCTCTCGCACCGCCAGCGGCACCCTGTCGGGCGTGGTCACCACGTGGCCGCGATCGCTGTCCAGCCGCTCGAAATCCTCGTCGGCGTAAGGGTCTTCGACGACGCCGCTGCGTTCGGCCAGCGACCGGCGGGCAGCGGCTCCGACGATCGTGGCGACCGCGGTCAGCCCGGCGCCTCCCGCAAGCCACGCCCTACCCTGGTGGCTCTTATGGGATTCGTTGGGATTCAACGGCTTTCGGCCTCACGATAGGTCCTGGTGATCCGCCCGCGCGGGCTGGTGACCACTTCGTAGTGGATGGTGCCGACCAGATTGGCCCAGTCCTGTGCGGTAGGCTCGCCGCGGGTGCCGGGCCCGAACAGAATGGCCTCGTCACCTTCGGTCACGTCGACTCGGCCGGGGCCGAGGTCGACGACGAACTGGTCCATGCAGATCCGGCCGACGCCCGGTCGTCGCCGGCCGTTGATCAGTACCTCCAGACGCCCGCCCAGCGACCGGAACACGCCGTCGGCGTAGCCGATCGGCAGCAGCGCCACCGTGGTGTCGTGCGGCGCGATCCAGGTGTGCCCGTACGACACGCCTTCTCCTGCGGGGACCGACTTGACCAGGGCTACAGCGCATTTCACGGTCATCGCCGGCACCAGGCCCATCTCGCCCAGCTCAGGAACCGGGCTCAACCCGTACACCGCGATACCCGGCCGCACCAGGTCGAGGGTCAGGTCGGGACGGGCCATGGTCGCCGACGAATTCGACAGATGCGCCACCTCGAATCCGACGCCCTGTTCGCGGGCATATGCCAGCATGTCCCGGAACCGTTGGGCCTGAACGTCGTTGATGGGCCGGTCCGGGGCGTCGGCGTACACCAGGTGCGACATCAGCCCCCGCAGCCGGATCGCATCTTCGGCGACGGCCTGCCGCAACCTGGTCAGCATCTCCGGGTACAGCGGCGGCGCCACGCCGTTGCGGTTAAGCCCGGTGTCGACCTTGACGGTCACCGTCGCCGTCTTGCCGGTACGGGCCACCGCATCCAGCAGTTCGTCGACCTGACGTGCCGACGAGACCGCGATTTCGACGTCGGCCAGCAACGCGGGCGCGAAATCGATGCCGGGCGGATGGAGCCAGGCCAGCACCGGCGCGGTGATGCCGTCGGCGCGCAGCGCCAGCGCCTCGTCGACGGTGGCGACACCGAGTTCGGCCGCCCCCGCCGCCAGCGCCGCCCGGGCGACCCTGGTCGCGCCGTGGCCGTAGCCGTCTGCCTTGACGACCGCCATGACCTGTGCGTTCCCGGCGTGTTCGCGCAACACCCGCACGTTGTGCTCGACGGCGCCCAGGTCGATCACGGCCTGGGCCAGGACGCCCGGTGTCCGGGATATCGGCGTAACGGCCAACGAACTCGTGCTCCCACTCTCGTCTGTATGTCGGTTCGCAGCCATTCTCCCAGAACGGTTCGGATCACCGATGAGAGCTAGGCGGCGGTGGTCACATGCGTCACGCCCGTCTCTAGGTAGGCAGCACCCGATGTGCCCGTCTCACTCGAAAATTCATGGTGACCTGACCACGAATGCGGCTGGTCAACGATGTCCTCGTGCGCAGCCTGGCCGCCTGCGCATACCTTGGCTCGGTTTTCCGGTTTCGGCACACCCGATACCGCGCCTTCGCTCAAACCCGTATCGAGTGTGGGCAGCCGTTCGGGACTGTCTGACGTGCTCACCGCATCCGCGGTCATGCCACCGTTTCGAGTGTGCAGTGACGGCTTTGACTGTGTATGCAGGGCGGGATCCGCCGTGATCGGCCGCCCTGACGGCGCACTCGGCGCCATCAACGCGCACTCGGCGCCATCAGCCGCCGACCCAACCGCATCAGCACGCGATTTCCGTCTCCCCACAGCGGGGCGCAGCCCCATGAACGCTCGCAGCGACAACGCCGGCGTGTCGCGCATAGGTGGGCATAACGAACACCGTCCCCGGCAGAGGCCAATGTGACGGATGTGACATGAACGCCGCTGCGGCGCGGCCGCCTCCCGACACGCCGGCGCTAATGCGCAAAGTGCTGGGCGTCGTAATGCCCGCCAGGCTTGAGCTTGTCCAAGGTCCGCACCGCGGTAGAGATGTCGTCGTGCAATGCCCGCGCCAGGTCGGCGGAGAGCCCTTCGCGGACCACGATGCGCAGCACGGAGATGTCGGTGGCGTTGTCGGGCATGGTGTAGGCCGGGACCTGCCAGCCGAACGTTCGCAACTCGTGCGAGACGTCAAACTCGGTATAACCGCGGTCGCCGGCCAGCCGGAAAGCGACGACCGGAATCGCCGAACCGTCCGAGATCAGCTCGCAATGCTCGGCGTTCTGTAGCTGCTCGCCGAGCCACCGCGCCGTCTGCGACAGGGCCTGCATGATCTTGATGTAGCCCTCGCGGCCCAGCCGCAGGAAGTTGTAATACTGGCCGACAACCTGGTTGCCCGGACGGGAGAAGTTCAACGTGAACGTCGGCATGTCGCCGCCGAGGTAATTGACCCGGAACACCAGCTCCTCCGGCAGGTACTCGGGACCGCGCCACACCACGAACCCGACGCCGGGATAGGTCAGCCCGTACTTGTGGCCGCTGACATTGATCGACACCACCCGGGGCAGCCGGAAGTCCCACTGCAGGTCGGGATGCAGGAACGGCACCACAAAGCCGCCACTGGCGGCGTCGACGTGCACCGGGACGTCGACACCGCCGCCCGCCGCCAATGCGTCCAACGCTGCGCAGATCTCGGCAACCGGTTCCAGCTCACCGGTGTAAGTAGTGCCCAGAATCGCCACCACCCCGATGGTGTCCTCGTCGACGGCATCGATGACCTGCTCGGGAGTGATGACGTAGCGCCCTTTTTCCATCGGCAGATAACGGGGTTCGACGTCGAAGTAACGGCAGAACTTCTCCCACACCACCTGCACGTTGGAACCCATCACCAAGTTGGGCGTGCGATCCTTCCAGTCCCTGGTCTTTGCCCGCCAGCGCCACTTCATGGCCAGTCCCCCCAGCATTACCGCCTCGCTGGAGCCGATCGTCGACACCCCGGTGGCGCTGGTCGCGTCGTCGTCGCGCAGCCCCTCGGCGTGGAAGAGGTCGGCGACCATGGAGACACAGCGGGACTCGATGGCCGCGGTCGCCGGGTATTCGTCCTTGTCGATCATGTTCTTGTCGAACGTCTCGGCCATCAGCTGCCCGGCCTCGGGGTCCATCCAGGTGGTGACGAAGGTGGCCAGGTTCAGCCGCGAACTGCCGTCGAGCATCAGCTCGTCGTGGATGAACTGGTAGGCGGCTTCGGGTTCCATCGATTCCTCGGGTAGCCGCAGCGCCGGGACGGGAGTGGTGAACATCCGCCCGGTGTAGGCGGGAGCGATCGCATGCGAGGGCACGGACGGGTGGCTGCGCGACACGGCAGATCCTTTCGTCGGGAGTTGTTACAGAGCAGCCAGGGCGGCTCTGATGTGGTGCAGGATTCGTGATGCCGACGTCGGCGCGCCGCCGGGCCCCGGATCGACGGCCGACAGCCCCGCTGCTCGGGCATGCACGAAGGCAGCTGCCGCGGCGGCTTCGGCCGGCGCAAGCCCCGACGCCAGCAGCGCCCCGATCATCCCGGACAGCACGTCACCGGATCCGGCGGTGGCCGCCCAGGACTGTCCGGCCGGACTGAGATACACCGGGCCGTCGGGGTCGGCGATGACGGTGACGTTCCCCTTGAGCAGCACGGTGGCGCCGAAGGTGTCGGCCAGCTTGCGGCAGGCGCTGACCCGGTCGTGACCGGGCGGTGCGCCGGCCAGCCTGGCGAATTCACCGGCATGCGGCGTCAGCACCGTCGGCGCCCGGCGATTGACCACCAACTCCGGGTGGGCCGCCACCATGGTCAGCCCGTCGGCGTCGACGAGGACCGGCAGGTCGGTTTCCAGCGCGAACCACAACGCGGCCGCTCCGGCGGCCTCCTCGTCTGAGGTACCCAGGCCCGGCCCCACGACCCAGGCCTGCACCCGACCGGCCGCCGCCGGGGTGGTCGACGCGATCACCTCCGGCCAATGGGAGAGCACCTCGGCGTGGGCGCTGCCGGCGTAGCGGACCATCCCCGAGGTGGCCGCCACCGCCGCACCCGTGCACAGCACTGCCGCACCCGGATACGTCGACGAACCGGCCAGGACACCGGTGACGCCCTGGGTGTACTTGTCGTCGTTCGGGCCGGGCACCGGCCAGCGCGCGGCCACATCAGAGGCCGCCAAACCCAGCAGGTCGGTGCCGGGCAAATCGAGCCCGATATCGACCAGGACAACGCGGCCGCAGTCGGCCAGCGCGTGGACCGGTTTGAGCCCGCCGAAGGTGACGGTCAGCGCGGCGTGCACCGCGGGGCCGGTGATCGCCCCGGTCGCCACGTCGATGCCGCTGGGGATGTCGACGGCTACCACCGGGATCCCGGCGTCGTCCACGGCGGCGAACACCTCGGCCGCGCGGGGCCGCAGCGGCCCCGAACCGGAGATGCCCACCACCCCATCGATAACGAGATCGGTTGCCGCAGGCACCTTTTCGACGATGCGACCGCCGGCTCTGGTGAACGCCGCCAGCGCCTTAGGGTGGGTGCGTTCCGGATTGAGCAGCACCGCGCGGGCCGACGCGCCGCGGCGGCGCAGGAAGGTGGCCGCCCACAGCGCGTCACCGCCGTTGTCCCCGGATCCGACGACCGCGCACACCCGGTGGCCGGCAACCCCGCCGGTGCGGTCGGTCAGTTCCCGGATGATCTCAGTGGCCAAGCCGTAGGCCGCCCGCCGCATCAGTGCGCCGTCGGGCAGGCTGGCCAACAGCGGTGCTTCGGCGTCGCGGATCTCGTCTGCAGAGTAGTAATGCCGCATCGGTGTCAGCATTCCATGGGTGCGAGTGGCTTAGACCGGGGCCTCGCGTGAGCCGCGCCTACGGAAAATCTCCTTGAGTCTTGCCGGATTCCATGCCGGCTGCTTGCGTTCCCTGGCCATCGGATAGAAGGCCAGGCCAATGAGGATGGCCGTGAAGTGACCGATCGCGGTGAAGTTCAGTTCGATCTTGTCCATGGTGATCAGCGGGAAGCCGAAGATGACGAACAACACCCCCAGGTAGCCCCACCGCCACGGCTTGGCGATGCGGTAGGTCAGCACCGCCATCACCCCCACCAGGAAGTAGCTGACCCCGATGTCGCGCGATTGCACCATCCGTTCGGACGCGTCACGCATTTGGATCGCGAAGTAGAGCAAACCCTCGCTGAAATAGGTGGCGCCGATGTGGGCAGTCAATCCTACTGTGAGCCAACGCAAGTGGCCGAGCCAATGCTCGGCGGGAGCGAGAAACAGCGTGAACAGTAAAAGGTAGGGCTCCAGGTTCCGGCCGTCAATCCACAACAGGCTGGAGAACAGCACCTCCAGCGGATCTCGTCCCAGGTGCCGGATGTTGGTGGACCGGTGCAGCAGGACGGTGTGCAACTGCCGCCCGGTGAGCTGGTTCTGGATGACCGTCGTGATCGCCAGTACCAACAGCCAGGTGTACGTCAATGGCGCGTTGCTGACGAAATGCCACACCGCCAGCGCCCAGCCGCGCACTCGCGTCGACACCGATACATTCGTCACGGGTCAACTTTTACATGGTTGGTGTTACCGCGGGAAGGTTCACCAAACGCGTCCGCTACTCCACGGTGACGGACTTGGCCAGGTTGCGCGGCTTGTCCACGTCGTAACCCCGGGCCTGGGCAACCGCGGCGGCGAACACCTGAAGTGGGATGGTCGACAGCAACGGCTGCAAAAGCGTTGACACAGCAGGGATTTCGATCAAGTGATCGGCGTAGGGGCGCACGGTTTCGTCGCCCTCCTCGGCGATCACGATGGTCACCGCGCCGCGGGTCTGGATCTCGCGGATATTGGACAGCAGCTTTGCGTGCAGCGTGGCCGAGCCCTTAGGTGAGGGCATGATGACGATGACCGGCAGGTCGTCTTCGATCAGCGCGATCGGGCCGTGCTTGAGCTCACCGGCCGCGAAACCCTCGGCGTGCATGTAGGCCAGTTCCTTGAGTTTGAGCGCACCTTCCAACGCGACCGGGTAGCCGACATGGCGCCCCAGGAACAGCACCGTTGACGACTGCGCGAACCGGTAGGCCAGGTCGGCCACCGGCTTGACTCCGCAGATGACCCGGGCCACCAGATCGGGCATCGCCTCCAGCTCGCGGTACTCGCGTTCGACCTCGTCGGGGTATTTGGTGCCGCGGGCCTGCGCCAAGGCCAGACCGAGCAGGTAGTTGGCGGCGACCTGCGCCAGGAACGTCTTGGTGGACGCGACGCCGATCTCCGGGCCCGCGCGGGTGTACAACACCGCATCGCATTCGCGGGGGATCTGGGAGCCGTTGGTGTTGCAGATGGCCAGCACCTTGGCCTTCTGCTCCTTGGCGTGGCGGACGGCTTCCAAGGTGTCGGCCGTTTCCCCGGACTGCGAGACCGCCACGACTAGCGTGCTGCGGTCCAAAACCGGGTCGCGGTAGCGGAATTCGCTGGCCAGCTCCACTTCCACCGGCAGCCGCGTCCAGTGCTCGATGGCGTATTTGGCGAGTAGCCCGGAGTGATACGCCGTGCCGCAGGCGACCACGAACACCTTGTCGATGTCGCGCAGCTCCTGATCACTCAAGCGTTGTTCGTCGAGCACGATCCGGTTACCCACGAAATGCCCCAGCAGCGTGTCGGCCACCGCAGTGGGCTGTTCGGCGATCTCTTTGAGCATGAAGTACTCGTAGCCACCCTTTTCGGCGGCGGCCAGGTCCCAGTCGATATGAAACTCTCTCGCATTCGCGTCGTCCGGGTTGCCGTCGAAGTCGGTGATCCGGTAGCCGTCCGCGGTGATCACCACCGCCTGGTCCTGGCCGAGTTCGACCGCGTGGCGGGTGTGTTCGATGAACGCGGCCACGTCGGACCCGACGAACATCTCGCCGTCGCCGATACCGACCACCAACGGAGTTGAGCGGCGGGCAGCGACGATGGTGCCGGGGTCGTCGGCATTAGCGAAGACCAGGGTGAAGTGGCCGTCCAGCCGGCGCAGCACGGACAGCACAGAGGCAACGAAATCGCCGGCCGTGTCGCCCTGGTGATACGCCTGCGACACCAGGTGCACCGCGACCTCGGTGTCGGTGTCGCTGGCGAACTCCACGCCGGCCGTTTCCAGCTCCTGGCGCAGCATGGCGAAGTTCTCGATGATGCCGTTGTGGACGACGGCGATCCTGCCGGCGGTGTCGCGGTGCGGGTGCGCGTTGCGGTCGGTGGGACGACCGTGAGTGGCCCACCGGGTGTGGCCCAAGCCGGTGGTGCCGGTCAGCTCGGACGGCGTCATGTCGGCTACCGCCGCCTCCAGGTTGGCCAGCCGGCCGGCACGGCGACGCACCGTGAGCTTGCCCTCACCGTCGACCACGGCCATACCTGACGAGTCGTAGCCGCGGTACTCCATCCGGCGCAGCGCGTCCAGGACGACCTCGCAGGCAGGACGCTGCCCCACGTAGCCGACAATTCCGCACATAGCAGACCAGGGTAGTGCAGTTGGACGACTGGACCCATCCTCAGAGTCACCGCTAACGTCGACGGGTGGCCCGCACCCGCACGCTCTTCGGCGCCCTCAGCCGCCGTGGTCCCCACCGCGTTCTGCGCGGTGACCTCGCCTTTGCCGGCCTGCCGGGGGTGGTGTACACCCCCGAAGCCGGACTCAACCTGCCCGGCATCGCCTTCGGCCACGACTGGCTGACCGCCGCCGCCCGCTATTCGGGCCTGCTGGAACACCTCGCGTCCTGGGGCATCGTGGCCGGGGCTCCCGATACCCAACGGGGACTGGCGCCATCGGTGCTGACCCTGGCCTTCGACCTGGGCGTGGCCCTCGACATCGTGGCGGGGGTGCGGCTGGGTCCCGGCAAGATCAGCGTGCATCCCGCCAAGCTGGGGCTGGTGGGACACGGCTTCGGAGGATCGGCCGCGGTGTTCGCGGCTGCCGGCATGCCCGCCAAGCCGGCAGCCGTGGCGGCGATCTTTCCGACCGTCACAGCTCCCCCGCCGGAGCAGCCCGCAGCGACCCTCAAGGTCCCGGGCCTGATCATGAGTGCACCAGGAGATCCCAAGACGTTGACGTCCAACGCCCTCGAGCTGTCGCAGGTCTGGGACGCGGCCACGCTGCGCATCGTCAGCAAAGCCAAGGCCCGCGGCCTGGTCGAGGGCAGGCGGCTGACGAAGGTGGTCGGGCTGGCCGGCGCGGACCGCAAGACGCAGCGTTCGGTTCGGGCGCTGCTCACGGGGTATCTGCTGTACACCCTCGGCGGCGACAAGGCATACCGCGACTTCGCCGATCCCGATGCGCACCTGCCCGAGACGGACGCGCTGGATCCGGAAGCTCCCCCGGTGACCCCCGAAGAGAAGATCGTCACGCTGTTGAAGTAAGACCTGACTTTTGTCACTGTGCGCGTTCCCCTCCGCTGTAGCGCTCCGACCCTGGGGTTGGGTTCGCAGCTGGTGCGGACTTGCGGACGGGCGCCAACCCAGAGCGCGCCGGGGGCGTGCATGCGCGGCGCGGAACAGTGACGTGCCCGTTGGCCGGGAAGTTGGTCCGGGTGCGTGCTCGACGGCATCAGTAATCACATGAGCCACGTCAGTACCGTGGGCTGGCCATAAGGCGATTCCCAACTGCGCTAGCACCGGCGCTATCGCACTTGACAATCGCCTATTGGTTAGTCGCGCAGCGCCTTCCGCCGACCACCCCGATGCACATATCCGAGCCATGCCCGGGGATTCGTGCGCACCCTGCGTCGTCGCGCTCATCCCCGGCCTACCCCAAATCGACGACGTCACCAAAGCCATCGCCACAACCACGAACCGCGCAGTAGCCTGACAAAAGCCAGGTAAGACGTGTCGGGGGCGCACAACACCGACCCGAACCCGGTCAAACCGGGATTTCAGCCACCCGAAAACATCGCGGTTGGGAATCTATAGGAAAACCGGGCAGACCAGCGACATGGCCCGACTCCAGAATCAATATCAAGAATGCAAACACGCGGGCCCATCGGGGGATTCACGTTCCGCTGATGAGCGCCCGAATTTTCTCCCTTGGTTCTGATCTTCGGTAACGGCTTGGCCGTACGTCACCAACCGATCGAGGAAGGGCCGGAGATAGAATCGGAGCGGTTGGGAATCTGCGGGCAAAGTAATCCGCGGATCGATATCAAGGATGCCCTGGGCCAAGAAAAAGAACCAACTTTGTTTGATGTCGGAGTCGAGAATTTCCACACTCGCGTCCGGATGACTGCGTCATTGAATAGCAAGATATCGAGATCCAGGGTACGGGAGGAGTATTTATCGACGGTCCATACTCACTCGGCCCAGTTTGGCTTCGATGGATCGCACAACGCCGAACTTAAAAGCCGGGGCGTCGCAGCCCGTTTGCACCAGAGCAACGCAGTTAATGTAATGGGGAAAATCTTTGACAAGATCTTGGTCTGGGGCGGGAATCGCGTCCGTCCTAAAACAGCGCGACAATGTTCTGATGGAGCAGAACTTTTCCAATTCCGTCATGGCCCGAAAAATATTGACTTCCGGCTGAATACTAGAGGCGATGCTGAGATAAACACGATTATGGGCCATGTTTCTAACGCTCTCGATACATCGATACCGCCGGAGAGCTCGCAAAGCGGAGAGCGCCGGGCGAGATTGGCCCACATCACAACATTGATCACCACATCCTGCTTTTATGTGCCGCTCTTCCGGGAACGTGCCAATGATGCACCGCAACACTAGATCGCGGATATAGATTTTGTCGAGCCCATCGGACATAGGAATTGTCTCCTACCTGGCCGGCAACGAAATAGTTCTTGAGATGGAACAGCACCGTGATGTTATTTGGTCGACCGGGCCGCTGGAGGCGGTTTCCTGCGATGACGGCCCGCATCCGCTCATGCCCCCCCGGAATAGACTGGCGGCAAAATCGGGTCTGAAGCGGTCCCGTTAACACGCGCATCGGAAGCAAGCTCGGATGCCGACGTCTCCGATTCTTTCGCGATGAAAGCTTTGGTCGGTAGGAGGGCATGGACTTTGATGTTGTGCCACGGATCGTCTGGAGTCGGCTCGAAAACGGCTACCAACGGGCGAGCGATAACCGCCACGCTAAGTCCCTTCGATTCCAGGTCACAGACGTGTCTGGTGGGAACTGTATCGCGGCAGACGCCGGTCCGTGACTTGACCGGATTGTCGACGGCCGCTGAATTCAGTCCGACGCCCGAACGGTGCGGCCGGTCACTGAACGACCCGGAGTGGGTGGCGACGAGTCCACCGTAGTCGAAATAGCCAACGCAGCAACAACTTCTTCACGCGAGAATTCGGCCTGCACAGCTGATCTGCGGATTCATCGGCCGCCCCGTTGGCATCGAGCGAGGTACCGCAGCGCGGTGTGCCCGTGTCGCCCTGGTAAGTGTCATTGATGCGAATCGGCATCGCCTTGGACTACTCGGGCGCCTTTCACGAAGCCGTCGACCGAGTCGTCGAACTGGAGAAGTCCGGCATCGACATCGCGGTGGTGGCTGAGGCGTATGCCTTTGACGCCGTCAGCCACCTGGGATACCTGGCCGCCAGGACAACCCGCGTGGAATTGGCCTCCGGGGTACTTCCGATCTATGTCCGCACGCCGTCGCTGCTGGCGATGACCGCCGCCGGCCTGGACTTCGTATCCGACGGCCGTTTCCACCTCGGAATCGGCACGTCCGGTCCGCAAGTGATCGAGGGCTTCCATGGCGTCGAATTCGACGCTCCGATAGGCCGCACCCGCGAGGTGGTGGAAATCTGCCGGCGGGTCTGGCGTCGGGAGCGGCTGCACTACGCCGGCAAGCACTACCAGATCCCGCTACCGGCCGATCGCGGAACAGGTTTGGGTAAGGCCCTGCAGCTGATCAACCATCCTGTGCGGGAACGCATTCCGATATCGATCGCCGCGCTGGGACCGAAAAACGTCGAACTGACCGCGGAGATTGCCGAGGGCTGGCAGCCGGCCTTCTTCTATCCGGAGAAGGCTCGTGGGGTCTGGGGAGAAGCGCTGGCAGCCGGTACCGCCAACCGAGATCCCGCGATGGGCCCGCTGGACGTCATGGTCGGCGCTTCGTTGGCAATCGGGGAGGATGTCGAGGAACGGTTGGGCTGGACCAAACCGCAACTGGCCCTCTACATCGGCGGCATGGGCGCCAAAGGCCGCAACTTCTACCACAGCCTGGCCACCCGCTACGGCTTCGGGGCGGTCGCAGACCGGATCCAGGAGCTGTATCTGGCCGGCCGCAAACGAGAGGCGATCGACGCGGTTCCCGACGAGCTGGTGCGCGGGATTTCGCTGATCGGGCCGCGGGGCCACGTCGCCGAACGACTGGCCGCCTTCGCCGAAGCCGGTGTCACCACGCTGTTGGTCAGACCGGTGACCGGCGATTCCCGTGAGGCGGTGCGCTATGTCGAGGAACTGCTACGCCTGCGTCCCTCCTGACCCGGTCACTGCCCGGCCTTCGGAAGCTCGTCCGCGGCGATCTCGCAGGCGGTCGACCCCTTGGTAGCCGGCTGCGGTGGCAACCCGTTCACCGGACCCGACGCAGGCGGTGGTCCGCTGGGCGGCGGTTCGGCGACCGGCGACCCGGCAGCCGGCGGGTCGCCGACCGCCGGCGTATCGACGGCCCGCGGTTCGGCTCCGGACGGTTGTGGCGCGACCGGCATTGCCACGGCGGCGCCGTCGGTCGCCGTGCCAGACCCCGGCTCGCCGGGTTCGCCGGCCTCTTTGGCGTCGGCTACCTTTCCCGCCTCGGCGAGTCCGGCATCGTCGGCGACGCCGTTACCCATGGGATCGTCGGGCACGGTCGGACTCTCCGAAACCAAGGGGTCGTCGAGCGGTCCGGCCGCCGCCCCCAGCAGGTCTGCCATCGCGTCGACAATTCGGCTGGCGAGTTCACCCAGGCCGCCAGCTCCTCCGAGTCCGCCCGAGCCGTCGAGCGGAGCCGCCGCACCATCGCCCACCCCGGCTCCCAGTCCCGAGGGCGTCGGCGCGGTGGTCGGGGCCACGGGTGTCGCCGGCGCAACCGCAGCCTGAGCCGGTGCCGGGTGCGACGGCACGGTATCCAGCACGCCCGCCGCGGGTATGGCTGCCGCCCTCGGCGCGGTCGGCCATGCCGGCCGCCCGGGACGCCAGCCGGGGCGCCGGTCGGGGCCAAGGTCGCCGGCAATCTCGAAGCACGCCTGCGGCGCGGCGGCCAGCCGGTCGGTGACCATGTCGTAGGACGCCGTCACCCCGGCCAGCGTCGAACGCATCGCAGTCAGCCAGTCGCCGCGAATATCGTTGTCTACGTATGGCATTACCTGGCCGCGAAGCACCTCCTCGGCACCTGACCGGTCTCCCGCTCCGGTCAGCACCGTACCGGCAGCGGCCGACCACGGCGGCCGCTGCGCCAGAGTGCGATCGTCGATGGCGATGGCCGTCGCCACTTTGGAGTCGATCAGCTGCCACAGGTTGTCGCGCAGCGACTCGCAGCCCTGCGCGGCCGCGCGGACCTCGGTGGCCGACGTGGTTGCCCCATCGCAATGGCGCTGCAGAAAGCGGACGGCGGCGTCGGCTCCCGGGCCCGTCCATGCGGCCGCCAGCTCGACCACCTGCGCACGCTGTATCCGCAGCGCTTCGGTTATCGCTGTACCGGCAGCCCGCAGCTGCGCGCAGTCGGAGTCCAGCGCGTGCAGGTCGAGTCCCTCTTCGCTGTCGTACCAGTCGCTGATCTGGGCGGGACGTGAAGTCAAGTCCGGGTGGTGGTAGCCAAGCCGCTGACAGGCCAGCAGGTAGGTCTGGGTTCGCTCGACCGCCGGCCGGCCTTCCGCGAGGCGTTCGGCGACGTCTAGCCGATCGGCCACGATCAGGCGATCCGGCCGGCGGCGAACAGGTCCGCATCGGCATAGCGCTGGGCGCCGGCCCGCAGCGCGACGGCGATCTCGGCGGCAGCACGAGACCATTGCGACAACTCGGCGGCCAGCCGGTCCAGGCCGGCACGCAACGCCTCACCGCGCTGCGAGTGCGCCCGGCCGGCGTGAGCACCGCCAAAAGTCAACCGGGACAAAAGGTTTGCTGCTGCGTCGTCGACGAGTTCGGCTGCGGCGCTGATTCTGTCGGCCACCGCAAGCACCGCCGTCACGTCAATAGCGCTGCCGGCTTCAATAGCGCTGCCGGCGTAGTTTTTTCCATGATCGAGTCTCATGCTTGGTTGGACGCCGGACACGGCGCCCGGGTTCCCCGAAATTCAGCGCGCGGCGCTGACCGCATCGGCGACGCTGGCCGCCAATCGCCGTGCGACGTCCTCGTCGGCCGCCTCCACCATGACGCGAATCATCGGCTCAGTTCCGGAGGGACGCAACAGGATTCGGCCCGTGTCGCCAAGCTCTGCCGCAGCCCGGTCGACAGCCGTCTGGACCGACGGCGCGGCGGCGGCGGTGGCCTTGTCGGCAACCTCGACGTTGATCAGTACCTGCGGCAACGTCTGCATCGCCGACGCGAGGGAGGCGAGCGACGAGCCGGTCTGCACCATGCGGGTCATCAGCCGCAGCCCGGTGACGATCCCGTCTCCGGTCGATCCCAGCGCCGGCATCACGATATGACCGGATTGCTCACCGCCCAGGCTGTAGTCGCCGGCGCGCAATTCCTCGAGGACGTAGCGGTCACCGACTGCGGTGGTGCACACGGTGACGCCGGCGGCGCGCATGGCCAGATGCAGGCCGAGGTTGCTCATGACTGTGGTCACCAACGTATCGGCGGTCAGTTCGCCGGCTTCCCGCATCGCCAGCGCCAGCACCACCATGATGGCGTCGCCGTCGACGAGCTCACCATTGGCGTCGACGGCCAGGCAGCGGTCGGCATCTCCGTCGTGCGCCAGACCCAGGTCGGCACGATGCGCAATGACGGCCGCCCGCAAACAATCCAGGTCCGTCGATCCGCAGGCGTCGTTGATGTTGACTCCGTTGGGCTCGGCGTTGATCGCGATCACCCTGGCCCCGGCGGCCCGATACGCGCGCGGCGCCACCGCCGACGCGGCTCCGTGGGCACAATCGACGACCACGGTGAGACCGTCAAGCGGGGTGGTGCTGGCCTTGCTCACCTGACGCAGGTAGCGTTCCGCCGCATCCTCGGCGTCGATGACACGGCCGATCCCCGCGCCGACCGGACGCAACCCGGGGCCGGAGGCGACCAGGTTCTCGATCTGGTCCTCGGTGTCGTCGTCGAGTTTCTGTCCCCCGGCGCCGAAGATCTTGATGCCGTTGTCGGGCATCGGGTTGTGCGACGCCGAGATCATCACCCCGAAGTCAGCGTCGTAGGCACTGGTCAGGTAGGCCACCGCCGGTGTCGGAAGCACCCCGACCCGCAGCGCGTCCACACCTTGGCTGGTCAGCCCGGCGATCACGGCCGCCTCCAGCATTTCGCCGCTGGCCCGCGGATCACGCCCGACCACGGCGACCTGCCGGCCCGGTCCACCCGAACGCGCCAGGTGCCGCGCCGCGGCGGCGCCCAGCGCCAGGGCCAACTCTGCGGTCAGCTCGCGGTTGGCGACCCCGCGCACACCGTCGGTGCCAAATAGTCGACCCATGCGGACAAACCTCTCACAGTTGACGTCTTGCACCCAAAGGTGCCCATTTCTTTCTCGCCGAAACCGTGCCCGCGGGTGCGCCGACACGCCGCACACGATGCATAAAAGGCACGGTTGCGGCCAGAAAGTGATGTTTGATCAGCGCTTGCTGTACTGAGGCGCCTTGCGGGCCTTCTTCAGCCCGTACTTCTTGCGCTCGGTGGCACGCGGATCGCGGGTGAGAAACCCGGCCTTCTTCAGCGGGGGCCGGTCCCCCGGGTTGGCCAGGATTAACGCGCGGGCTATGCCCAGGCGCAACGCCCCGGCTTGGCCCGACGGGCCGCCGCCGTTGAGGTGGGCAAAGATGTCGTAGCTTTCCACCCGGTCGACCGTGACCAACGGAGCCTTGATGAGCTGCTGGTGCACCTTGTTGGGGAAGTAGTCCTCCAGAGTGCGGCCGTTGAGGTCGAACTTTCCGGTGCCGGGCACCAGACGCACCCGTACCACGGCTTCCTTACGGCGCCCGACGGTCTGGATGGGCCGTTCGAACACGAACGATTCGTGCTGGACTGGCTGGCTCTCGACGGCGGGAGCCTCGCTGACTTCGGTCACTGCGCCACCTGCTTGATCTCGAACGGAACCGGCTGCTGCGCGGTGTGGGGATGCTCCGGCCCGGCGTAGACGCGGAGCTTGCGCTGGATCTCACAGCTCAGCTTGTTCTTGGGCAGCATCCCGACGATCGCCTTTTCCACCACGCGATCCGGGTGCTTTTGCATCAGCTCGCCGATGGTGCGCTTGCGCAGGCCGCCGGGATATCCCGAGTGGCGGTAAGCCATTTTGTGACGCAGTTTGTCGCCGCTGATGGCGACCTTGTCGGCATTGACGATGATGACGAAGTCGCCACCGTCGACATTGGGCGCGAACGTCGGCTTGTGCTTGCCGCGCAGCAGGTTGGCCGCTGCGACGGCAAGGCGGCCAAGCACCACGTCCGTGGCGTCGATGACGTACCACGACCTCGTGGTGTCACCCGCCTTGGGCGCGTATGTAGGCACAGCGCTTACCACACTTTCTCTCGGGCGGATCCCGGTGCGACCCGGGTGCCGGTCAGGTGGACCTGGTGGGTCCAAGGGGGCTTGTCCTCGGCGACCGACATTGACCCGAGGCCCCGGCGTACCGCACGCCAACGGAGCAGCTTACCGACGGCCATCCCCGCAGGTCAAAATCGCCGCAGGTCAAAATCTTCGGTGACGATCACTGTGCGGTCCCGACGGCTCTCCTCCGTCGGGACCGCACAGAGCTTCGGGCGCCGTAACTTCGGCCTAGCGTGCCCACATGCCGGCTGCCCGGCGGTCGGCGTGCGCCACGTCCTCGGCGCCGTCGCGGACCGCATTTCCCAAGTCGACCAGGATCTCGTTAAGGGCGCTGGCCGCCTGATGCCACCTGAGCTGCTCGAGTTGGTATGCCGCCGCCGCTTCCCGAGTCCAGAGTTGCTGCAACGGCGCGATGTGGGATCTCAGCTCCTGCAGCGCGGCGTTGAAACGCGCCGAGGTGGTGTGGATCTCCTGACGAACGCAGTATTCGATGGCGTCGAAGTTGTACGACAAGGCGGGGTCTGTGGTCATATCGGAGGCTGATCCTGTCGATCACAAAGTTCCGCCGGCGGCGGCGATATGGTGGGCATGGTTTTGACCTGCCTCGTGCAGCATGGCCTCGTTGTGCCGGATGGTTTCGGCGATCGCATGCAACACGTGGTACAGCCTCGTCGACTCGGCGTTCCAGCGATCCACCACGTCTTTAAATCGCGCGGCGGCCATCCCGCCCCAGATCGACGCCGGAACGCTGCTCATGCGGCCGATGAAGGCCTGCAGCATCGCCCGGATTTCCTCGTTGCGCGCGTCGGTCGTGGCCGCGACCGACCGCATCAGGTCGAAATCGGCATTCAATGCGTTCGGGCTCACCTGTTTCCCTTCCAGTTGTTGACACCAAGTACGACTACGGGCGACGCGATTCGGTTCCCTTCAAATTTCCCCGGCTCAGCCGAGCGCATGCGCCGACCGCACGGCGCGTTCACAGACGTCGCGCACGGCGTCCTGCGCACCGGGCCTGCTCTGGCACCCGACGCTGATCCGGACCCCGCCGTCGAGCAACACCGTCCACCACACGTCATGTCGGGCGCGCAGCTCGCGGTAGGTCACCGCGGGCCGGCCGGCGCTCACGGCGGACGGGTTGAAGTCGACGAACACCCCGGCCGGTTCCGCGTCGACGGCCCGTCGCAACCGTTCGACGGTCTGCGTCAGCGTTTCCCCGGGCACCTGCGATTGGGTGATGTGCAACGCCACCTCCGGCTCTGTCGGCGACGTGAGCTGTACTCGAGCCGAACCCGGCCCGCCGATCACCCGCTGCGTGGGCCAGCCGGCGGGAACAGTGAGCGCGACGCGGCCCTCCACCAGAAACGTCGTCGGCGCCACCGGCACCGCCGTGGCACCGTGACGCGCCGTTGCGGCCACCACCAGCACCGACAGGACGACGCCGGCGGCCGCCAGCCCCGCGAACCTGCCGGCGCGGGCGCCACGCTCCACGCCCGGGGACCCCGTCGGCTCCTCCGGCGCGTCCTTCGCCAGCTGGGACAGTCGAGCATCGTCGACCTCGGCGACAACTTGGCGGCCCCGCAACGCACCCACGATCGCCGTCGCAAGCGCTGCCGCTCCCGCGACGGTGCCCGGCACATCGATGACCACCGCGGCGCCGGCGCCCCGGATCATGCCGGCGACGACCCCGACGACCTCCTCTGCCACCACCTGAGCCGTCGCCAGGCGCGGCACGGCGGTCATCACCTCGGAGTCGACGACAGCGACCAATCGATCCGCAATCTCCACCACAATGTTCTCCGCGGAGGCTTCCGCGGAGGCATCCGCGGCGGCTCGGGTGAGCAGCCACGACCGCGGCCGCACCACCAGGGCACCGCCACCCACCGCCCGGGCTGCCCTGGTGACCACACCCACCCGCGCCACCGGCCACCACGACGGATGCACGACGACCATGCCGTCGCCGTGGTCGCGCGCCAGCCTGCGCAACGTAGCCGACCACAGCGCCGCAACGGCTACCGGCCGCTCATCGACCAGCGCCACCGGGTCGTCGATCGCATCCAGGGCAGCCGCGCGCACTTCGGTGTCGGCAACAACGCCTGCGTCACAACACAGTCGGCGGATCGCGCCGGGGCCGGCCTCGATCACCACGGGATGCGTGCTCATGGCGGCGGACTCCACGCCACCTGAACCCGTCGCTCGTCGCCGGTTCGGCTGATCAGGACACCGCGGCCCGCGGGCAACGGGCCCGGGCGGCTCAAGCCGAACAACGCGCCTTCCTCGGGACGTCCGCTCATCATCAGCGCCAAGCAGCCGAAGTCACGCAGACCCGCCAGCAGTGGCTCGAACATGGCTCGTGCGGCTCCGCCGCTGCGCCGCGCAATCACCAGGTGCAGTCCGAGATCCGTTGCATACGGCAGGTATTCGAGTAGAGCCAGCAGTGGGTTACCCGCGGTTGTGGCGACCAGGTCATAGTCGTCGACCACCAGATAGATGTCCGGTCCGGCCCACCAGGACCTGGTACGCAACTGCGGCTGGCTCACCTCGGCGGGGGGCGTTCGGTGCTGCAGCAGCGATGCCACGCCCGGCAGCATCGCATCCAATGCCGGCACCGACATGGCATAGCCGCCAAGGTGTTCGGACTCGACAACACTGAGCAGGGCGCGCCGAAAGTCGACGATGAAGATCCGGGCCTGGGCAGGGGTTCTGGCCCGGACGATCTCCCGGCACAGCAGGCGGAGCGTGGCCGACTTCCCGCACTCGTTGTCGCCGAGAATCACCAGATGGGATTGGTGTTCGAAATCGACTGCAGCGGGCCGCAGTTCGCGCTCCTCGAGACCGATCAGGATGTGCTGGTCGTCCGCGAGGCACAGGACGCTGTCGTAGTCCACCCGCGCGGGCAACAATGGTATCGGCGGCGCTACCGCGTCACCGCGGTGACACAGATCGACTCCGTTCGGTCCGGGCAGGGCGACCATCATGTGCGAACCGTCGGGCGCTAGCCCGCGTCCCGGCCGGTCGCGGGGCACCTGCTGCGCCTGCCTGCGGTCCACGTCGGATTCGGCGGGCTCGCCGAGTCGCAGCTCGATCCGGGTGCCGATTTGGTCCTTGAGCGACGGCCTGATCTCCGCCCATCGCGACGCCGACACCATTACGTGAATCCCGAATGAAAGACCTTGTACCGCAAGCGCGGTGATCGGCTCCTCCAGTTCGCCGAATTCTTGGCGCACCGTTGCCCAACCGTCGACCACCAGAAACACGTCAGCGGGCCGGCCGCAGTTCCCGTCTTGCTCGCATGCCAATGACTCCCGCGACCGCAGCACCGACTCCAGCTCTGCCACGATGCGCCAGACCAACTCCGGCTCCGACCGTCCGGCAACCGCCCCCACATGCGGCAGCTCGCGGATCGCTGCCAGAGCACCGCCGCCGAAGTCCAGGCAGTAGAACTGGACCCGGCCCGCATCGTGGGTGGCCGCCAATGCGGTGATCAACGTGCACAAGGCGGTCGACTTGCCCGATCGGGTCGCCCCCACGACCCCGACATGGCCTGCGGCCGCGGACAAGTCGACAGTCAGCGGCGAGCGGGATTGGTGAAACGGCCGGTCCATGATCCCGATCGGCACCGTCAGTTCGCGCCGCGCATCGCCGGCCAACAGGGCATCCAGCGCCGGCGCCGCCTGCAGCGGCGGTAACCAGACCCGGTGTGCGGGTGGACCGTGACCGGCCAATCGGTCCAACACCGCATGCAACACGCTGCGCGCGGGCTCGGTACTCGCCTCGGCGGCACCCGTGACCGGCCCGGCATACTCCGACGTGAACAGCCGCACCCCCTGCGGCAGGGCCGTTCGAGCCGCAGGCCTGGGCGGCGGCAGCGGTCCCGAAACGAACGCGGTCTGGAACCGGGTCAGCTTCCCGGTGGCCGTGCGCAGCCAGCCGGCACCCGGAGTGTTGGGCAACTCGTAGGCGTCGAGTGTTCCCAAGACGGCACGTGAATCACTGGGGGACAATGTCTTCAGGCACACCCGGTAGGACAGGTGGGCTTCCAGTCCACGCAGCCTGCCCTCGTCGAGCCGCTGACTGGCGAGCAACAGATGCATCCCCAGCGAGCGTCCGAGCCGGCCGATCGCGACGAATACCTCGGCGAAATCGGGGTGCTGGCTCAGCAGTTCGGAGAACTCGTCGACGATGATGAACAGCGTCGGCAGGGCGGCCAGTCGAGCGCCGCCGCGGCGCGCATTCTCATAAGCGGCCACGCTGACAAAGTTGCCGGCCGTCCGCAGCAGCTGTTGCCGACGGTTCATCTCGCCGGCCAGGGCCTCTCGCATCCGGGCGACCAGCGGCGCCTCGTCGGCCAGATTGGTGATGACCGCAGCCACCTGCGGCGACCGAGCCAGGTCGAGAAACGTCGCGCCGCCTTTGAAATCGATGAGCAGCAGATTGAGCGCCCCGGGGCCATTGCGCGCCATCATGCCCAGCGCGACGGTTCGCAACAATTCCGACTTCCCCGATCCGGTGGCGCCGACACACAGGCCGTGCGGTCCCATACCGTTTTCGGCGGGTTCCTTGATGTCCAGTTCGACCGGGGTACCGTCGGCCCCGGTTCCGATCGGCGCGCGGAGCCGATCTCCGGCGTTCTGGTTACGCCACCGGGCGGCCGGGTCGAAAGCATCGACCTCAGCGATGCCGAGCAGGTTGGCCCATTCTGAGCCGACGGTATTGCGGTCGCCTCGGTCGCTGGCCCGGTACGCCGCCAGCAGGCGCGCGCATACCACCGCGTCGACGGGTTCCATCCGGTCCGCGCGCGCCGGTGTCTCGGACTCACCACCATGCCGGATCACCATGGCCGAACCGTCACCGCAGCGGCCGACCGCGAGGATCATCGCACCGGCGATCGAGGCGGCGGCGGGTTCGTCGGTGTCGACGATCACCACGGTCGGCAGCGCGGCACCGCTGAGCGAGGCGTGTGCAGCCGCCCAGGTGGTATACACCATCCGGGCCGGGCCCAGCGCGTCGATGCGACGTTGGTGTTGGTTGTGCGGCAACCACTTCAGCCAGTCCCAGTGTCGGCGATTCCGGTCGCTGGCCACCGCTGCGATCGCCACCTGATCTGGCGGGTGCAGCACCGCGAGTTGACAGACCATCGCTCGGATGAGCCCACGCACCCCGGCCGCGTCGCCCTCGATGGTGATGGTCTCGCGTAACGAGATCGCGACGGGTGCATCGGCAATCGTCGAGTGCACGCGCAGAAAACGACGCAGCGCGGTCACAGTGACCGGATCGGCTCGCTGGCCGGCCGGCAGCTGCTGAGCCACCAAACGGGTTGCCAGCGGCCGGGTACCACGGCCGACGCGCACATGGCAGAAATCGGCATCGGCCGGTCGGCGCTCCCACATCCGCGGTTCACCGACCAGGCTGCACAGCATGTCCGGCTCGGGATGCGTCCAATTCAGTGACGAGTGCTGTGCCACAGCGATTTCAGTGACCATAGCGCGCAGGCCGGTCAGATATCGAAGGTAGTCCAGACGCTCGTCGTCCAGGCCGCCATCGCGGCCGCGACCGAGGCCGGTTACCGCGGCGACGACCAGCGACACCACCGTCATCGCCGGGAACGCCAGAAACACCGGACTGCGGGTTGTCGACGATCCCGAAAGCAAGGCCACTGCCGTAATGCCGAGCATCACCCCCGATATCGCAAGCGGCGCAACGCGTACCAGAAGACCCGGTGATCCGGATCGCGGCACCTCCGGTGGCGCGGCGACCACCACTTCGGCTGTCACAGTTCGACGACGCTAGGTAGCGCGGCGACCGGCCGCAAGTCACCTGTGCACAGCCGGAAACGACTCCGGCGGAATCCAGTTAAGGTGCCGCTGGACCGAACCTGAGGGGAGCTCCGTTGTCTGCAACCGATCCGGGACTGCGCCGCGTCGCCGTTCATGTCGGCACCACGGTCGTCGATATGTCACTGCCCGCGGCGCTTCCGATCGCGGCGTTGATCCCGCCGATCATCGACGTCCTGGGCGATCGCATCCCGCAGGACGCCGCGACGGGCTACCACCTGTGCACGCCGGGCGGGCAGATACTCGCATCGGCGACGACGCTGGCGCAAAGCGATATCCGCGACGGTGCCCTGCTGTTGCTGAGCCGGTCCCTTCCCGAACCGCCCGCCCAACGCCACGACGACCTGGCCGAGGCGGTGTCGGCAACGCTGGGCACCGCGGCCCCCCGCCCTTGCCGCCGCACCGCCCGGCTCGCCGGTGCGCTGGCCGCCGGTGTTGTGACCGGCGCCGGGTCCGGGGTACTGATTCGGGACGCGTTGCGCGCCAGCGCTCAACATGGAGCGACGGCCGCTGTCGCGGCGGCAGCCGGCGTGATCGCCCTGCTGCTTGCGGGTGTTGCACGGCGGACCCTCCGTGACCCGATCGCCGCACTCACGTTGAGCGTGATCGCCACGGTCTTCGTCGCGGTCGCCGGTCTGCTGGCGGTGCCCGGCGCCCCGGCTGTTCCGCATGCCATGCTCGCCGCTACGGCGGCGGCCGTGACGGCAGCGCTGGCGATTCGCCTAACCGGTTACGGCGCAGTCACATTGACCGTCATGGGCGGCTGTGCGACCGTCATCGCGGTCGCCGCCTTGGCTGGGGTCATCACCGCGGCGCCGGTGTACGTGATCGGCTCGTGGGCCGCGCTGGCATCGTTGGGTCTGCTGGAAGCGTCGGTTCGGATGTCCATTGCGTTGGCGGGCCTATCGCCGCGGCTGCCACCAACGATCGACCACGACGAACTGCCGCCAGCCGATGTACTGGCCACCAAGTCGATGCGGGCCGACAACTGGCTGACCAGTCTGCTGGCCACCTTCTCCGGCTGTGCCGCCATCGGGGCAATCGTCGCCGCGCTGACCACCCAGCGCGCCGTCCCCCTGGCCGCGACCACCGCAGTGCTGATGCTGCTGCGCGCCCGCGCACACCGCCACCGGACCCGGTGGCTGCTGCTCGTCATCAGCGGAATCAGCACTGGCACAACGGCGTTTCTCATCGCGGCGGCGAACTGGATTCAGCATGGGGTCTGGGTCGCCGCGCTGACCGCGATACTGGCTGCCGCGGCGATGTTTCTGGGCTTCGTTGCTCCCGGGATGTCGCTCTCGCCGATCGCCAGGCGAGGTGTCGAGGCGCTGGAGTTGGCGGCATGGGTCGCCGTGGCGCCGCTGGTCTGCTGGACAAGCGGGGTCTTCGGCGCCGTTCGGCCCCTCGACCTGTTATGAACACCGCCACGGTGCGCGTCGCCCATCTGCTGGTGGCAGCGCTGACCACGGCGCCGCTGTACGCAACACCGGCCGCACACGCCGTGTCGCCGCCGCGGGTAGACGAAAGGTGGCTGCCCGCAGCGGCATCACCGGCCCCGCCACAACCCACCGTGCAACGCGAGGTCTGCGCCGCGGCGACCGCAGTACCCGGCCGCGACGGCGCCGCCGCACAACTCGCGGATCTCGAGTTGCCACAGCTCTGGCAGCTCAGCCGGGGGGCCGGCCAGCGGGTCGCCGTCATCGACACCGGCGTCGCCCGGCACCGACGACTGCCGCACCTCGTCGGCGGCGGCGACTACGTCTCCACCGGCGACGGCACCCGGGACTGCGACGCACACGGCACCGTTATCGCCGGAATCATCGCCGCCACAACGGATTCCAGCGCAGACGGGTTCAGTGGGGTAGCACCCGAGGCGACCGTGATCAGCATCCGGCAGTCCAGCGCCAAATTCGCTCCGGTCGCCGACCGCTCCGCCACCGGGGTCGGCGACGTCGACACGATGGCGCAAGCCGTCCGCACCGCAGCCGATCTCGGCGCGTCGGTGATCAACATCTCGTCGGTCGCCTGCGTGCCGGCCGCACCCTTGCTCGACGACCGCGCGCTGGGAGCCGCACTGGCGTATGCGGTCGATGTCAAGAATGCCGTCGTGGTGGCCGCGGCCGGCAACACCGACGGCGGCGCGCAATGTCCGGCCCAGCGGCCCGACGTATCCCGGGACACCGTTACGGTCGCGGTCAGTCCGGCCTGGTATGACGACTACGTGCTGACCGTCGGGTCGGTGAACCAGGCCGGTGCACCGTCGTCGTTCACTCTTGCCGGGCCATGGGTCGACGTCGCCGCCACCGGAGAAGGGGTGAGCTCGTTGAGCCCGGTCGGTGGCGGGGTGGTGAATGCCCTTGACGGACAACATGGCTCGGTGCCGCTGTCCGGCACCAGTTTTGCCGCGCCCGTCGTCAGCGGGCTGGCCGCCTTGATACGCGCCCGATTTCCGGCGTTGACCGCCCGGCAGGTGATGCGGCGGATCACCTCGACCGCCCATCATCCCCCGGCCGGATGGAATCCCCTGGTCGGCAACGGCACCATCGACGCCCTGGCCGCGCTGAGCACGGACTCCCCACCGCCGGCACCCGCGGCCAAGCCCGACGCCGCGGCCGCGCCGATCACCGCGCCGACGATGCCGGTGCCTGCCGACCACCACAGCCGCGACACGGCATTGGGCGGAACGGCCATCGGCGCAGTGGTGCTCGTGGCGGTTCTGGCCTCGTTCGGAGCCACCAGGCCCCGGCTAAGACGGTCCGGACGAGACGCTGTCATGGGCGACTGACGCCTGCTGCCTGCCGAGTTCGGGCCCCTGCGGCAGAGCCGCCAATACCGGCGACGGCGCCGGGACCGGGGCCGGCAGCCCGAGGTGACGTGCGGCCTCGTCGTCGCGGATTGGGAACCGCACGCCCGTGTCCGTGACGAGGTAGCGCCAAACCGTCCGGGTATCCGTGCCGGACAAGCTCCGCGCCGCCGCGTAGGCGCTGCGACCCGGCGGCAGATAGACCGCGTCCAGTGCGGGGCCGCGGCCATCGGCCTGCGCCAGCGTTACCGGGGCCGCCGCGGCCGGCAACGGCAGGCCGCTGCCGGTCAGGAACGCGAGGTCGGGTCGACCCGACTGCGCGGACAGCCACGTCACACACAACGTGGTGTCGCTGTCGTCACGAGAGGTCGGCACCTCATCGGGAAACGCGGAGAGTGGCAGGATGTTTGCGATCGGAGCGGAGCGGATCGCATCGGGTGCCACGGCGACGACGTGAACGTTGCCTTGCGAGTCGCTGAACCGCAGCAGGTCCGCGGCCACTCGGCCGATCCGTTGGACACCCGTTTTCAGCACCACGTAGAACTCTTCGTTCTCCTCGCGTGTGATGCTCAGCACAGTGCCGACGGGAAACCCGGCCGAACTCGGCTCGCCCGCGTGGCTGACCGGTGGAACCGTGATCGGCGGGACCTCCGGCACGGCGCTGAGCAAAGACTGCGAGACGACCTGCGGAGTCCGGCCCTCCAGCCGGAGCGCCCGCAGCACCGCGGAATCGGCAAGATCCACCGCGGCCCGCCGTCCGTGGTACAGCAGATATGCGGGCGCACCGGACCCGACGGTGACCAGGAGCGTCTGCTCAGCGGCCAGCCGGCGAACCGACGTCTCGGCAACAGGACCGACCAGCACCGTGGTTGCCGCACCCCGATCGGTGTCGCAGACGGTCCACCGCGACTCGGCGGCGGCCAGCGACGGGCCGATCAGCTGTGGTGCGCCCGGAATTCCCAGCAGCGGACCGCGTTTGGTGTGACGCAATTCGGCCTCGCGCACCCGCCGGGGATTGGCGTCCGACGCCGCGATCAACCGCGCCGAGGCCAAGTTCAGCACCGGATGCCAGGTATCGCCCACTCGCACGTACAGCGCCCCGGTGTCGCGGCCCATCACGATGCGTGCGTCACCGAGGCCCGGCTGCGGTTGCGCCACAGCGCCCATCGCGCAGGCCGCCGCCGCGACGGTCGCCAGCACGCAGCCGACCGCCAACGCCAGCGTCGGTGCCCGCAGCGCCCGATCACCATCCCGATCCAGCAACACACACTCGAGGCGCCGGAGCAGAAACCGGTAGGCATTGACGTGCCGCCGGGTGCTCGATTGGCCGGGCATTTACTCCCCACCGTCCATGCCCAAACAGTAGGCACTGAACAGGGGTTTCTTCAGTCACTCATCCACAGCCCGGAATTTGTCGCAGGTTTAGCAGCGGCCGGCAGCGGGTAAAATCTCGGCGTGAACACGCACCCCATGGGCCTGTTGGCCGGCGCTTTTGTCGCCGCGGCCGGCATGGTCCTCGCCCCGTCCACCGTTCCGTCCGCTATCCCGTCGGCCGCTGCCACCGACTGCCCGGACGCCGAGGTCATCTTCGCCCGCGGTACCAGCGAACCACCCGGGATCGGCCGGGTCGGCGAAGCATTCGTCGACTCACTGCGCCAGCAAACCGGCCAGAACATCGGCGTGTACGCGGTGAACTATGCCGCGAGCCGCCTACAACTACATACCGGTGACGGCGCCAACGACGCCATCGCACACATTAAATCCATGGCTTCGTCGTGCCCGAACACCAAGCTGGTTCTCGGTGGCTACTCGCAGGGCGCCGACGTGATCGATATCGTGGCAGGAGTTCCCTTGGCGGGCATCAGCTTTGGCAGCCCGCTGCCCGCCGAATACGCCGACAACATCGCGGCGGTCGCCGTCTTCGGCAATGTGGCCAACCGCTCCGGCGGGTCGCTGACGACCCAGAGTGCGTTGTTGGGCGCCAAGGCGATAGACCTGTGCAATCCCGGCGACCCGATCTGTCATGCCGGCCCGGGCAACGAGTGGAGCGACCACACCGACGGCTACGTCCCCACCTACACCACGCAGGCAGCGAGCTTCGTGGCGGCCAAGCTCGCGGCCGCCTCCATGGCACCGGTACTGCAGTTGCCCGGTCCGGTTCCGCCGGCGCCCGGCCCCGCTCCGCAGGCCCCCGGACCTGCGGCCGGCGTGCCCGGATCGGTGGTGGGAGCGCCCGGGTCGGTGGTGCAGGTCCACTGACGCCAGGAACGCATGTGCAATAAGCCCGTAAGATCGCGTCATGCGGCTTATCCCCACGGGCAGAGCAAGACTCATCACCCGCCTGGCGGCCGCCGCGCTCACGGCGGCCGCGTTGTCACTTGCCTGGCCACTGCCACCCAGGGCTTCCGCGTCCTGCCCGGACGTCGAGGTGGTGTTCGCCCGGGGAACCGGCGAGCCGCCTGGCCTGGGCCGGGTCGGCAACGCCATGCTCGCCTCGCTGCGCCAGCAGACCGGCAGGAACATCGGGGCGTACGGGGTGAATTACCCCGCCAATAAGGACTTCCTGGCGGCCGCGGACGGCGCCAACGACGCCAGCGACCATGTGCAGCAGATGGCGAACGCGTGCCCGAACACGAAACTGGTGCTCGGCGGGTACTCCCAGGGTGCGGCGGTCATCGACATCGTCACCGCCGCTCCACTGGCCGGTTTGGGCTTCACTCAGCCGCTCCCGGCCGAAGCGGCAGATCACGTCGCCGCGGTCACCCTCTTCGGTAACCCGTCCGGCCGCGCGGGCGGGCTCATGAGCGCCCTGAGCCCGCATTTCGAGGGCAAAATCCTCAACCTGTGCAACGAGGGCGACCCCATCTGCTCCGACGGCAACCAGTGGAAGGCCCACACCGGCTACGTGCCGGGACTGACCAACCAAGCAGCCAATTTCGTCGTGGGCAAGATCTGACTCGGCGCCCGGGTCACCGATCGCAACCGCCAGGGCGATCCGGTGGACCTTGTGAGGCGACTGAGCAACCGCTTGGGTATCGCTGTGCCGGACCGCTTTCAGCTGGCACGCTGCCGAAAGCCGGGGTTAGGATCACGCCGGACCGCAACGACGTTCACCGAACGCGTAGCCGCACGAGTTCACGTGCACACTTTCCACGAAGGCAAGTGCGTAGGCACACCATGGAATCTGATTGCCATTGACCGGCGAATGCGCGCAGGAGGGTTGATGTCGGGCACCGATATAGACGTCAAGCTTACGGCGCCAAGCGACTTCGATCACATCACGGCCACCGGGGAGACGCTCGAAGACTACACGCTGCGCTTCGCCCCGCGCGGCTACCGACGGTGGTCCCCGGCCGTGGTGGGAATCTCGGCCCTCGGCGGAATCGCCTACCTGGCCGACTTCGCGATCGGCGCCAATGTCGGCATCACCTGGGGTACCGCGAACGCCCTCTGGGGAATAGCAATTTTCGCCGTCGTGGTCTTCACCACCGGGCTGCCACTGGCCTACTACGCGGCGCGCTACAACATCGACTTGGACCTGATCACCCGCGGTAGCGGTTTCGGTTACTACGGGTCGGTGGTCACCAACGTGATCTTTGCCACCTTCACGTTCATCTTCTTTGCGCTCGAGGGCTCGATCATGGCGCAGGGTCTCAATCTGGGCCTGCATGTCCCGCTGTGGCTGGGTTACGCCGTCTCGACGCTGATGATCTTCCCATTGGTGATGTACGGCATGAAAGTCCTTTCGCAGCTGCAACTTTGGACTACCCCGCTGTGGCTGCTGCTGATGGTGGCCCCGTTCGGCTACCTGGTCGTCAGCCACCCGGAATCCATCGCAGAGTTCTTTTCCTACGCGGGCAGGGACGGTGGTGGCGGCGTCACCATCGGCTCGGTCCTGTTGGCAGCGGGTGTATGCCTGTCGCTGATCGCCCAGATCGCCGAACAGATCGACTATTTGCGCTTCATGCCGCCACGGACGCCGGAAAACTCGCGCAGGTGGTGGACCTGGATGCTGTTGGCCGGGCCCGGCTGGGTTGTCTTCGGTGCGCTCAAGCAGATCATCGGGTTGTTCCTGGCGGTGTATCTGATCTCCCACATCGCCGGCGCCACGGCGATCGCCAATCTTCCTGTGCACCAATTCATGCAGATTTACCGCAATGTCATGCCGGGCTGGCTGGCGCTGACGCTCGCCGTGATCTTGGTGGTCCTCAGTCAGGTCAAGATCAACGTAACCAACGCCTATTCGGGCTCGCTGGCATGGACCAATGCGTTTACCCGCGTCACCAAGCATTACCCCGGCCGCAACGTGTTCCTTGCCGTCAATCTGGCAATCGCGTTGATCCTGATGGAAGCCAACATGTTCGACTTCCTCAACACGATCCTCGGGTTCTACGCCAACTGCGGCATGGCATGGGTGGTGACCGTGGCTTCCGACATCGTCGTCAACAAGTACCTGCTGCGGCTGTCGCCGAAGACCCCGGAATTCCGCCGCGGCATGTTGTATGCCATCAACCCGGTCGGCTTCGGCTCACTGCTGTTGGCCGCGGGGCTCTCGATCGTCGCGTTCTTCGGCGGCCTCGGCGAGACCCTACGGCCCTATTCACCGCTGGTCGCAATCGGTATCGCGGTGGTGATGCCACCGGTCCTGGCGATCGCCACTCGCGGCAAGTATTACCTTCGGCGCGGGCACGACGGCATCGACCTGCCCATGTACGACGAACACGGCAACCCCTCGGCCGAGCAACTGAACTGTCATGTCTGCCGTCATGATTTCGAGCGGCCCGACATGCTGGCCTGTCATGCACACACCGCACACGTCTGCTCGTTGTGCGTCTCCACCGACAAGCGAGCCGAGCATGTGCTGGGAGCGGTGGTGCAGTAGTTAACCGTTACACTTATTTCTATAGTGTATAGTTGCAGTAGGATGTGTTTGCTATTGCGTGGTGACCGGGTATTCCCGCTGATCCTGACGACGGCGATGTCGCAGCAAGCTGACTTTACCGCTGTCCAGGAGGGTCGATGGCTCTTGAGATCCACCCGTCAGGGGGAGTGCCAGTGCTCATCGACTTCGGCGCATTGCCGCCGGAGATCAACTCCGGCCGCATGTATATCGGTCCGGGCTCGGGCCCGCTGATCGCCGCCGCGGGAGCCTGGGACGCGCTGGCCGCAGATATCGGCGTGGCGGCCAGTGGCTACCGCGCCGTCATCGCGGAATTGACCAGCTTGCAGTGGTTGGGTCCGGCATCGGCCGCCATGCTGGCCGCGGTCACCCCGTACGTGACGTGGTTATGCGCGACGGCGGCACGTGCGGAGCAGGCGGGCATGCAAACCCGGGCGGCCGCCGCCGCCTATGAAACCGCTTTCGCCATGACGGTGCCCCCACCGTTGATCGCCGCCAACCGGGTCCGGTTAACGGTGCTGGTTGCCACCAACTACTTCGGCCAGAACACGCCCTTGATCGCGGCCACCGAGGCAGAATACGCGGAGTTCTGGGCCCAAGACGCCACCGCGATGTACGCCTACGCCAGCTCCTCGGCAACCGCTTCGGTGTTAACGCCCTTTACTGCCCCGCCAAACACCACCAGCCCAGGCGGACTGGCCAAGCAGGCCCTGTCGGTCGGCAAAGCCGCAGGCCAGCAAGGCCTTTCAGCGCTGAAGCGGCCCTGGTTCCCCATCATCCCGACCCAGGACTGGAACGCGTTGATCAACACCTGGGGGTTGACCTATTTCGGGGCCGGGATCGTTCAACTGGTCACTTTGTTCGCCCAGCAGCTCATTCCCGAATCCGCCTCCGCCACAATGCCGATCGCCGGCGGAGCCGCGCCGGCGTCGGCTTTGACGCCCTCGCAGATGGCCGTCGCCCGACCGGTGTCGGCCGGGTTCGGCCAGGCGGACCGGTTGGGCTCGCTGTCGGTGCCGCCGAGTTGGGCAACGTCGCCGAATCCGGCAAAGGCCGGGGCCGCCGAGATTTCGCACAGCCTCAGCACCGTCGGCCGTACGAATGCGCCCCGGGGCCTATTCCCGAATACGCCGACGGGGAACGACCGCCGGGGCGCGACCTTCGCCCGGCGCCGATACGGGATACGCCTGACAGTGATGTCTCGCCCCCCGGCCGCTGGATAGCGGAAACCCCTGAGCCACTGCCCTATTGAGGAGGAACCGAGATGTCAATGGCAGCTACCCAGGTAAGGTGTTGATAACGATGGATTTCGGGGCGTTACCGCCGGAGATCAACTCCATTCGTCTGTATTCCGGGCCCGGGTCGACACCAATGGTGACCGCCGCATCGGCGTGGAGCGGATTGGCCGCCGAGTTGACCTCGGCCGCCAATGAATACCAGACGGTGATCACCGCACTGCACAGCGAAGGATGGGTGGGCCCTTCGGCTGTGACGATGGCCGCTGCTGTCGCGCCATACGTGGCATGGATGCGTGCCACCGCCGCGGCGGCTGAACAAGCCGCCGGCAAAGCACGTTTGGCGGCCGCAGCCTATGAGACCGCGTTCGCCGCCGTCGTACCGCCGCCGCAGATCGCGGCCAACCGCGCTCAATTGTCGACGCTGATCTCGACCAACGTCGTCGGCCAGAACACCGCCGCGATCGCTGCCACCGAGACTCAATACGGCCAGATGTGGGCACAAGACGCCGCCGCCATGTACGCCTACGCCGGCGCCTCGGCCACCGCGTCGGCGGTAACGCCGTTCGTTTCGCCGCCGCAGACCACCAGTCCAGCCGCGGCGGCCACTCAGGCCGCAGCGGTCACCAGTGCCGTCGCCACCGCGGCCGGTGCCACGCAGAGCACCCTATCGAGCCTGCTTTCGGAGCTGCCGGGCGTGCTGGAAGGCCTCGCCTCACCCTTGGCCTCTGCCGTCTCAGCGACAGCGGGTCCGATCGAGCGGTTCTTGGAATGGTGGGCGCCGTTTGCGAACTTCCTCTACGACACCGCCGGGTTGCCGTTCTTCGGCGCCGGGATCGCCAGCTTCTTTGCGTCGACGGCAAAGACGATGGGGCTGATCGGCCCGGCCGCCGCCGCGCCGGAGGCGGCCGCGGCCGCGGCCGGCGCGGCCGGACTGATGGGCAGCGGGCCGGTGTCGGCGAGTCTGGCTCAGGCCAGCACCATCGGCAAACTGTCGGTACCACCCACCTGGGCCGGAGCCAGCCCGGTGGCGACCCCGACCAGCACGTCGATGTTCGTCAGCGACGTGATCGAACCGGCGGACCTCGGGTCGTCCGGAAACGTGGTCGGCGGCATGCCGATCGGTGGTACGGGCCGGGGGTCGGCGGGTGCGGGTCCCCGATACGGATTCCGTCCCACCGTGGTGACCCGGCCACCGTCCGCCGGCTAACGCGTGCGCAGGTCTCGGGTGATCAATACTCGTGACCCCAGTTGGTCGTCGGGCGGATAATCCACCTGGACCAGCGTCAAACCGTGGGCCGGCGCGGCCGCGAAGTCGCTGGAACGCCCAGTGGCGGTGAGCAATTCGCGACACCAGGTCACGCTGCGCCGATGCTCGCCGACGGCCAGCACGGCCCCGACCAGCGACCGCACCATCGACCAGCAGAACGCGTCGGCGGTGACGTGCGCGGTGACCAGGTCGCCGTCGCGCAACCAGTCCAGCCGCTGTAGGTCGCGGATGGTGGTGGCACCGTCTCGGTGCCGGCAGAAGGCGGCGAAATCGTGCAACCCCAACAGCTCTCGCGACGCGACCGCCATAGCCTCCACATCCAGATCCCGCGGCCAGGCGGTGACGTAGCGCGCCAGCTGCGGCACCACCCCATAGGGCGCCGTCGACAGCCGGTAGACATAATGCCGCCGCAGTGCGGAAAACCTGGCGTCGAAATCCGCTGGGGCGCGGACGATCTCGAGAACTCGGACATCTGAGGGCAGGAAGCGGCCCAGCCGCCCTACCAAGGGCCGGAATTCCGGTTGGCCAGGGCGGGCCGAATGCGAATAGGCGTTGGGCAATGCGTCGACGGGCACATCGGCATGGGCCACTTGTCCGCTGGCATGGACCCCGGCATCGGTGCGCCCGGCCGCGCGCAGCCGCATCGGCGTGCGAAATATCGTCGTCAGTGCCGCATCGAGCACGCCGGCGACCGTACGCTGCCCCGGCTGCGTCGCCCAGCCCGCGAAGTCGGTTCCGTCGTAGGCGATGTCGAGCCGCAGCCGGACGTCCGCACTAATCCTCGGTGGCCCCTTCGGCGTCCTCGCCCGCCTCGCCGGCAGGCTCGTCCCCTGCGGCCTCGTCACCGGCGGCCTCTTCAGCGGCCTCTTGGGCGGCCTCTTCGGCGGCCTCTTCGGCGGTCGTACCGACCGCGGCCTCAGGCTCGACCGCCGCCTGCGGCGCCGCAGCCGCTGCCACCGGCGCTGCTACATCCTCAGGAGCCTTCCTGGACGCCATCACTCGCCGTGCCCGATCCGCCTCCGACGTCACCGTCTTCTCCCGAACCAGCTCGATCACGGCCATCGGAGCGTTGTCGCCTTTGCGCGGCTCGACCTTGATGATGCGGGTGTAGCCGCCATCGCGGTCAGAGAAGAACGGCCCGATCTCGGCGAACAAGGTGTGCACCACATCTTTGTCGCGGATCTTCTTGAGCACCTCACGCCGATTGTGCAGCGTGCCCTTCTTGGCGTGAGTGATCAGCTTCTCCGCGTACGGGCGCAACGCCCGAGCCTTGGGCTCGGTGGTCTTGATCCGGCCGTGCTCGAACAGGGACGTGGCCAGGTTGGCCAGGATCGCCTTCTGGTGCGACGATGACCCGCCGAGGCGTGGGCCCTTGGTGGGCTTGGGCATTGCTGACGCTCCTGTCTAGATCGGACGCGAATTAAAGCTGTTCGGTTTCGGCGTAGTCCTGGTCGTCGTAGGAACCTTCCGTGGACCAGGTGCCGGTGGCCACGTCGTAGCCGGCGACCTCCGACGGGTCGAAGGTGGGCGGACTGTCCTTGAGCGACAGACCCAGCTGATGCAGCTTGACCTTCACCTCGTCGATGGACTTCTGACCGAAGTTGCGGATGTCGAGCAGATCGGACTCGGTACGCGAGACCAATTCACCGACTGTGTGCACGCCCTCGCGCTTGAGGCAGTTGTAGGAGCGGACGGTCAGATCCAGGTCGTCGATGGGCAGCGCGAACGAGGCGATGTGGTCGGCCTCGGCCGGCGACGGCCCGATCTCGATGCCTTCGGCCTCCACGTTCAACTCCCGCGCAAGCCCGAACAACTCGACCAGCGTCTTGCCGGCGGACGCCAGCGCGTCGCGGGGAGTGATCGAGCTCTTGGTCTCCACGTCGAGAATCAGCTTGTCGAAGTCGGTACGCTGCTCGACCCGGGTGGCTTCCACCTTGTAGGTGACCTTGAGCACCGGTGAGTAGATGGAATCGACTGGGATACGGCCGATTTCGGCACCAGAAGCCCGGTTTTGGACCGCCGGGACGTAGCCGCGGCCGCGCTCGACGACGAGTTCCACTTCCAGCTTGCCCTTGTCGTTGAGCGTCGCGATGTGCATGCCGGGGTTGTGCACCGTGACACCGGCCGGGGGCACGATGTCGCCGGCGGTGACCCCACCGGGACCCTGCTTGCGCAGGTACATGGTGACCGGCTCGTCCTCCTCGGAGGACACGACCAGGCTCTTGAGGTTCAGGATGATGTCGGTGACGTCTTCTTTGACTCCGGGCACCGTGGTGAACTCGTGCAGCACGCCGTCGATGCGAATGCTGGTGACGGCCGCACCCGGGATAGATGACAACAGGGTGCGTCGCAGCGAATTGCCAAGGGTATAGCCGAATCCGGGCTCCAGCGGTTCGATGGTGAACTGGGACCGGTTGTCGGTGAGGACTTCCTCCGACAGGGTGGGGCGCTGAGAGATCAGCATGGTGTTTCTTCTTCTCCTTCTCGGCACCCGCTATTTGATGCCGTTGGGGGTTCTCGGGGGGCTCTGTTTTCGAGCCCCCCGAGGGTGCGGTTACTTCGAGTAGAACTCGACGATCAGCTGCTCGGTCAGGGGGACGTCGATCTGGGCGCGTTCGGGCAGTTGGTGGATCAGGATGCGTTGCCGCTCCCCCACGACCTGCAGCCAGCTCGGGATCGGCCGGTCACCCGCGGTCTCCCGGGCGATCTGGAACGGCACGGTGTTCAGGGACGTGTCCCGCACGTCGATGATGTCGTACTGCGACACCCGGTAGCTGGGGACGTTGACGTGCACGCCGTTGACGCTGAAGTGCCCATGGCTGACCAGCTGGCGGGCCATCCGGCGGGTGCGCGCCAGGCCGGCGCGATAGACGACGTTGTCCAGCCGGCTCTCCAGGATTCTCAGCAGTTCCTCACCGGTCTTGCCGGGCTGCCGCACCGCCTCTTGGTAATAGCGGCGGAACTGCTTTTCCATTACGCCGTAGGTGAAGCGGGCCTTCTGCTTCTCCTGCAGCTGCAGCAGGTATTCGCTTTCCTTGATCCGGGCGCGGCCGTGCTGGCCGGGTGGGTAGGGACGCTTTTCGAAGGCCTGGTCGCCGCCGACGAGGTCGGTGCGCAGCCGGCGCGATTTACGGGTGGCGGGTCCGGTGTAACGAGCCATGGTTGTGTGCTAGACCCTTCTGCGCTTGGGTGGGCGGACGCCGTTGTGCGGTTGGGGGGTGACATCGGAGATCGCGCCGACCTCCAGACCGGCGGCCTGCAGCGAGCGGATCGCGGTCTCACGGCCCGAGCCAGGCCCCTTGACGAACACGTCGACCTTGCGGACCCCGTGCTCCTGTGCCTTGCGCGCGGCGTTCTCCGCGGCCAGCTGCGCGGCGAACGGCGTCGACTTCCGAGAACCCTTGAACCCGACGTGACCCGACGACGCCCAGGCGATGACATTGCCCTGCGGATCGGTGATCGTCACGATCGTGTTGTTGAAGGTGCTCTTGATGTGGGCGGCGCCGTGCGGGACGTTCTTCTTTTCCCGCCTCCGGGTCTTCTGCCCCTTTTGACCCTTCTTGGCGGCGCCGCTTGCTGTTTTCTTGGCTGGTGGCATCGGTTACCTGGCCTTCTTCTTGCCTGCGATGGTGCGCTTGGGACCTTTACGGGTCCGCGCGTTGGTCTTGGTCCGCTGGCCACGCACCGGCAGCCCGCGGCGGTGCCGCAGACCCTGGTAGCAGCCGATTTCAATCTTGCGGCGAATGTCGGCCTGCACCTCGCGGCGCAGGTCACCCTCGACCTTCAGGTTCGCTTCGATGTAGTCACGCAGATGGGTGAGCTGGTCGTCGGTGAGATCCCTGGTTCGCAGGTCCCGGTCGATGCCGGTGGCGGCCAGAATTTCGTTCGAGCGGGTACGGCCGATGCCGTAGATGTAGGTCAGGGCGACCTCCATCCGCTTGTCGCGCGGCAGGTCGACGCCGACTAATCGAGCCATAGGTGGCGTTTCCTCTTTCTCGACGGAGGTGTGGTCCCAGTCCGTTCCCGCCAAACTTGCGGGGCCCGGCCTCCGTCCGGGCGTGGATGAGCTGGCCCATCTCTATAGATGCCAGCCGCTCATTGGTGCTGGGAGGTCTGCATTCAGTTGTCTGGCGCGCTCGGCCAGGTCCGGCGGCCTTGACTAACCCTGCCGCTGCTTGTGGCGCGGATCGGAGCAGATCACCATGACCCGCCCGTGCCGACGGATCACCCTGCACTTGTCACAGATCGGCTTGACGCTCGGGTTCACCTTCACGGCAGTCTCGGTCCTGTTCTCTGGGTCTTTGGTCTCAATGCCGGCGGGCTACTTGTACCGGTACACGATGCGGCCCCGGGACAGGTCGTAGGGAGACAACTCCACCACCACGCGGTCCTCGGGCAGGATGCGGATGTAGTGCTGCCGCATCTTGCCGCTGATGTGGGCGAGCACCTTGTGGCCGTTTTCCAGCTCAATGCGAAACATGGCATTGGGCAGGGGCTCGACCACGCGACCCTCGACCTCGATGGCGCCGTCCTTCTTGGCCATTGCGTTCTGGCGATCCTCACTTCTTGTCAGTGCACCGGGTTGGGCGCAGCACCTGCCCGGACTACAAACGTGAGCCGGTGGTAGAAATTCCGCGAAGCGTTTCCGAGAAATTTCGGGACTGGGCACACCAGAAGCCGGCACGGACGCCGCACCGTTGGTCCACAATACCCGCATCGCCACGTCCGACGCAAAACCCGGCAGGAGCCCGCAGGAATAGGCTGCCCGGACCGGCGGGTTGGACCAACCGTGACCGATTCTGATGCCAGTGCCCCCAGTGATCGCGATGCTCAAACCAGTGATCCCGATGCTCAAACCAGTTCTGCCGCCGGCAAGCCGGACCTCGGCCGGTTCGGCTCCTTCGGATGGGGCGTAAACCCCCAGCAAGCCAAAGAAATCGAAGCCCTGGGCTACGGGGCCGTCTGGGTGGGCGGCTCGCCGCCCGCAGAGCTGGCCTGGGTGGAACCGATTCTCGAGGCGACGGCCACCCTGCAGGTGGCCACCGGCATCGTCAACATCTGGTCGGCGGCCGCCAAGCCGGTCGCCGAGTCGTTCCATCGGATCGACAAGGCCTACCCGGGCCGTTTCCTGCTGGGTATCGGTGTCGGCCACCGCGAGGCGACCGCCGAGTACCGCAAGCCTTACAACGCGCTGGTGCAGTACCTGGACCAGCTGGACGAATACGGCGTCCCGGCCCACCGACGCGTGGTGGCGGCCCTGGGTCCCCGGGTGCTCAAGCTGTCGGCCGAACGCAGCGCCGGGGCCCACCCCTACCTGACCACCCCCGAGCACACCGCGCGGGCCCGCGAACTGATCGGCCCGTCGGCGTTCCTGGCGCCCGAACACAAGGTGGTGCTAACCACAGACGCCGAACAGGCCCGTTCGGTGGGCCGAAAGGCCCTCGACATCTATTTCAACCTCGCCAATTACCGCAACAACTGGAAGCGGCTGGGCTTCAGCGACGACGACGTCGCCCCGCCGGGCAGCGACCGCCTGGTCGACGCCGTGGTCGCCTACGGCACCCCCGAGGCGATCGCCGCACGGCTCAAGCAGCACCTCGACGCCGGCGCCGACCATGTCCCCGTTCAGGTCCTGACCAAAGCGGAAAACCTGGTCCCGGCGCTCGCCGAGTTGGCCGGTCCGCTCGGCCTCACCCCGTCCTGAAACGGGTATCGAGGCCTGATGACCCGAGCAGTTTCCCTCAACTGGGCCGGTCCGGTGTCCGGCCATGCCACGGGCCGACGTCTCCACCAACACTGCGGCTGGCAGACCGAGGAGGTGTTATTGCCGGCACCGACCGAACTGGCCGGGCCGCCGGGACTACCCGTTAGGGTTTGGCCATGCGGCTGCTAGTCACCGGTGGAGCGGGCTTCATCGGCGCCAACTTCGTGCACAGCACCGTGCGCGAACGTCCCGATGTTCGGGTCACGGTCCTCGATGCGTTTACTTATGCGGGCCGTCGTGATTCGCTGGCCGACGTCGCTGACGCGATCACGCTGGTCGAAGGCGATATCACCGACACCGAGCTGGTTTCCCGGCTGGTGGCCCAGTCGGATGCGGTCGTGCATTTTGCCGCCGAAACCCACGTCGACAACGCGCTGGACAACCCCGAGCCGTTCCTGCACACCAACGTCATCGGAACCTACGCGATCTTGGAAGCGGTCCGGCGCCACGGCGTGCGGCTACACCACATCTCCACCGACGAGGTCTACGGCGACTTGGAACTCGACAACCCGCAGCGGTTCACCGAGTCCACACCGTACAACCCGTCGAGCCCGTACTCGGCGTCCAAGGCGGCCGCTGACATGCTGGTCCGGGCCTGGGTGCGGTCCTACGGCGTATCCGCCACCATCTCCAACTGCTCCAACAACTACGGGCCGTATCAGCACGTCGAGAAGTTCATTCCGCGCCAGATCACCAATGTGCTCACCGGGCGGCGGCCCAAGCTCTACGGCAGCGGCGCCAACGTCCGCGACTGGATTCACGTCGACGACCACAACAGCGCGGTATGGCGAATCCTCGAAAAGGGCCAGATCGGCCGGACCTACCTGATCAGCGCCGAGGGCGAGCGCAACAATCTGACCGTGTTGCGCACCCTGCTGCGGATGATGGGCCGCGACCCCGACGATTTCGACCACGTCACCGACCGAGTCGGTCACGACCTGCGTTACGCCATCGACCCGTCCCCGCTCTACGATGAATTGGCCTGGGCACCAAAGCACACCGATTTCGAAGAGGGATTGCGCACCACCATCGACTGGTATCGCGACAACGAAGCGTGGTGGCGGCCGCTGAAAGACGCCGCGGAGGCACGCTACGAGCAGCGCGGCCAGTGACATGAAAGTACGCGAACTCGACATCGCCGGCGCGTGGGAGATCACCCCTACCATCCACGGCGATTCCCGCGGACTGTTCTTCGAATGGCTTACCGACCGCGGCTTCAGCGCTTTCGCGGGTCATCGTTTGGACGTCCGGCAAGCCAATTGCTCGGTATCGGCGGCCGGCGTCCTGCGCGGTCTGCATTTCGCAGAGCTGCCGCCAGGCCAGGCCAAGTATGTGACCTGTGTATCCGGCTCGGTGTTCGATGTGGTCGTCGATATCCGTTTGGGTTCACCGACATTCGGGCAATGGGACTCGGTGGTGCTCGACGACGTGGACCGCCGGTCGGTTTACATCTCCGAGGGCTTGGCGCATGGTTTCCTTGCGCTGCAAGATAATTCGACCGTGATGTATTTATGCTCGGCGGAGTACAACCCGCAGCGCGAGCACACGATCTGCGCGACAGATCCATCGTTGGCCATCGCCTGGCCGTTGGTCGACGGTGTGGCGGCGAGCCTATCCGACCGCGACGCGGCCGCCCCCGGCCTCGACCAGGTACGCGCCACGGGAGTCCTGCCGACCTGGGCAGCGACCCGGAAATTCATCAGCGCGCTGCGCGGCGAGTAATTCGCATCTGTACGCCGGCTGCGCCGCCAGACATACTGCTTCAGGACATCCGCCGGTATCGCGGGTGCACAGACCTATCCGAGGGAGAACGTGGTGAAACGTGAATTGCTGATCGCCGTCGGGGCGGCGACCATGGTCGCGGGTATGGCGGGGTGCTCCAACGACAACAAGTCGTCCGCGCCGTCGTCGGGCTCTGCGACGTCGTCGAGCGCAGCCACGAGTTCGACGTCCGCGCCCGCGTCGAGCACCACCCCGGCCGCAGCCGGACAGACCCGGGTCATCATCGGCGGCCAGCCGCAAAACGTCAGCGGCCCGGTGGTGTGCTCGACGAATGCCGGCAGGTTCTCCATCGCCGTCGGCGACTTGGCGACGGGAATCATCGTCGGCTTGGAGCCGGACGGGTCGGTGGTCCACAGCGCCGGGCTCGGCACCGTCGACGGAGTGGTCATGAGCTTCACCGAGGGTGTGCCCGACGAGAACGCCAGCGCCACCAAGACCGGCAACAGCTACCACATCACCGGCGTGGCCAGCGGCGTCGACAATGCCGGTCAGCAGGTCCACAAGCCGTTCGAGGTCGACGTCACCTGCCCCTAGCAGGCGCATCGGCTACGTCGATGCCTTCGCCGGACCAAGCCGGGGAAGGATCGCCGATGACAGCCCGCCGATCCGGGTCGCGACGTAAATTTTCCCGGAGCGCAGCCTCCAGGTTGCAGCGCGATTCGCCAGCTGTCGTTGTCTGGAGCTGCAACCGGCATGACCAACTCCGCCCCGAAGGCCGGATGAGCCGACCGGGTCGAACCGATCCGAGGTCCGTCTCGTGGTAACCCATATGGGTAACGGCGGTCGGGTGAGCAGTGGTTCGAACTCGCACAGGACCGCGGCGGCAGCGCTCGGTGCCGCCGGACCGCCCGCCCGCGAGCTGACCATCGAACTCCGTGATGTGGCCCGCCAGTACCGGGTCGGGGGTCAAACCGTGCGCGCACTCGACCACATCAGCCTGGACTTGACCGGCGGGCGGTTCGTGTCGGTCGTCGGGCCGTCGGGTGCGGGCAAGAGCACGTTGTTGCATCTGCTGGGCGCGTTGGACTGCCCCGACTCCGGGTCGATCATCTTCGACGGCGAGGAGATCGGCCGCCTCCGCGACGAGCAGCAGTCGCAATTCCGGCATCGTTGCGTGGGGTTCGTGTTTCAGTTCTTCAACCTATTGCCGACGTTGTCGGCGTGGGAGAACGTGGCGGTGCCCAAGCTGCTCGACGGTGTCCGACTGGGTAAGGCCAGGGCCGAAGCGGTTCAGCTGATGGACCGGGTGGGGCTGGGCAACCGCGCCGAGCACCGGCCGTCGGAACTGTCCGGGGGCCAGATGCAGCGGGTTGCGGTGGCACGGGCGCTGATGATGGACCCACCGCTGGTTCTTGCCGACGAGCCGACCGGCAACCTCGACTCCGCCACGGGCGCTTCGATTTTGGCGCTGCTCGCCGAGGTGGCGCACGAACCGGGCCGGGGTCGGCTGGTGGTGATGGTGACCCACAATTCGGATGCCGCGGCGACGACCGATCGGGTGATCACCCTGCAGGACGGCCGGGTCTGCCACGACGCAGCGATGGTGCCATGGTGAAACCGGGCTCGGCACTACCGGCTGCGGCGAGCCGGCTACGACTGTTCAGCCTGCGCGAGCTTGCCGTGCATCGCCGGCGCACCAGCGCCTCGATCGCCGTCATGGCAGTGGCGGCAATGTATCTGGTCGCGGTATTCGGCATCTTCGGTTCGATCACCGGATCGGTCGACCGGTTGGCCGACGGGGTCGCCGGCGTTGCCGCGCTCGAGGTGTCGGGCATTACTGACGCCGGTTTTCCCGACACGATCGCCGCCGACGTCGCGGCGGTCCCCGGTGTCGGCACTGCGGCGCCGATGATCCGGATGTCGGCGTCCACGGCTGCGGGGCCGGTACTGCTTTTCGGCGCCGACGCACGCAGCGCCGAGCTGAGCGGCGCACTGAAAGGGGCCTTCAAAAGTATTGGGGCACAACCGTTGGACGCGGCGTCGACGACTCCCGACGGAGTTCAGGTAGGGCCCGGTATCGGCTACGCGAAAGGCCAGACGTTCCGGCTGGGCTCGGGCTCGGTCACCGTCGTCGAGGTGCTCGGGGGGCGGCGACTCGCCGAGCTCAACGGCGGCCATTATGTCCTGGCGCCACTTGCCCTGGCGCAGAGCGTTACCGGGCGACAAGGCCGGCTGGACTCGATACTGGTCACGACCCAACCGGGTGCCGATCTGGCCGCGGTGCGCGCCGGTGTGGTCGCCGCCGTGAACGACCGCGCCATTGTCGCCAACCCGAGCATGCGGGCGACGCGGGCCGGGGACGGTGTGAAGCTGATGAACTACATGGCCCTGCTGGGCGCGGGGATTGCCTTGGTGGTCGGCGCATTCCTGATCTACACCACGACGACCATGACGATCACCCAGCGCCGGCCGGTCATCTCGTTGCTGCGTGCGATCGGCGGCCGGCGCGTCACCATCGTCGGCGACCTGCTCGCCGAGGCCGCGCTTGTCGGGCTGATCGGCGGTGCTCTCGGGTCGTGCGCCGGAATAGGCCTGGGCCGCATCGCGATTAGCCGGCTTCCGCCGGCAATGACCCAGGGGCTGGAAGCTCGCGTCCAGTACTGGCTGCCCGGCTACGCGATACCGGTTGCCCTGGCCACGACGATGCTCACCAGCGCGGCCGCGTCGGCGATGGCTGCCCGGCAGGTGTACCGGGTCTCGCCGATCGAGGCGCTGGCGCCGGTCGGGGTCTCGTCGGCAGATGTCGTGCCGCGCTGGCTGCGGGTCGCAACCGGGGCTGCAGCCCTCGCGATGTTCGGGGCGTCCACCCTGCTCGTCGTCGAGCACCGCGTCAGGTACGCCTTGGCCGCGCTGCTTGCCCTGTTCGGCGCCGAGATCGCGCTGGGGTTTGCGCTCACGGCGCCCGTCGTCGGGGCCGTAGCCGCGACGGCGCGAAAGTTCGGACGGATGGGCGCACTCGCGGCAGCGACCATCCAACGAGCGCCGCGGCGCGTCTGGGCAACCGTCATAACCGTGTCGATCGCGGTTGTCGCCACGGTGGTGATCACCGGCACCAACTCCGACATGATCTCGTCCGCGCGGGAAATCTTCGCTCCGGCGGCCGGCGTCGACGTGTGGGTGAGCGCAGATCCGCCGGACAGATACCCCACCGACCCACTGCCGCAAGGCCTTTCCGACCAGGTGGCCGCGGTACCCGGCGTCGCCCGCGTCACCGAGGGAGGGGCTGCGTTCGCCGTGGTGGGCGGAACGCGGGTGCTGCTCGACGGGTTTTCCCCCGGAACCGCCGATTCCCTCTACCGCGCGCTGGATGACCGGGTGCGCGACGAGGTGCTGGCCGGGCTGGGCGTGGTGCTCACCCGGAATCTGGGGGCGGCGCTGCGGATGCGGGTAGGCGACCGGCTGGCCTTGGACACACCGCACGGACGCCAACGGCCGACGGTGTTGGCGCTGGTGCCGTACTTCTCCACCGTCATCGGCACGGTGGGGATGAGCCTCGAGCAGCTGCGGTCCTGGTTCGGCCGGCCGGCGGCGACCACACTGCAGATCACCGCGGCCCCGGGCGTTGATCGACATCGCTTGTCGGACAACGTGCGACACGTGGTGCCGCCACCCAACTACGTGTACGACGGTCGCACTGCACTGGCCGGCGCCGAAGCCCCGCTGCATCAGAGCATGTTCATCGCCGATGCCGTCTGGATCATCGTGGTCTTCGTGGCCGCGGTGGCGCTGCTCAACACTTTGACGCTGTCGGTGCTGGAACGGCGCCGGGAGATCGGGGTGCTGCGGGCGATGGGCTGTAGCCGGCGGTTCACGGTGCAGATGGTGTTGGCCGAGGCTGCGGGCATCGGTGTTGTCGGTGGTGTCGCCGGGCTCGCGTTCGGACTGACCGACCAGTGGCTGTACAGCCTCGTCAGTGCAGACGTCATGAATTTCGCGGTCGCTTTCCGGCCGGGCCCCATGGCGCTGGTGTTGACGGTCGGCGCGGTGGCGGTCAGCCTGCTCGGCTCGTTGCCGCCCGCAGCGCGCGCCTCGCGACTCAACATCATCGACGCCGTCGGGCTCGAATAGTCTCGAACAATCTCGAATAGTCTCGAATAGTCAGAAACCCAGCGGAAGAAGCGCGGTAAACAAAGGCGCCAGAGGATCCGTGACGGGAAGGGCGATCGAACTGTTCAAGAACGGCAAGACCGGACTTTGGAATGTGTTTATCGTCTGCCCGGGCGCACCCAACCCCAAGGTGGACTCAAACCCGGAGGTCAACGTATCGGTGAAGAGCGGACTTGAAATAACCAGCCCGACGAAATTATTGTCGTCAGGGTCAGCAAGAGCGGTGCTGGTGAACAAGCCGAAATTGGTGGTTTGACTCATCAAATCGGGGTCGCTGGCCACGGGATTGGTGACCGGGCTGAGGCCCAGCGTCGCCGCGAGCCGGCTTGCCAGGTCGTGCAGCGCTTGCAGCCACGGTTCCAGCTGTGCTGCTGCCGCCGAGGCCCCGGCATGATAGCCCGCCATCGCGGCCACATCTTGAGCCCACATCTGTTCGTACTCGGCCTCGACGGCCGCGATCGACGGAGCGTTCTGCCCGAAGAAATTCGACAAAATCAATTGCACCAACCCGTCCCGGTTGGCCGCTACGGCCAGCGGATGGATCGTCGCCGCCCGCGCAGCCTCGAACGCGTCGGCCACCGCCTGCGACTGCACGGCCGCTCCCGTCGCCCGACCCGCCGCCGCGCTCAGCAACTCGGTATAGGGAGCCGCCGCGGCCGCCATCGCCGCCGAGGCGGGGCCCTGCCACGCCTGACCCAGCAACCCCGACGTCACCGACGAAAATGACGACGCCGCATCAGCCAACTCGTCCGCCAAGCCATTCCAGGCCGCGGCGGCCGCCGCCATGGGAGCCGAACCCGCACCGGAAAACAATCGCGCCGAATTGACCTCCGGCGGCAATACCGAGAAATTCATGATCACCGACCCCCTTTTGTCGATGCATATTCCGGCGGCTACCCCCGCGCCAAGAAATTAGAAATTGATTTTATACCCCGGCCAGTGAAATGTTCAAGATGCCGACAATAAATTTGCGGCATTATTCGTCAACCAGGGTGGCGAATCCTTGCAGATGAGGTGTGCAGGGCGGCGGCACCAGAGTCCGGGGAATGCTGCGCAGTCCGCTGGTGTCGAATCCGGCCTTGGCAATGGCATCGATCGTTCGGCGGTTCGGCTCGCATCCGGACGCCAGCCGAGACCAGGGCCTTGCGATCAGGTCCTGGAACCGGCCCATCGTGCCCTCACCGCGAACGTGCTCGAGGACGACCAACCTGCCCGCGGGCACCAGCACCCGCCGGATTTCGGCGAGGGTGGCGGCCACGTCGTCGACCGAGCACAGCACCAGGCCGACGTGTGCCGAGTCGAAACTGTTGTCCGGGAAGGGAATCGACTCGCCGGCCCCGTCGACTACGTCGACCGCGATGCCGTGACGGCGCGCCAGCGCGGCAGCCATCCGCCGAAACGCCGCCACCGGCTCAACGGCGGCGACCGATGTCACCGCGGGCGGAATAAACCGCAAATCGGTTCCGGGACCAACACCGACCATCAGCAACCGGCCGGTCGCGTGGCTCATCGCCTCTCGTCGATACCGGTTGTAGAACGTCCGGTCGAAGAGTGGCATCCCGAATCGATACACATACGGAAACAACGAATTACCGTGCGTCAGCCACCACCTTGGTCCAGTCGGAACGGTGGATACTCGTCTCGCATCAACGAAACGTACACCGCCACCCGGTAACGCCAACGGACGATGCCCATCAGGAGGTCGAACATGCCCGGATGGATCGTGCCGGTGCACAGCAACCACATCGCGGAAACCACGCACAGCACCTGCAGCAGCGGCTCCATCGCCCAGCACAGCAGTATCTGCGGAAGCCCCAGCAGCCACCACTTCGCCAGCACCCGCCATTTCCCCAGCCGCTGCGGATAATCCACCTCGAGATCCCCCGGGTACTCGGGCCGAGACGCGAGCGTGAAGGGCGGGTATTTGTCGGTGCTGTTCATCGGGAATCGGTAGTTCATGACTCGCCAGGACCAGCGCAGCACTCCGACGTTGAAGTCGAAGATGCGGCGCGGATACCGTCCGGTGAATGCGATCACGACCCCGGCCGCGACGGTCAGCAGCGGATACACAGCGTAGAGCAGTATCAAAATCGGGTAGTGGGGGACGGCAAGAACGCACCACTTGAACAGCCACAGCCAGCGCGAGGGCGTTTCGATCGCACCTCGTACCCGTACCTGATCGGCCGCGTTCATCGCATCGCACCCGACGCGGCGGCCGGCACGGCGCCGAGGTCCCTGTTGATCTGCACGGACATCCGACGGTGGCTCGTCCTACTCAAAAATGTTGTCAGCGCCCAGGTGTGGAGCCTGTCGGAGATCATTGCCGCCGGCCTGAGCACGGACTCACGGTGCGACACCGGTAGCGAGGCCAGCCGCGACACCGCCATGAGCTTGCGGCGCCTGGTCTTCTCGTACCAGCGCAGCGCGGCTGACACGTCGCTGGTGCCGAAGTCCCACAACGCTTTGCGCAACACCATCGTGTCGAGCAGCGCCTGATTGGCCCCCTGCGCGAGGGTGGGCGGCATCGTGTGGGCGGCGTCGCCGAGCAACGTCACCGCGCCGCGACCCGGAGGCGGAATGGGATGGCGGAAATGCGGGTAGGGCGAATGGACCAGGTCCGCATCGGTCAGCGCCGCCAATACCCGATCGACCGATCCGGACCATCCGGCGAACGTGGCACGGATCATCTCGATCGGACGTTGCGGCCTGATGAAGTCGTACGACCACGGCAGGTCGAACCACCACTGCACATCGCAGCCTCCGGCGGGCCACAGGCCGGTGTTTCCGCGGTCGCCGATGATGACCTGCGCGACCTGCTTGTCGGCGAGATCCGGCAGGTTGACCAGCCCCTGCCAGCTACACCAACCGGTCGGCTGCGCATGCTGCGCGCCGACGATGTCTCTGATCGTCGAGTGCAGGCCGTCGGCGCCGATCAGCAGATCCGCTTCGGCCGGGTTGCCGTCGCGGAATTCGACCCGCACGCCGTCGCCCCCGCCGGCCACCCCTACCACCCAGGCGTTGCAGCAGATGCGTTCGGCCGGAAAGCCTTTCAGCAGCCGTTCCACCAGGATTCGGCGCGGGACCATCCGGACCGGCGCGCCCAGCCGGCGCACCATCGCGGCCACGTCCAGCGTGGCAAGCGGACGACCCGTGGACGTCAGTACCCTTACGGCAGAAAGCAATTGGCCGGCGCCGTCCATGTCGACGCCCAGCTGCCCCAGCACCGTAGCTCCGTTGGACCAGATGGTGACGGCGCCGCCACCTGCCCGCGCATCGGGCCGCCGTTCGAACACGGTGACGTCATGCCCGTCGCGCAGCAGCCCCCGCGCGATGGATAGACCGCCGACACCGGCCCCGACGACAAAGATGCGAAGCCTCACCGAACCCCCCTTGCCCAGATTCGTCGGCGGCGCCCAAAGAGTCATCGGCATGCGTCCGTTTCAACCGGCGGAGTTCCCTCACTCCGAACGACGAATCCGCACGCGATTCGGTTCACTCGGGGTGCCGAGGGCCAAGTTGCGACCCCCCGCCACGGTTTACTAGGATATGCAAGTATCGGACGCCGCAGCCGCTAATCCGCCGCTCACAACCAGGACAGCCATGACCACACATATTCCGCATTTCATCGACGGGCAACGCGCCACTGGCCAGTCCACCCGCACCGCCGATATCTTCGACCCCAACACCGGTCAGGTCCAGGCGAAAGTGCCGATGGCCTGCCTGGCCGACGTCGACGCCGCGGTGGCATCGGCTGTCGAGGCCCAAAAGGGCTGGGCCGCATGGAATCCGCAACGCCGCGCCCGGGTGCTGATGCGGTTCATCGAGTTGGTCAACGACAACAACGACGAACTTGCCGAGCTGCTTTCCCGCGAGCACGGCAAGACGCTGGCCGACGCCGCGGGCGACATTCAGCGCGGCATCGAGGTAATCGAGTTCTGCCTCGGGATCCCGCATCTGCTCAAAGGTGAGTACACCGAGGGCGCCGGTCCGGGCATCGACGTCTATTCGCTACGGCAGCCCCTCGGCGTCGTCGCCGGGATCACCCCGTTCAACTTCCCGGCGATGATCCCGCTGTGGAAGGCCGGCCCGGCCCTCGCCTGCGGAAATGCGTTCCTGCTCAAGCCGAGTGAGCGTGACCCGTCGGTTCCGGTACGGCTGGCCGAACTATTCGTCGAAGCCGGCCTGCCCCCCGGCGTATTCCAGGTCGTGCACGGCGACAAGGAAGCCGTCGACGCCATCCTGAATCACCCCGACATCAAGGCGGTCGGCTTCGTCGGCAGCTCCGACATCGCCCAGTACATCTACGCCGGGGCCGCCGCGACCGGCAAGCGCTCGCAATGCTTCGGCGGCGCCAAGAACCACATGATCGTGATGCCCGACGCGGACCTCGACCAGGCGGTCGACGCGCTGATCGGCGCCGGCTACGGCAGCGCCGGCGAACGCTGCATGGCGATCAGCGTCGCGGTCCCAGTGGGCGAGCAGACGGCGGAACGGTTGCGCGCCAGGCTGATCGAGCGGATCAACAACCTGCGGGTCGGCCACAGCCTGGACCCCAAGGCCGACTACGGCCCGCTGGTCACCGAGGCCGCGCTGACCCGGGTGCGCGACTACATCAACCAGGGTGTGGCGGCCGGCGCCGAGATCGTCGTCGACGGCCGCGAACGGGCCAGCGACGACCTGACTTTCGGTGATGCCAATTTGGAAGGCGGCTTCTTCATCGGACCGACGCTGTTCGACCACGTCACCCCGGACATGTCGATCTACACCAACGAGATCTTCGGACCGGTGCTCTGCATGGTCCGCGCCCACAACTACGAGGAAGCCCTGCGGCTGCCGTCGGAGCACGAGTACGGCAACGGCGTGGCGATCTTCACCCGCGACGGGGACACCGCCCGCGATTTCGTCTCGCGGGTTCAGGTGGGCATGGTCGGTGTCAATGTCCCGATCCCGGTCCCGGTGGCCTACCACACCTTTGGCGGCTGGAAGCGCTCCGGGTTCGGCGACCTCAACCAGCACGGCCCGACGTCGATCCAGTTCTACACCAAGGTCAAGACCGTCACCTCGCGCTGGCCATCCGGCATCAAGGACGGTGCCGAATTCGTCATCCCGACAATGCAGTAACCACTCATGTTTACCCTCAACGACGACGAGCGGGTGATCACCGAGACGGCGGCCGCCTTCGCCGAAAAGCGGCTCGCCCCACACGCTCTGGAATGGGATGCCAGCCACCACTTTCCGGTTGACGTGCTGCGTGAGGCCGCCGAACTCGGGATGGCCGCCATCTACTGCCGCGACGACGTGGGCGGCAGCGGGCTGCGCCGGCTGGACGGGGTACGCATCTTCGAGCAGTTGGCGATCGCCGACCCGGTCACCGCAGCATTCTTGTCCATCCACAACATGTGCGCGTGGATGATCGACAGCTTCGGCACCGCCGAACAACGCAAGATCTGGGTACCGCGGCTGGCCACAATGGACGTCATCGCCAGCTACTGCCTGACCGAGCCGGACGCCGGATCGGACGCCAGTGCCCTGAGCACCCGAGCTGTCAAGCACGGTCCCGGAAAAAACGCAGACTATGTGCTCGACGGCGTCAAGCAGTTCATTTCCGGGGCGGGCGCCTCTGACGTCTACGTGGTGATGGCCCGCACCGGTTCGGACGGCCCGCGCGGCATATCGGCCTTCGTCATCGAAAAGGGCACTGCCGGACTCAGTTTCGGCGCGCCCGAACAGAAGATGGGCTGGCATGCGCAACCAACAGCGCAGGTGATCCTCGACGGGGTCCGGGTGCCCGCCGATGCCATGCTGGGTGGCTCCGACGGCGAGGGCGCCGGCTTCGGCATCGCGATGAACGGCCTCAACGGCGGCCGGCTCAACATCGCGGCATGCTCGCTCGGCGGCGCGCAGGCCGCCTTCGACAAAGCGGGCGCCTATGTTCGCGAGCGACACGCGTTCGGCGCCAGCCTGCTCGACGAACCCACCGTCCGGTTCACCCTGGCCGACATGGCCACCGGACTGGAAACGTCACGAATGCTGTTGTGGCGGGCCGCGAGTGCGCTCGACGACAATTCCGCCGACAAGGTCGAGCTGTGCGCGATGGCCAAGCGCTATGTCACCGACACCTGCTTCGAGGTCGCCGACCAGGCGTTGCAATTGCACGGCGGGTACGGCTACCTGCGCGAGTATGGTCTGGAGAAGATCGTCCGCGACTTGCGGGTGCATCGAATTCTGGAAGGGACCAACGAAATCATGCGGGTGGTCATCGGCCGGGCCGAGGCCGCGCGGTTTCGCGCCACCGTTTAGGAGGGCTGCACCACGTGACAGAGACGATCGCGTTCCTGGGTCTGGGCAACATGGGCGCACCCATGTCGTCGAATCTGGTTGCCGCCGGCCACGTCGTGCGCGGCTATGACCCCGTGCCCGCGGCAGCGGCGGCCGGGGCCGCAACCGGCTGCGCGGTGTTCGACAGCGCAGCCGCCGCGGTGGCCGAGGCCGACGTGGTCATCACCATGCTGCCCAACGGTGGCGTGGTCAAAAGCTGCTATGCCGAGGTGCTGCCCGCCGCGCATCCGGGTGCACTGTTCATCGACAGCTCAACGATCTCGGTCGGCGACGCCCGGGAGGTGCATTCGCTGGCCGCATCGCACGGGCTGGCCCAACTCGACGCGCCGGTTTCCGGCGGTGTCAAGGGTGCCGCGGCCGGGACGCTGGCGTTCATGGTCGGCGGCGACACGGATGTCTTGGAACGGGCCCGTCCGGTGCTGGAACCCATGGCGGGCAAGATCATTCACTGCGGTGCGGCCGGGGCGGGCCAGGCCGCCAAGCTGTGCAACAACATGGTGCTGGCGGTACAGCAGATCGCGATCGGAGAGGCGTTCGTGCTGGCCGAGAAGCTCGGGCTGTCGGCCCAATCCCTATTCGACGTCATCACCGGCGCGACCGGCAACTGCTGGGCGGTGCACACCAATTGCCCGGTGCCGGGCCCGGTTCCGACATCGCCGGCCAACAATGACTTCAAGCCGGGCTTCGCGACGGCGCTGATGAACAAGGATTTGGGCTTGGCGATGGACGCGGTGACCGCCACCGGATCCGCGGCGCCGCTGGGCCGCCACGCCGCCGAGATCTACGCCAAGTTCGCCGCCGACCACGCCGATTTAGACTTCAGCGCAGTGATCGAAACGTTGCGCGGCAACTGAATTCGCGGGTTCATTGCACCTCCGGCCCAGGGATGCCGCAAGCTGATCGGCCCGTTGCCCGCCGGCTAGGTCAACCTAGGTCAACCCTAGGTCAACCCGTCCAGGCCGAGCAGCAGCCCCCCAGCGCCGGCAGCGCCTGGCGCACCCGGCGGCGCGCCAAGCCCGCCCTTGCCGCTGTTACCACCGTTGCCGATCAGCACGGCGGCGCCGCCGTTGCCGAACAGCCCGGCGGCCCCGCCGGCACCACCCGCCTTGCCGGGCGCGCCGGACCCGCCCGCGGCGCCATTGCCGAACAGCGGGCGCCCGGTCAGCGCCAAGAAGGGCGCGTTGATCGCGCTGAGCAGCGGACTGGTTATTGACGCGGCGCTGGCGGCCTCGGCGGCCGCATACGAGCCCGCACCCGCGGGCAGCGCCTGCACAAACTGGGCATGAAACGCCGCCGCCTGCGCACTGAGCGCCTGATAAGCCTGGCCGTGCGCCTCAAACAGCGCTGCGATGGCCGCCGACACCTCATCGGCGCCCGCGACCAGCACCACCTCGGTGTTGGCCGCCGCCGTGGCGTTGGCCGCGCTAATCGCCGAACCGATACCAGCCACATCCGTGGCCGCTGCCGTGATGGCCTGCGGCGCCGCGATCACAAACGACATGTGATACCTCCCAGTAGGTCATGACCCCAGTAAGCCAGGACAACCCGGGAGATGCCCGGGTCATCGTCGACCCATGGGCAGGAGCCGATCATGGCGCCGAACGGGCGGCCAAATCCCAGGTTTTCCCATGATTTATCGCCGGGCCGCTCAAGACCGCGCCGCCCGCCGCGGCGGCAGTGCCTGGCGCACCCGCCACCCCACGGCAGGCCTTGCGCCTAGGCGTCTGGTGCCTGAGGTGCTGGCGCATGTGCTAGCACGTTTGCAACTCGCATCATGGTTGCTCGGCGGGTACTCGTGTGGCGATTGAGGCTGTTGAGGGTCAGGTGGTGCATCTCACCGTTATCGGCAGGGTCATAGCTCAACAAATCGGCCCAGGAATGCGGCGAGCTGGTCTGCCGGCGCACTCTCCGGTGAGCACGGCTGCTCCTCGGCGAAGGGCTTGCCCGGCCCCCGGAACTCCGGCCCCACGAACGCCCGCACGGCGGCGAGCTGTTCGGTCGCCAATTCGGGGTCAAGATCGGTGGGTTGGCCGGTGGCGGCCGCCAGATCCCACGCATGGGTCAGCACATCGCTGGTGCGGATCCCGACGAAGACCTGGCCGGGCAGCTCACCGAACGGCAGCTTGAAGGTGGCGGACATCCCGTTCGGCGCGGCGAAGACCTCCTGGGCGGCCGCGGCGGCGGTCCGATGGGCGGCCAGGATGTCGTCGGGCCGTACGGGCGGCTCGACCGGGTGTTGCGCCCATTGCCCGACGTGCTCGTTGCCGCTGATGACATGCTCGATCAGATCCCGCACGGTCCACTGCGAGCAGGGTGTCGGAGTGCTGTGCTGGTCGGGACTGACGTTGGCGAGGACGCCGGCGAACGCGTCCTGAGCGCGCTGGTGAGCAACTAATCCGTAGTTCCCCCTGGTTTGGTGACGGGTTGGGGTGTGACCTGCAGTTTTGCGGTCTGGTTGTGGGTGTACTGCCTACGTGTAGCCGAAGCGGTGGGAGACGTCGAGGAGTTCGAAGGCTCGCCGTTGCAGCGGGGTGGGGGTGGTGAGTTTGGTGAATGCCGGCATGTCGTCGATGGGTTGGATGTAGTTGATGCACAGGGTGCCCAGATCTTTGAGCAGGCTGGTGAAACTGTGCACTGGGTAGTCGTCTTGGGTGCGTTTGCGGGCGGCTTTGGCCAGGGCGACATCGGAGCGCTCGGCGGCGGCGACTGGGTCGATGCGTTTGGCCGCTGCGGCGGGTTTGTTGTTGTCATGAAACAGGATTGGGGCCAGGGCTTGTTTCATGTGCCAGCTGATGTAGTAGGACAGCATCCGCAAAAACACGTGGGCGCGTACCCGGTGGGCCAGACGGTGGCGGATCGGCCGCACATCAAGCTCGGTGTTGAGGGTGCGAAAGAACCGTTCAACGTCTTCAAGTCCCTTGTAGCGCAACACCACATCGCCGTTGGGGAGAGTCTTTTCGGGCAGGCTGGTGCGCAGCACGTAGATGCCGTCCAGGGCGGCCTCGGCGTTGATCTGATCGGTCTTGCGTGAGAACGTCAACGCCTCGTCGGTGATCTCGATGGTGAAGTGCTTGGCCATCTTGTAGTGGTTGATGATCTTGCCCACCCGCATGCCGATCTGGTCGCGCCCGCGCAAGGGACGCCGGGCGCGGCCGGTGGCCGCGGCGATTTTCGCCAGTTCTTCTTCGGTGGCCGCCAGCAGCTCGTCGCGTGTGCGGGTGCGTTGGGCGGCCAAGATCGGGTTGCGGCAGCACACCAGCCGCTCGCCGGGGTAATCGGGATGGGTGATCTCGATCAGATTCTGTTCATCGAACAGCGACAGCTGCAAAGCATCGGCCTCGACCAGGGCCTTGATCTGCGGAGCCCGCAGCGCGGTGATCCAGTCCAGTTGGGCCGGACGAAGTTGGGACTCGATGCGCGCGCTGGTGAGCATGCCCCGATCACCCACCAGACAGACCTGTGTTAACCCGAATCGCGTTTTGAGCTTGTCGATCTGGGTGGCCAGGGTTTTCGGGTCGCCGGTATTGCCGTCGAACACCTCGATGGCCACCGGTGTCCCCGCAGTGCTGCATAACAGCCCATAGACGATCTGCAGCCGGCCTTTGACCCCGTCGCGGGCGTGCCCGATCTTGGCTATCGGGCACGTGCGTCCCTCAAACGCCGCCGAGGAAACGTCGTAGAGCACCAACGTGCCGTTGACTAAATGCCGGGCGGCTAACGCCTTTTCGATCGCATCCTTACGCTTGAGCGCCCAGTCCATGGCCGCATACAGGTCGTCCTCGTCAGCACCGCCAACGCCCAACACCTCGCCCAGCGAGCTGGTCGCGGTCTCAGAGCGCAGCCCACGCGCGGTCGCCAGCTTCGAGCCAGGATCGATCACGTGAGCGACCAGCATGGCCAGCACCAGATCGCGGTTGCGCGAGCGCACCGGGTCGATCAGCTCGGCGATCTCAAGCCGCGCCGCGCTGCCCAAGACCGCGGCCACGTGCCCGTGCTGCAGGCTGCGGGTGATCTCAAACGCCTTGGCCAGGTCCACCTTCGGTGGTAGCCCTTTGAGCACCTGGGAAAGCGCGTCGACTTTGTCCACGGGCCAGCGTGACAGATTGGCTAACGTACGGTTCTTCACCTTGCCGTCCTCGCGGTAGCTTTCCCGCAACAGGATCGCCGGCGGCGACCCTCGGTTCGGCACCCGCGCCACATACATGCCTATAACAGTAGGCCATCCGTGTGTCTATTTCTCGCAGGCACACCGATATGCATCTAGATTATTCTCCAATACATGTCTACGTAATCGGCAGCCATCGGACGCGAAACACCTGCTCATAACGATGCAGACCCCTCAGGACCGCCCCGCAGGGGGGAACTTCGGACTAATGGGTCCACTGCCCTGCCTTTCTCTCGGTGACTCTCGGTGTCTCTCGGTGTCAGACGGTGTGAGACGGTGTCAGACGGTGAAGTCTCCGGCGTTGCGCCGCAACGTTTCGATGGCGGACACCAGCGCCTCCGACTCGCCGGCGCCCATGCCGATATCGGCGAACACCTGCTCGTTGAGGGTCAGGGTGGCGTCCTCGACGGTGGCCCGCCCCAACTCGGTGATCCGCACCAACGTGGTCCGCCCGTCGGTAGGGTGCGGCACCCGTTGCACCAGCCCGTCGGCTTCCAGCCGGCGGATCGCGTGCGTGACGCTGGTGACATGAACCTGAAGGCGGTCGGAGGCCTTGGTGATCGGCAACGCACCGGTACGGCTGAACGCCAATAACCGCAGCAGCTCGAAACGGGAGAAACTCAGATCGTAGGGACGCAGCGCGGTCTCGACTCGGGCCAGCAGGATCTGGTGGGCACGCATCACCGATGTCACCGCGACCATGCCCGGCGCCACGTCACTCCACCCGGCTTTCTCCCAGTTGGCCCGGGCCACGGCGATCGGGTCGGGCCTGTCCGGTCGTGATGCAGCCACGCCCTTTCTTACCGCACCGGCGGGGTCATCGGGTCAACACGCGAGATTCATGCCGCAGATTTTCCCACCGCGGACAACACCGCCAGAGTCGACGCACGGCTGCCCACGGTTATCCGGGCACCGCCGTCCGGGTACAGCCGCACCTGCAGGCCCGCCCGGACGAAAACGTCATGCCACAACCGACCCCTCGACAGCAGGTACATGAAGTTCGCGTGCGCATCGGTGGTGGCTATCCCCATGGCGCTCAATTGCCGCTGCAGGTAACGCCGTTCGGCCGTAATCAGCCGAACCCTGTGCAGCAACTGGTCTTCGGCTTCGTAGGAGGCCGCCACCGCAGGCAAGCCGCTGCCGGCTATGCCGAACGGAAGCTGCTGGGCCCACAACGCCGCGGCCAGTTCCGCTGCGGCCAGGCCGTAACCGATCCGCAGCCCGGCCAGCCCGTAGGCCTTGGAAAAGGTCCGCACCACCAGCACGTTGGGGAACCGAGCAAGCAACGCCGAAACATCGATCCGATGCTCGGGCGCGGCGAATTCGACGTATGCCTCGTCGAGCAACACCACGGTGTCAGGCGGCACCCGGCTCAGGAACCGCACCACCGCCGGCACCGGCTCCAGCGTGCCGGTCGGATTGTGCGGCCGGCACAGCACCGCCACTCGGGCGTGGGCGGCGGCGTCGGCCAGCGCCCCCAGATCGTGATGGCCATATGCGTCGAGCGGGATGGTCACCACCGTCAATCCCGCCAGCTGCGCGACGATCGGATACCCGTCGAAGGTCGGCTCGGCCATGGCGATCGCGTCGCCCGGAACGGTCACTGCCCGCAGCGCCTGCATCACCACGCCGGTCGCACCCGCGCCCAGCACCACCCGGTGGGCGGGCATACCGATATTGCCGGCAATCAAGTCGCGCAGGCGTTCCGGCAGGAACTCCGGATACCGGTTCACTGCATCGATCGAGCGGATCAGCGCCGAGCGCACCGCGGGCAGCGGTGGGAACGGATTCTCGTTGAGCGACAACGCAAAAGGATCGATCGCGCTCGGGCTCGTGACGGTGGGCATCAGGGCCGCCCGCCCCAGCGCACCGCGGCGGCCCCGGCGAAATCGCCGGCGTGCGCGAACCCTGCCATCATGACCGTGTCGCCGGTCGCCACCCGCCCGGTCGAGATGGCGCGATCCAGGTTGACCGGAATCCCCGCGCCGAACAGGTTTCCGCATGCGTCGAAGGTGTCCAGGTGCCGTTCGGCGGGCAGTTCGAGTGCTTCTCGCCAGTTGCGCAGGAACACCCGGTTGGGCTGGTTGGTGACCAGCAGGTCAATGTCTTTGGACGGCAGGCCAATCCGATCGCAGACTGCCAGCGCCACTTCCGGGACCTGTCGGTTGCCGCGGGCCAGCACCTTGGTGATCTTGCTTTCGGTGAAACCGATGCAGAGCTCGCCGGTTCCGGGCTGCCACCACTTGCGCGGCGGGTCCGGGGCAAGCGTCATTTCGCCGGCGTATTCGCCGTAGGTGCGGCATTCGATGCCGAGCACGGGCGACCGGTCGGACAGCGTGACCAGGCCCACCGCGGCCCCGTCGCCGGGCACCGCCGCTTGCGCCTTGCGACGGACTCCGGGTTGGTCGAACACCTGGCCGGCCGAATTCTGCGCGACGGCGATCAACGCCGTGCGCCCGGCGCCCGAGGCCAGCAGTTGGCGAGCCACGTTGAGCGCCAGCACGAATACCGCGCAGCCACCGTTGTGCAAGTCCAGCACCCACGAGGGCCGCATGCCCAGGCGGTGGGCGATCCCGCCACCGGCCCCGTAGAACGGCACATCCGGCGCCTGAGTATGGGTGATCAGCACGTCGACGGCCTCGATCGCCTCCTCGCCGTGGCGTTCGATCAACCCTCGTGTGGCACGCTCGACCATGTCGACGGCGGTCTCGTCCGGGGCGACGTGATGGCGCAACGCCGGCGCGCGGAACATCAGGCTGTCACGCAGGTCGTCGGATTCGGCGAATTGTGCGTAGTAATCCGCGCCGACCGGCTCACCGGGCAGGTAGCTGGAAACGTCAATGAGGCTGACGGATTGGCCCACCATGCATCTCACCGCATCCACACGGGTACGACGGGTAAGCCGTTGCGGTGCCGGTATTCCGCGATGGCCTTGAGGTTCTTCAGTTCCAGCAGGTGGCCGGCACCGAACATGTCCCAGAAATCCCCTACCCAGACCGAGCGGTCGCCCGGCGCGGTCTCCGGGTAGGGATTGTGGTCGTAGAACGGGTGGTGGCAATTCGTCCACAGCACAACCGAACCCGGTCTGTCCAGTACCACCTGCGCGTCGACGACGCGCATCAGGTAGACCATCCACAGATGCTTGCCCTGATCCCAGGCGCAGTGGTAGTCGACCGTGCGGGCCTGTTCGTTGGCAATGGTGCGGGTGTAGATCTTGGTCTGCGAACCGAGCTGATCGTGAGCCAACCACAGCCCCGGCTCGTCAGTCGTCGTGAAGCCGCGCAGGCTGTACGTCCACTCCTCGAGGCTGCGGGTGTCGGCCATATAGGCGAACAACTCGTCAGGGGGACAATCGATGAAATCGTTGACGGTACAGTACTCCCCGAAAACCTGATCATGCGGATACACCGACCGCATCATCTCCATGATGATGGGGGTGGCCTGCTCCCGAGGGCTGGTTTCGATACGGATCAGCCCGTCGATGGGTGCCACGGCGCCGCTACGGGCGCGGGTGTGGGTCAATATATCGTCAAGCGCTGGCAGCGACATCGGTACGATTCTCCTTCGAGGTGTTTCCAATGAGAAAAGGTGCAAACGGCGGAATTTCGTCGGCAGCGCATTCGACACTGACCACTGCCGGCCCGTCGGCATCCAATGCGGATCGCAATGCGGTGGCTAACCGGCCGACGTCGGTGACGTCGACAGACATCAGGCCCGGAAACATCGCCGCCAGGCCAGATCCCAACCGGCTGCGGCGAAACCTGTTGTAGCTGTAAAGATCTCCGTAGAACAGCTGCTCGCGGGTCACACACATGGCATGGGCGTTGTTGTTGAACAAGACGAACGTCATCGGGAGCCGGTACTGAACGGCGGTGTGCACCTCCATGCCGTGCATGAAAAAAGCCCCATCTCCGGCGATCACCACGGTGCGTCCGGCGGGCCGTCCGGTGTTGGCGCGCCCCAAGGCCATTCCGATGCCGGCACCGAAGCTGTAGCCCATGCCGCCCATGCCGAGCGCGACGGCGAACCTGCCGCCCCGGCGGGCCGACAGGTAGTGGATCGCCGCGGCGCCGGTGTTGCCGGCGTCGACCACGATGTCGGCGCCGTCGGGCAGCTCATCGTTGAGTACCGCCATGGCGTCGCGGTACCGCACACCCACGCCCGTCCAGGACGGCGGCCGCAGCTCGGTGCGCTGCACCACGTCAGGCACGCGCAGCCCGGTGGGCCGCCCGGGTCCCGAGAGCGCCTGGATGAGGATGCGAAGTGAGCCGCGCAGGTCGTCGGTATGCACATGGGTGCACGGAAAGTAGGGCGGCGCCGAACCGAGCGACACCGTTCGCACCGCGGCCAGTGCGTCTTCCAGGCCGGCACGGGCGGTCATGGGCATTCGGGTGCCGACGACGAGGCACACCGCGCTGCCGGCCACCGCTTCGGCCACGTGCGGGTGGCCCATCACTCCGGTCACTCCCAGCGCTGACGACGACCCCAGGCCCGGTGTCCCGGCGACATCCTTGGCCTCCGGCACGGTCGCCACGCGGGCCCGCAACAGCGCTCGCAGCTGCTCGAGCTCCAGCCGGGCGTTGTCGCGCGCCACCTGCTCGCCGACGATGATCGTGACCGGGCCGTTCGCCAGGCGCAGAAGCTGCGCTATGGGATACGGGTTGCCGATAGGCCGCACGTCCCCCGGCGGCCGGCTGCGCTCTTCGACCGCCACGTATCCCTGCTGAATGTCCTTGGGCAGCAACAACACTGCCGGACCACCGGTGCGCGCCGTGGCGATGGCACGCGGCAAGGCCGAGGCGATGTCGGCCGGCGCGAGCAGCCGCTGGCACGATAGCGACACCGCCGAGAACACCGCTTGGGCATCCAGTGATCCGTTGCGCCCACTGGTGTCCTGAAAGGCGCCCCGGCCGTCCAGGGTGGTGGCGGGTTGCCCGACCAGGGCGAGCACCGGAACCCGGCTGGCCAGCGCCTCTCCCAATCCCGCGACGAGATTGAGAGCACCGCCGCCGGAAGTCGCCGCCACCACTCCTAACCCAGATCCCAGCCCGGCCCCGCTGCGGCTGTACCCGTCAGCCATTGCGGCGGCGGAGAATTCGTGCTTGGCCAGGACGGCGCACAGCGACGGGTGGAAATGCGCGGCGTCGTAGAGATCTTCGATGTTGGCTCCGTCCACACCGAAGACGTGGTCGACTCCGATCGCCGCGAGGTGGTCCACGATGTAGTCGACCACCCGGTGCTTCCTGGGCATGTCGGTAACACGACCCGCGGCGAACTTCAGTTCACCGCGGGCCGGGCGAATTCAGAGCGAACGCTGCAGCAGCACCTGGCCGGTATCGGCGGAAACCACTTGCACGGCGGCGATTCGATCGACCGGTATCGAGATGCTGCCGGCTGGTGTCGCAGTGTGGCCGGGTTCGGCCACCCACGTCGCCAGCCGGGTCTGGGTGCCATCACGACCCACCACGACCATCGCCAGCGTGTCGTGGGGCGCATCCGGCGGAGCCAGGCAAACGCACCGCAAGTTGATGAACGTCCCCCAGTGCTCGGGGCGAAGCGACACCGTCGAAGCCAGCAGGTGGGTCCCGACCTGTGCCATCGGCTGCGCCGACACGGTCGCCGGCTGCGGCGAACCGGAAGGACCCTGGACACCGATGAGCACACAAATTACCAATAACACCGCCGCAGCGGCCGAGGCCACCCACGTCGTCAGCCGGGCGCGGCGACGGCGCCAGCGCACCGTGGCCAGCAACGACGGCAACAACTGCGGCGAGAGCGGCGGCGCCGGCTGCGGAGGAGCCGCGCCCGGGCCGGACTCGTTCATCGTCGCCACCTCGTCGCGGTCGAGCTGCGAAAGCAAGGCGGGCACACCGGAGAGCTCGGCGACGGCCTGCCGGCAGGCGAGGCAGCGGCTCATGTGCTCTTCGTATTCGCGGCGATCGGTCGCCGACAGCGAACCCAATACGTAAGCGGCGTCCCACATCCCATAGGGGTGGTTGTGACCGGTCGCCAGGTCATACCCCTTGTTGTCACCGGGGGGGCCAAGCCCCCGAAGCGACGTGACCATGTCATCCATCTCCTGTCACCCCCAAGTATTCGGAGCGGACGGCCGCCTGGATGGGTCCGTGAACAGTCCCTCGAACCAGGCCTGCCGTCATCGTGTCACCCCAAGTTCCTGCAGACCGAGACGCAGCGCCCGCACCGCGTAGTGAAGTCGCGACTTGACGGTCCCTTCGGCGATTCCGAGGTCGCCGGCAATCTGCGCGGTGGTCCAACCACGATAGTAGGACCGCTCGATCACGGCCCGGTGCTCGACGGACAAGTGAGCCATCGCCTCGGCGATCAGCAACCGGTCCAGCGCCGCGTTCACCTCGTCGGGCACGGACTGCTCGGGCGCGCCCGATTCGTCGGTGGAGCCGACGACATTGCGGGACCGTGCGCTGCGCCGATCGTCAATGATCATGTTGCGCGCGACGGTGAACAACCACGCGCGCGCCGACCGTTCGGTATCACCTATCACTTCCGGGTGCTGCCATGCCCGCAACAACGTCTCCTGGACGACGTCCTCGGCCTGGCTCGCGTCGCCGGTCAACCGCAACGCGTAGCGCCACAACACCGCGGCATGCTCGTCGTAGAGCGACTTCATCAGCGCGGCCTCGGTAGCCCCGGGCGCCGCCCGAGTGCCGGGCACCCGACCCACTCGATCACCTCCCGCTTCTGACACGAGTCGAGTAGGTGTTTGGTTCAGCCGTCTAACCAAAGGTCAGGATTCGGGGCCCGTCCTCGGTTACCGCAACGGTGTGTTCCCAGTGTGCCGCACGCGACCCGTCGGCAGTAGTGACCGTCCAATTGTCGTCGAGCACCACGGTCCTGCCAGTGCCCAGGGTCAACATCGGTTCGATGGCCAGCACCGAACCCGCGACCAGCACTGGGCCGCGCCCGGGAGCGCCCTCGTTGGGCAAGAACGGATCCATGTGCATCTGCCGGCCGATCCCGTGGCCGCCGTACCCGTCGACGATTCCGAACGAGTGGCCGTAGCGGGTCTCGGCGGTACGGGTACCTTGCTCGATGGCATGGGAGACGTCGGTCAGCCGATTACCGACCACCATTGCCTTGATTCCGGCCTCCAGTGATTCCCGGGTCGCTTCCGACAGGGCTTCGTCGGCCGGACCGAGCGGTCCGACCCCGAAGGTTATTGCCGCGTCGCCGTGCCAGCCGTCCAGGACGGCGCCACAGTCGACCGAAACCAGGTCGCCGGCGGCCAGGATTTCCGCTGCGGACGGAATGCCGTGGACCACCCGGTCATTGACCGAGACGCAGATCGACGCCGGGTAGCCGTGATAGCCCAGGAACGACGGGGTAGCGCCGGCTTCGCGGATCACTGTCTCGGCGATGTCGTCGAGGCTCAGGCTCGACGCTCCGGCGACCGCCGCCGCGCGGACGGCTCGCAGGGCCGCGGCCACGACGGAGCCCGCCGCGGCCATTGCGTCAAGCTCGCCGGCAGTGCGTTGTGGCACGACTTTGCGGCCCCGCAACCGTGCCAGGGCACACATGGCTACTTCCCCAGGGCCTGCAACGCGCGAGCGAACACTTCGTCCATGGTGCCGACCGCGTCGACGGTCTTCAGTTGGCTGCTGTAGTACTCCAGCAGCGGTGCGGTCTCGTCGCGATATACCTTCATCCGGTTGAGGATCACCTCGTCGGTGTCGTCGGCGCGGCCACGGCCTCTGAGCCGCTCCAGCAACACCTCCTCCGACACCCGGAACTCCAGCACGGCATCGATGTCGGTCCCCCGGCGTTCGAGCATCTCGTGCAGCGCCTTGGCCTGTTCCACCGACCGTGGATACCCGTCCAGGATAAAACCGTTGGCCGCGTCGGGGTTGTTCAACCGATCGTCGACGAGTTCGTTGGTCAGATCGGACGGCACCAGGTCACCGGCGCTCAGGTACCGCTTGGCCTCGATGCCCAGCTTGGTGCCGTCTTCGATGTTTCGCCGGAACAGCTCGCCGGTGGAGATCTGCGGGATCCCCAGCTTCTCGGCCAGCTTTTGGGCTTGCGTCCCCTTGCCCGCCCCGGGCGGTCCCAGCAAAACGACTCTCACTTGAGGAACCCTTCATAGTTGCGCTGCATGAGCTGACTCTCGATCTGTTTGACCGTATCCAAACCGACGCCGATCATGATCAGAACCGCGGTACCCCCGAAGGGTAGGTTCTGAACTCCGCCGCTGGCGCCGATCTGGAGGAACAGATTGGGCAACACGGCGATCACGCCGAGGTAGATCGAACCCGGCAGGGTAATCCGGCTCAGCACATAACGCAGGTAATCAGCGGTCGGGCGGCCCGGACGAATGCCTGGAATGAAGCCGCCGAACTTTTTCATCTCATCGGCACGCTCGTCGGGATTGAACGTGATCGACACGTAGAAGTAGGTGAAGAAGATGATCAGGCTGAAGTAGATGGCGATATAGCCGATGTTGCTGGGGTCGGACAGGTAGGTGGCGACGAACTTGTCCCACCAGCCGCGGCCGAGACCCCCGGTGCCGCTGCGGACCAGCTGAGTGATCAGGTGCGGAATGTAGATCAGCGACGAAGCGAAGATCACCGGGATGACGCCGGCCTGGTTGACCTTGAGCGGCAGATACGTCGACGTTCCGCCGTACATCCGCCGGCCCACCATCCGTTTGGCGTATTGCACCGGGATGCGGCGCTGGCCCTGCTCGACGAAAACCACGCCGACGATGATGATCAGCGTGGCCACGCAGACCGCGGCGAAGACCGCGCCGCCGCGGCTTTCCAGGATGTCATGTCCTTCGGGATAGATGCGGGCGGCAATGCCGACGAAGATCAGCAGCGACATGCCGTTGCCGATGCCGCGTTCGGTGATCAACTCACCCATCCACATCACTAGCGCCGCGCCACTGGTCATCACCAGCACGATGACGACCAGGGTGAAAATGCTGTCGTCGGCGATGATTTTCTCGCGGCAGCCTTGCAGCAGCTGGTCGTTGGCCGCCAGCGCCACGATGCTGGTGGCCTGCAGAATCGCCAGCGCGATCGCCAGATAACGGGTGTACTGCGTCATCTTGGCCTGGCCGGACTGACCTTCCTTACGCAGTTCCTCAAACCTGGGGATCACGACGGTCAGCAGCTGCACGATGATGCTGGCCGTGATGTAGGGCATCACCCCGACCGCGAACACCGTGAGCTTGAGCAGCGCACCGCCGGAGAACAGGTTGATCAGCGAGTAGATCTGTCCGGCTTCGCCGCTGCTGGCCTGTTTGATGCACTGCTGAACGTGCGGAAAGTCGACGCCCGGAGAGGGCAGTGAGGCCCCCGCCCGGTACAGCACCACAATGCCCAGCGTGAAGAGGATCTTCCGTCTCAGGTCGACTGTACGCAGCGATGAGATGAAAGCCGAAAGCACTACTTCCTCCTGCGCAGCGGGGGGTCATCCTGCATTACGCGCCCAACACTCGCAGGCCAGGACGTACGGCCGCATTATCTACAGCGCGTCAAACCGTTACGAGATTAACAGCTGATGTGGGCGGGACTTGCCTGGGTGGCCGTGGCGGCGCCGGGCGAGCGTACAGTCTTGCTAGTTCGTTATATTTGCTAAGTATCAATAAGTGGCCGGCGGAGGGCAAACGGATGACGCAATTGGGTAGCGCGCGCTTCGAGGGCGACACCTGGGATTTGGCTTCCAGCGTGGGTTTGACGGCCACCATGGTGGCGGCCGCACGCGCGGCGGCCTGCCGGGACGCCAACGGCGCCGGAGCCATTGCCAGCGACCACTTCGCCGAGCCGCTGGTCAAAGCGGTCGGCGTCGACTTCTTCAGCCGCGTCGCCAGTGGCGAGCTAAGTACCGCCGACGTCGATGACGACACGGCCAACGGCATCCGGCACTTCGCCAACGCTATGACCGTGCGCACCCGGTTCTTCGACGACTTCTTCACCGACGCAACCCGGGCCGGTATCCGCCAAGCCGTCATCCTGGCGTCCGGCCTGGATTCCCGCGCTTACCGGTTGCCCTGGCCGGCCGGTACCACCGTGTTCGAAGTCGACCAGCCGCGGGTGATCGAGTTCAAGACCGCGACGCTGGCCGGCCTGGGTGCGCAGCCGACGGCCGATCGGCGCCCGGTAGCGGTCGACTTGCGTGACGACTGGCCGGCGGCATTGCGCGAAGCCGGCTTCGACCCGGCCCAGCCAACCGCCTGGTCCGCAGAAGGGCTGCTGGGTTACCTGCCGGCGCAGGCCCAGGACCGGCTGCTGGACCAGGTCACCGCCCACAGCGCACCGGGCAGCCGGTTCGCCACCGAGGGTCTGCTCGACGTCAACGATCTCAACCGAGAAGAGCTGCGACGGCGCATGCGGCGCCAGAACGAGCGGTGGAATCGCCACGGCTTCGATCTCGACATGGCGGCTCTGCTGTATTTCGACGACCGCACCGACGCGGGCACATATCTGGCTGCCCATGGTTGGCGGATCGCCGGGGTGAGCAACACCGACCTGTTCGCCCGACACGGACTGCCACCCGTCGACGGCGACGACGCTCCCTTCGGCGAGGTGGTCTACATCTCGGCCGAATTCAGTGGCTGAGGCAAAGCCGGCGCGAACTCGAGGTGCAAGCCGGTCAGCGCGCGCAGGGTGTACGCCGGCTCATAGCTGAATCGCCGGTTATCAGGCGCACCATGCTCGGCGGTGCTGAGCCGGATTGCGGTTAACCGGTCCAGGATGCATTCGATCGAAATGCGGGCCTCGACGCGGGCCAGCGCCGCTCCGGGACACGAATGCGCGCCGCGACCGAACGCCATATGGTCGCGGGCGTTGCTTCGGTCCAGGCGAAACTCATTGGGCCTGACGAACTTTCGGGGATCACGGTTGCTTGCCCCGGGACAGAGCATCACGGTGGTGCCGGCCGGGATCACGACATCACCCACCCGGGTGGTCTTGCGGGCCAGCCGGAAGTCGCTCTTTACCGGGCTTTCCATGCGCAGGACCTCCTCGACGAACTGCGGAATCCGGCTGCGGTTGGCACGCAGTTGCTCCGCCAGATCGGGACGCTCGGCTAGCAGCCGAACCGACCAGCTCAGCATGAACGCGGTGGCCCCCCGTCCGGCGGTGAAGAGCAGGGTGGCGCTCCTGGCGAGGTCGGCGACCTCGGGTGTCGTCCCGTCGGGATAGCGCGCGGTGGCCAGTTGCGTCAGCACATCCGCGCGGGGTTCGCGTCGCCGCTCCACCAGATAGCGGACGAATATGTCGTCCAGCCAGCGCAGCGGATCCTCCGGTAGCGGCGCATGGTCCAGCGCACCGACCGGCACCGGCGGCCGCGGCACGTCGAATAGCCGGCGGTCGTGGCCGGGCACACCGAGCAGGTCTGCAATCACCCTGTACGAGAAGGGCTTTGCATATTCGGACACGAACTCGCAGTGGCCGGTGGCGATGAATTGGTCGATGAGATCACCGGCCAGGCGCCGCATCGACTCCGTAGCGCATGCGCGGCGCTCGGGGGTGAGCAGACGACCCAGCAGCGCCCGCGCCCGGGAGTGTTGGGGCGGGTCCATCGTGGTCAGGTAGTTGCTCATCGGCATCCGATGGCGGTGCCGTTCGATTTGCTCGCCGATGTCGTCGCCCCGCGGTTCGAACGGCAGCGGCGGAAACGGTCCGCCAACGGCGACGAGCGAGGAGAAATTGCCGGAGTCCCGGTAAACGGCATTGCCCTCGGGATAGCCGGTAATTGCCATCACCTGGTGGGGCGGCAGCCGCAAAACGGGGCTTTTCGCCCTGAGGTGGTCGAAGTAGGGATATGGGTTCGGCAACAGCGACTCGTCGCTGAAAAAGTCGACCGAGTCGTAAGCATCGGCGTGAATGCGCACCATCGCCTCGTACCGTAAATGCTCAATGGCTTGCAAGCTACAGTTCGCACGCGGCCAGCACGAGTGCTAACGTCTACCATGCGCCGGTCACAGAAGGGGTTTCGTCAATGTCCAACGTCATTATCGCCACCAGTGCAGAACTGAGCTCCACCGAATTATCCGCGGCTGACTTGAAGACCCTGCGCGACGTCAACGAGAAAATCGCCATCGCCCGCACCGACCCAACCCGGATCGCCGACGACGCCTGGCTCTGCCCCAACGCCGTCGTCTGAGCCGCGAATTTCGCGCTCCCCGCGCCCGCTCGGAAAAGGGGCGCGGGGAGATCTGTGTTTGCACGTCCGACCGATGGGAAGTCATTGATGGGTGCTGGAACTCGGTCCACTGATTCATCCGTAATCGACGGCATGGACACGCTCTGCACCAGCTATCTCGAGTTGCAACCCGACGATCGGGTGCTCGTACTTTATTCCGACGAACTGCACGGCGACGATGACCAACGCTTGCTCGAAACGCTGGGGCAACGCATCCGGGCGGGTTCGGCCGAAGTCCGGGTTGAGCCCGCTGACCGCTTCGACAAGCGCCGGGTCGGCGGCTTCGAGGTGCTGCTGCTGGTCAGCATGGTGTCCAGCATCCATCGCGCCGCTGTACTCGAGTATCTGCAAACGACCGAAAAACCGAAACATACCCGCATCTTTCGGCTATTCAACTTCTCCCCCGCGTTGTTCTCCCTGCCGCTGGCCGTCGACCGCGCATCACTTGACTCCTTGAACAATTCGGTGATCGCGGCCGCCAAGCGGGCGCACGACATTCACGTCACCAATCCGGCCGGGACGGACGTCCATATCAGGCCCGTGCCGGATGGCGGCTGGACAAACAGCTGCGGCTATTTCAACGGCCAGTTCCCGGCCATCCTGCCGCCCGGCGAGGTCAATACGTATACACCGCATGTGACCGGAATCGTGGTGGTCGACGGAGCGATAAACTCGAGCTTCGGTTTTCCCGGCGATCCCAGACTGGCCCGCAACCCCGTCACCCTGGAAATAACGGACTCGGTCGTGCAACGGGCCGGATGTTGCGATCCAGTGGTGTCGGGTGTTCTGAGCAACTTCTTCGAAGTCGAAAACGCCGACAGGGTAGGCGAAGTCGGCTTCGGCACAAACGAAGGCATAACCGAATGGGTCGGTTTCCTGTCGCACATCAATGAGCGCCATCCGGGTTTGCACCTCGGGCTGGGCACCCCGACCCAGTCGAGAACAAAGGTCGGTTGGACCGCACCGCTACACCTCGACATGATCCTCGACGGATGCAGCATCTGGTTCGACGAGGCGCTCGTCTTCTCCGACGGCCGGTGGGACCGCGCCGCACTCGACGGTCAGAGCCAGGGGCACACCGTAGGGGAAGTCCTACACATCGACGCGGTCTGAGACCCAAACACATGGCAGTCGACTCATCCCGATCCCCCGGCGACAGCTGGGATTTGGCATCCAGTGTCGGGGCCACGGCGACGATGGTCGCCGCCGCCCGCGCGCTGGCGTCCACAGCGGCCGACCCGATCATCGACGACCCGTTCGCCGCACCGCTGGTGCGCGAACGGTCAGCGTCGACCTACGCGACGACTGGCCGAATGCCTTGCGCCACAATGGATTCGACGACACGAAACCGACAGCCTGGAGCGCGGAGGGCTTGCTGATGTACCTGCCGCCCGACGCCCAGGACCGCCTGTTCGACAACATCACCGAACTGAGCGCGCCCGGAAGCAGGCTGGCCACCGAATACCATCCCGACACCGGATCGACGATGGCGCAACGTGCCCAGGAGTTCAACCAGCGGTGGGCCACATTGGGTTGCGATATCGACCTGTCGGGACTGTTCTACGACGGCGAGCGCAGCAACGTCGTGGAGTATCTGACCGGCCGGGGCTGGCAGGTGGGCACCCGGCCACGCCGGGAGTTGTTCACCGATTACGGTCGCGTCCTACCCGACGGCGACATGTCGCAGCTCGGCGACATCGTTGCCGTCACCGCAACCCTGTAACCGCTAGGCCGGATGGGCCGCCGGCGCGCGGACGACCATCGGAACGGCAGGGAACGCCCACGCCATCTCCGAGCGCGACTTGCGCAATGCCGCTGTGCCGTAACCCTTCTTGCGATGCTCGGGATGTATCCAGATCCGCACGTCTACCTCGCCGTGGACGAGCTCGCCGAACACCATGCCGACCTTCTGCCCGGAATCGACGGCGACGAACCAGGCCGCCTCCTCGTCGTCGACTCTGCGCAGCGCTGCCTTGATCTCGTCGTCGAGGTTGCCGGCTGGCCCGCCGGACCCGTCGCCCGCCGCAGCCATTTCCTCGGTGCGCGCGGCGAAGATGTCGCGGTCCTCCTCGGCGGAGAAGGGCCGCAGCTCAAGGCTTTCGCCGAAGCTCGCGGGACGATCTTTCGCGGCAAAGCTCAGCTGTTGGTTCAGGTCTTCGAGTTCGGCCAGGATCTGCTTGCGAGCATCCTGGGTGAGCTGGTCGAAGGACATGCTCATCACCGCTTCGGCGGCCACGTGCGAGGTGCCCAGCAGCGTCACGATCGCCTCGACCGCGGCCGCTTTGTTCTCGGCCTCGACGATGGCGTCGGCGACCTCGTGCCGACGTTCAAGTGCGGCGTACAAGGCATCTGCGATCTCGCGGCGGACGGCAGTCTGGTCGTGGTCTGTCATTGCATAAGCGTAGAACGACATACCCGGTATCGCGCCACCCGCTAGGCCAACTTTGATCCACTGAGCTCCAGGAACCGCCGATAGCGCTCTTTGGTCGGACCGATCCACTCCGGACGGGGTTCCACGACCCGCTCGACCGAGGCCCAGCGGGCGGCGTCGGCGATCGACGACTCCAGACCGGCCGCCATGCGCCCGAGGAAAGCCGCACCCAGGGCAGCTCCCTCGGCCACGCGGGACACCTGCACCACCCGGCCGGTCGCCTCGGCGATGGCCTGCAGCCAGGGATGGACGCGGGTGCCGCCACCGGATGCGACGAGACGCAAGGCCGGCGCCCCGCTCAACTCGATGAGCTGGCGAACCACGAAGCCCGATGCCTCGAATGCCGCCCGCCTTACCGACGCGGGGTCCTGGGTGAGGTCCAGGCCGTCGAGCAGCGCCCGGCGGTCGGGATCATGGAACGGCGTCCGTTCGCCACGAATGTAAGGCAGCCAGACCGGTACCCGCCGCGGGTCGGCGGCAGCCGGATCGCCCGGTGCCACAACGCGATCCACCCAGCCGAGGAACAAGCCCCCCGCGTTGCTGGCCCCGCCGATCTGGCTTTTCCCGGCGGCCGTGTGCGGAATGGTCCACAAGCCCGGCACCTGCCGGGGCGCGGCGATGGTCGTCCACACGATCAGCGTGGTGCCACACAGCACCAGCACATCGCCGTCGTGGTCGGCGCCCGCCACGATCTGCTCACACAGGGCGTCGATGGCGCCGGCCCCCAGCACCGCGTCGGTGCCGTGTACCTGAGCGATCGCCGAGCCGAACGTTTCGACCCGAGGCATCTGCGCGACACTGGCCCCGCGGTCGGCGCACGCCGCCGGGTTCCAACCGGACCCGTCGAACAACGGCAAACTCGTTACGGCCGTGGCGAAGTCGATCACCGGCTCACCCGCCAACGCGTAGTTGGCCACCGCCGGCGCCGGCCAGTAGCCGGTCGCGTCGGGCGCCTCGGCGGCCGTCCAGCGCAGGAATTCGGCGGCTTCACCCACCGACGGCAGCGGCTGTTGGGCGGCACCGGGTACCCGGCCCCTGCTGTCGCCGTACAGCAGTCCCGGGGTGATGGGCCGGCCGTCGGAATCGACGGCGGTCAGCGACGGCACCATCGCCGAAACGGCCACTGCTTTCGCAGCCGCCGGGGCCAGCTGGCCCAGGGCCGCCAACGGTCCGCGCCGCCATGCCTCGTCGGCATCGTGCTCGAGCCGGTCGGGGGCCGGCACCCGCAGCTGATGCGGGATCCGCACCCGCGCTTTGACAGTGCCGTTCTCGTCGGCGACCACCGCTTTGACCGCTGTGCTGCCGATGTCGATGCCCATTGTGACGGCTTCACGTGACACGGGCGCCACGGTACGCCAGCATTGGCATACGTGACGTCTCGACCGCGCGCCCTGGTGACGGCCCCGCTGCGGGGACCGGGGCTGGCCAAACTACGGCACCTGGCCGATGTCGTATACGACCCCTGGATAGACCAGACCCCGCTGCGCATCTACAACGCCGAGCAGCTGGCCCAACGGATCGTCGCCGAAGCCGCCGATATCGTTGTGGTGGAATCTGATTCGGTCAGTGGGCCGGTGTTCGAGCCTGGGTCGCGGGCCCTGATTGCCATAGCCGCCACCCGCGGCGATCCCAACAACGTCGATATCCGTGGCGCCACCGCGGCCGGCATCCCGGTGCTGAACACTCCGGCGCGCAATGCCGACGCGGTTGCCGAACTGACGGTGGCGCTGTTGCTGGCCGCCACCCGTCACGTGCTGGCTGCGGACGCAGATGTGCGCTCCGGCAACATGTTTCGCGATGGCCTGATTCCCTATCAGCGGTTCCGCGGCTGGGAGATCGCCGGGCTCACCGCGGGCCTGGTGGGTCTGGGTGCGGTGGGCAGCGCTGTGCGTTGGCGGTTGTCCGGGCTAGGGTTGCGGGTCATCGCCCACGACCCGTACAACGACGAAGCTCGCCACAGCCTTGCCGAGCTGTTGGGTGAGGCCGACGTCGTCTCCCTGCATGCACCGGTCACCGACGACACCGTGGGCATGATCGGCGCCGAGCAGTTCGCGGCCATGCGCGATGGCGTCGTCTTCCTCAACACCGCGCGGGCCCAGCTGCACGACACCGACGCGCTGGTGGAGGCTTTGCGCGGCGGCAAGGTGGCCGCAGCCGGCCTGGACCACTTCGCCGGCGAATGGCTGCCGCCCGATCATCCACTGACGGGCCTGCCCAACGTCGTGCTGACCCCACACATCGGCGGGGCGACCTGGAACACTGAGGCCCGGCAGGCGCAGCTGGTGGCCGACGACCTGGAAGCGCTGCTGTCCGGCAACCGGCCCACCCATATCGTCAACCCGGAGGTGCTCGGCTCATGACATCGGTGAAATCCGTTGATAACGCGGAGGCCGCGGTGCTGGCGGCGGCCAAGGACATGCTGCGCCGCGGCCTGGTCGAAGGAACGGCGGGCAATATCTCCGCGCGGCGCCGCGACGGGACCATCGTCATCACGGCGTCGTCGGTCGATTACAGCGACATGACGCTCGACGACTTGGTGCTCGTCGACTCGGAAGGCGCTGTGCTGCAAGCTAAGCCGGGACGTTCGCCGTCGACGGAGATGAAGCTGCACCTGGCGTGTTACCAGGCGTTCGACGACATCGGCAGCGTCATCCACAGCCATCCGGTGTGGGCGACCATGTTCGCCATCGCCCATCAGCCGATTCCGGCCTGCATCGACGAGTTTGCGGTTTACTGCGGCGGGGACGTTCGCTGCACCGAATACGCCGCGTCCGGCACTCCCGAGGTGGGGGACAATGCGGTGCGGGCTTTGCAAGACCGCGCCGCAGCCCTGATCGCCAACCACGGCCTGGTGGCCGTCGGGCCCCGACCGGACAAGGTTCTGCATGTCACCGCGCTCGTCGAACGGACCGCCCAAATCGTTTGGGGTGCACGCGCTCTCGGTGGTCCAGTGCCCATTCCCGAGGACGTGAACCGCAATTTCGCCGGCGTCTACGGTTATCTGCGCGCCAACACTTGAGCTCGGGCTTGAGACGGCGCCTACTGTGAACCGTACGACGCGACACGCCGAGATTCACGCTCGCCGGATCCGGCTGCTCTTGCCGAGCTGGCCCGTCCGTACGGCACCGAGATCCTGGGTCCGCCCCCCACGCCATAACGACGCCTAACGCTGATCTATGGCCACCTTGACGGCCCCGCTCGCGCCCTGATCGGCGATCGCGAGGAAGGCATCCCGCCATTGCTCCAGCCCGAAGGTGTGGGTCAGCAGGGGACGCAGGTCCACCCGGCCCGCGACTACCAGGTCAAGGTAGTGGGCAATGGCGTGCCGGCGGACACCGTCGACCTCCTCGACGCCGAAGGCGTTGGACCCGACCCAGCTGATCTCTTTGAAGTAGAGCGGACTCCACTCCCAATGGCCGGGTGTGTGGACACCGGCCTTGACCAGCGTCCCGCGCGAGGTCAGCACTCGCACCCCTACCTCGAACGTCTCCGGCTTGCCGACGGTGTCGTAGACCACGTCGACCGCGCCGGGGTGGGCCATCGGCAGGCCCAGCAACGGCTGGCGCAGCCGGCCGCCGCCCCAGGACACCAGTTCCTCGATGATGGCCAGACGTGGTTCGTGCGCAACGACTTTGGCGGCGCCGAACCGCCGGGCAAGCTCGGCCTGGGCCGGGAATCGGGCGACGACGGCCACCGCCACGTCCGGATACAGCGCCCGCAGGATCACCAGCGCACACAACCCCAGCGAGCCGGCGCCGTACACCAGCACCCGGCCGCAGCGCGGCGGCGGATGGCGGGTGATCGCATGCAGCGACACCGAGAACGGGTCGGCGAACACGGCTGCTTCGTCGGGAACCGAGTCGGGAACGGCGAACAGCATGCTGTGGTGGGCGGGCATCAGCTCTGCGTAGCCGCCGGTCACGTCGGCCGACACCCCGGTGTGGATTCCGGGTTTGATGTCGCCGTCGGCGAAGCTCCAGCACAGGCTGTAGTCGCCGGCTTCGCAGGCCGGACACGGCGGTTCGATGCCACGTGGCCCGCAGGAGAGCCACGGATTGAGCACGACCCGCTGGCCCACCTCAACCCCGCGGGCCTCCGGTCCCATCTCGACCACGTCGGCGATCACCTCGTGGCCCATGACCTGCGGGAAGGAACAGAATGCGGCCATGGCGTTGTCGGCGTCGTGCTCGCCGAAGTCCATCAGGATCTGCTTGGAATCAGACCCGCAGATGCCCGTCAGCCGCGGTCGGGTGATCACCCAGTCCGGGCGCAGCAACCGCGGGTCGGGCAGTAACCGCAGCCCTGTCGGGCTGTGGGCCAGGTTCTGGGTAAGGGCGTTGGCATCATCGGGAACCTCGAACGGCTCGGGCGGCACGCCGTAAACCAGTGCCCTCATTGCCAGGTCATGGCCGCCGCGCCGGCGATGAACGCGTCCAGGTCGGCGTTCTTGGCGTCGACGACGTCTTTGAGGGCCATCAACTCTGGCAGATAGTGCTCGAACCGGTCGCTGCCGATGGCCGCGACGATGCCCTCGGCCACCAGGTCGGCGCTAACCTTGGGCCCCCGATAGAGAGGTTCGTCGTTGTCGGGCCGGTCCCAGATCTCGGTGTCCACCGGACCCGGCTGGATCAGCTTCACCGATACTCCGGTGCCCGCCAGGTCGACCGCCATCGCCTCGCTCCAGCCACATAGCGCGAATTTGCTTGCGCAATAGGCAGCTTCGTGGATGATGCCGAGTCGTCCGCCAACGCTCGACACATTGACGATGACGCCGGACCGCCTCGCCAGCATCCGCGGCAGCAGCGCCAGCGTCATCCGCATCGGGGCGAAGAAGTTGACCCGCATCACCTCCTCCACGTCAGCCGGCTTCAGCGCGGTCACGGCCCGGCGTCTGGGTACCGCCGCGTTGTTCACCAGCACGTCGATGCCACCCAGGGCGTGCCAGGCTTGTAGTGCCAGCCGGGCGGCCGCGGGGGTGTCGCCCAGGTCGGCGACCCACATCGCCGACTCCGGCGACGTCCTGCGGCATTCGGCCAGCACCTCACCCAGCCGGTCTCGCCGCCGGGCGATCAACCCGACCACCGCCTCCTGGGCGGCCAACTGCCTGGCCAGGGCCGCTCCGACCCCCGAGGATGCACCCGTGATCAACACCCGTTTGCCGGCCATCGCGTACGACCCGGCCATCGCGTACGACATAGTTCAAGGTTGCCGTGCGGGGCTGCTCAAAGCCAGGGCTTTATCCTGGCTTTCGTGGCCCACGATCATCTACATGGCTTCGTCAGCAAGCTCGGACAACGCCATGACTACTTCCCGGCCGCAGGCCATGATGCGCTGTTGCCGTTCTACGACCTACTGACCCGGCTGCTCGGTTTCACCCGGGTCTACCAGAAGCTCATCGCGCAGGCCGATATCGGCGACGACCATCGTGTCCTGGAAATCGGTTGTGGCACCGGGAATCTGGCGATCAGGGTCAAGCGTGCCCACCCCATGGCGCAGGTGGTCGGGTGTGATCCCGACCCGCTGGCATTGCATCGGGCGCAGCGAAAGGCAGCGTGGCTGACCGGGATTCGTTTCGAACGTTGTTATGCCCAGCAGCTGCCCTACCCCGACGGCGAATTCGACCGGGTGCTGTCGTCGATGATGCTGCACCACTTGGACGATGCGGCGAAAACCGCTGCGGCGGCAGAGGCATTCCGGGTCCTACAGCCCGGCGGCCGACTCCACCTGGTCGACATGGGGGGTGACCTGACCGATCGCGACGGCCTGGCCGTGCGACGCATTGTGCGCGGCCACCACGGCGCCGGCAACCTCGGCGATGCCATTCCGCGGCTCTTGACGGCGGCCGGGTTCGACTGCGCCGAGGTCGATACTCAACGGCATCGTGTCTTCGGGCGGCTCACCTACTACCGCGCCACCCGTACCCCGACACCCGGACAGGAACAGAACCGATGACACGTAACGAGTCACAACGCAGCGACGATGACAGCTGGGATCTGGCCTCCAGCGTCGGCGTCACCGCGACCATGGTCGCCGCGGGGCGCGCGATGGCGACCAAGGATCCCCGCGGGTTGATCAACGATCCCTTCGCCGAACCACTGGTGCGGGCCGTCGGCGTCGACTTCTTCATCAAGATGATGGACGGCGACCTCGATATGGCGGCCATCCAGGACGTGTCGCCGGCCCGGGCACAGGCAATGGTCGACGGAATGGCGGTGCGCACCAAGTACTTCGACGACTACTTCATCAACGCCACCGGCGGCGGAATCCGGCAGGCGGTGATCCTGGCATCCGGCTTGGACGCGCGCGCCTACCGGTTGCCGTGGCCCGCCGGGACGGTGGTCTATGAACTCGACCAGCCCCGGGTGGCCGAGTTCAAGACAACCGCGTTGGCCCGGTTGGGTGCCGAGCCGACGGCGTCTCGGCGGGTGATTCCGATCGATCTGCGCGGCGATTGGCCGACTGCGCTGCAGGCGGCGGGCCTGGACGCGGCCGCACCGACGGCGTGGTTGGCCGAAGGCCTGCTGATCTACTTACCACCGGAAGCCCAGGACCGGCTGTTCGACAACATCGCTGCACTCAGCGCCCCGGGTAGCGCCATCGCCACCGAATTCGTGCCGGGCATAGTGGATTTCGATGCCGACCGGATCCGGGAGAGGTCGGCGGCCTTCCGGGAGCACGGCATCGACATCGACATGGCGTCGCTGGTGTACCCCGGCGACCGCAACCACGTCGTCGACTACCTGAGTGCCAAGGGCTGGGACGTCGATGGTGTGACCCGAGCCGAACTGTTCCGGCGCGCCGGCATTCCCGTGCCCGATCCCGACGACGACGACCCGCTCGGCGAGATCATCTTCATCAGCGCCGTCTTATCCGCCTAGAGGCGCGACTGCCCCAGCCATAACGCGCTGGCACCGCTGAGCGTCTGCTCGATACCCTCGACGACACCGGCGATCGAGCGAATCAGCAGCGTCCCGACGGCATCGGGTACCGAAGCCGCCGCCGGTCGCGATGACATGCGCGGCAGTAGCAGGTCCAACAGCGACGAGCCCGGATAACTGACCAGTCGAACCTCGGTGTCCTCGTCCAGGCCCGCCAGGATTTTCGCACGGCGTACCGCCGTGCGGAAGCCGCCGAGTTCGTCGACCAGGCCACGCTCGAGCGCATCGGCACCGGTCCAGACCCGGCCACGGGCCACCACGTCGACGGCTTCGGTGCTGAGGTTGCGGCCCTCGGCGACGCGCGCCACGAAGTCGCCGTAGAACAGATCGGCCTCCGCCTCCCGGCGGGCCCGCTGTTCCGGCGTGAACGGCTCGTCTATCGACCAGGCGTCGGCGTTGGCGTTGGTGCGCAACGTTTCCGACCCGACTCCCAGCCGGTCCTTCAGATCGCGAACCACCAGTTTCCCGGTGATCACCCCGATGGAACCGGTGATGGTGCCGGGATTGGCGACGATCGCATCTGCGGCCATCGAAACGTAGTAGCCGCCGGAGGCGGCGACCGCACCCATCGAGGCGACGACGGGCTTGCCGCGGCGACGGGCCCGTTTCACCTCACGCCAGATGGTCTCCGACGCGGTGACCGATCCCCCGGGACTGTCCACCCGCAGCACGATCGCCGTAATCGAATCGTCGGCGGCCACCTCCCGCAGCGCCGCCGCGATGGTGTCGCCACCGGCGCTGGACGGGCCGAACGGCAGACCCTGCGGGCCACCGCGTCCGTTGACGATCGGGCCTTCCACGGTGACCACCGCGATCGTCGGCTTGGCTCGGCGGCCGGGTATCGACGGTACCGGCGGCGCCAGTCGCGACCGCGCGGTGCCCGCGTAGCGGGCCAGGTACATTCGCGGCGGCTTCTCGTCGGTGTCGACGGACTCCGGCGAAACATCTTCTATCCCAATCATTTCCGCCATGCGAGCGTAGACCTCGTCGCGGAATCCGATCCGGTCGATCAGGCCGGAGGCCACCGCCTCGTCACGCAGCAGCGGAGCCCGGTCGGCCAGCTCGTTGAGCACGTCGGCGTCGATGCCGCGCGATTCGGCGACCGCGTGCCACACCTGACTCTGCAAGCTTTCCAACATCCGGGTGACAGCCTCGCGATGGGCTTCGGTGTAACCGTCTTCGGTGAAAAGGTTTGCCGCCGACTTGTATTCACCTCGCGTGACGATCTCGGCTTCGATACCGGCCTTGTCCAAGGCGTCGCGCAAGAACATCGCGTTGCTGGCAAAGCCGATCAGCCCGACACTTCCCGAGGGCTGCAGCCAGACCTCGCGGAATGCCGAAGCCAGGTAATAGGACAGCGTGCCCGGATAGGTTTCGGCCCAGGCCACCGAGGGCTTGACGGCACTGAAGGCCGCGATGGCCTCCCGAAGTTCCTGAACGGCGCCGGCGGGCGACGGCGGAAGCTGGACGCGGGCAATCATTCCGGCGACCCGTGGGTCCTCGGCAGCCCGGTGGATCGCGGCGACGGCGTCGCGCAGGGCCAGCGGCCGGCCGCCTCCGGACAGGATTGTCAGCGGGTCGAAACCCGTCGTCTCCACCGGCATGTTGCGCAGATTGAATTCGAGCACGCAGCCGTTGGGCACGCCGTGATGGCGCGCGGTGTCGACCCGGTCAGCCAGGGCGCGCACGTCGTCGACGCCGGGCAGAAAAGACAGTAAGGCGAACATGTTTGCCAGCCTACCGATAGCCGTCGGGCGCCCACCGTACGGTGAAGGTGTGCGGTTTTGCATCGCGATCCCCCAATTGGACTACGACAACTTCGACACCGCCGGGCTGCGCTCGTATCTGGGTCGCGCCGAGGAGTTGGGGTTCGAAGGCGGATGGGTGCTCGAGCAGATTGTCGGCGAGTCACCGCTGCTGGCACCGTTGGAGCTGCTGGCATATTCGGCTGCCTGTACCGAGCGGCTACGGCTGGGGGTCGGCGTTCTCGTGACCTCGCTGCATGATCCGTTGCAGCTGGCCTCGGCGGTGACCGCCGTCGACCGGCTCAGCCACGGCCGCCTCGATCTCGGTATTGCGGCCGGCGGCGGTTCCCGCAGATTCGCGGCTTTCGGCGTCGACAAGGCCACCCACGTCCGATATTTCACCGAGGGCCTGGCCTTGATGAAAGCGGCGTGGTCCGACGAGCCGCGGGTGACGTTCCACGGCCGGTTCCGCGACGTCGATGACCTGCCAGTCGCGCCCAAACCGGTGCAGCGACCACACCCGCCGATCTGGTTCGGCGGCCGGGCGCCCACGGCGCTGGCCCGAGCAGTGCGCCACGGTGACGCGTTCCTGGGCGCGGGTTCGTCGACAACGGCCGACTTTGCCCAGGCCGTCAGGGTCGTGCGCGGTGAGCTCGCCGAACAACACCAGGATCCGGCAACCTTCACCATCGGCAAGCGGGTCTATCTGATGGTGGACGACGACGGCGACCGCGCCCGCGAGCGGGTGCTCGACGGGTTACGCGCCATCTACGGCCGGATGTCCGGCATCGATTCGGTGGCGGTGGCGGGCACGCCCGATGACGTCGTCCGCGGGCTGAGCGAGGTGATCGACGCCGGCGCCGCGATGCTGCTGCTCAACCCGGTGGGCGCCGATGTGGCACAAAACCGCGATCAGATGGAACGTCTTGCCGCGGAGGTGATTCCGCGGCTGGACTGATCACGCCGCAGGATTAGTGCCGCGACCCTAGAGTTCGGTGGCGGACCCGCCCGCGGCGGTGATCTTCTCGCGGGCGCTGCCGCTGAACTTGTGCGCGGTGAGGTCGACCTTGACGGTCAGCTTGCCGTCACCGAGCACCTTGACCAGAGCGTTCTTGCGAACCGCTCCCTTAGCGACCAGGTCATCGATGCCGATGGCGCCGCCCTGCGGGAACAGCCGGTTGATGTCGCCGACGTTGACGATCTCGTACTCGGTGCGGAACCGGTTACGGAATCCCTTGAGCTTGGGCAACCGCATGTGGATGGGCATCTGCCCACCCTCGAAGGTCACCGGTACCTGTTTGCGGGCCTTGGTGCCCTTGGTGCCACGCCCGGCCGACTTGCCCTTTGAGCCCTCACCGCGACCGACGCGGGTCCGTGCGGTCTTCGATCCGGGCGCCGGCCGCAGATCGTGCAGCTTGATGGTCACTTGGTGTTACCTCCGGTCGCCTCTACGTTTGCGGGCTCCACCTCGACGAGGTGCCGCACCACCGCGATCAGCCCGCGGGTCTGCGGGTTGTCCTCGCGAATCACCGAGTGGCGAATCCGCCGCAAACCCAGGGTGCGCAGGCTTTCGCGCTGCTTCCAACGGGCCCCGATGGTGCTGCGCACCTGGGTGATCTTCAGCTGAGTGCTCATGGTTGTGCCCCTGACGTCTGGGCCTCTCGCACCGCGGCGGCGGCAAGCGCGTCACTTTCGCGCCGCGCCTTGAGCATGCCGGCCGGAGCGACGTCCTCGATCGGCAGACCGCGCCGGGCGGCCACCTCCTCGGGACGCTGCAACATCTTCAGCGCAGCGACGGTGGCGTGCACCACGTTGATCGCGTTGTCGCTGCCCAGCGATTTCGCCAGAATGTCGTGCACGCCAGCGCATTCCAGCACCGCGCGGGCGGCGCCCCCGGCGATCACACCGGTACCGGGGCTGGCCGGGCGCAACAACACCACGCCGGCGGCCGCCTCACCCTGCACCGGGTGGGTGATCGTGCCGCGGATCAACGGGACCCGGAAAAAGCCCTTGCGAGCCTCCTCGACACCCTTGGCGATGGCGGCCGGAACTTCCTTGGCCTTGCCGTAGCCGACACCAACCATCCCGTTGCCGTCGCCAACGATGACCAGTGCGGTGAAGCTGAATCGCCGACCACCCTTGACCACCTTGGAAACCCGGTTGATGGCCACGACACGCTCCAAGTAATTGCTCTTGTCGCTGTCGCGGCCGCCGCGGCCGCTGTCGCGCCGGCCCCGGCCGTCACGCGAGTCGCGGCTGTCTGGGGCGCCTTGCCCGCCAGCCGACTGTTCCGCCATTATGCGGTCCTCCCGTTCATCAGAAGTTCAATCCGTTCTCGCGTGCGGCATCGGCCAGCGCCGCAATCCGCCCGCCGTAGCTGTAGCCGCCGCGGTCGAATACCACGGTGTCAATGCCGGCCGCCTTGGCTCGTTCGGCGATCAACTGGCCGACCCGCACGCTGCGGGCTTTCTTGTCCCCGTCGACACCACGCACATCGGCTTCGATCGAGGACGCGGCGGCCAGGGTGGTGCCGTTGAGGTCGTTCACCAGTTGCACGTGAATGTGCCGCGCGGACCGGTGCACCACCAGCCGGGGACGCTGCGGGGTGCCGGCGATCTTCTTGCGCAGCCGGGCGTGCCTGCGCAGCCGGGAGACGCGCCGGGTCGCGGATACGTTCTGCCCCACCGGCTTTCGCGCAGCGGTTTCAGCCTGTGATTGCGCCATGACTACTTACCTGTCTTCCCGACCTTGCGGCGGATCTGCTCGCCTTCGTAGCGCACGCCCTTGCCCTTGTAAGGGTCGGGACGACGCAGCCGGCGGATATTCGCCGAAATCTGGCCGACCTTCTGCTTGTCGATCCCGGACACCGTGAACTTCGTCGGCGCCTGGACCGCGAACGTGATGCCTTCGGGTGCTTCAATCACCACCGGGTGGCTGTAACCGAGCGCGAACTCGAGATTGGCGCCCTTCAACTGGACGCGGTAACCGACACCGTAGATCTCCATTTTGGTGGTGTATCCCTGCGTCACGCCGGTGACCAGGTTGGACACCAGGGTGCGCGACAGCCCGTGCAGGGAGCGGTTGCGCCGCTCGTCGTTGGGACGCGTGACGACGATGGCGCCGTCATCGTTGCGGGACACCGTGATTGGCTCGGCGACCGTCATGTCCAGGGCGCCTTTCGGCCCCTTGACGGAGACGTTCTGGCCGTCGATCGTGACGTCTACTCCGGGCGGTACCGGAATCGGCTGCTTACCAATGCGCGACATCTCTATATCCCTCTCACCAGACGTAGGCGAGCACTTCGCCGCCCACGCCCTGTCTGGCTGCCTGACGGTCGGTGAGCAGGCCCGAGGAGGTCGAAATGATCGCCACACCCAGGCCGCCCAGCACCCGCGGCAGATTGGTGGATTTCGCGTAGACCCGCAACCCCGGCTTGGACACCCGGCGTAAACCGGCGATGCTGCGCTCCCGGCTGGGCCCGTATTTGAGCTGCACGATCAGCGATTTGCCGACCCGGGCATCCTCGGTGCGGAAGTCGCTGATGTAGCCCTCGTTCTTGAGGATCTGGGCGATGTTGGCCTTGATCTTGGAGTGCGGCAAAGCCACTTCATCGTGATACGCCGAATTGGCGTTGCGCAGACGGGTCAAGAAGTCTGCGATCGGGTCCGTCATCGTCATAACAGCGTCTGCCCTTCCTCGCCGTTACCAGCTGCTCTTCTGCACGCCGGGTAACTCACCCGCATGCGCCATCTCCCGCAAGCAGATCCTGCATAACCCGAACTTGCGGAACACCGCGCGCGGGCGGCCACATTTGCTGCATCGGGTGTAGCCGCGCACCGCGAACTTGGGTTTGCGTGCGGCCTTGTTGACCAGTGCCTTCTTCGCCATCTGCTCAGTTCTCCTTGAAGGGAAAGCCGAGGGCCCGCAACAGCACTCGCCCTTCCTCGTCGGTTGTCGCCGAGGTGACGACGTTGATGTCCATGCCGCGGACCCGGTCGATCTTGTCCACGTCGACCTCGTGGAACACCGATTGCTCGGCCAGCCCGAAGGTGTAGTTGCCCACCCCGTCGAATTGCTTGGGCGACAACCCGCGGAAGTCGCGGATACGCGGCAGCGCGATCGAGGTGAGCCGGTCGAGGAACTCCCACATCCGGTCGCCGCGCAGCGTGACGCGTACGCCGACCGGCATGCCCTCACGCAATTTGAACTGCGCGATGGACTTACGTGCCCGGCGAATTTCCGGCCGCTGCCCGGTGATCAGCGCCAGGTCGTTGACCGCGCCGTTGATCAGCTTGGCGTCCCGGGCAGCCTCGCCGACGCCCATGTTGACCACGACCTTCGTCACGGTCGGGATCTGCATGACGTTGCGGTAGCCGAACTCCTTTTGCAGCGTGTCCCGGATCTCGTTGCGGTAGCGCTCTTTTAGACGCGGCTGAACCTTCTCGGCAGTAGTCATCAAATGTCCTTGCCGTTGCGCTTCGAGATACGGACCCGTTTGCCGGTTTCCTCGTCGACCCGGTAGCCGATTCGGGTGGGATTGCCGTCGGAGTCGACGACCATCACGTTGGAGACGTGGATCGGGGCCTCCTGGGTGACGATCCCGCCCGACCTGGCGCCACGCTGGTTGGTGGAGACCGCGGTGTGCTTCTTGATCCGGTTGACGCCCTCGACCAGGACCCGGTTACGGTCCGGGTACGCCTGCAAAACCTTGCCCTTGGCCCCTTTGTCTTTCCCGGCAATCACCAGCACGGTGTCGCCCTTGTGGACCTTCATCTACAACACCTCCGGGGCCAGCGAGATGATCTTCATGAATCGCTTCTCCCGCAGTTCGCGCCCGACCGGCCCGAAGATGCGGGTTCCGCGCGGGTCGTTGTCGGGCTTGATGATCACTGCGGCATTCTCGTCGAACTTGATGTAGCTGCCGTCCGGGCGCCGGCGCTCCTTGGCGGTGCGCACCACGACGGCCTTGACGACGTCTCCGCGCTTGACGTTGCCGCCGGGAATCGCGTCCTTGACGGTGGCGACGATGACGTCACCGATGCCGGCATAGCGTCGCGACGATCCGCCGAGCACGCGGATGCACAAGATCTCCTTGGCGCCGGTGTTGTCGGCGACCTTGAGCCGCGATTCCTGCTGAATCACTAGATCTCCTGACCTGGTTGACGTGTGCACGGCAGGGCTCACCAAACACCAGACGTGCGCGGTCTTGTAACGCTTGCGCCGCCCAAGGGCACGCAGGGCCGATAACGCTTACGCGCACCAGCCGAGGTCTGCCCAAGGCAACCCCAAGAGTCTAGGGGACGGCCAGCTCAGAGCCAAATTTCCCGGGGCCAAATTTCCCGGGGCCAAATTTCGCCCATCGGGGCACCTACCGGGTCGGGTTTGATCGACGGCTCCCGGCCGGCACCGAGCGCGGGCGTGGCCGGGATTCTGTCTTGCTAACCAATCCGACGAAGTCCCTCCACACCGCTGCCAGGCGACCTAGCTAGGCTCGTCACGCGATCCCGATCGGTAACTAGACCACGATGAAAGATATGAGGGCACGCGATGAATTTCCAAGTGCTATCACCAGAGGTCAACTCGGCACGGATGTTCGGCGGTGTGGGGTCGGGGTCGCTGACCGCTGCGGCGGCGGCCTGGAAGGAGTTGGCCACCGAGCTGGGTGCGGCGGCAAACTCGTTTTCGTCGGTGACTGCAGGTCTGGCGGACGCGGCCTGGCAGGGCCCGGCCTCGGCGGCAATGGTTGCCGCGGCCGCCCCTTACGCGGGCTGGTTGAGCGCGACGGGGACGCAGGCCGAGCAGGCCAGCATTCAGGCCCGAGCCGCGGCGGCGCTGTTTGAAGCGGCGCGGGCGGCGACGGTTCATCCCGCGCTGGTAGTGGGCAACCGTACCCAGCTGGTATCGCTTGCGGTCTCGAACCTGCTGGGACTAAACACCCCGGCGATCGCGGCCGTCGAGGCCGAATACGAGCAGATGTGGGCTCAGGACGTGGCGGCGATGTCGGATTATTACGCCGCCTCGTCGGCGGTCGTCTCGACGCTGCCGCCATTCGTCCAGCCGCTGCGGAACCTCGCGGACCTGCCCACCCAGGCGGCCGGGGCCGCCGCACAGGCGGCCAATGCCGCGGCGGCCGGGGTTGGTGCGGCGCTCACGCAACCGGCCGTCGTCGCTTCCCCGGCCAGCGCGGCCGGCTTTAGCCTGCTGCCCTTCAGCACGCCTGCCATTACGCTCCCAATTACGCTTGGGCTACCCCAAATAACCATACCCCAGATATCCATACCCGGCTTTAAGCTGCCCGAAATCACGACGCCCGCCATAAACATACCGGCGTTTACGACGCCCCATATTCTGATCGGCAGTCCCACTGGTGTAATGGTGGGCAATTTTAGCCTACCCGCGCTAACAATACCCGTGACAATATCGGGCACGACTATATCGTCGTTGAATACGCCAGGATTTTCAACGCCGACCGGTATCACCATAGAGCCGTTTACGCTGCCCGCAATCAGCATGCCTCCGCTGGAAACGCCCAAGATATCTATACCACCAATAATCTATATACCTCCGAACGGGTACAACGCAAACTTCAACAACCCGAGCAGCTGGACCCCCGATCAATATATCGGGGTGACGATACATAACAACATACAAGTTGCCAATCTCTCACTCCCTGACCCCATAAACCTCAAGATCATTCTCACGGCAGGGAACGCCACATTACCGCAAATAACCATTGGAAATACACAAACGCATGTCGGCTTCAGCTCACCGACGATCTCCACCGGCGGCCAGTTCACCCTCCCGTCGATCACCGCCCCGCCATGGACCTGGTCCGGTGGCGATCTGAGCATCTCGCAAACCGGGCTAACGATCACCGTTCCCCCCATCGACGTCACCGGCTTCCTCGTACCTCCGTTGGACGTCTCGCCCATCACCATTGGAGGAGTCCAGGTACCCTCGATCACCGTCGGCGGCATCGACATCGGGAGCTTCTCCACTCCCGGTCCCATCACCATCGGCGGCAGCTCCGCCGGCCCCATCGAGCTCAGCGGCTTCCCCCTAATCCCCAGCTTCACCGTGACCGCGCCGCCGTTGGGCTTAGGCAACACCGGCACAGGTGGTCTCAGCCTCGGGCCCATCACCACGCCCGCTCTCACCGCCACCGTCGGCCTGCCGCAAATAACCGTGCCTCAGGTGTCTGTACCCGGGTTTACCATGCCCACCATTATGACCCCCGCCATACATTCCGGGCCGGTTTCAGTGGGCGAAATTGCCACACAACTCATAAATTTTGGCCCCAATCAACTACCCGAGATCTCGATACCGTCAATCGGAGTAACCGCGACGACGCCCACTGTCGACATACCCGCGCTTGAGACCCCGCCCGTAACCGTAGGTGGATTTTCCACGCCCCCCGTTTCGGTGGGCGCATTTAGCCTACCCCAGCTCACGGTGAGTAGTTTTTCGATTCACTCCGACATGTGGGTAGCAAATAACATTTCGATGAATGTCGGCCCCTTTGGGCTGATCACCATCACCATGCCGAACCCCATCGTTATGAGTTTCGACATCAACGCTCCCGCCGATGCCACTGCTCCACTTATCCAAATTCCCACAAACATCTACACCGGCGGTCCAATCACGATCGACGCATTCACTATCCCCGCAATATCGGTATCGTCGTTCACCCTGCCACAGATCGTTACTCCGCCGATGAGCATCCCGTCGACCACGGCACACTTCGATCTGCCACCGATCACCATAAACAACCTAAATGTGGGACAGTTCGGCCTGCCGCCGATCAGCGTCCCCGCGGTGCTTATCGGACCCGGCGGCATCGATTTACCGCCGCTGAGCATTGGCGGCGTTCAGGTTGGGAGCTTCGCCACTCCCGGCCCCATCATCATCCCGCCCGTCCAGCTCACGCAGACGATCATCCCCAGCTTTACCCTCCTGCCCCAGATCACCTTGCCGAGCACCGGCTCGGCCCTGCCGGGTGCGTTCGACTTCACCCGTTTGGCACTGCTCAACGGTTGAGCTCGGGCGACTTCGGCGCCGACGTTTCGGCCTGGTCAAAGAGTCGAGCTGCTCAAAAGCATGGTGTCGCCCGGGCCGCACTTATCGCCGAGCGGCGCTCCCGGTTCGATCACCTGGTCGTCGGTGTGACAACCCCGAGTGGCGGTGCCTAGAGTTCAGGGCCATCACGTTTGGTGTGGAGGGGCTTGAGTGGCAAGTGGCAGCAAGACGTTGGATGTGGTTGCGGCAGCGTTGCGGGCCGCCTGAGTTAGGACATTACCGGTCGGTAACTTGGGGTGTGTCGGTGTGACCTGCGTGTTCGTCTGCTGGTTTGGCG
>NZ_LQOX01000002.1 GCF_002102175.1 Mycobacterium gastri | reverse complement strand
CCTCAGAACCCGCCCCGCCCTCCGGTGCCGCCGTTGCCCAATAACCAACCACCGGCCCCGCCGACACCGCCAGCCCCCCCGGCCGTGTCGATAAGGGAGCCGTTGCCGTCCCCACCGGCACCGCCGGTGCCCACGAGTCCGGCGGCCCCCCCGGCGCCGCCGTTTTGGCCCAATCCGCCCGATCCGCCGGCCCCACCGTCGCCGAGCAATAGCCCACCAGGCGCGCCGTCTTGCCCGGAGCCCGGCACCCCGGGTAGGCCGTTGCCGATAAGCGGGCGTCCCAGCAGATGCTCGCTATGCGCATTGATCTCGTTGAGCGCCTGCTGCTGCAGGATGTGCAGTGGTGAGCTGCTGGTCGGCGCGTTGAATCCGTCTGCACCCAACAGCCGCCCACCGATTCCGCCGGGACCGGTGCCGCCCAGTGTGGGACCCGTCCCACCGTTGCCGCCGTTGCCGCCGTTGCCGATCAGCACTGCGTTGCCTCCGGTCCCGCCAGCACCACCGACCGTGGTGCCCTGCCCGCCAGCCCCGCCGGCACCGCCGTTGCCCAACAGCAGGCCGGCCCGTCCGCCGTCCCCGCCGGACCCGGCTGGTCCGGTAAATTGGTTGGCTCCGCCGGCCCCTCCGACCCCGCCATTACCAAGCAGGCTGGCGTCGCCGCCGCTACCGCCGACACCACCGCTGTCGATACCGTCGCTGAGTCCGCCGCCCCCGCCGGCCCCGCCGTTGGAAACCAGCAGGCCCGCGGCACCGCCGTTTCCCCCGTTACCACCCGATATTGCGCCATATCCGCCGGCCCCGCCGGACCCGCCAGGGCCGAACAGCAGGCCCGCGCGGCCGCCTGCCCCGCCAGAGCCGCCAGAGCCTATTGCGCCGAATCCGCCAGCCCCACCGGCGCCGCCGGGGCCCGCGAGCAGGCCGCCGTGGCCGCCGTGGCCGCCGTTACCACCGTTGCCATTCTCCAACGGAGCGAAGGGGCCGATCCCGCCGGCGCCGCCGGCCCCGCCGGCGCCCAACAAGCCGGCGTCCCCGCCGGTCCCGCCGGCGGCGGCGTTACCGTTGAAAAAAGCCGCCCCACCGGGCCCGCCGGCTCCACCGTAGCCCGCTAGCCACCCGCCGGCCCCGCCGTTTCCGCCGATACCGCCGACGGTCAATGAGCTCCCGCCGGCACCGCCGGCGCCGCCGACACCCAACAGTCCGGCGGACCCGCCGTTGCCGCCGTTGAGGCCGGGCGCGCCCGACCCGCCGGCCCCGCCATCGCCGAGCAACCACCCGCCGGGCGCGCCGTTTTGCCCCGTCCCGGGAGCCCCGTTGGCGCCGTTGCCAATTAACGGGCGCCCAGTCAGGGTCTGGGCGCGCTCGTTGACTACGCTGAGCAGTTTCCCCAACGGCAACACGTTAGCGGCCTCAGCACTGGCATACGAGCCCGCAGCCGCGTTCAAAGCCTGCACAAACTGGTTGTGAAACGTCATCAGCTGCGCACTCAGAGCCTGATAGGACTGAGCATACGCACAAAATAATCTCGTAATGGCCGTCGACACTTCGTCGGTGCCGGCAGCTATCACACCCGTTGTGGGCGCCGCTGCCCCGACGCTGGCTGCGCTGATTGTCGATCCGATATTGGACAGGTCCCCTGCCGCTGCCGCCAACATCTCCGGCGACGAAAATACGAACAACATTGCTCGCCTCTCGGATCGGAACCCGGCTGGCCTGCTGTCAACCTCGACTGCTACGAAATCTACGCCCGTATTGCTTGGAAATAATAGGATTTCGGTTGATTCGGAAGCACGACCTAGTGGCAACCAAGCGGGCCGCCGGAGCCATCTCGCCTATGAACCAGATACCCGGTGCCAAGCCGCCCGGTGTCGCGCCTGATTTTTCAGTGTCTGGTGGGCGCGATCTTTGGCGGCGTCGTAGGCGCCTTCATCTTGCCGGTAGTGCAGATGACGTGGCGCCAAACGCGAGCAATGATGCGGACCGCGTGGGAGTGGTCGTGTCCTGCGGCTTTGACGCGATGGTACACCTTGGTGGCAACGAATCTCTTTGGCATCAATACGATCCCGATCGCGCTCAACGAAGCCGACTACGTACGGATGTGGATCCAGGCCGCTACCACGATGGGTGTCTATCACACCATCGCCGGCGCGGCCTTGGCGGCAACACCGCACACCCCGCCGGCGCCGGTCATCGTCAAGCCCGGCATAGGTGAGGCTGGTGAAATTGCAAGCCTGGCTGGCCAAATTGCACTAGAACCCTGGTGGTACTACGTTGCGTTGGCCCTTCATTACGTATCGTTAGTGCTTCAAGGTCTTGAGGCCCTCGCGATAGCGGTTGCTTTTGGACTGGCGTTCCTCGGCCTGGCTGCCATCCTCTTTATCGGAGCCATGGCGTTGTTCTTTGTTGCCATCCCCTTAGCTCTCGCTTACCTAGCGGAAATGCTTAGCTGGGCCGTCTTCTACTTTGGTGTGGCGGTGATTGTGCTTGTCATTGAGTGGATTTGGAATATTATTCATGGGATTATCGGGATCGCTGCGTCGTGGGTCGTCCCGGCCGCTATGGCTCTTGTTAGCCCGTTGGGCGCTGCGGTGACGATACCGGCCGTTGCTTCCCTCGCAGGTATGGCCGGGGCGGGAGCAGCGCCCGCCTCAGTTGTTGCAGTAAGTAGCATGACGCCGTCGCCGGGTAGCACTTCCGCCGCGGCGCCGCAGCAACGGCTGGTATCAGCGGTACAGCCAAGCCCTGCGGGCGCGCCGGCGTCGGTGGCCGCTTCGGATCGCGGTGCTGGCACGTTGCGATTTGCCGGGACCGACGGCAAGCAAAGCACCGCACGGCCGTCCGGGTTGACGGTACTGCACGGTGATGAACTAGGTGATGCTGTACAGGAGCCGATGCTCCCGGCCAGCTGGGAGCCCAACTTCGTTGGCGTGGTGGGCTAGACCCGCGCGTCTTAGGCCAAACTTAGGCCAGTCTTAGGCCCGTGCTGATCTAGTCACCGCGCTGCACGGAGTCCTGGACGCCCGGCAGTCGCGTCTTTCACATTCGTCCCTGTCCGAACCGATGCGAAATTTACCCGTCTCACTTGAGAATTGGACCACGAATGCTGCTGGTCAACGATGTCCTCGTGCGCAGCCTTGGCCGCCTGGCTCTGTTTTCGGCACACCGATACCGCATCGTGCTCAAACCTCTTGTGATGGCAGGCGTTCGGGGGATGTCTCACGTGCTCACCGAATCGGGTGCCATGTGTTGGCCGTCTCTTGGGATGACGACCACTGGGTAGCCATTCGTCATTGAGGCTGCCGATGCGGCGGTCGGTGTGCTGGCGGGGTTGATCTGGTTCGTGTGCACCATCAGTGTGGCAAGGAACTGATCCTCGCGCGGTCACCCCCGCGCGGTCAACAACCTGGCCCTGCACGCGCTGACGGCCGCCTTCGCCGCCGATCACAGCATCGTCGACGAAAAGGCAGCACGCATCGCGATCACCGAAACCGCCACGGAATGAACCCAGTCCGCATCAACCCGACCACCACCGCGTCAGCCCGGCGACAACGCCGTCAACACGCCCACAACGGCCCCGCTCAGCATGACCAGCGGGGCCGTTCTCCTTACCGGATCACTTCAATCCCAATGACGCCATCCTCGTCATCCTGAGCGACGCTCAACACCATGCCGCCGTATCGAGTGTGCGGTGGCGGCTTTGACTGTGTATGTAGGGCGGTAACCGCCGCGATCGGCCGCCCTGACAGCACACTCGGCGCCATCAGCGCACACTCGACGCTGCCGGCGCACACTCGACGCCGCCGGTGCACACTCGGCGCCGTCAGCCGCCGACCCAACCGCACCAGCACGCGATTTCCATCTCCCCACACCGGGGCGCAGCCCCACAACCGCCTTTGAGCGACAAGGCAAGGGGCGCAACGAATCGTCGCGGACAGGCGGGCAAAAACCGACACCCCGAACCCAGGGAGACTGATGTGGCTGATGGGAAAGCCGCAGTTGCGTCCTATCACGAGGACACTAGATCCGCGCCGTCCTAGAACAGTCTTGGACCCGTAACCAACACGTGGCGTTGTCGACCGCAGCAGCGCTCATCGAGGTGGATGTGGGGGTTCCGCGCTGATCTCCAAAGCATCAGCGGCGGAACGAATTTCGGGCAATCGAGCGGGATCCGCCAGCAACGCGACCAAGGTGAACTCCACGATCTCAGCGGGATCGACCGCGAGATCCGGGAACGTCACCGCGTCGAACATCGCCTCGATCAGCCTGGCTGCCGAAACCGGATTCAGTTCGCGCACATCGCCTTCGTCCTGGCCCGCCCGGATGAGATCCACGATCACCGGCTCGATCTTCGAAACCAGCGCCTGTTCGGCCGCGAAAGCGTCGTTCTGCTGCAGTTCCGGGGTGATGATGATGGCGGCCAGTACGTTGGGTGAGCGATTGACATACTCGTAGGCCTCCTGGAGCCAGCGGTGCAGCTTGACCACCGCCGGGGCGCGCACCGCCGCAAGCTCGTCGGCCACCGCCACTGGACGCTCCAGAGCGAGCCGCACCAGCGCCGCGAGGATTTCTTTCTTCGAGGAGAAGTGCTTGTAGAGGGCCGGTTGCTCGACGCCGACAGCGGCGGCGATCTCCCGGGTCGAGGTGGCGGAGTAGCCCCGCAAAGAGATGAGCTCAGCGGCCGCGCGCAAGATGCGATCCGCCGTTGGGCTGCGTCGTGCGGAGTCCCCGGACATGCACCTAAGGTAAGCCATCAGCCACCAGCGCAACTGTGCGGTTCCGGTACGACACGAGCGGCATCCCGGGCCCGGCCTCTCAGGCTTCTGCCGCGAGCAGTTGCGTTGGATGCGACCGTGACCGCGGCGCGGTCGCGGGATGTTGGTTACGGGGCGCGACACCGGCACCCTGACCGCGGTGGGCTTTGGCAGGCCTATCGGTCCTGGCCGGGTGGAATACCCCTACGTGGTAGGAACTGCTGGCATATTCCTTGGCGCCCACTAGTTGCGACAGCGGCGTCCGAACCGGTTCGTTTTCGGCCACCCGGGCGGCGACAGCATTCAGATCGAAGCGTGGATTCCATCCCAATTCCTGGCGAGCCCGGGTGTTGACGTACACGCGGTCCCCCCGGTCGGGGAACCGCCAGCCCCGTTCGGCCCACACCGCTGCGGCATCCGGCGCCCGACGCGCCAGCACCGCGGCTGCGTCGGTGCGCAGCTCGGCCATGTCCTCCCGAGCGAACGGTGTGGTGGCGCTGATGATGTACCGGGCGAACCCAAGGCTCGGCGCGAGCTGCGCCGCTCTCAGATGCGCATTGACCGCATCCTCGAGCGCGACGCGGCGGCACGCATATTCGTTGGCCTTGATGTTGTCGTCGCTGCGCCCGTCGTAATCGTCAGGCATGTCATCGAACTCGGCGAAGAACCGCGCCACCCGCAACACAACACAGGCCAGGCCGTCGTTGCGATGCGCCAGCTGGCAGAGGTCTTCGGCGGCGGCCTTGGTAACCCCGTAAATGTTTTTCGGAATCGGCGCCACCGATTCGTCGATCCAGGCCGCGGGCTCACCCGGTGGCGGCACCAGCGCGTCACCGAAAACCGTTGTCGAGGAGGTCATCACGAATGAGCGGACGCTCGCCGCGACCGCGGCGTCGAGCAGATGATGAGTGCCGCTGATATTCGTCTCCACAAATTCATGACTTGGCACGAAAGCCAGCTGCGGCTTGTGCAGGGTAGCCGTGTGGAATACCACCTCCACGCCGGCCATCACCTCGCGCAGCAAAGCCGGGTCGGTCACGGACCCGACAACATCGGTCCACTTCGACGGCCGGCTATCTAGGCCGATGACGTCGGCTCCGCGCGCCCGCAGGGTGCGCACCAGAGCTTCGCCCAGGTGGCCGGAGCTGCCGGTCACCAGGGTGCGCATGTTGAGTTCCGGCGTCCGAGTCCGGGAGTTCGTCGCGATTCCGGATTCACGTTGTTGGTTATCAGTGGATAATTTGTGCTAATGTTATCGGCTGATAACCTGCTGTCAAGACCCCTTTTGACGTGGCTCCATGCGGTAGCGGCCGTTCCCATTACGCCGACTTTTCGCCGGCACCCACCCCTTGACCGCCGCAGAGATCGATTGATAACTTAGTTATCAATCGATAGCTACCGTCAACTGCACCGCCCTCACTGACAGCGTCGGGCAGTTAGTCCGGCACTCCAAGGAGGGTCCAAGAAGACAATGTCTATTTCCGTGGTGAAACCCCAGCCGGCCAGCCGACGACTAGCCTCCAAAGGGGTCTACCTGCTCAAGTCGGATCTCGAAAGCGTCGGCGCAGACCCGAATGTCCTACTGCCTGCCGTCATGGGGTCGCCGGACCACCGGCAGATCGACGGACTCGGCGGCGGCAGCTCGACGACCAGCAAGGTCGCGATAGTGGGGCCGGCGACCCGCGCCGGCTGCGACATCGACTATCTCTTCGCGCAGGTGGATGTCGAATCCTTTCGGGTGGATTGGACACCGACGTGCGGGAACATCCTCGCCGGGGTGGGACCGTTCGCGATTGAGCGAGGACTTGTCGCAACGGTTGACGGTTACACCCCGATCCGGGTCCATCTGGTCAACACCGGCGCTACCGTCACGGTTTCGGTGCCCACCCCGGGCGGGCAGCTCAGGTATGCCGGTGGATTCGAAATCAGCGGTGTGCCCGGGCGCGCGGCGGCGATCGACATGGTGTTCAGCGAGTTCTGCGGCGGGAGCACCGGGACATTGTTCCCGACGGGAAGTCCCGTCGACGATGTCGACGGAGTCGCGGTCACCGCGATCGACGCGGGGGTGTGCGCTATCATCGCCCACGCGGAAGCGTTCGGGATCGCGGGTGACGAATCGCCGCAGCAGCTCACCGGCGATCGCGAATTGCTGCACAATATCGAATCCGTCCGGCTGCGTGCGGCGGTCGCCATGGGCCTCGGCGACGTCACCGGACGCGTGCTGCCGAAGGTCATGCTGATCGCCAGGTCGCACCGTGGCGATCTGCGGTCACGTTACTTCGTACCGAGCAGCTGCCATCCAACCCACGCAGTTTCGGGGGCACTATGTCTGGCGACGGCAGCAACCTTCTGCGACACGGTCGTCGGAAGACTTCTGGCCCACCCCTTCAGCACCGGACAGTTGGTGATCGAACATCCATCCGGCGCGATGGACGTGGAAGTCATCGGTGGTGGCCGGGGCGATGGTATTTCCGCGGTGCTGCGCAGCACAACGCGAAAGCTGTTCGATGGCTACGTATTTGCCGACCTGGACAAGATGGCTGCCTGAACGATGAGTATGCGACAAAGATGGCGAACCGCCGGCTACTGGTTGTGCTGTGTGCTACTCACGATGACACTGGGGCTGCCGCTCTCGGCATTTCACATGCCGATCGGATGGCTGATCGCCGCGCTAGCCGGTGCCGGAAGCGTGGCGGTGTTGGCGGGCCGGGAGTTTGTGCCGCACAAGTTTCTGCTTCGGCCGGCGCAAGGGTGCATCGGCATGGCGGTCGCGGTGCCGCTGAGCGGCCTGGCCAGTACCACGATCGCCGGCTACCTCGGAATCTCTGCGGTGTGCTCCGCAGCGACGCTGCTGCTATGCCTGGTCTGCGGTCTTGCCTTGACCCGCGCCGCGAAAACGCTGTCGCCGGCAACCGCGTTGCTGTCGACATTGGCCGGTGGGGCCAGCGGAATATGCACCATGGCACCGGAATTGCGTGTCGATCACCGTTACGTGGCGCTATCGCAATACCTTCGGGTGGTCGTGGTCGCGCTGACGGTTCCGCTGGTTTTGCAATGTGTCGGCGCTCCAGCGGGCCGGGCGCATCCAGCCGGGAGTCACGTCACGCCGGTCTCCAGCGTGGCCGCGATCGTGGTCATCGTCGCAGCCGGTTACGCCGGATTGAAGTGGAAATGGCCGGCGCCGTTTCTGATCGCTCCCATGCTGGTTGCCCTGGTGACTCAACTCCCCGGCCCCGGGCAGTTCGTGCTGGCCCTGCCGCCCGAGCTCAATGCCGTCGCGTATGTGGTGATCGGATGGCAGGCCGGAGGTGCCCTCACTCTCGGCGCCCTCCGTCAATGCCTGCGACTACTGCCCTTGACATGCGCCTTCATCGGAGTCGCCATCGCTGGATGTTTGGTGTTGACGTTCGTGGTGTCGGCCTGGACCGGCGTGTCCTTTACGCAGGCATATCTGGCGACCACACCGGGCGGAATCTATGTGGCGCTGGCAGCCAGCGACTCAGCGGCCGAGCCGCTGGTGGCGACCATGCAGGTGTTACGTCTGCTGATGATGAACGTCGCCGCCATTATCGCCAGCAAACTGCTTACCACCCAAAAGGATTCGCACCCCGACGAACCGCGAGAAGATCCGGCACTACCGGGTGTAGTGCGTGCCGGGGTCGGTCGGCCATGGCGACTGGCCCGCGCTGGCCGGTCAACGAGCCCGGCTTTCGATCACCGGCAACGACGGTTGCTTTCCGCCTGCGCCACCGCGTCACCGTCGGCAATAGCCCCGGCTGCCGACACGCCACGGAGCCCGACTCGGGTGATGTGACGATGGGAATAGTTGCTCACTTCCGCAGCTTCAATCATCCCAGCCGCGTCCTGATGGTCAACCAGTTCGCCATCAATGTGGGCTTCTACATGCTGATGCCGTACTTGGCCGGCTATCTGGCGGGCCCGCTGGGGCTGGCGGCGTGGGCGGTGGGCCTGGTGCTGGGTGTGCGCAACTTCGCCCAACAGGGCATGTTCTTCGTGGGAGGCACGTTGGCCGACCGGTTCGGCTACAAGCCGATGATCGTGGCCGGATGTCTGGTGCGTACCGGCGGATTCGTGCTGCTGGTGCTCGCGCAGTCACTGCCGATTGTGGTGATCGCCTCGGCGGCAATGGGTTTCGCGGGCGCCCTGTTCAATCCCGCAGCGCGCGCCTACCTCGCGGCCGACGCCGAAAACCGCAGGATCGAAGCGTTTGCGATGTTCAACGTCTTCTACCAGTCAGGGATTCTCCTCGGCCCGCTGATTGGATTGGCGTTGGTGGCAATGGATTTCCGGATTTCAGTCATGGCCGCTGCGGTCGTTTTCGCGGCCCTCAGTGTCGCACAGCTGCTGGCGCTACCCCCGGACAAAGCCGGCCGGGCCGCGGGCAAGGCACGGAAAGCGGAGAAGAGCTCGGTCATCGAGGACTGGCGCGTCGTGTTGGGCAACCGAGCGGTATTGTGGTTCGCCGCAGCCATGATCGGCGCGTACGTGCTGGAATTCCAGATCAATCTCGCCCTTCCGCTGCATGCGTCGCGGCTGGCACCGCGCTCCCAGACATCGCTGGTGGCAGTGCTTTTCCTGATATCGAGTTTGGTCACGGTCGCCGGCCAGCGCCACCTCACCCGCTGGTTCGGGGCGCGGTGGGAGCCGGGGCGCAGCCTCCCCATCGGAGTCATGTTGCTGACGGGATCGTTCGTGCCCCTTGCGGTCGTTCCCAACGAGCAACGGTTCGGTACTGCCGCCGCGGTGCTGGCGCTGTTGCTGTCGGCGAGCCTGCTCGCGCTTGCCGCTGCGGTGGTGTTTCCCTTCGAGCTGGACAGGGTGGTGTCGTTGGCCGGAGACCGGCTGGTGGCCACCCATTACGGCTTTTACAAGACCGTTGTCGGAATCGGTCTGCTCATCGGCAATCTGGCGACCGGGGCGCTGCTCAGTGCGGCACACCGCTTCAACGTCGACGAATTTGCCTGGGGGGCATTGATTGTCGTGGGATTGGTCGCTGTGGCGGGCCTGTCTCGGCACAGCAGGCACACCGCACCGGCGAGCGGGCCGAGGCGGGCCCTGGGAGTCGCGGCCGGGTGATCAGCCCTCGGCCTTCGCGTGAGCGCTTCGGGCGATTATCGAAGCCACTCCAGGCCCGAGCCAAGTCTTTTCGACGGCGACCTTGACATCAAGTTATCCGCTGATAACCTGGCTGGTGGTGGCGGTTATCGCCTGATAACTTCGCCGCCTTCCGGGCTGACTTAAGGAGCAACCTCCATGTCTTCGATGAACTTTGGAGCCGAAACGCTTCGTGCACACTGGCCATTGGTCGCGCCACGGCGCCTTGTCGAAGCTGTCGGCGGTTAGCCATGCTGGATTTCGCAGCGTTGCCCCCGGAGATCAATTCGGGTCGGATGTACGCCGGCGGCGGCTCGGGGTCGTTGCGGGCCGCAGCCGCGGCGTGGGAGGTGCTGGCCGCCGACTTGTACGCGACGGCGGTCGACTACCTGTCGGTGGTGTCGGGACTGACCGAGGGACCATGGCGGGGTTCCGTATCGGCGTCCATGGCTGCGGCGGCGGCACCGTATGTGTCCTGGCTTGCCACCACCGCTTCCCAGGCACAGCACGCGGCGAGCCAGGCCAGGGCGGCAGCGCAGGCCTTTGAGGTGGCGTTTCACATGACGGTTCCGCCGGCGGAGGTGGCGGCCAACAGGACGATGTTGTGCTGGCTGGTCGCGACCAATGCTCTTGGCCAAAACATCACGGCGATCGCGACTACCGAGACGCAGTACGCCGAAATGTGGGCGCAGGACGCTGCCGCGATGTACGCGTATGCGGCCGCCTCCGCGGCTGCATCCCGGGTGGCGCCTTTCGCCGACCCGCCGCCAACCACCAACGAAGCAGGATTGACCGCTCAGGCCGCAGCGGTGGCCAGGGCCGCCGAGTCGAACGCGCAAATGACCACGCTGTCGCAACTGCTGTCCCGGGTGCCCCGGGCCCTGCAGGAACTCGCATCACCGATGTTGTCCATGGACCCCCCGGACTGGCTGGACTTCATCTTTGTCACCGCCGCGCCGCTGATCCTGAGCTCGGTCAGTTCGTGTTTGGGGCTGACCCAGTCGCTGGCGTCGCTCTCGCTGGTGGCGGGGTCGGCGGCGCAGGTCGCCACCGGCGACGCGGCGTCGTTGGGTTCGGCGCTGGCGGGTGGGCTTGGTTCGATGGCCGGTATGTCGTCGGCCGGTGCGGCGATGTCGGCGAGTATGGGCGGAGCGGGATCGATCGGCGCGTTGTCGGTGCCGGCAAGCTGGGCCGCACTTCCCGCGGCCGGCTCTGCCGCCGCGGCGCTCCCGACCAGCTGGGGTGTGGTGCCCGAAAGCGCGGCGGGCGTGCCGGGAATGCCGGGGGTTCCGATCGCCGGGACGGCCGGCCAGGGCATGGGCGGTGCGGTGCCGCGATACGGGTTCCGTCCCGCGGTCGTGCCACGTCCGCCGGCGGCCGGATAGCGCAAATCACGTGGGCGAGCGCTGTTGCCAGCGCTAAGAAGCGCTGGTCTCGGTTGGCGGCTCGCCGCCATGGCGGTGCTGCTCTGCAGCGTTTGGATGGTCGGCGGGGTAGGCGTGGATTAGGGCCGTGGTGAGTTTGGGGACGGCGCGGATGAGGTCGTGTTCCCCGTCGTGGGCAATGCGGTGGGCGTCAGCCAGGCTCAGGGTTGACTCGATGTCGAGTTCGGCGTCGGCGTGCACGCGGTGGCCGATCCAGCGCATCCGTAGGCTGCGAACTGATCGGACCCCTGGCCGGGCGGCCAGGGCGGCTTCAGCGGCGTCGATGAGGGCCGGGTCCAGACCGTCCAGCAGGCGGTGGAACACGTCGCGCACTGCGGTCCGCAGCACAGCCAGAATGGCCACGGTGATCACCAGACCGATGATCGGGTCGGCCAGCGGGAAGCCCAGGGCGACAGCGCCGGCGGCAAAAAGGACGGCCAGGGAGGTGAAGCCGTCGGTACGGGCGTGCAGGCCGTCGGCGACCAGGGCGGCTGAGCCGATGCGTCGGCCGACGCCGATCCGGTACAGCGCGAACCATTCGTTGCCGATGAATCCCATTAGTCCGGCCAGGGCAACCCAGCCGACGTTTTCGACGGGCTGGGGTGGATGAGCCGCACAACGGCCTCGTAGCCGGCGATGATGGCCGACATCGTGATCATCGCTACGACGAATAGGCCGGCCAGATCCTCGACACGGCCGAAGCCGTAGGTGTAGCGGCGGGTGGCAGCCTTGGTGCTCAGTGCGAATGCGATCCACAACGGCACCGCGGTGAGCGCGTCGGAGAAGTTGTGGATGGTGTCGGCCGCAAGGGCAATCGACCCGGAGATGATCACGACGGCAATCTGGGCGACCGCGGTGATTCCCAGCACCAACAGGCTGATCTTGACCGCACTGATCCCGGCCGCACTGGATTCCAGCGCATCGTCGATGCTGTCGGCGGCGTCGTGAGAGTGCGGGGCGAAGATCTCTCTTACCATGGCCCGCCACCCCTTAGGATGGTCGTGGCCGTGGTCGTGATTGTGGGAATGCCCGGGGCCACTGTGGCCGTGGTGGCCGTGGTGGCCGCCATAAGTGGCTGCGGCACCGAAGGTTTCGATGTGGTGGTCGCTCATTTCCGACGTGCCTTTCGCGACGGAAGATTGACGGTGATGCCCCGACCGGCGCCGGGCCGGCCCGCCCGCTCGGCGAGCTCGTCCAAGACGACTCGTCGTCGGCCGACGTCCGGAACTTGGTGCGACACGCTTGAAGGCCAAACACCTGCGTTCATGCGCAGGTACTAAACCACGGCACGAGGCGGTGCCATCGCTCGCTATCCCGTCGTCATGCGAGCGAACTGACGGCCGTCCAAGCCCGCCGAGCCCGCCGAGCCCGCAGCCCAACGTCGATGGTGAAGCGGCCACGTAGCCGTGATAACGTGAACCGATTGCTTTCGGAGTCGTAAAAGAACCGCAGTGTTCGAACCGGGAAATATCCCAGCATGAGAACGGCACGACTCTTGACGCCGTGCGCCTTTGTGGTCCTGGTATAACGCGTGGCATATCGAAAAAAGTCGAGCGGTGAACATTCCACCCGGCGGCCAGACGCGCCCACCACCATCGTGGATTCGTATGCGATCTCGAAATTATTCTTGAACAGCGTCAGTGCAAGATCGATGTCTTCGTGCAGTCGGTCTTCCAGATCCAGCTGCGTGAGATGACGCACCGCCTGCCACGCCGAGGTCCGGATTGCCATGTTGGCACCCAAGAGGAACCGTTGATCGGTTGCCGTGCGATGCAGGTTGCGGCGGACCATGTGGTCGATCCTGAATATCGACCCACGCAGCGGAATATCGTAATAGTGGACCGGGCCGGTGACCGCGTCAACGGCGGAGTCTTGAAAGCACTGCCGAATCGTCTCGACCCAGTCGGTGTCAATGATGGAATCGGCATCAATCCGGCCGATGATCTGACTGCGAGCATGGTCGAATCCACAGTTGCGCGTCGGCGCGATACCTAGATGCTCATTTTGGTCGAGCAGCCGTATGTCGATATGTGGGTTCTCTTCTTGATACCGACGCACGATCGATACGGTGTTGTCACTCGATTTGTTATTGACAACGATTATCTCGTCCGGTGCCGACGTTTGACCGAGGCATGCGTCAAGACATTTGCCGATAAATCGTTCTTCATTACGCGCAGGGACAACGATTGCCACGGACGGCTGCTGAGACATCGCCATGACCACGCTAGATCGCAATGTCGCGCCGAGCCGGCCTGATGCCACAAGCATCAGCGGTGCAACGGATTTCGGCTAACGAATTGTGGTTAGACACGTGTCGGTCCGGCGGGTCGCCGAAACCTTCGAGCCCACGCAGGTTATCGCCCGATAGCAGCACGGTGCGATGTTATCACATGATAACCACCGGTCAAGGGCGCGCCGCCCCCCGGCTCCGAGCGAGCGCCCACGGTTGCCAACATCCGACGATCAACGACCCTTGACACGTCGGGTATCAAACGATAACCTAGGTATCACTCGATAACCCCGCGGCGAGTGGCGGCGTCGAAGCGTCGGCCGCGGCACTGGTACAGCGGTTATCGGCAGCGCTCCGTCACGCCAACGCAGCCCGCGGCGGAGGTCCCGCGAGCTTTCAGACCGCTTGATTCGCAACAACTTTGATCACCCGTGCGACTGCTCGGGCTTCGCTGAACTGAGGAGGAAGCGGATGGTCGTTGCGCCGCAACCGGCAATGCTGCCGACGTCCACGAGAACCCATGCATGCGGTGGGCCCGGCGCAGCGCGATATCGGGTGGTCAGTGCTTTGGCCGGCTTCGGGACCGGCTCCGGTTCGTACACCGCCGCTGCGGCCGCCGACGCGATGACAGCCCGCTAAGTCAGCTGAGCCAGGACGAGGGCACACACATGATGGATTTCGGAGCACTGCCACCGGAGATCAACTCCGCCAGGATGTACGCCGGTCCGGGTGCGGGCTCGCTGCTGGCCGCGGTGGCGGCGTGGGAATGTCTGGCCGCCGATCTGTACTCGCTGGCCGCCTCATACGAGTCGGCCATCTCGGGGCTGACGGTGGGTTCCTGGCTGGGTCCGGCGTCGGTGTTGATGGCGGCCGCGGCAGCGCCGTATGTCGCGTGGATGAACGCTACCGCGACCCAGGCCGAGCAGGCCGGCATTCAGGCCATGGCGGCGGTGACCGCGTTCAATGCGGTGTTCTCGATGACGGTGCCGCCACCGGTTATCGCGGAGAACCGGGCCATGCTCATGACACTGGTCGCCACCGATATCTTCGGGCAGAACGCCGCGGCGATCGCCGCGACCGAAGCGGAGTACGCGGAGATGTGGGCCCGGGACGCCGCCGCGATGTATGGCTATGCGGCTGCCTCGGCGGCCGCGTCGACGTTGACGCCGTTCGAGGAGGCCCCGGAAACCACCCGCACCGATGGGCTGGCCAGGCAGCTCGCACTGGTCGGGGAGGTCGAAGCCGCCGCCATGAGGCAGCTGATGTCCGAGGTGCCCCGGGCGCTACGAATGCTCAGCGAGCCGGCACCGTGGAACTGGCTGGTGGAACTGTGGAGGGAGATCTCGTCGCACCTGGGCACCTTCAGAGACATCGTGTCAATAGGTCAGAACTGTGTGTCGGTGACCAACAACACGCTTGCCATGACCCAGATGGGGGCCGCGATGTCCAGGGCGGTGCCCGCTGCGGTCAGCGAGGCTGCCGGCGCCGCGGCCGAGGCGATTGCGGGCGGGACGACCGCGCTGGGGTCGGCATCTGGCGGGCTGGGCGATGCGGGGTTGGCGGCCGGGTTGGGCCGGGCCGCTTCGGTTGGCTCGTTATCGGTACCGCAAAGCTGGGCCGCGGCCAGTCACGCGATCAACCCAGCGGTTCGAGCGTTGCCGGCTACCAGCCTGGGCGGCGCTGCGCAAAGCGCGCCGGGACACATGCTGGGCGGGCTACCGCTCGGGCCGACACCCTCCGGCGGTGGCAGCGGTGTCAACAGCGTGTTGCGGATCCCGCCGCGCGCCTATGTCATGCCCCGGATCCCGGCGGCGGGCTAGGATCGCGCTCATCTAGCGGGCTGCGGCCCCGGGGTGGGGAGATGGAAATCGCGTGCTGGTGCGGTTGGGTCGATGGCTGATGACGCCGAGTGTGCGCTCACGGCGCCGACTGTGCCGTCAAGGCGGCCGATCATAAATGTTCCCGCCCTACGCACACAGTCAAAGGTCGGGTGGCCGGAGGGGATTGCACCCTCCGGCTCCCACAGATCCGGACGTGAACCTCTCGATTCA
>NZ_LQOX01000001.1 GCF_002102175.1 Mycobacterium gastri | reverse complement strand
GGAGACCCATTTTCGCGGGCATTCCTTACCTGATGCATGGATCAGATCTCGCGGGCATCTTGACTTGATGCATCACGGGTTCCGCCGGCAACGACCACGGCGCCCACCTACACCGCTGCTGATGACGCCGTGGCGCAACGGAAACTGTGCGACACATACAAACTAGTGGCGCGCGCGGTGCAGGTTGACACCAATGGAAGCGACAAAGCACTAGCTCGCGTAACACTTACTAACTCGGCGGCCATGCTAGAAAACTCCTCTGCCGATCCCGCCCTCAATGCGAAATACCGCGACGCAGCACATGCTCTTGCTGATGCGTACCGCACTACAACCGTCATGAGCAGTGTTGGCACTGAAGCTGAATGGCGAGTCGCCCTTGATGACGGCAACGCCAAGAATGCTGTGATGAAGAGGCTATGCGATGGCGGGTGACCTCCCGGCTGGTAAGTGGACAGCGGCGCTAATCGGGCCTTGGTGGCCAGCCCAGTCGACGGCTCTGCGTGCGGGCGCCCGCCACTGGGCGACATGGATGACGCAAAAGCAAGAGCTGCACAAAGTCTGCGGAACCAGCGGAATCTCTTGTCAGAGAATGAAGGAAAAACCGCTGAGGATCTGATTTCTCGGTATTTTAGGGGTGAACAATCCGAACTCGATAAAGCGGAAAAATATAAGGTAAAAGCGGAAGCTTTCAATACAGGCGCTGACGCGATCGACTATTTGCGAAGCCGGTTGACAGATATCGCAAATACAGGCAATAGAGAAATCGATGACGTACTTGCATCCAAAAAGCCAGTCCCAGAGCAGCTGGTGGAAATAGAGGCGATTCAAGGACGGTGCAATGTTGACGCGGCGAACGCATCTAGTGCCGCGGTAGCCAAGGTCGTGGCGGCCACGCAGAAGATACTCGATGCCGAAGGTGTGGGTGGCGATGCTCGAACGTGGGCACGTGCCAACGGCTTTAACGTGGATTCCGCTCCAGCGGCGCCGCCTATCACTCAAGACGACATAAATTTGCAACCAGCGTTAGGTGGCGGTGCTGGCGGGCCTGGCAGCGATACCGCCGCGACTTTCGCTGCCGGTGGAGCGGACCCGTCGGTGGCGATAGGACCCGGTGCAGGCCGACCTAATGGTAGCGCTGGGATTGCCCAGAGCGGCAGTCTGCGGCCACCGCTGCCAGCGTTAGGTGACGCTAGTTGGAGCGGCAGCCAAGGACCAATACCGCCCAGCCCACCAGCCGTCCCACCACCGGTAACCACACCAGGGATGCCCACCGGTATACCAGCAGCCCCCGGCCTACCCGGCGGGTCATTCTCACCGGCGGCCTCGGGGCAAGGCATGTCGCCTGCCTCGCTTGGGCAATCGTTTGCCACCGGGATGATGACGGGGCAACCGGCTGCCGCGGGTACGCAATCATTGTCGGCAGGCGCCATGCATGCGATGGAATCGGGATCAACACCCGCACCGCAGACGGCTTCTCCCTTACCTACCCCGCTACCGGTGTCTGCACCGACCATGGCCGCAGCCGGGATCGAATCAGCAGCAATCCACCCTTTGGTCGACACGTCAGCGACTGCCTCCGGCACCCCGGTGATGGCAGCCGGTGACACCGGCATGGCGGCGGTAACACCAACGGTGGTAACCGGCACGCCGATGTCCGCGCCCGCGACGCCTGCAGTGGCCCGGCCGTCCCTGCTGGATCGCTGCCCGCTTATGGCTCCGACCTCCGCCCACCCGTCGTCGCTGCCGGGCCCACGCCGTCGGCTGTGGCAGGGCCGGTTTCCGGTGCGCCGGTGGCTCCGTCGGCGTCGTCACCATCAGCCGGGGGCCCGCTGGTTTCTCCGGTCGAGCGCACGGCGTCGGGCACCACCACGGGTGCGCAGGTCGGCGCAAGCGGAACCACAATGGCCGCAGCATCGGCAGTGTCGGCCACATCCGGAGCGGCCGCCGGTGCGGTTTCTGCTAGGGCGGCCGAGCAACAACGGCTGGAGCGCCTCGTCGATGCGGTGGCTCGCCAGGAACCGCGGCTGTCCTGGGCGGCCGGACTGCGCGAGGATGGCACCACCACCCTCCTGGTCACGGATCTTGCAGGGGGGTGGATCCCGCCCCACATTCGACTGCCTGCCAACGTGACCCTGCTCGAGCCAACCGCGCGGCGTCGCGATGTCAGCGTGGTCGACTTGCTGGGAGCCGTCGTGGCCGCGGCGGCACACGAGCCGAACGCCTACATTGGCGAGCCGGATCCCGATGCACCTCTGCTCAGCGGCGATCGCTCAGCGCGCTCCGCAGCGCCTCAAGTCGACGAACTGGGACCGACCCTCGTCGAGGCCGTGCGTCGTCGCGACGGCCTCCCGCGGATAGCGCAAGCCATCGCAGCGCCGGCAGTGCGCAAAACCGGCGTCCTGGAAAGCGAAACCCAATTGCTGCGAGAGCGGCTGACCGCGATCCAGGAGTCGGTGCTCAACGCATACCCGGACCACGAGCTATCGGCCCTTGGGGATTGGATGCTCATGTCGGCAATCGATGCGCTGATCGACGAGCATCAGTATCTCGCGAACTATCACATGGCGTGGTTTGCCGTAGTCGCTCGACGCGAGGGCTCCGGAGGCTTTGCTGCGTAGGGAGTTTTGGTGATTCCCAGGCCGTGCTTCCAGCACCCGGGTGACGTTGCAGGACTGTCGGCTTCGGACCGGTAACGCTGGATACTGTCGCATAGGCCCCGCCGGCCCCTCGGGGTGAATACCTGTCACGTTGTGCTGTGACAAAATCATGATGACGCACCCAGCGGCGCGTGCAAGACAACCAAGGAGCGGCCTCAGGTCAGCCCAGACGAGGTTGAGGTGACGACATGACTGCGGATCCATTCCCGTTCCCGGCTCCGGGAGTTCCGGCCATTCCGCCCAACTCCAGCGGAGTCCCGATCAAGGTGACGCCGGAGACCTTACAACAGGCGCTGTACGGGCCGTTATCGCCGCAGGTCGTGCCGAATATCGTTCCGCCGCCAGGACCCGCCCCAGCAGACCAGGCTCAATCAGCGTTGGGTGCCTCCGGCAATCTCGGCGTTCCCGGCGATGTGGCTTCGAGCGCCCAGGAAGATCTGGATCGTCGGGCGCACGCGGCCGACGCCGCGCGGAAGTTCCCGGCCAATGAGGCTAATGCGGCACAGCAGTTCCAAGGCGTCGGTGCGCAGGCGGGCGCCCAGGGGGCTACCCAGATGATCCAACAAGTGGTGTCCGGCATTACCGGTGCCGTTGGCGGGGCGGTTGGCGGCGTCTTGGGGCCACTCACCCAGCTTCCACAGCAGGCGATGCAGGCCGGCCAGGGCGCAATGCAGCCGCTGATGAGCGCGCTTCAGCAAGGCCACGGCGCGCAGGGGCTGGAGTCTGCGGACGGCGCCCGGCTCGTGGACAGCATCGGCGAAGAATCCGGGCTCGGCGGCGGCAGTGGTGCCGGGGGCATCGGTGGCGGGGGCGGTGGCGGCACAACCCCGACGGGTTATCTGGGACCGCCGCCGGTGCCGACGTCGTCACCACCGACAACACCTGCTGGGGCAGCGGCCAAGTCGGTGGTGCCGCCAAGCGGTGGGATGGCGCCCACGTCGGCATCGATGGGTCCGACCGGCATGCCGATGGTTCCGCCGGGCGCGATGGGTCATGGCGGCGAAGGCGGTAGTAAGGACAAGCCGGTCGAGAAGCGGGTTTCGGCGCCGGTTGTGCCCAACGGGCAGCCGGTCAAGGGCCGCTTGACGATGCCACCGAGTGTTCCGGTGAAGTCTGACGACGGAAAACCACCCGTGGTTACCAGGTCCACGCGCCGGATCATGGTGGTGCCTGCTGACGACGAGACGAAAGAATAGGCTGACCAATCCGCTTGATCACAATTGGCGGCTGGAATCTCGTGCTCCAAAACCGTTGGCGTGCGGTCGTATAGCCCTAGCCTTAGCGGAGGACTTTCAGCCGGCTATCCAAACCCGCATATCCGTCAGTGGCACGCTCACGTGGGTCAACCCTTATGCAGCTGATCGGTGATCTTTTTCCAGCTCGTCTTTCCGTCACCACGATGATCGGTCAGATTCCGGCACTCGCCGTAGAGCTGGATGCGGCTCCACCCGGGGCTCGGCCCCCAGGACATGATCGCCATGACGCCGTTGCTGTTGATGACTCGTCCGTTCGGATGTAGTCCAGGTGGTGGCCCGTCGGCCCAACCGTGCGCGACCATCGTCGCGGCGATCTGATCGAAAAATGCGTCCGGGTCGACCTCGGCGGGATAGCCCTTCCTGTCGTCCAACGGCAGCCTGAAGCTCATTTCGACTGCCCCGCGGTAAGGCGGAACCCCTTGGTCATTGCATGATTGGAACGCGAAACCCCCATAGACGTCCGGCAGGCTGACAAGTTGCGAGATCTGTTTGGCCGCGTCGACGACCTGGGCCTCGGCTTGCTCGTCAGATAGCGGGTTCGCCGAATGGCCACTGTCATGCCGGTGGGGAAACATCAGCGAGCACCCTCCCAAGGCAGTCGACAGCACGACCGCGATGAACACCGCAGTCCGCCAGGCTATTCGGCGGAGATCAGGGGCGTTCGTACGCGGGATATGCATGGTTGTCGCGGATCGTATCGCGTGGACGGTCGCGTTCTGGATCGTTATACGCAGGTATGCCGGGTATCCGGAACGGTCCGATGTGTGGCTGACGCCGACCGTCGGCGAGGAGTCCGTCGGTAGCCAGGCGGTCGGAGTGGCCGCTAGCGATGTCGGTCATGGCGCGCAGCGCTTCGCTGCCCATGTCGTAATAGTGCGAGTGGTCGTGCCTGTCCATATCCGCAGATCCGGTGACCTCAGCGTGGAAGCGAATCGACCCGTAGCCGTCACCCGCCGGATCACGTCCTAGACCGGCATCCCAGGGAATGGGTAAACCCCGTTCGCGCAGCCGAAATTTGAGCCATTCTTCGGGCATGCCACTGCCCTGCCCGATCCAGCTGACAGGGTCGGTGGCGGCCGCGCCAACATAGACGTGTCCGCCGTCGAGGTGAAAATCAGCGGCGCTGCGAGCCAGATCCGTTCCGGGACAACCGATCAGGATTGCATCGTTGGCATGCATATTGCCATGGGCGAAAGCGTCCGCAACAGTTGTCGACCCGTAAGAATGCCCGATGACGGTGACGTGCTGGGGCGTAAGGCTGTTATGGGTTACCCAAAGGCCGTTGACATCTGCGGCCAGCAAGTCACCGCCGGCCCGCGCCCGACCGGGCTCGCTCACTCGCAACTCGGAAAAACCATGGGGCGCCTCATATCCCATCCAAGCGATCACTGACGTGTAGTGATGTTCGGGGTCTGCCGCCAAGGATTGGTCGTAAAGGTTGATGGCGTCTTGGTGCCCGGACATCCACCCCTGCGCGACGCTACTGCCGGTGCCGGGAACGATGACCGCGGTGTTGCGTACGTAGTCCGGATTCCCGATCGCGATTGCCGCTCTACCCCAGCCATTGAACGCCAACGGGTCATATGCCCACAGCATGACAGGCCTTTGGTTAGGCCCTTCCGGCCCTTTGTCGTAGTTCAGCCCATCGCGTGCTTTCGTGGCGTTTTGGTACCGAGTGACATCGCTTGCCGAAAGACCGTACCGGCCAGGATTTTCCAGGACATCCGCGGCCGACACGCCATGCTGACTGGCGATGTTCTCGATCCTGTCGATGTCGTCGGTCATGACCGCCTGATTGACCTTGTCTCGGACGATGGCGTTGATGCCGTTGAGGTTGCCCAGCTCCGGAGGGTGTTGGGCGACCAGCTGGTCCTTCTGCTGTTGGCTGAGTGAATCCCACCACCTCTTGACATCTTCGGACTTTGTGTCCGGAGGCGGAATCTGTACCGGATCTTCGGGTTTGGCCGGCGATTGGGGGGCGTCCAACCCCTGGACAGCCGCCGGGTCATACCCGTCGGCACGCAGATTGTTCAGCGCCCGCTGCAGATAATCGGAGTAACCGTTACGGATGGACTGCAGGCGGTCCAGGGCAGTTCTGGTGTCGTCGATTGCTTGTTGCTCAAGAGCGTCGATGAGCGCGTCGACCGCCGATCTCTCCGCAGCGGTCAGAGCGACGGTCTTTTCCAGTTGCAATGCTTGGCCGATTTCGTCGTCGATCTGCTGCAACTCGGCCTCCAGCGCCGCGACCTGAGTACCCGCACCGCGTTGCGCCTCGGCCAACGCCGCGGCGATGCCTTCTAGATCGACACCAATCTTGGGCAATCGCACCGACTGCGCGGTCAGCGATTTGGTGACGCGCTGCACTTCGGCAGAGTCGTTGATCGGGTGCTCGCCATTCTCCCGGTTCCATGACGCCTCAAAGCGGCTACGCGCTTCCTCGAAGGCGGCGTTGGACTCGGCGGTACACCGGCCCGCGGCATGAAATGCTGCCGCCAAATCGGAGATTTGCGCCGGCCGACCCGCTTGCAGGCTCTGATTGATGGCCCACGGATCGCCACCTGTTTCACCGATCAGAAGCGGGATGCTTATATACCGCAGCTGCATCGCATCGCCACCATCACCACCGCGGTCGTGCCACCTTCATCCACGTCGGAAAGAGGTCCGACGGGTGACTCGCGTCCTTGGCGGGCACTCGCGCCGCCGACATTTGGGTGTCGACATATATCAACAGCCTCCCGAGTTGTCGGTAGCGTAGGCACCCCCGTTTCGGTGGTCAATTCACCTCTAGCTCAGGTCCCTATCACGCTTGAAACGTCTCTGAGCGCCCTGGCCCGAGCCGTCCGCCTCACCAAAGCGGCCTTGGTGGCGATCACCCAACCCGCGCGGGGTGTGGACGACGACAGACGACTCCGCTCACGATGCCATCGGGGTCCGGCATCCCGCCTGCCGATAATGCTTGCCAATAATGCGGTGTCGACCGCCACCGTGATGGGACCGGTTTGAGCAGGGTTTAGCCACGGTCATGGGACCACCCGTTTGCCAGTGATG